>NZ_CP089998.1:0-689878 GCF_021390075.1 Cytobacillus spongiae
TCGTCCAGCTCCGGCGGCTAGAGGCTCGAGGTCATAAGGAAAACCTGCCAGAAAGGCAAAGGACGCCTTTCCGACAGCTTTTCCTTATGCTTGTCGCCTCTGGGCGAGCAGCCTGCGCTTTTGTTCTACCATGTCCTTTTTCTTCATATGTTTTAGGAGAAGGAAGGTGGACATGTATGGGAAAAAAATACTTGATTGGAATCAGTCTAATTGCTATTCTGACTATAGTCGTGGTTGAGAACCCTTTATCAGATCAGTATCTCACAAGGTTAAAGCAGGAATCGCTGGAAGTGAGCGGAGTAAGCGAAACCAGTGATTTAACACGAAGAATAAGGGAAGAAGCTAAATCAAGGGAAATTCCGGCAAAAGATGCTATGATAGATACTGTTTGGAAAGCAACACCTGGTTATAATGGAATAAAGGTGGATGTGGAAGCATCTCTAACTAATATGAAAAAGGAAAAGTCGTTCAATGAAGACAAGCTGATCTACAAGCAAGTTCCACCGGAGAAGCACTTGCCTGATTTGCCCGCATCTCCCTTATACAGGGGAAATCCAGATAAACCAATGGTATCCTTTATCATAAATGTAGCCTGGGGAAATGAATTTATTCCTGATATGCTGGCAACTTTGAAAAAGCATCAAGTATATGCTACCTTCTTTTTAGAGGGGAGATGGGTTAAGAATAATCCGGATTTAGCGAAGATGATCGTGGATGCGGGACATGAGGTAGGAAATCATTCATATTCACATCCTGATATGAAAACGTTACATTCAGGTAAGATAAGAGAAGAAATGAAGAAAACGAATGAGATTATTGAGGTTACGACTGGTGAAACAGTGAAGTGGTTTGCTCCACCTAGCGGAAGCTACAGGGATGAAGTGGTAGAGATTGCACATGACATGCAGATGAGAACCATTATGTGGAGTGTGGATACTGTGGATTGGCAAAAACCTCAGCCTGACGTCTTAATCGATCGTGTGATGAGGAAAATGCATAAAGGGGCTATTGTTCTCATGCATCCAACAGCTTCTACTGCCAATTCACTCAATTCGTTGATTCTTCAAATAAAAGGAAAAGATTTGAGGCTGGGTACGGTTTCAAGCCTGGTTAAAGAGGAACGTATTTTATTGGACGCCGATAATTCATCCGGGCCAAGGAAATAGTAAGAAGAAGCAGTAAGTTTGCACCATGAATAGGAGGAAGTTTTTTGATTAAGAAGTATACATGCCAAAATGGACTGAGAATCGTGCTGGAAGAAATCCCTCATGTCCGCTCAGTAGCGATAGGAGTCTGGATTGCAACAGGGTCAAGAAATGAAACGGAACAAAACAATGGGATTTCCCACTTCCTGGAACATATGTTCTTTAAAGGGACTAAAACAAAGACAGCCCGGGAAATTGCCGAGTCTTTTGATAGTATCGGCGGACAGGTAAATGCTTTTACATCAAAGGAATATACCTGTTACTATGCCAAAGTATTGGACAATCATGCAGATTACGCATTACATACACTTTCTGATATGTTCTTTAACTCTACTTATATAGAAGAGGAACTGAATAAGGAGAAAAATGTGGTGTATGAAGAGATTAAAATGTATGAAGACACACCTGACGATATCGTTCATGACCTGCTTAGCAAAGCAGTTTATGAAGAGCATCCGCTAGGATACCCGATTCTCGGAACGGAAGAAACTTTGGACTCCTTCAATCAGGCTAAATTAAAAGAATATATGCATGACATGTATACCCCTGATCAAGTAGTGGTATCTGTGGCAGGAAATGTAAATGAAACGTTCATCAAAGAAGTAGAAAAGTTATTTGGATCCTATGAAGGTGGTAAAGGACCTGAAGACCGGGTCAAACCGGCTTTTCAGACCAATAAGCTGACTCGAAAAAAAGATACGGAGCAAGCTCATTTGTGTCTTGGTTTTGACGGATTGCAGATCGGCCATCCAGACATCTATAATCTGATTGTATTAAATAACGTATTGGGAGGAAGTATGTCATCCCGCTTGTTTCAAGAAGTCCGCGAGCAAAGGGGACTTGCTTACTCTGTTTTTTCTTATCACTCCGCTTATGAAGATAGCGGAATGGTGACGATCTATGGAGGAACAGGCGCAAATCAATTAGATCAATTGTTTGATACGATCGACAGCACCTTGCAAGCCTTAAAAGCGGAAGGTATCACCTCAAAAGAATTACTGAATAGCAAAGAACAGCTCAAAGGGAATCTGATGCTCAGTCTAGAAAGCACAAACAGCCGTATGAGCCGTAACGGAAAGAATGAATTGCTTCTGAAAAGGCACAGAACCCTTGATGAGATCGTTGAAGAGATTGATGGTGTAACAATGGATAAGGTAAATCATCTGGCCAAGGACATCTTTACGGATGATTATGCATTATCAATCATAAGCCCTGAAGGAAAACTTCCTCAGAATATTAGAAATTAACTGGTTAAAGCAGGCTGTAAAAGGTCTGCTTTTTTACATGTTTGCTGAAAATGTGCCAAGAAATCCTTCTAAAAAAACTGGACAGTGTATACATTGTACTACAGAGCTCAATTTATGGAGGGATCTACATGAGGTTAAGTGAGTTAAGTGGTAAAGAGATCGTGGACTACAAAAAAGCAGAACGTCTTGGGGTACTTGGGCAAACGGATCTTGAATTCAATGATAAATCAGGGAGCATCAATGCACTTATCATTCCGACAGGGAAATGGTTGCGAAAGCAAGGGGGGGAGATCAGGGTGCCCTGGCATCAAATTCGGACAATTGGAGCAGATATGATCATACTTGAAGTATCGGAAGATTAAAAAACGGGGCTGCCCCGTTTTTTTTTTTTGAATAAAAGTCATCAGACATTTACTATCACGGTTCCATTTGCTTTTATACTCACCCATTAGGTAAGAGCTACATACACTGTTGAAGTGAAAAGGGATTTAGAATAGCGATTATGTTAAAGTAGGTGAAATCAGTGATGCTGACCGGAATGCAGATCGCAGTTCTAGGCGGAGATGCCCGACAACTTGAGATTATTCGAAAGCTTACGGAGCTTGATGCTAAGATATCGCTCGTTGGTTTTGAACAACTGGATCATGCCTTTACAGGGGCTTCGAAGGAAAAGCTCGATGAAGTGGACTTTTCCATAATCGATGCCATCATCTTACCTGTACCCGGCACGAATCTACAAGGGGAAATTGATACGATATTTTCTAAAGAAAAAATCATTTTAACAGAAGAAATCGTGTCTCAGACGCCAGAGCACTGTACGATCTATTCAGGAATTAGTAATAAGTATTTGGATGAAATCATGTCAATAACGAAGCGGAAACTTGTTCAATTGTTTGAGAGGGACGATGTTGCCATTTATAATTCCATACCTACAGTAGAGGGAACGATTATGATGGCTATTCAACATACAGACTTTACCATTCATGGATCGACCATTGTGATATTGGGTCTCGGGAGAGTGGGTATGAGTGTAGCCAGAACGTTCCATCATTTAGGCGGAAAAGTGAAGGTTGGCGTTCGCAAAAGCGAGCATCTTGCCAGGGTAACCGAAATGGGATTGGAGCCATTTCACTTAGATAGCCTGGAAAAAGAGGTAGAGGATTGTGATATATGTATCAATACCATACCGGTGCATATTGTGAAAGCTGCTGTGATAGCCAAAATGCCGGCTCATACATTAATCATCGATTTGGCTTCAAAGCCTGGAGGGACAGATTTCCGTTATGCGGAAAAGCGAGGGATTAAAGCATTGTTGGCGCCTGGATTGCCTGGAATCGTAGCGCCTAAGACTGCAGGACAGATTTTGGCGAATGTTCTTTCTCAATTATTAGAGGAAGATTTTGATTCAGGGAAGGAGAATTCTTCATGAGTGTAAAAGGAAAGCGAATTGGGTTTGGATTGACAGGGTCTCATTGTACCTATGATGCAGTATTTCCCGAAATCGAACGGTTAGTGAACAATGGGGCTGAAGTGATACCGGTTGTGACGTCAACAGTAATGAATACTGAAACGAGATTCGGTAAAGGAGAAGACTGGATTAAGCGTATTGAAGACGTTACGGGCCATAAGGTCATTGATTCCATCGTAAAGGCTGAACCACTCGGTCCTAAAATCCCCCTTGATTGCATGGTAATCGCTCCTCTTACAGGAAATTCCATGAGTAAATTCGCCAATGCCATGACTGATTCCCCCGTGTTAATGGCTGCTAAAGCGACTCTTCGAAATCACCGTCCGGTAGTTCTTGGGATTTCTACAAATGATGCGCTTGGATTAAACGGTGTGAATCTAATGAGATTGATCTCGACGAAAGATATTTACTTTATCCCGTTCGGGCAGGATGCACCTGAAAGTAAACCGAAATCAATGGTGGCAAGGATGACAATGATCCAGGAAACAATTGAAGCTGCAATTGAGGGGAGGCAGCTTCAGCCGGTTGTCATTGAAAGATATTTAGATTAATACGTTAAGAAGGCTATCACCTGACACAGCTGAGATGGCCTTCTTTTCATGCATAAGTAGATCAGAAGATTGGGTCTTCCGTAGTTCCAGGAAAAGGTGAAGTCAGTCATGAATAGTTTGTAGGAAATATAGAATTCATATCAGTAGAAGATCTGGCCCTTATTTGGGTGCATACTGGCTGCACGGAGGAATGGATATATGTCAATAATCAACCAATTCCATGGGAAGTGTCGTAGGAAATAATATCTTATATAAAAAATTCCCTATTGTCGAATAATTGTTTATGTTAAAATATTCTTTATTATAGTAATAGACTAAAAGGATATACCTACTATGAGAATACTGAATGGCTGGAAGGAGAGAAGATTTTGAATACAACGGGATTTCATGTAGCGGTTGTAGGTGCCACTGGTGCAGTTGGTCAGCAAATGCTACAAACATTAGAAAAAAGGGATTTTCCAATAAAACAACTCACGTTACTATCTTCGGCGCGCTCAGCAGGATCTACCGTTACCTTTAAAGGGAAAGAATGGACGGTTGAAGAAGCGAAGCCGGAAAGTTTTGAAGGAGTGGATATTGCCTTATTTAGCGCAGGTGGAAGTGTATCCAAACTTCTTGCACCGGAAGCCGTTAAACGCGGAGCGATTGTCGTGGACAATACAAGTGCCTATCGTATGGATCCGGATGTTCCCCTTGTAGTTCCTGAAGTAAATGAAGAAGATATCAAGCTTCATAAAGGAATCATTGCAAATCCAAATTGTTCTACGATTCAGATGGTGGCAGCACTTGAACCGATTCGAAAAGAGTACGGTTTGTCAAAAGTCATTGTGTCGACATACCAGGCAGTATCAGGGGCAGGCGCAGTGGCAATCGATGAGCTTCATGAACAGACCCAGGCGATTCTTTCCGGTGAATCCTTTGAACCGGCTGTGCTGCCTGTAAAAGGGGATAAGAAGCATTATCAGATCGCATACAATGCCATTCCACAAATTGATAAATTTCAGGATAACGGCTTTACATTTGAAGAAATGAAAATGATCAATGAAACGAAAAAAATAATGCATATGCAGTCATTAAAGGTATCTGCAACTTGCGTCAGATTACCTGTTGTAACAGGTCACTCAGAAAGTGTATATATTGAAATTGAGAAGGATGCTGTTTCAGTGAAAGATATACACTCACTGTTAAAAGATGCTCGTGGTGTGACATTAGAAGATATTCCTGAAGAACAAATTTATCCTATGCCCGCTCATGCTGTAGGGAAACCGGATGTTTTTGTAGGCAGAGTGCGAAAAGACCTTGATGAAGACAAGGGCTTCCATATGTGGGTTGTGTCGGATAATTTACTTAAGGGAGCGGCCTGGAACTCGGTCCAAATCGCAGAAAGTCTATTAAGACTCGGTTTAATTAAATAAAGAAGAGGAATCATTCCAGTTATAAAACTATCTATCCACTATTCGTTCTCTCATACCTCTTGAACATATGACAATGAGGTGTAGTCATGAAAGTGATCGTTCAAAAATTTGGTGGAACGTCTGTACGAAATGAGGCTGGCCGTCTGAAGGCCCTCAGTCATACAAAAAAAGCGATTGAAAAAGGATATAAAGTGGTGGTAGTCGTTTCAGCCATGGGAAGAAAAGGTGAACCTTATGCCACTGATTCCCTATTATCCTTAATTGGCGGCAAAAATACGTCAATAAGTAAAAGAGAGCAGGACTTATTATTATCTTGTGGGGAAATCATTTCAAGCCTTGTTTTTTCCAATATGCTCCTTGAAAATGGAATCCGGTCCACCGCTTTGACAGGTGCTCAAGCTGGATTCCGGACAAATGATGATTTTAACAATGCCAAGATAGTAGAAATGAGGTGTAGCAGGCTCTTGAAAGAGCTGGAGACTCATGATGCAGTGGTGGTTGCTGGTTTTCAAGGTGCAACCAAAGACGGGGATGTCACCACTATCGGAAGAGGGGGTAGTGATACGTCAGCTTCTGCTTTGGGTGTGGCATTAAAAGCTGAATATATTGATATTTTTACGGATGTTGAGGGGATCATGACTGCGGATCCCCGAATCTCTTCAAAAGCAAGACCCATACAGGTTGCTTCGTATAATGAAGTGTGTAATATGGCCTATCAGGGAGCGAAGGTGATTCATCCGCGAGCAGTTGAAATCGCAATGAATTCAAACGTTCCGATTCGAATCCGATCTACGTATTCAGATGGTGAAGGGACCCTTGTCACCACTTTGGAAAATACGAAGGCACATAAAGAATTTCGAAACCACCCTGTAACAGGAATCGCACATGTGACGAGCCTCACCCAAATTAAAGTATTCGCAAAGGAAGAACAATATAATCTGCAAGCCGAGGTCTTTAAAGCGATGGCGAAAGAGGGGATAAGTGTAGATTTTATTAACATATCCCCCAGGGGAGTGGTTTACACTGTACCTTCCACTCTGGCGGACGGGGCGATTACCGTATTGGAAGCTTTAGGGTATAAACCTGTCGTAGAGTCAGAGTGTGCGAAAATTTCAGTGGTAGGGGCAGGCATGACTGGCGTACCTGGAGTGACTTCAGCCATCGTATCGACGTTGTCCAATGAAGGGATCCGAATTCTCCAGTCTGCTGATAGTCATACGACCATTTGGGTACTTGTGAAAGAGCAAGACTTGATTAGTGCAATCAATGCACTTCATGATACGTTTCAGTTGCAAGAGAGAAGCGCTACTTTCAGAGTGGGATAAACATAAGAGGAGAGTGACAAGATTGACTTTTGGCCGCGTTTCTACGGCGATGGTGACCCCATTTGACCGTAAAGGAAATATTGACTTTACCAAGACGACCCAATTAATTCAATATCTGATCGGAAATGGATCAGATTCGTTGGTAGTCGCAGGGACTACTGGTGAGTCCCCGACCCTAACAAAAGAAGAGAAAATCGCATTATTTCGTCATACAGTAAAAGTGGTGAATGGGAGAGTGCCTGTCATTGCCGGTACGGGCAGCAATAACACCCACGCCTCAATCGAACTTACCAAGAAGGCAGAGGAAGCAGGCGTAGATGCCATTATGCTTGTAGCCCCTTATTACAACAAGCCGAGTCAGGAAGGTCTCTTTCAACATTTTAAGGCGATTGCTGAATCGACTACCTTACCTGTCATGCTTTACAACATTCCGGGAAGATCAAGCGTCAATGTGACTCCCGAAACCATAATCCGATTGTCAGGAATCAATAACATTGTTGCTGTTAAGGAAGCAAGCGGTGATCTGGATAGTATGACTGAGATCATTTCTCATACATCAGATGATTTCATGCTGTATAGTGGTGACGACGGACTAACTGTTCCTGTTTTGTCAATAGGAGGAACTGGAATCGTGTCAGTTGCATCACATATTATCGGAAATGAAATGCAGGAAATGGTTGGCGCCTTCTTGGGTGGGAAGCATATGGAGGCAGCCAAGATGCATCAACAACTCCTTCCGGTCATGAAGGGCTTGTTTGCAAGTCCAAATCCGACACCGGTAAAGACTGCCCTCCAGATGAAAGGTCTGGATGTGGGATCTGTCCGCTTACCACTCATTCCGCTGACTGAAGTGGAAAGAGCAAAACTGTCTCAAGTGCTAAAGGCATTATCCTGAGAATAAGAGGCTGGGACCTACGTGTTTGAGTCTAAATAAAGCCCGAACTAATTTGCCTTTTAGGAGGTGATTTAGTTCGGGTTTTTAACTTGTTCAATGTGCTCCTAGTTTATTCTTTATCCAGCGGTTGATTGGTGTGCAAGACAGCCTTCTGAGAAGACACACGGGCTACCCCGGGAAAGCATAGTCTTGTACGGAAATCATGAGCGGTATTCAGAACAAACACTCAATTAGTTTGTTTCCATTTGAAGGATTTTTCGCTTTGTCCCAATCTCTTTTATATTCGATAACTACCAACGTATAGAGGTCCTGTTCCTGTAAGAGAAATAACAGGATTGCAATCCGGGCAACACCTTCGAAGATTAATTTATTTTAAAGAAGAAGGATTTAGTCCCAATGTATCGAAATAGTAATGTAGTAAAATGAATGCAGTCTTTTTCCTAATCATATTCTAGGAAGGATAAAATTGGTTGTACTCCCAAAATATTATCAAGTATAATAAATCGTAACTGATTGAAGATCGGGAAAGGCACAGCATAGGAGGACATAATGTGAGTAAGACAAAGAATGAAAGTATAAAGATCATCCCACTCGGAGGAGTCGGGGAAATTGGTAAGAACATGTACGTAATTGAAGTAGATGAAGAAATTTTTGTGATTGATGCAGGGCTGATGTTCCCTGAAAATGAAATGCTTGGGATCGATATCGTTATTCCTGACATTCAATATCTCATCGAAAATAAAGAACGTGTGAAAGGTATCTTCCTTACTCATGGACATGAGGATAGCATAGGGGCCATTTCATATGTACTCAATAACATTAAAGCACCTGTTTATGGCACCCGTTTAACGAATGCGCTCGTAAAGGCAAGATTGAAAGATGAAAATGTCCGTGAAGATGTGAAGTTCTTTACGATTCATTCCGATAGCTACCTCACTTTCAATGGTGTCAATGTCACGTTTTTTAAAACCACTCATAGTATTCCGGATTCAGTTGGTGTATGTATTCACACATCAGAAGGAGTCATCGTACATACTGGAGAATTCAAATTTGATCAATCAGCTAAGCATCTTTATCGACCTGATTTAGGAAAGATGGCTCAAATCGGAGAGAAAGGTGTTCTCTGCTTGCTGTCTGACAGCACAGAAGCTGAGAGACCGGGATATACCACTTCCGAGGCAGTCATTGAACAACATATTACAAGTGCCTTACGGACGGCATCCGGCAGAGTGATTGTCGCCTGTTTTGCATCAAACCTAATTCGCCTTCAGCAAGTTTTTGATGCGGCAGAGCAGAATAATCGAAAGGTCGCTGTCGTGGGGAAGAGTTTAAAGAGAGTATATGATGTAGCGCTAAAATTAGGCTACCTTCATGTCCGTGATGAGATGATCATTGGAATTGATGAAATAAGTGATCATCCAAAGGGTGAAGTCGTCATCATCGCTACGGGAACTCAAGGAGAGCCTTTTGAAGCGCTTCAACGAATGTCAAAACGATCTCATCGACTTGTCAATATCGAAGAAGGGGATACAGTCCTTATTACAGCTACTCCGTCACCTGGAATGGAAGTCATTGTAGGAAAAACAATCGACATGCTGTACAGAGCAGGAGCAAACGTCTTGACCGCTAATAAGAAAGTTCATGTTTCAGGACATGGAAGCCAGGAAGACCTAAAGTTTATGTTGAATATCATGAAGCCGAAGTATTTCATTCCGATACAAGGGGAGTATAAAATGCTGGTGGCCCATACTCAAATCGCACATGATATCGGTCTTCCTTTCAAGCAAATCTTCATCTTGGACAAAGGAGATGTGCTCCAATACAAGGATGGTAAGATGAGAATGAGCGGACGTGTACAAGCAGGGAATGTGTTGATCGATGGAATCGGTGTAGGAGATGTGGGGAATATTGTTCTCCGTGATCGAAAGTTATTATCAGAAGATGGTGTCTTTACAGTGGTTGTAACCATCAACCGGAAGTCCAAATCCATTGTGTCAGGACCTGAAATCATTTCCCGGGGCTTCGTCTATGTGAGAGAATCAGAGGAATTAATTCAAGGGGCCGGCGGTATTGTGACGGATGTGGTGCATACCTATTTGCAAAGAGGGTCATTTGAATGGACAACCATCAAACAAGATATCCGGGATCAGCTTAATTCCTATTTATTCAATAAGACAAGAAGAAGACCGATGATATTACCGATCATCATGGAAGTGTAAAAAGGGAGGCTATTTGTGAAATATGACAAATAGCCTCTTTTTTTAGATCATCTTCAAACAATGGTTGCGAACGAAAATCCCGTGAACATAAAGTATAAAGTATGAAAACACACCCATATTAAAATAATAAAAAGAGAATGGAATGAAAAGGAGATGTTTTCATATGGCAGAAAATCACGAGGGAATGCAACAGGATCAGCCCAACAAGGGGCAGGATGATAATAAAGATAAACCATCAGGATTAATGGAAAAAATTCAGCAATTAGGACAGACCAACGTACCTCAACTCTCACAGGATTCCAATATTCATTGCTTGACCATTGTCGGTCAAATCGAGGGGCATATGCAGCTCCCCCCTCAAAATAAAACGACAAAGTATGAACATGTTATACCTCAACTTGTCGCAATTGAACAAAACTCTAAAATAGAGGGTTTGGTCGTGATCTTAAATACAGTGGGAGGGGATGTGGAAGCTGGGTTGGCGATCTCTGAAATGATTGCTTCCTTATCTAAACCTACCGTTTCCGTTGTACTCGGAGGCGGGCATAGCATAGGCGTGCCGATTGCGGTTTCATGCGATTTCTCCTATATTGCCAGTACAGCAACAATGACCATTCACCCTGTTCGCTTGACAGGATTAGTAATTGGGGTACCCCAGACTTTCGAATACTTAGATAAAATGCAGGAGAGAGTGGTCAGTTTCGTGACAAAGCACAGCAATATTTCAGAAGAGGACTTCAAAGACTTGATGTTTGCAAAAGGTAACCTCACAAGGGACATTGGAACGAATGTAGTTGGTGATGATGCTGTCTCATACGGACTGATAGACGGTATCGGCGGCATAGGAACGGCCATAAAAAAAATTAACGAGCTGATTGAAATCAAAAAACAATCGGATCAACAAGAGGGATTAGTGCAATGATTCTTTACACGATGGTTCCAAATGACTTTGTATTCCCGACAGATGCAAGTGTTTTCAGCGGCCAAATGATGATGGAATATCAAGGTGTTCCTGTTTTAGTACAGCAAGAAGAAAACCGATATCGAATTGTAAGGGTGATGAGCAGCGATCCAGCTCATTATCTTGATGATCAGATATGCCCAGGGGAATTTATCAACAATTAAGAGAGAAAGAGGATTTTCCCGAAATAGTGGTTATGCTATAATATTACTGGAAGAAACAAAACATAATGATACATTAAGTTAACGGGAAGGGTCTGACACCTTAGGCACATATATTGCCCCAAAGGATCAGCCCTTTCTTCATCTTTGGGTACATATGAAGAAAGACTTCAATAGAATTTAGGTGAAAAGGATTGGCAAAACGGAAAAGAAGAAAAAAACGTTCCTCTACGAGTTCAACCTTAAAACAGACCATTAAGTATGAAATCACAGGAATGATACTGGCAGCCCTCAGTTTGATTTCCATCATCGAGCTTGGCGCCGTGGGGAAGGCGTTGGTATATTTCTATCGATTCTTTCTGGGTGAATGGTATATGGTTGCTCTCTTATGGATGCTTTATTCAGCAGGATATCTCATGATTAAGAGAGAGGTCCCCATGTTATTCAGCCGCAGATTGGTGGGGATATACATCATCATCGCGAGTTTTTTACTGCTGAGTCATGTGAAACTATTTGACTTGCTCTCAAATGAAGGTTCTTTTGAAAATCCCAGCGTCATCCTGAATACATGGGATTTATATTGGATGGATGTAGGCGGTGAAACAAGTACATCTGATCTTGGAGGGGGAATGATAGGGAGCGTTTTATTTGCCGTTTCTTATTTTCTCTTTGATTCGCCCGGGGCAAGGATTGTAAGTGCGACATTCATCTTAATCGGCATTATTCTAGTGACGGGCAAATCCATAGGGGATGTACTGGGTAGAGCCGGGAAGCGCTTCGGTGCTTTCTTAAGTGGACAATGGTCTGCCTTTAAACAGGACATGACGGATTGGAAAGAAGAGCAATCAAAGAAGAAAGAAGTGAAAGAAAAGAAAAAGAAAGAAACTGCTGCCATACAGAAGGAAGCGATGGAGCCGGTCCATTCCCATGAAGAAGAGACGAGGGAACCACTGATCTCAAATTTCGCGGAAAGGGCTTATGGAGGGGATCAGGCTAAAGAGGATCCACATTCTTCACATGGAGAAATGAATGGTGAGAAAGAAGGCTTAGGTGGTCAGGATAAACCGGATGAAGAAGGCGAAGAGGATACAGCCCCGCCTATAACGTTTACGGAAGTGGAAAATAAGGATTATAAACTCCCTTCCATCTCTTTGTTAAAGAGCCCGAGAAAAACCGATCAAAGTAATGAGTATCAGTTGATACATGCCAATGCAGCGAAGCTCGAACGAACTTTCCAAAGCTTTGGGGTCAAGGCAAAAGTAACGCAGGTTCATTTAGGTCCTGCAGTCACCAAATATGAAGTTCACCCTGATGTTGGGGTGAAAGTCAGCCGGATCGTAAACCTGAGTGATGATTTGGCGTTGGCTCTTGCCGCCAAGGATATCCGAATTGAAGCTCCGATTCCCGGGAAGTCGGCTATCGGTATTGAAGTCCCGAATTCAGAGGTAGCAATGGTATCCCTTAGGGAGGTCCTTGAAGCAAAGGAACAAAATAAACCGGATTCCAAGCTTCAAATTGGATTAGGACGGGACATCACGGGTGAAGCGGTACTGGCAGAATTGAATAAAATGCCTCATCTGCTGGTGGCCGGCGCTACAGGAAGCGGAAAAAGTGTATGTATCAATGGGATCATCACAAGCATTTTGATGAGGGCAAAGCCACATGAAGTGAAACTGATGATGATCGATCCCAAAATGGTCGAGTTAAATGTATACAATGGAGTTCCCCATCTATTGGCACCTGTTGTAACGGATGCCAAAAAAGCTTCTCAGGCCTTAAAAAAGGTCGTAAGCGAAATGGAACGCCGATACGAATTGTTCTCTCACACAGGAACAAGAAATATTGAAGGGTACAATGAGTATGTAAAGAAACAGAACATAGAGAATGAAGAAAAGCAGCCTCTCTTACCTTACATTGTGGTCATAGTGGATGAGTTGGCGGATTTAATGATGGTCGCTTCCGGCGATGTAGAAGACGCCATCACGAGGCTAGCACAGATGGCACGTGCAGCGGGGATTCATTTAATCATTGCAACTCAGCGTCCGTCAGTGGATGTCATTACGGGTGTCATTAAAGCAAATATTCCGTCCAGAATTGCCTTCGCTGTTTCATCCCAAACCGATTCAAGAACCATTCTGGACTCGGGCGGGGCAGAAAAACTCCTGGGAAGAGGAGACATGCTCTTCATGCCTGTCGGAGCTTCGAAGCCCACGAGAGTTCAAGGCGCTTTCTTATCTGATGAAGAAGTAGAAGAAATCGTGGATTTCGTCATTTCTCAGCAAAAAGCGCAATATCAGGAAGAAATGATTCCAGATGAAATACAAGAAGATGAGAAAACAGGCGAAGCAGAAGATGAGTTATATGATGATGCGGTGCAGTTGATCGCTGAAATGCAGACAGCATCTGTATCCATGCTTCAAAGGAGATTTAGAATCGGGTATACAAGAGCAGCCCGTCTGATCGATGAAATGGAAGTAAGGGGGGTTGTCGGCCCCTATGAGGGAAGTAAGCCAAGAACCGTCTTAATCGGAAAGCCTTCAGAAGAACAGAGCTCTTAATAAAAGGTGTGTCACCCTAATTCAAAAGAATGGGGCTGACACACCTTTTTTATTTGGAAATGGAGGTTCACACGTAAAAATGAATTGTACATAAGGAATACATTCTAGTTTATCCACTATTATGTTATACTATTAAAAACGCTTACATTTGTCATGCTTTTGTCTCGGGAATGTAAATATTGTTATTTAAACCTTCACCGTTGTAAATTAATTGTAAAAATACTCCATGAAAACCTTTTACTCGCACAAAAATTACCATTAAAATGCAAAAAAAGATTTTTAATTGTCATTCTAGTCTTTTTTTTCGACAAAATCACACAATGCTATTTATTTATTAATAGAAAAGTGTTATAGTATTTTCGATTAGTAGGAAAGATATACATCAGAGGTCTGATGTCTTGAGAAAATTTGGTGGTGGTTCCAGTGACAATAAAGACAGACAATCGACATTTATACTTACAAGTGATTGACCGTTTGAAGAAAGACATAGAAGCAGGAGTGTACAAAGAAAAAGAAAAACTCCCTTCTGAATTTGATCTCTCCAAACAACTGGGTGTGAGCAGGGCTACTCTAAGGGAAGCTCTCAGAATTCTTGAGGAAGAAAGTGTCATAGTAAGACGTCATGGAGTAGGTACATTTGTAAACGCTAAACCGCTCTTTACTTCTGGTATTGAGCAGCTGAACAGTGTAACGAACATGATTAAGCAGGCTGGTATGGAGCCAGGGACCATTTTCTTAAGCTCGACAACTCAAGAAGCTACTGAGGATGATGTGAAGAGGTTTACTTGCGATGAAGAGGACGACGTGATCCTGATTGAGAGGGTTCGTACTGCAAACGGGGAACCGGTTGTATATTGTGTGGATAAAATTCCGGAAAGAATCATGCCAAGGAATTTCACGCATGAGGATAATTCGATATTCACCGTTTTGGAAAAACGAGAGAATAAGAGAATTACACATGCTGTGGCACAAATTGAACCGATGGGATATCACGATAAAATCTCCCCTATTCTAAATTGCGATCCTGAAACGGCCTTACTCGTCTTGAAACAAATGCATTTCGATGAAAACGATGAGCCGATTCTGTATTCAGTAAACTATTTCCGATCAGACAAATTTAGCTTCCAGGTATTACGGAAACGAGTATAATATCAATCCATCTTACTACTAATTTATTACATTAATAGGGGGTACTCTAGGTGAAAAAACGTAAATTTGGTTTAGCGTTGTCATTTGTTCTAGCTGCTGGTACATTATTAGGTGCTTGTGGAACAAGCGAGGACAAAGAAGGTGCATCTAGTGGTGAAGGTAGCAAGAAAGAAGATCAATTTACAGTAGCAATGGTTACGGATGTTGGTGGAGTAGATGACAAATCTTTCAACCAATCAGCTTGGGAAGGTTTAAAAGCTTTCGGTGAAGAGCACGGCTTAGAAAAAGGTAAGAATGGTTATGACTACTTGCAATCACAATCTGATGCTGACTATGCTACGAACTTAAACACATTAGCTCGTCAAGACTTTGACTTAGTATATGGTATCGGCTTCCTTATGGAAGGTGCGATCAATGATATTGCACAACAACAAAAAGATTCTCACTTTTCAATCGTTGATGCTGTTGTAGATCAACCAAACGTTGCAAGCATCACGTTTAAAGAGCAGGAAGGTTCATTCCTTGCGGGAGTGGTTGCTGGATTAACAACGAAAACGAACAAAATCGGTTTCCTTGGCGGTATGGAAATCCCTGTAATCGAGCGTTTCCACTCTGGATTCATCGCTGGTGTAAAATCCGTTAATCCAGATGCTGAAATCGTAGCAGATTATGCAGGAGCTTTCGACAAAGCGGAACTTGGTCAAACAATCGCATCTAAAATGTACTCTCAAGATGTAGATGTTATCTTCCATGCAGCTGGTGGAACTGGAAATGGATTATTTAAAGAAGCACGCGATTTAAAAGAAAAAGACCCTTCTCGTGAACTATGGGCAATCGGAGTTGACTCTGACCAATCGGCAGAAGGTAAAGTCGGAGATCACAACATCATCTTAACGTCTTCATTAAAACGTGTTGATAATGCCGTATTGGATCTTGCTAATAAAGCAAAAGAAGGCAACTTCCCTGGTGGAGAAGTTATCTCTTACGGTCTTAACGAAGAGGGTGTTGGATTAGCAGAACTTAACGAAGAGCTTTCTAACAAAGACGAGGTAATGACGAAGGTTGACGAATGGAAAGAAAAAATCAAGAGCGGGGAAATCACTGTTCCAGAATCTCTTGATGCAGCAAAATCATTCTCAGCTAACTAATTGAAAAGGGATAATGGGGCCAATGCAAGCCGGTCTCTTATCCCTTTTTTAAAAAGAAAATTCACAATAATTAAAAATCTAATTGAAGCATAGAAATTATTTCTATCTTTCATTTAGAGTTTTAAAACGGGGAAACCCTTTTTTTCTAGCGTGTTAAGGTCTGACCTCTAACTACTAGATAAATATCCCTAGCCTATGCAAGGAGTGATCAGCAATGGATTATGTAATTGAGATGCTGAATATTCGCAAAGAATTTCCCGGCATCGTAGCAAATGATAATATTACCCTCCAGCTCAAAAAAGGTGAAATTCATGCGCTTCTTGGTGAAAACGGAGCAGGTAAATCAACACTGATGAATGTATTGTTTGGACTTTATCAGCCTGAACAAGGAGAAATTCGTGTTAAAGGAAAGAAAGTAAACATCACGAATCCCAACATTGCCAATGATTTAGGGATCGGAATGGTTCACCAGCATTTTATGCTTGTTGATACTTTTACGGTTACTGAGAATATTATTCTCGGTCGAGAACCGAAGTCAGGTGCAACAGTTGATATTAAAAAGGCAGAGAAGGATATTCTTGATATATCAGAAAGATATGGTTTGAAAGTTGACCCTTCTGCCAAGATTTCTGACATATCTGTTGGCATGCAGCAGCGTGTGGAAATCCTGAAAACGCTTTATCGCGGTGCGGAAATCCTGATCTTTGACGAACCGACAGCGGTACTGACTCCTCAAGAAATCAAAGAGCTGATCCAAATTATGAAAACGCTCATTCAAGAAGGCAAGTCTATTATTCTAATTACACACAAACTAAAAGAAATCATGGAAGTGTGTGATAATGTAACCGTTATTAGGAAAGGGAAGGGAATCGGGACAGTACAAGTTTCAGATACAGACCCGAACCATCTTGCAAGCCTCATGGTTGGACGGGAAGTGACCTTCAAGACTGAGAAGAAGGATGCAACTCCTTCAGACAATGTTCTTGAGATTCGGGAATTGAATGTAAAAGACCACCGCAATGTTCCGGTTGTGAAGGGGTTGAACCTGGAAGTCAAAGCAGGGGAGATACTAGGAATAGCAGGAGTCGATGGGAACGGACAAAGTGAGTTGATAGAAGCCATCACAGGGTTACACAAAGTCGATAGTGGATCTATTAAATTGAACGGGAAAGACATAGTCAATATGAAGCCCCGTAAGATTTATGAAACAGGCGTAGGACATATTCCCCAGGATCGACATAAGCATGGACTGGTATTGGATTTTCCGATTGGAGAAAATATGGTTCTACAAACCTATTACCAAAAGCCCTATTCCAATAAAGGGGTATTAAGCTATAAAAACATTTACAACCAAGCGAGAAAACTGATTAAAGAGTTTGATGTTAGAACACCTTCAGAATTTACTCTTGCCAGGGCTCTATCCGGAGGTAACCAGCAAAAGGCGATCATCGGAAGGGAAGTGGACCGCGATCCCGATCTTCTGATCGCGGCGCAACCGACTCGCGGCCTGGATGTAGGAGCGATTGAGTTTATTCACAAACGCCTGATCGAACAACGGGATAACGGAAAAGCGGTTCTATTACTTTCATTTGAATTGGATGAAATCATGAATGTCAGTGATCGTATCGCCGTTATCTATGAAGGGCAAATTGTAGCCATAGTGAATCCTAAAGAAACAACGGAACAGGAACTTGGACTGCTCATGGCTGGTTCGAAGAGGAAGGAAGCGGGGGAGAACTCACATGTCTAATCGTTTAACAAATATCTTAATCCCGGTCATTTCGGTCCTTTTAGGTATTATTGTGGGAACCGTCATCATGCTGGTCAGTGGTTATGATCCGATTGCAGGATACTCTGCACTTTGGCAAGGGGTATTCGGAGAGATTTATTATGTAGGTGAAACGGTACGTCAAGTGACGCCATACATCTTAGCGGGCTTGGCGGTAGCCTTTGCATTCAGGACCGGATTATTCAATATCGGGGTTGAGGGACAACTGATTGTAGGTTGGCTGGCTGCGGTCTGGGTAGGGGTTGCTTTCGAAGATCTGCCAAAGATCATTCACCTGCCCCTTGCAGTTATCGCAGCTGCACTGGCTGGTGCTTTATGGGGATTCATTCCAGGTTTGCTTAAAGCAAGATATCGTGTACATGAAGTAATTGTAACGATCATGATGAACTATATTGCGCTTCACCTCACGAATGCCATTATCCGTGATGTATTGACAGAACGTAAAGATCGTACAGACTATATAGCTGAGACGTCTTCACTTAAGTCACCTTTCTTTGAAGCTTTAACGGATTACTCAAGACTTCATTGGGGTATTTTTATAGCCCTGGCCTGTGTTTTCATCATGTGGTTCTTATTAGAGAAAACAACTCGTGGATATGAACTGCGTTCCGTAGGCTTCAATCAGCATGCTTCCCAGTATGCGGGGATGAACGTGAACGGAAACATTATTCTCTCCATGGTCATCTCAGGAGCGTTTGCGGGACTTGCCGGCGCTATGGAAGGATTAGGGACCTTTGGTTATGCCTCTATTAAAGGAGGATTTACAGGGGTTGGTTTCGACGGAATCGCTGTAGCTCTATTAGGAGGTAACGTGGCGATCGGTGTGGTATTCGCAGCATTGTTGTTCGGAGGCCTGAAAGTGGGAGCCCTAAATATGCCTCTTGAAGCAGGTATTCCAAATGAATTGGTGGATATCATCATCGCCCTTATTATTTTCTTCGTAGCATCAGGTTATATGATTCGTTATCTCATTCAACGTTTTAGTAAAAAGGGGGTGAAATAAGTGGGCTTTATCGATATCTTAACAATCCTTATTCCTTCAACATTATTGTGGGCGTCACCACTTATTTTCACTGCTTTAGGCGGAGCGTTCTCTGAACGTTCTGGAGTGGTAAATATCGGTCTTGAAGGGTTAATGGTGATTGGTGCTTTCTCAAGTATCGTTTTCAATATTGCATTTGCAGATACGTTTGGCTCCGCGACTCCTTGGGTAGCTCTTTTGATTGCCATGTTAATGGGAGGTCTCTTGGCTGTTCTCCATGCCGTTGCTTCCATTTCATTCAGAGCGGACCAGGTTGTTTCGGGTGTAGCCATCAACTTACTTGCCATCGGCTTAACGCTTTTCCTGGTTAAACGCATATACGGTAAAGGTCAAACGGATATCATTTCTGAAGGATTCGGAAAAGTGGATGTTCCATTCCTTCATAAAATTCCGGTGCTTGGAGATATTTTCTTTTCCAACACATACTGGCCGCCATTTGTTGCGATTATTGTATCAATCATTGTTTGGTTCATCATGTTCAAGACTCCATTTGGGTTAAGACTCCGTTCCGTAGGTGAACACCCGATGGCAGCTGACACCATGGGAATTAACGTGACGAAAATGCGCTATATCGGCGTTATCATTTCAGGTGCTTTCGCTGGGGTCGGAGGGGGAGTTTATGCTCAATCGATTTCCTCTGACTTTAGTCATGCTACGATCAGTGGACAGGGGTTCATGGCCTTAGCCGCCTTGATTTTCGGTAAATGGCACCCACTGGGAGCCATGGGTGCAGCGTTATTCTTTGGATTCGCCCAAAGCTTAAGCATCATCGGGTCAAGCATCCCTTTATTTGAAAACATTCCAAGTGTATACCTGTTAATCGCCCCTTACGTATTAACCATCCTGGCACTTACCGGCTTCATCGGACGTGCAGATGCGCCTAAAGCGCTTGGAACACCGTACATCAAAGGGAATCGATAATGTCGATATTATAACGAAGAGACTGGGACAAAAGGATTTATACCAAACAAAACCCGAACTATTATGCCTGAGAATAGGTAAAATAGCTCGGGTTTTTTGATTGCTCAAATATACCTAAGATTTCAATGCTATCCAGAGGTTGATTAGAGTGCAAAACGGAAACTCCTTCGGGGTAGCTTATGTGAGACCTGTCCAGCTGCGGGGCTTAAGGGCACATGTCATAAGTCAAACCGTCCAAGTAGGCAAAGGACACCTTCAGGGCCGTTTCTCCTTATGCCAAAAGCCTCTCGGAGGAAGCCCTTCTGCTTTCCTTCCCGGCGGCTTGCCGAGGAGACTCACGGGCTGCCCGGGGAAAGCGGAGTCTTGCACGGAAATCATTAGCTGCATAAAGAAGCATCAATGAAATGGTTCGTGTTTAAGCGAGGTTGTTATAGTTTTGTCCCAGTCTCTTTTTACTTTATTCTTTCCCTGTCATAATGAAAACTCCACATGCATATATTAGTTTACTCTATGGGTAATTTTCCAATAGAGGAAGATGCTTGAAATCAATATATCACTACATGTATAGTTATACATAAATACCGTACAATAAAGGTGTTTATAACTTTTTTGAATACAAAAATTGACGGAAGTATGGAACCAAGGAGGACGGTACGATGACAGCCATAAATGAAGTAGTGAAAAAGAAGCATGGATACACGCTACATATCGTTCAGACAGATAAGTATAAAACGAACAGCCTGATCTTGAAAATGAAAGCTCCTTTGGATCATGAAACTGTGACACTACGAGGGTTGCTCCCTCATGTCATGCAAAGCAGCACGAATACTTATCCGAGTACAACGGATTTAAGGTCTTACTTGGATGAGTTATATGGCGCGAACTTTTTCGTGGATTTAGGGAAAAAAGGAGAGTACCACATTGTCAGCATGTCTGTTGAAATCGCCAACGAAAAGTTTTTAAAGGACTCTGAGCCCCTGCTTCAAAAAGGGATTGAATTTTTGTCAGATGTATTGCAAAATCCTCATGTTGATGAACAAAACGGATTCGATGAGAAAACGGTCTCTAAAGAAAAACGGAACCAAAAGGTGAGAATCCAAGCAGTATATGATGATAAAATGCGATATGCGAATTCTCGTCTGGTCGAGGAGATGTGTAAAGGAGAAAGGTTCGCCCTTCATGTAAATGGAGTTAGTGAAGAAGTGGACGCTATTACGGCCAAGAGTTTATATGATTATTACAAGAAAGTCATGAGTGAAGACCAATTTGATCTATATGTAATTGGAGATGTAGATGTCCGAGAGGTTGAAATGCTGTGCGACCGGCTCCTTCATTTGAATGAACGTACTCCCCAGGAAGTGGATTCGTCAGAGGTGAAGAGGAAAGAAAAAGAACATGTCGTGAAAGAGAAGCAAGACGTCAAGCAAGGAAAGCTCAATATGGGCTACCGTACTCATACGAAATACGGTGATCGTGACTACTTTGCCCTGCAGGTTTTCAATGGCATTTTCGGCGGTTTTTCCCACTCCAAATTATTCATTAATGTTAGAGAAAAAGCGAGCCTGGCTTATTATGCGGCAAGTAGACTGGAAAGCCATAAAGGCTTATTGATGGTCATGTCCGGAATTGAATTCGAAAAGTATGATCAGGCAGTAGGCATCATCAATGAGCAGCTTAAGGCAATGAAAGATGGGGACTTTACAGAAGGAGAAATAGACCAAACGAAAGCGGTCATCCGCAATCAGCTGCTTGAAACCATTGATACGTCCCGTGGGCTGGTTGAGATCCTCTATCACAACGCTGTCGCCCATGAAGAGATTGATTTATCACACTGGCTGAATGAAATCGAAAAAACGACGAAGGAAGATATCGTCAAAGCAGCCCAAAAAGTCGAACTTGATACCATCTACTTTTTAACAGGAATGGAGGGATAATGATGAAGAAGATTTCCTTCGATCAACTACAAGAAAACCTGTATTATGAAAAGATGTCGAATGGACTGGATGTCTATATTCTCCCGAAAAAAGGGTTCAACAAGACCTATGCTACGTTTACAACGAAATACGGAAGCATAGACAATCATTTTGTTCCTTTAGACGAAGAAGAATACGTCAAAGTGCCAGACGGGATCGCTCATTTCTTGGAACATAAATTATTTGAAAAAGAAGACGGGGATGTATTTCAGCAATTCAGCCGCCAGGGAGCGTCTGCCAATGCCTTCACATCCTTTACGCGAACGGCCTATCTTTTCTCAAGTACAACCAACGTGGAAAGAAATCTGGAAACCCTAATTGACTTTGTTCAGGACCCATACTTTACAGAAAAGACGGTTGAAAAAGAAAAAGGAATCATTGGACAGGAAATCACCATGTATGATGATAACCCTGATTGGCGTTTGTACTTCGGGGTAATACAGAATATGTACAATAACCACCCTGTAAAGATTGATATCGCAGGAACGATCGAGTCCATCACACCGATCACCAAGGATATGCTGTATCAGTGCTATAACACATTCTACCATCCAAGCAATATGCTTCTCTTTATAGTGGGATCTGTAGATCCCGATCAAATCATGGATCAAATACGTTCTAATCAAGAGAAGAAGGATTATGAGAAAATGCCTGAAATCAAACGTAAATTTGAAGATGAACCTGAAACTGTGGCAGAGCAGAAAAAGGTCCTCAAGATGAACGTTCAAAGCCCTAAATGCCTGGTGGGCCTTAAAGCACCCGAACCAAAACAACAGGGACGGGAAATGCTTAGACAAGAGCTTTCAATGAATGTTTTTCTCGATATGTTGTTCGGTAAAAGCTCTTCACACTACTCTGAACTATACAACGATGGTTTGATCGATGAAACGTTCCATTATGACTTTACACAGGAAAACGGGTTCGGATTCCTGACGGTAGGTGGAGATACAGAAAGGCCCGATGAGTTGGCTGAGAAGGTGCAATCATTACTGCTCAAAGCAAAACAAGAGTCACTCTTTAAAGAAGAGGACTTAGAGAGAACGAAGAAAAAGAAGATTGGAGCGTTTTTACGGGCCATTAATTCTCCTGAGTATATTGCGAACCAATTTACCCGATATGCTTTTAACGAAATGGATCTCTTTGAAGTTGTCCCTACTCTTGAATCATTAACATATAATGACATACAAACAGTAGTGAACACGATTATAAGTGAAGAACGATTCACGGTTTGTCAAGTAGTACCTAATGCATAAAACAGAGGGAGCTGCCGGATGGTAGTTCCTCTCTTTATGTCGATGAATTCTCGAGGTGATACAAATGAAATATGCTTTAATAACTGGGGCTTCAGGTGGGATCGGAAGCAGTACGGCATTAAGGTTGGCGGAAAATGGATGGAATTTATATTTGCATTATCATTCAAATGAGACTGCAATGATAGAATTGGTACGTCAGGTGGAAAAGTATGGTGTGGAGGTCGTCCCCATACGGGCAAATCTTGCTTATCCTGAAGAAGTAGAGAGTCTTGTGAGCAATATCTTTCAACTTGATGCCATTGTATATAGCAGTGGAAACTCGAGTTGGGGGCTATTCCAGGACTTGAAAGAAGAAGAGATGGACTATATGATGAACGTTCATGTGAAAAGTCCCTTGCTCCTTGTGCAAAAGTTGCTGTCGAAGTTGATGGAGCGTAAAGGGAATATTGTTATGGTAAGCTCCATATGGGGACAGATAGGGGGAGCTTGTGAGGTCGTATACTCTACGGTTAAAGGTGCTCAACTTGCTTTCGTGAAATCATTGAGCAAGGAAGTGGCGCCAAGTGGTGTAAGGGTCAATGCCATCGCTCCGGGTGCAGTTGATACTGCCATGATGAGTTCGTTCACTGAAGGGGAGATAGATGCCCTTCAAGAGGAAATTCCAATGGGGCGACTGGCTCAGGCGGATGAAATAGCTGACACGATTCATTTCCTCACCTCTCCTAAAGCCTCTTATATAACAGGTCAAACCCTCGCAGTCAATGGGGGATGGCATACTTGAAAAAGTTTTTCAGCCAAAAGATAAAGGCGAATAATTTTTCCTCCGGGATACAAACTAAGGTTGTATTTCAATAAAGGAGGTCATGACAAATGTCTGTATTAGATAACTGGTCTGATTGGAAAAACTTCTTAGGCGACCGCCTTCACCAAGCTCAACATGGTGGGATGGAGAACGAAACGATTTCTGATTTAGCCTATCAAATTGGTGATTATCTGGCGAATCAAGTTGAAGCAAAAAACGATCAGGAAAAAGTGTTAGCTGATTTATGGTCTGTCGCTTCTCCTGAAGAGCAACATGCCATCGCAAACATGATGGTTAAACTTGTAAACAACAACGGTACTCGTTAAGGAGAGGGATTTTTCCTCTCCTTTTTCTCATATTTAGGGCTGGATTTACTTCTTTTATTATGTGATCAATGCTTATAGTGATCAATAAAACCAGTTCCTTTATGTTAAAATGAGAAATTGTACATATTTATGTAGGTTTTGCTTTTCTATTATTGGAAAATCATTTATTATAATACCTAGATGTTTTTATGACTTTACGAAATGTGTCAATTTCTATCGAATTGAAATGTCACACATGTCATGGAGGTAACCAATGGAACGCAAAGAATGGTATTTAGAGTATGAAATCCAAAAAAATCGTCCTGGCCTCTTAGGTGATATTTCCTCGTTATTAGGAATGCTTTCTATAAATATTGTGACGATAAATGGAGTCGATGAAGGAAGAAGGGGAATGCTTCTCCTTGCCAATAATGATGAACAGATCATGAGACTTGAATCCATCCTGCAAACGATGGATACAATCAATGTGACAAAGCTCCGGGAACCAAAATTAAGGGACCGGCTTGCGGTCCGTCACGGGCGGTATATTCAACGTGACGCCGATGATAAGAAAACGTTTCGGTTTGTCCGTGATGAACTTGGTTTATTAGTCGATTTTTTAGCAGAGCTATTTAAGCAAGAGGGACATAAACTTGTTGGGATCAGAGGGATGCCCCGTGTGGGGAAGACGGAATCCATCGTGGCTTCTAGTGTATGTGCAAATAAGAAATGGCTTTTTGTTTCTTCTACACTATTGAAGCAAACGATAAGAAGCAAGCTGATTGAAGATGAATACTCATCTGAAAATCTTTTTATTATCGATGGAATCGTTTCAACTCGCCGGGCAAGTGAGAAGCACTGGCAGCTTGTAAGAGAAATTATGAGATTACCTGCAGTGAAAGTGATTGAACATCCTGATATTTTCGTTCAAAACTCTGAATATTCACTTGAAGATTTTGATTATATCATTGAACTGAGAAACGATCCTGATGAAGAGATTACATATGAATTGGTAGAACAAAATAATCCATTTCAAAATTCCGATTTTGGAGGTTTTGATTTTTAATATTGGAAGGTGTTAATTGGTGACGGAATTAGGAATTCGTTTAAAGGAAGCGCGGGAAGCTAAAGGCTATAGCCTGGATGACCTGCAGAAAATAACCAAAATTCAAAAGCGTTATTTGGTCGGGATTGAGGAAGGCTCGTATGATGCGATGCCTGGGAAGTTCTATGTGCGGGCATTTATTAAACAGTATTGTGAAGCGGTTGGTCTTCCATCTGAAGTGATCTTTGAGGAATATAAGGATGATATTCCGACTACATACGATGATGAAATACCTGTTTCCCTTTCAAGGGTACAGTCCAGGAAGTCTGTATCAGAAAGTTCCGGCAAGGTATTTGACTTCGTTCCAAAGCTTCTTATCGCATTGTTTGTCATTGGTGCATTGGTAGTTGTATGGGTTTTTTGGCAGGGGAAAGTGGGGGACAAGGCTCCTGAGAGGCAACCTTCTGAGAACCAGGAGCAAGTGGCTGTAGATGAAAATGAAAAGGCTGAAAAGGAGAAGCCTGCAGATGTAGGCGATGATCAAGCTGAAACAGAAGAAGATGCTCCTGCTCAAGAAGAAGATGAGGCTGACGAAGAGGAACCAAAGTCGGAACAGTCACTGGATGCAGTTAATACAGAAGGCAAGAAAACCACTTATGAGCTTAAAAATACAGACGACTTCAAGCTCCGATTATCGGCTAAGGGCGACACGTGGATCGGGGTTTACAACACTGAGGATGATTTATTGTTTGAGGGCCTTCTGAAGGAGGGGAATGAAAAGGAATTTGACTTTTCCAAGGAGAAGGTAGCTTATCTGGTCATCGGAAATGCTGCGAATACAGATATTTCAGTGAATGGAAAAATGCTGGAGTATAAAGTGTCTCCTACAGAGGTAGTAAGGCAGGATATCGTCATCAACTACGAACGGGAAGCAACACAATAGTGAAGAATGAAGGAGTGTTCATAACTCCTTCATTCTTACATACTAGCAGGATAACGTTTATGAGCATTGGAGGTAGAAAGGTGAATTTACCTAATAAGATAACAGTTTCCAGGATATTTTTAATACCATTATTTCTTATCATCATGCTGGCACCATTAAATTGGGGCGACATGATATTTCTTGGGGCAGAAATGCCGGTTAAGCATTTTGTCGGGGCTTTAATCTTCATCATTGCCGCAACGACTGATTGGGTCGATGGATACTATGCACGAAAGCTTGACCTCGTTACGAACCTAGGGAAATTCCTAGATCCATTAGCGGATAAGTTGCTCGTTTCTGCAGCATTGATTGTCCTCGTTGAGCTTGGTCTTGCTCCGTCGTGGATTGTCATCATCATCATCAGCCGAGAGTTTGCCGTAACAGGTCTCCGTCTGGTGTTGGCAGGAGAAGGGGAAGTGGTTGCAGCGGGGCAATTAGGAAAGATCAAGACATGGGCACAGATCATTGCCATTTCAGCCCTGCTTTTGCATAACGCCATTTTCGAATTAATCAACCTTCCATTTGCGACCATTGCTCTATGGGTAGCTATGTTCTTTACCATTTGGTCCGGTTGGGATTATTTCAAACATAACAAAAAAGCATTTGTAAATTCAAAATAACATATACAAAGAAGGGGATTGATTCTTACAGGGTCATCCCCTTCTTTACATCAGCTATAGGGGGAGATCATGATGAACGCAGAAATTATCGCAGTTGGATCTGAATTGCTATTAGGTCAAATCGTCAATTCGAATGCTCAATTCATTTCAGAGCAACTGGCTGAAGTGGGTGTAAATGTCTATTACCATACAAGCGTCGGAGATAACCCAGTCCGTTTGAAACATGCCATCCAGGTAGCAAGAGAAAGAGCAGATCTGTTGATATTTACAGGAGGGCTCGGACCCACGAAAGATGATTTGACAAAAGAAACCATTGCGGATGCATTAGGCACGACCCTAAGCATGGACGAAGATGCATTGAAATCGATAAAAGATTATTTTTTAAAGGTCGATCGTGAAATGACACCCAATAATGAAAAGCAGGCTCTTATTCTAGCGGGTTCAGAAGTACTGAAGAATGAACACGGTATGGCTCCCGGGATGTTATTGAAAAGGGATACTAAAGCTTATATGCTTCTGCCGGGACCTCCTTCAGAAATGAGGCCGATGTTCAGTAAATATGGAAAACAGGCGATTCTCTCCTTGATGAAGAAGAAAGAAGTCATCCATTCGAGGGTCCTCCGTTTCTTTGGAATAGGAGAAGCGCAGCTTGAAACGGAGTTAGAGGATTTGCTTGATAAGCAGACCAATCCTACCATTGCCCCCCTTGCAAGTGACGGGGAAGTGACTTTGAGGCTGACGGCTAAGCACGAGTCAAGGGAGACGGCCATGGCTTTATTGGATTCGACAGAAAGGGAGATCCTGAACATTGTAGGTGAGTACTTTTATGGCTATGATCAAGCTTCAATCGTAGAAGTGGGACTTAGACTATTGAAGGAAAAATCCCACACCATATCATGTGCTGAGAGCTTAACAGGAGGATTATTTCAGGCTCAATTAACATCTATTCCCGGTGCATCAGAGGTGCTGAATGGTGGGGTGATTTGTTACCAGGATGAGATTAAGAAGAAGATTTTATCTGTCAAGGCTGATACCTTGAAGCAATATTCATCCGTAAGCGAGCAATGTGCTCTGGAACTCGCTGATAATGTAAGGGAGCTTTTTTCTACAGACATCGGGATCAGCTTCACAGGGGTAGCAGGTCCTGAGCCACACGGAGGTCATCCCGCTGGGACTGTTTGGATCGGTTTATCCTTTAAAGGCAGGCCGACCAGGGCTTTTCAACTGAATCTCGGCGGAGGGCGGAATGGCAACCGTTTGAGAACAGCAAAGTATGGATGGTACTATTTGATCAAGGAATTAAGTTAGGTCATGGAACGGCTGTCTTCCACAGGGGGGCAGCTTTTTGACGTATTTGGATGAGTTCTGTCATTCAACATGTTTAGAAACTGATCATTTCATACATACCTATCCGATTCAATACATCCCAGCTATCGAAAAAAACCGAATGAATGTTCGATTTTTTTCTTGTTTTCTATAATAAAAACGTTTATAGTATAGATAGGTTGGATTTGAGACAAGATTATAAGTTGTCGATTACAAGTTCTATATTCAAAGGAGGAAGATTTGTGAGCGATCGTAAAGCAGCCTTAGATATGGCGTTAAAACAAATAGAAAAGCAGTTTGGTAAAGGCTCAATCATGAAACTTGGGGAGCAGACTGATAGAAAAGTTGTTACATGCCCAAGTGGTTCATTGGCATTGGATGCAGCTCTTGGAGTTGGCGGGTATCCTCGTGGAAGAATCATCGAGGTATATGGTCCCGAATCATCAGGTAAAACAACAGTGGCGCTTCACGCGATTGCAGAGGTTCAGGCTCAAGGAGGTCAAGCGGCATTCATCGACGCAGAGCACGCACTTGATCCCGAATATGCTCAAAAGCTTGGAGTAAACATAGATGAATTATTACTTTCTCAACCAGATACGGGTGAGCAGGCACTGGAGATTGCAGAAGCTTTAGTACGGAGCGGAGCAGTGGATGCTATCGTCATTGACTCTGTTGCTGCCCTGGTACCAAAAGCCGAAATCGAGGGGGAGATGGGTGATGCCCACGTAGGTCTTCAAGCTCGTTTAATGTCACAGGCCCTTCGTAAGCTTTCTGGTGCGATCAACAAGTCAAAGACCATTGCGATTTTTATTAACCAGATCCGTGAGAAGGTCGGAGTCATGTTCGGAAATCCTGAGACAACGCCTGGTGGTCGTGCACTGAAATTCTATTCTTCTGTACGTCTAGAAGTCCGTCGTGCTGAGACCCTCAAACAGGGTAATGAAATGGTAGGGAACAAAACAAAGATCAAGGTCGTAAAGAATAAAGTCGCTCCACCGTTCCGTGTAGCCGAAGTGGATATCATGTATGGAGAAGGGATTTCCAAAGAAGGTGAAATCGTCGACCTTGGATCTGAGCTGGACATTGTCCAGAAGAGTGGAGCCTGGTACTCTTATAATGAAGAACGTTTAGGTCAAGGACGTGAAAATGCAAAGATTTTCCTTAAAGAAAATCCGGAAATCCGCACAGAAATCATGCTGAAGATCCGTGAACACTATGGATTGGATACTGGGCGTGCTGAAACGGACGATCAAGGTGAATTAAGCCTATTGGAAGACTGATTAATATGGAGGAGAAGCAGACGTCTTCGTTTGCTTCTCTTTATTATGTATGTTTACCAATGATATGGTAGAAAATAGTAACATTCCCAAAATCGTTTCAATAAAGGAGACCAGGTCAAGATTTACAGTCTTCTAAGGAAACAGATAGAATAGTTGAAACAAATGATTTGGATGTTTTTAGCACCCATAATCCCTCTATGACAGCGTCACTTATAGTCGAATGGAAAAAAACCCTTGAGAAATCTAGTGATAGAAGGCTCTACCCCTTGACAATAAATTTTCAGAGATTTAAAATTAACATGTATATTTTACAAATTTTTCGAATGAATATTTGAAAGCCTAGCGCTGTATATTTTGTTCAAATGAGCAATGTACAAGCCGACATGTAAAAGACATGATGACAGTTCATAGCAAGAGGAGGTGAAATAATGCAACCTATTACAATCATCTTCATTTTGCTTGGCCTAATCGTCGGTGTAGTTGTTGGATACTTAATTCGTAAGTCCATTGCTGAAGCAAAGATTGCTGGTGCTAAAGGTTCAGCAGAGCAGATTTTAGAAGATGCAAGGCGCGAGGCGGATGCTCTGAAGAAAGAAGCACTTTTAGAAGCAAAGGACGAAAATCATAAACTTCGCACAGAAATGGAAAATGAACTTCGTGAACGAAGAAATGAATTGCAAAAACAAGAAAATCGTTTAATGCAAAAAGAGGAAAACCTCGATCGAAAAGATGAAACGCTGGATAAGCGTGAAGCTTTACTTGAGAGAAAAGAGGGGACTCTTAACGAAAGACAACAACATATTGAAGAGATGGAAAGCAAAGTGGACGAGATGGTACGATCACAGCAAACCGAGCTAGAACGTATCTCGAGCTTAACTCGTGACGAAGCGAAAGGGATCATTCTCGACCGCGTTGAAAATGAACTCTCCCATGATATCGCTATTATGGTCAGAGAGCATGAAACACGGGCGAAGGAAGACGCCGATAAGAAAGCGAAAGAAGTCCTTTCACTGGCTATACAACGTTGTGCTGCCGAACATGTGGCTGAAACGACAGTTAGTGTTGTGAATCTACCGAATGATGAGATGAAAGGTCGAATTATTGGGCGAGAAGGACGTAACATTCGTACGCTGGAAACACTTACAGGAATCGATTTGATCATTGATGATACTCCTGAAGCGGTTATTCTTTCTGGTTTTGATCCGATTCGTAGAGAAACGGCTCGAATTGCATTAGAGAAATTAGTACAGGATGGACGTATCCACCCTGCACGTATTGAAGAGATGGTAGATAAATCCAGACGTGAAGTGGATGAATACATCCGTGAAATTGGAGAACAAACAACATTCGAAGTTGGTGTTCATGGGCTTCACCCGGATTTAATTAAAATCCTTGGCCGTTTGAAGTATCGTACCAGTTACGGTCAAAACGTATTGAAACACTCAATGGAAGTGGCATATCTTTCAGGATTACTGGCAGCTGAGCTTGGTGAAGACGAAAGACTGGCTAAACGTGCCGGATTACTTCATGATATCGGTAAAGCGATTGACCATGAAGTAGAAGGAAGTCATGTTGAAATTGGTGTTGAACTGGCCACGAAGTATAAAGAACACCCGGTGGTCATTAACAGTATTGCTTCTCACCATGGAGATACAGAGCCAACCTCCATCATTGCGGTTCTTGTTGCAGCAGCAGATGCACTTTCAGCTGCTCGACCAGGGGCAAGAAGCGAGACGCTTGAGAACTATATCCGTCGCCTAGAGAAGCTCGAAGAAATTTCAGAGTCTTATGAAGGCGTTGAGAAGTCCTTTGCGATCCAGGCAGGACGTGAAGTGCGAATCATGGTAAGACCTGAAGCCATTGACGATTTGGAATCTCACCGATTAGCAAGGGATATCCGTAAACGAATTGAAGATGAGCTTGATTACCCGGGCCATATTAAAGTAACGGTCATACGTGAAACAAGGGCTGTCGAATACGCGAAATAAGAGGTTGACTCGAGAAGGGGATATTCCCTTTTTGAGTCAGCTTTTTTTATGGTTTATATCCTTAAGATTCATATAGTGAATTCTATAGGGATGAATAGACGGCAACTTATTTGTGATACAATAACTACATGACTCAATACATATAGAGAAGGGACATTTATTTTTCATGAAAATATTATTTGTTGGAGACGTAGTCGGTTCACTGGGCCGAGAAATGATTACAGAATACCTTCCGAAGTTAAAGAAGAAGCATTCACCGGATTTTACCATTGTGAACGGGGAAAATGCAGCATCAGGCAGGGGAATCACAGAGAAAATATATAAACAATTTATACAAGATGGCGCCAATATGGTGACTTTAGGGAATCATGCTTGGGACAATAAAGACATTTTCAATTTTATAGAATCATCTAAACAGTTGGTGAGACCGGCTAATTTTCCTGAAGGAACCCCTGGCACCGGACTAGTATTTGGGGAAGTGTACGGTAAAGAAGTAGCGGTCATCAACGCCCAGGGAAGAACCTTCATGCCTCCTCTGGATGACCCGTTTAAAGCACTTGATGAGCTTGTTGACGAAGCCAAAAAGAGAACATCCATTATCTTTGTTGATTTTCATGCAGAGGCAACAAGTGAAAAGCAGGCAGTCGGATGGTTCCTGGATGGGCGTGTATCTGCCGTAGTAGGAACCCATACCCATGTTCAAACAGCTGATAACCGAATCCTTCCCAATGGAACAGCATTTATGTGTGATGTCGGTATGACAGGTCCTTATGATGAAGTGCTTGGAATGAGTAAGGAGTCTGTTTTAAAAAGATTCCAGACAAGTCTGCCTGTTCGGTTTGAAGTTCCAAAGACGGGCAGGAAGATATTGAGTGCCTGTTTAATTGATATTGATCAAAAAACGGGTAAAGCGAAAAAAATAGAACGGATATTAATCAACGAAGACCATCCATTTATGGCAGAATATTAAATGTTTTCATTCCTTTTTTCGGTGTGACCGGAATGATTTGTCCATTTCCTGAATATAGTATCAGTGGAATCATTTATACCAAGTTTGTTCTTTACCACGGACATACGGTATGGGGGAAATGACAAGGAGGAAAAGGAATGGAAATATTAAAAGTTTCAGCAAAATCTAATCCTAATTCTGTAGCTGGTGCACTTGCCGGTGTTCTTCGTGAGAGAGGAGGAGCTGAGATCCAGGCTATTGGCGCTGGTGCTTTAAATCAGGCAGTCAAAGCAGTCGCCATTGCCAGAGGCTTTGTTGCTCCTAGTGGTTTAGATTTGATATGCATCCCGGCATTTACAGATATTTTGATTGATGGAGAAGAGCGGACGGCGATAAAGTTAATTGTGGAACCAAGATAATATATTATAGGCTGTTCATTAAAGTGGGTACTTTAGTGGACAGCCTTTATATTATTCCATAGTATGATAAGTAGCAGGAACTGACAGATGAGAGGATGAGGAAACATGATATTTGATGCACACTGCGACGTGCTGATGAAGTTATACCTGAAACCCGGGCAGGCGGCATTTCAATCTCAGCATTCATTACATATTACATATCCAATGCTAATTGAGAAGAGAAGCAGGGTCCAATTGTTCGCCATCTATATTCCATCACATCTGAAAGCGGGGCAGCGTTTTCAAGCGGCGTTGGAAATGGTGAACCTTTTTCATAATGAGATATTGAAACCAAATCCCAAGCTAAGGCATGTAACCTCCAAACATGAAGTCGATAGGCTTGCCCATGATGAAATTGGTGCCATGCTTACATTGGAAGGTACTGAGGCTATTGAAGAGGATCTCACGAAGCTCGAAATCCTTTACAGACTTGGAGTCCGTTCTGTAGGTTTAACGTGGAATTGGGCCAATGCAGCAGCAGACGGTGCGTTAGAGCCAAGGGGGGGAGGCTTGACTCATTTTGGGCATGAGGTCGTATCCTTTTTAAATCAGAATAAGGTATGGACCGATGTTTCCCACCTTAGTGAAAAAGCGTTCTGGGATACAATGGAATGTGCTGAATATCCGATAGCTTCACATTCCAATGCGTACTCCATATGTCCACACCCACGTAATTTGAAGAATGACCAAATTCAAGCGATGATCAAAAAGGATAGTGTGATGGGGATTACGTTTGTCCCTCCATTTTTAAATAAAAAGGGACATGCGGTTGTGACAGATGTTATCAGACATGTAGAGCATGTATGCAGCCTCGGGGGAGAAAATCACATTGGCTTCGGCTCAGATTTCGATGGGATATCCGAAACCGTGCAGGGACTATCCTCATTTCATCAATATGACAATCTGATCAATGCCCTTCAACGATACTATAGTGAGAGTCAGGTGAAAAAATTCCTTTTCAATAACTTCGCAGAAAGGTTAACAGGCTGATCACGGACCAGGCCATCAAAGAGACCCATCTTTGATGGCCTGTATGTTTCAACAAGAAAGTGTTTTCAATTTCATAAATTATTCATTCCGGTAGTGAATTAAATAGAAAAGTGATAAACTGATAGAGTGAACGTAAACCGTAAATACGGTGACAAACCTTAGTAGAATTGAAGTGTTCGAAAAAATAGAATTTGCTGATCTTATAGATGTTGCAAAATTGAATGAAGGGGTGTAATAAATGAAGGAACAACTTTCATGGAAAGTTGGCGGCCAGCAGGGTGAAGGGATAGAGAGTACGGGTGAAATTTTCTCTATGGCTCTCAATCGCCTTGGGTATTACTTATACGGGTACCGTCATTTCTCCTCTCGAATTAAGGGAGGCCATACAAATAATAAGATTCGGGTCAGCACGACACAAGTGCGTGCGATTGCAGACGACCTCGATATCCTTATCGCCTTTGATCAGGAAACCATTGATGTGAATTATAAAGAATTACATAGAGATGGAGTCATTATTGCAGATGAAAAGTTTAAGCCTGAGAAACCTGAAGATACGGATGCATCTCTCTATATCATACCTTTCACTCAGTTAGCTACAGAATTGGGGACGTCGTTGATGAAGAATATGGTGGCCGTCGGTGCGACATGTGCCGTTCTAAACCTGGATCCTGACGTTTTTAAGGAAGTCGTGGAGGAGATTTTCGGCCGTAAAGGTGAGACCGTAGTAGAGAAAAACATGGAAGCCATCAGGCAAGGATTCCAAAAGATGAAAGGTGAACTGGGAAGCAAGGTTGGTTCATTACAATTGAAAGAAGCAGATGGAAATAAGCGCATGTTTATGATCGGAAACGATGCGATTGCACTCGGAGCACTGGCTGGGGGAGTTCGTTTGATGGCAGCATATCCAATTACACCTGCGTCAGAAATCATGGAATACCTCATTAAGAAGCTTCCGATGGTTGGTGGAACGGTTATCCAAACAGAAGATGAGATTGCAGCCGCAACGATGGCGATCGGTGCAAACTATGGTGGAATCCGTTCATTCACTGCATCTGCGGGACCAGGTCTTTCTCTTATGATGGAAGCAATCGGCTTATCCGGTATGACAGAACAGCCTTTAGTGGTGGTGGATACACAACGTGGGGGACCTTCAACGGGACTACCAACGAAACAGGAACAGTCCGATTTAATGGCCATGATTTACGGTACCCACGGGGAAATACCAAAGATCGTCCTGGCTCCAAGTACTGTACAGGAAGCATTCTATGATACGGTGGAGGCGTTTAACCTCGCTGAAGAGTATCAATGTCCAGTCATCATCCTTTCTGACCTTCAACTTTCCCTAGGAAAGCAAACCGTTGAACCTCTCGATTACAGTAAAGTGGAAATTCGCAGAGGCAAGCTTGTCGGCAATGAATCCGATTTAAATGAATTAGAGGCGAAGAAATATTTTAAGCGTTTTGAAGTGACAGAAGATGGGGTATCTCCACGTGTCATTCCTGGAATGAAGAACGGGATTCACCATGTTACCGGAGTAGAACATGATGAAACAGGTAAACCTTCAGAATCTCCTGCGAATAGACAAGCTCAGATGGATAAACGGATGCGAAAAGTGGAGAATCTCCGCTTTAACAATCCTATTCACACTCATGCACCCCACGAGGATGCCGATTTATTATTGGTCGGTTTTAACTCAACACGTGGAGTGATAGAGGAAGCAATGGTACGTCTTGAAGCAGATGGGCTGAAAGTAAACCACGCTCATGTTCGCTTACTACACCCCTTCCCGTCGGAGGATCTGGAGCCACTTATGCAATCAGCGAAGAAAGTGGTCGTGATTGAGCATAATGCAACAGGACAATTGGCTGATATTATAAAAATGAATGTCGGGTATGGGAACAAAATCACGAAAATGACAAAGTATGATGGAACACCATACTTACCAAATGAAATTCATACTAGATGTAAGGAGTTGATCTGATCCATGGCTACCTTTAAAGATTTCAGAAATAATGTTAAACCCAACTGGTGTCCTGGATGTGGTGACTTCTCTGTACAGGCAGCGATTCAACGAGCATCTGCAAATGTAGGACTGAATCCTGAACAATTGGCAGTCGTTTCAGGTATCGGTTGCTCAGGACGTATTTCAGGTTACATTAACTCATACGGTTTTCATGGGATTCATGGACGTTCTCTTCCCATCGCCCAAGGATTAAAAATGGCCAATAAGGATTTAACTGTCATCGCTTCAGGTGGGGATGGAGATGGATTTGCCATCGGACTTGGACATACGATCCACGCGATTCGCCGTAATGTAGATGTGACGTACATCGTTATGGATAACCAGATTTATGGACTGACAAAAGGACAGACATCTCCACGTTCTTCAACTGGATTCAAGACAAAATCAACGCCTCAGGGGAGCATCGAGCCGGCACTGGCACCGATGGAAATGGCCCTGACGGCGGGTGCAACTTTTGTTGCCCAAAGCTTTTCGTCTGACTTAAAGGAATTGACAGCATTAATCGAAGCGGGACTTAATCATAAAGGGTTTTCATTTATTAATGTGTTCAGCCCTTGTGTAACCTATAATAAAATCAATACGTACGATTGGTTCAAAGAGAATCTTACAAAGCTTGCTGATGTGGAAGGATATGACCCATCTAATCGGGAGCAGGCAATGAATACCCTCATGGAAAAGGATGGACTGGTGACGGGATTGATTTATCAAAACAAAGAACAGCCTTCATACCAGGATCTTGTGGCTGGGTATTCCGAAGAACCCCTGAGTACTCACGATTTAAGATTAGATGAACGTAAATTTGATGAATTGGTGAAGGAATTTATGTAATAATAGCTTTTTCAAAAAGAGAGATTAGGTGCAATTGCGCTTAATCTCTCTTTTTTATTATCGAGATTAAACTGTCCAATCAAGGAATGATGTTTTACATATAATAAATATAAAAGAACATTCTGTGGGGGGAAAAAGATGAAAAATAATCTTGATAGAGTTAATGAAGCATATTATGGTGAAATGGGCGAATATATGAAATCTAAAACAATAAAAAGAATAAATTGGATCTTAAATCATGTTGTTGGCGAAAAAGTTTTAGATGTGGGATGCAGTCAAGGGATTATTGATATATTATTAGCTAGAAAAGGTATACATGTTACAGCCGTTGATATAGAAAAAGAAGCAATTCAATATGCAAAAAAAGAATTGAGTAAAGAAAAACAATCAACAAGAGAGAAAGTGGAATTAATCCATGCAAATTATCTTCATTATGATGTTAATAGAAAATTTAACTGTATATTATTAACAGAGATTTTAGAACATTTCGAAGAGTCATCATTAATCATTAAAAAAGTATATAAAATGCTAAGTAAAGGTGGTAGAGTGATTGTAACAATCCCTTTTGGAATCAATGAACATCCAGGACATTTAAGAACTTTATACTTGGCAGAATTGTACAAAGAACTTTACCCATATATGAAAATACAAAAAGTTGAAATGATTGAAAGTTGGATTGGTCTTATTTGTGAAAGGAAAATAGAAGTAGAAGAAAATGTTGATGTTAGCATTCCAATAAAATTAGTAGAAGAAATAGAAAAGGGATTTTTTAAAAAAGAAAGAAAGCTTCTTGATCAATTAAATTATCAAAAAAAGCTGAATGATAGCAAAGAAACATAGTTTAAAAGCCAATTAACAAATTTCTTGAACTTCACCCGAATATAGGACAATGATTAAAGGTCCACATATTTGGGTTCTTCAAGTTTTTGAAAGAATAACCCGTTAATCATGATTCATAAATTTGACCGAAAAATTGATTATCATTAAAAAGGTCTATATTTTTTACAAAAAAGGCATTAAAAGCTACTCAAAACTTTTATTGGGATTACCAGAGCTCTTTTTCTTGCCACCCAGTTTTAAAAGAGTATCTGACTATTAGCTAACATTCCCTTCAAAACCAATATTGAGCTTGGCTTAAATCTAAGAAATGATCAATTCGAAAAGTGCTTAAACTGATGGATAGAAGTTGATAAAAACTGGGTATGAGTGGCTTTTAATCAAAGGCAGTGGAGTAGGAAAAACTGGTCGTCCATCTTCTAAATCTCTAACACTAGAAGAACAAGAGATGGATGTAGAAAAATACGTAACCACTTTTTTAAAAAACACATTGAAACAAGAATACAGATATAATCTCATTAGCGGGAAATGAAAAATGACCCCTGTTCAATATAGGGGTCATTCACAATCCGCTTAGGACTTTTTTTACAGGTGTGCAGTCATCTCTAAAGTTTTTCATCAGTTAATATAATTGAAGGTTACTAATGATTTCTGAATTAATATCATTTGTCTCAATGATTAATGTATTGATAGGTGTTTTTTTTGCATCTTGACCAATAAACCATCCTAGTACGGGGTCCTTCGAGCCTCTTAACAGTCGAGTTTTAATATTGCTTTTTGAATGAATAGACAGTTTCATTACTTTTCTACTATTTCTAAAACAAATTACTTCATTAGAATTGTGTTGCACATCGATATCAGGTGCGAAATGCCATAAAACTTTATAATTGTGCATTTTTGTTGATATAATTTTATCATGTACTTTAATGAATTTCTGACTTTTTTGATATTTTATTGTCCTTTCATGAACTACACCGGGATATCGTCTGTTTATACCTTTCACTTCTGAATAATCTTTTCCAATTTTATATTGCTGAATTTTCACATGATTAAATTTATTGTCCACTCTTGGAAGGCTTGTATCATCCACAATTAAAGTATTATGAGAAAATGATGAATAAGCATATTTAGTGAAAGGGTCTTCATAATCATACCCATTTGGTCCACTTTCAACAAGAATGTCACCATCTGAGTAAAGCCAAATTGACAAATCATCACAATGCTTATGATAGCTAGTATAGTAAGCTGCATAAAATAATAAATAAGTTCCACCATTACCTTTTTTCCATTCATCTCTAAACACTGCATATCCAGATTGAGGAAAAACTTTATCTATATAGGGTGGAGGTAGTCCTTTAAATCCTTTACTAATAGCATATAAATAATGTTTGTCATGTGGCCAAAGATGAGAAGAGGGAATATCTTTAAAGAATGTATCTCCTATTAATGGCCATCTTCCGTCAGGTTTAATGATATATGTGGCATAGTCAGCTAGTGAATCGTATTTTTGAGAAAAGAAATGATGATCGAGGCTATTTTCGAAAAATTTAGCGTACCGCAATACGGCATTGGAAATAACCTGATGGTAGCTAGGAGAATGTTCTAAATGGACACCTTCACTGGAAATGATATAATTAAAATAATTTGTTAATCTTTTTATTGCTAACTTTTTTATTTCATTACTTTCTTTAATATTATTAAAATATTCACTAAAGACTAATAAGCTCTCATCTTGAAACATACCATGATTTGTATTTGTAGTATGAAAAGATTCTGTTCGTAATAAGTTAACATGCAATAAGATGTTCTCGTAAAAAAAAGATATTTCCTTTTCGCTTAGTAAACTCCTGGCACAATCAAAAAAATGGATCCAAATAACTAATCTTCTAGCAGTTACTTCATCGCTCCATGCCATTTTATGTTTAGGAATGGGTTTTGGATTTTTACTAATCCAATCTTTAATAATTGAAAATCCATAGGTGATATATTCCTTTTTTCCGAGTTTAGCAAAAGAGGCAATCAAATCTGTTAAAAAGAAATGTCCATGTAGTTGTCTTAGAAACGATCTAGATCGATTACTTTTGTTTTCCCAGTCGATACCATTAGTGAAATTTATTGTTCCATAGGAAGGGAAGCTGAAATTTCCCTTTAGTATATTTTCACTTGAGTACATATAATTATTCTTATTTAAAGGTTTTATAAGCAAATCTTGTAATTTTTTTATTTGCAAATTTGTTTTTTTATCTTTATAAAACTGAACTATTTTTTGCTTATCCTCTGGCCAACTATAAAGAATTCTTCCTTCACTCATGTGTTAGACCCCTCTCTAAAAAGAGTTTTGTGAAGATGTCTTCTATCATAGTAACAATCATGTTTTTGTCAAAGTTATTCTTAACATGATGCATAAGAATTTGTTCTAGATTTTTATGAGAACTTTGATTTTTAATTAACGCTACTGCCTCATGAATATTGTTATAAATAAACTGAGTAGGGTATATGTTTGATGCACCTTCCCAGTTTCTTATAACAGGTACTGCTCCCGAGGCCATGCCTTCTGAAACTGATAAATGAAAGCTTTCAAAATCACTTGTGGATAGAATATAGCCAATCTTATTTAACCATGAAGGTACATCATTGTCCCATCCATCAAAAAAAACACTATTTCTCCAAGGAGATATTTTAATCCTTTTAAAAATATCTTCATAATATTTTCTTTCTTGTTTGTTTCTCCATAACCAATTATATTCCATTGGCTGTTTCCCTTTTATAAATAATTTGTACCTTGCATCATATTTCCATAGCTCTTCAAAAATATTTAAAGCTATGTCTAATCTCTTTAGTTTGGGCACGAATCCGATAATTCCTATATTGTATATTGAACTATCGATTTTCTTGTTTGTAAATTTGCTAGTGTCTACTACATTGGGAATAACTTTACCTAAATTAGAAGGTATCTTATTCTTTGATTCGATTATTTTTCTTAAATGTGAAGACACATAGATCACTTTATCGACTCTTTCCCACAGTATCTTTTGGGTAAATTGAGACATTCTTTCTTGTCCTAACATTCTAATAATCAATAATTGCTTTTGGAGTTTATGTTGAGAGTACCATACAGAATTACCTAGACCCCATTCACAAAAGATGATATCTGCCCATTGAAGTAACTGAGTACTTTTTTTGATATCATGTTTCTCGTGTCCACTCCATTTATCAATCTTGAGTTCAAATCGGGGGTGATTGTTAAAGTAATCGATAATTTCTTTTGTGAATTTCAAGTCATGGCCAGCTATTAACAATTTGATCATTGATTTTCACCTCTTGAAGATCCTTTTATGTGAGGCAGAATTTTTTGATAAACAGAATCAAATGTGTGTCTTAAACTTACTTGATGGATTCGCTCAGCAGCAAGATTATATATATCTTTATTGTCAAATGCTAATTTGATTTTTTTAATGAATTCAAGTTCAGAATTGGCGTACAATGGATAATCAGTACCAAATAAATTTTCATGAAGTTTAGTTCGATTTAATATAACTGGTTTATGAAACAAACCATATTCCAATACTTTAGTGGATATCTCCATTGAATGATCTAATGAAGAATCTCTCCATGAAATACCGATATAACTCTCTTTAATGTTTCTAAATACTTCTTCTCGAGAGGCACTCTCAATCCATTTAATATATGTGTTCGAACTAAGTGCTTTCTTTACCATTTCCTTATAATTTTCTTTATACGGGTGATTATGAAATTTATTTCCGATTATTAAAAATTTCAATTTAGGGTCTTTAATTTTGTTGAAAGCAAAAATCATATTTGGCATCATCCAATATGGGGATAACTTTCCGGCATATATTATTTGATTGTTAATAAGAAATGAAGTGTTTGAAGTTGTATGAATTTTAGGGAGTAAAGGTGGGAGTAAAAGGAAAATGTTATCATTGGTATTCAATTTTTGTTTGTAATATTGTAACAGTTCATTTGTTTGACATAGAATCTTGTTGGAAAACTTAAGAATCCGCTTAAATTGTTCAATATCGTCTTTATTGGACTGCGACGTAGGGAAATCTGTAAAGTAAAACCAAACCTTGTTTCTTATTAGGTCGTTAGAATTACTCACTAAAAATTTTGAGAAATTGAATCCTCTTACAATTAACAAGTCAAATTTCTCTTTACTAAATAGTAAATCTATTTGCTGAAGTGCACCTATTTGGGTTAATTTACCTGTAGAGTGACTGTCTACCATATGGAAATTTTTGTATTTCAACAAAGGATTTATCAATTGTTTATTTTTGATTGATTTATATACTATTACTTTAACGGAATTGTTATTATCTTGTAGTAGCATTTCAGCTAAGGATACTAACCAAATGGAGGACCCATCTATAATATTTAAATCTATCTCTGCATATATCGCTATTTTCCTCATTCTATTCAAAGTCACCACCTCTTTAAACTTTCACTTTATCAATTAATTGATACTCGTTGTTGATGTCTTTTTCACTATTAACGAAATTGTATGGATCTATAGAAAAGCATATTTGATCTACAATTTTATTCCTGAAACTTTTGAGATTTAATAAGTCTGTCAAAGTCAATTGAGAAGTTTCAATGAATTCATGTTTTATTATACTTCCTGTATTTAATATATTTTTATTGTATACAAAGTGCTCATCTTTATTTAGTAAAGCAATATTTCCAGTAGATCTCCTTTGATAGTAACCTGCTTTACCAACAATTGATGCTTCAGAGTAAATTGCCCCGTTATATAAATCTTTTAAATAATGAGGTCCATAATAATTCGTTGGATAGAATAACGCAGCAAAGGTACTCCCTTTACAATAATCAGATAATTTAATGTTTGTGTTAGTAATTTTGATAAATTCAATATAATCTTTATGATGAATGTTATTGAACCTATCCAATGGCAGTGAGTTTTCTATAAAGATGATTAATTTCTTATTTCTATAATTTTGCTTGTTAAATGAAGAAAGAAGTAATTCGACTTTTTTAAGTGTATCCGCATATCCTAACACTAATATATCTTTAAAGAAGGGGTTTTCTACAGGTATTTTACAACTTTTTAATATATTATATATTCTGTGTGTGTAAGTGTGGTGATCGTAAATTAACCTGATACCTTTAACTTCTCTTATTTTCCTCCAATCTTCTCTATTTAAAATGCTTGATATAATAAAATTTGCATCAGTTTTGTTGGCAACTACTGAAATTAAATTACTAAACATGCTTTGAATTGCATTCGAATTTGTACTTACAACCGAAACTCCAGATGCCAGTAGTTCAAAAAGTCTTCTGGAACACATTGTGTTTGAATTTTTTACAGAATTAACATTTAAGCATATCTTATATTTTTTGCAATGATTAACGAGTTGTTGATATTCAAGTGAACCCCTGATATAACGCTTATACTTTTGCGGGAATTTAAATACAGAATTTTTATTGTAATTCCTATCATATATATCTAACCCATATATTGAAGCAACATCTAAAAGTAGGTGAACATCTTGATTTCGTTCTGGGTGCTGCTTCCCATAATAACTACCTGCAAACATAATGTTCTTTTCTTTATAACCAGTGACACGTATTGGATTGTGTAATTTTGGTTGAGCGGCAAATGTCAAAGTTTGTACCCTGTTATGACCTAAATATGTTTTATACTTTTCAACACAATTTTCATCTGTAGTGTAGACATAATCAAACAATTTAGCGGCTTTAATAAAAAAGTCAAAATGAACAGGGTCTTCTTTATTCCAGAATACAGTAGGTATACCTTGAGATCTGCACCATTGAGTTAACATTTTTAAGTCTCTATAGTCATTATTCTGGTAATTTCCAATTTTGAATTGCCATCTAGACTCATTTCCTTGCCAAGCAGATTCTACGAATAATATATCTGGTTTTTCTCTGATAAGTGCCGATTGCCAATTTTCAGGATATACTTTAATGAATTTGCATTCATGCCTAAAACATTCATAAGAAAATTCGTCTAAAATACACGCCACTTTTACATTTGACAATGCAATCACTACTTTTCCTCCTTTTCAAGATTGTTATATCCAACTAAGTAAGTATCAAATCCTTCATTTTGTAACATTTCATGATTCAACAAGTTGATAGTATCAACAACATTCCTATGATTGAACTTTTCTTTGTAATCAGTTAAATTCAATTTCAAATATCCATCATGTCTGGTTAAAAAAACCAGGCAATCCGTGTTATCAATGGCATCCTCAAAATGAACGTATTTGTTAGCGAAATTCTCTTTGACTAGAGGATCATGTAATTTAAGCTTGTATCCTTTCTTTATTAGTTCAGACATGATGACAAGTGAAGGGCTTTCTCGAACATCGTCAATATTGCCTTTGTAGGCAAGCCCGCATAGGGTGATTATAGGATCGTCAATGTCTTTTACTGTTTGTTCAATAATATTTACAATTCTGGAGGGGGCAGTTTCATTGATTGTTCTTGATAAATGAATTAATTTAGATGTTTCTGGGGATTTTTCAACAATAAACCATGGATCCACTGCAATACAATGACCGCCAACTCCAGGCCCAGGGAAGTGAATATTCACCCTTGGATGATAATTGGCAAGTTTAATGGCATCCCAAATATTGATGTCCAGCTGTTCTCCAATTACAGCCAATTCGTTCGCTAATGCAATATTTACATCACGATACGTATTCTCAATAAGTTTGACCATCTCTGCCGTCTTTGCATCGGTCATATAAATATTTCCTTTTACAAATTTTTTATAGAGGAATACGGTTTTCAGGCAGGATTCTTCATTTATTCCACCAACGATGCGATCATTTTCAATCAATTCCTCAAATAATCTTCCTGGAAGCACTCTTTCTGGAGAATGGGAAACGAGTAAATCTATTCCAACTTTATAGCCGGTTTGGGAAAGTATAGGCAGAAGAATATCCTCAGTAGTTCTTGGGGGTACAGTTGATTCGAGAATAATTAGGTTGTCCTTTTTTAGGAAAGGTAGTATTGCTTCTGTAGCACTGATCACATAAGATAAATCAGCTTCTTTGTCTTTTGTAATAGGAGTAGGGACAGCAATAATATATACATCCGCTTCAGTTGGGACGGTTGATACGGTCAACTTCCCTGAATTCATAACAGAATGGAAGCGATCCTTTAAGCCCGGTTCTTCAATGTGGAGGCTTCTATTCTTTAATTGATTTATTACATTTTCATTAATATCCACACCAACGACTTCTAATCCATGCTGTGCAAACATAACCGCAGTGGGTAAGCCAATATATCCAAGTCCCATAACACATAGTTTCATACTCATCATCAATCATCACCTTTATATTTTTTCTACTCTATAAGCATATGTACAAGATAAATAGATTGAGTGGATGGGTACCTATATATGTAAAAATATGTAAAATATAATAATGCAAAAAAACGAATGATAAATGATTAACAATGAAGGAAGGAATAAATCATCACAGCGTTTTTAATCTTTTTGTATTTGATCTGTCATATTGTTGATGAATACAAGTACAAAATGACCAACGTCGAACTTATTCAACCTTGAATAAAGAGGCTCAGGTAAATCAATGTTGAAGTGATTCAACATGGAGAAACTAATACGTAGAATAATGATATTGGACCAGTATTTGATGTGGACTTTCATGCACTATTTTAAAAAGGTCATGTTTACAACAACTATAGGAGAAAATGTTTTTTTGTGTATCTGGTGAAGGTATATATAATAGAAAAAAACCGGTTTCTCTTTAGGGACCCGGTTTGTTTTTTATTTTATTGATTTCCTGGAGCAACAATGCATTTGTATATTGAAGGTGATGAATGGAATTCTCATATTTTGTTAGGGTATCTTCTACAGAGGTTGGTTCTTTATCGATTGCAAAGACTTCACCTTTCATTTGTCTGATGCTTTCCCTTACGCTTTTGAGGGCAGTGATATATTCTGTTTTATCCTGGTGTAGTTCTTTTATTTCCTGCTCTTTTTGTTGGAGAAACGATTCCTTATTCTTTTGGCGTTGATCTGCTTCAGAAAGTTTTTGTTTTTGAAAATGGATGATGTTTTTATAGTAGAGATCGGATTCTTTCTGGAGTCTGTGAGTTTCGTATAATTCGATTTCTGTTAAGTACAACTGGGTTTCTAATAATTGATTAATGTCCTTGAGTCGGCTTTTTTCATCATCGGCAAATGTAATATCCATCTCGAAACACTGAGTACTGTAATCCAACTTCTCTTTGAAATCCTTCAGAAGTTCTTCAAGTTGCCAAGAGTCGATTTCTTCTCTATATAATTGTTTCTCTGACATTTTTATCCTTCTCCATAAACATTCATTCTCATCTCTGAGATAACTGTTCTCTTCCTGTAATGAGAGAATCTCTCCTTGCTGCGCCTCTTTTCTTTGAAGTAAATATTCATTATGTTTTATTGAAAGCTTTACTTGAAGAGTATGTTTTTGGAGTTGTTCTTTAAGCTGGTTGAAAGAAGAACGGAGCTTATTCATTTCCTTTTCCTGTGAGGAGAGCAGTAAGTGATATTTTAATGTTTCTTGTTTCATTTCGGCTTCCTTGCTAGTAAGTTCCTGATTCCGGGTATCTATATAGGCTTGTAATTGACGATTTTCTTTTTTGAGGGCTTTATATTTCTTGGCGAGGTATTCGTCCTCCAATGTTTCACATTTTCTTTTGTACTTTTCCAATTCAGATTTATAATGGATGATCTGCTGCTGCAGCTGGATGGGGGAAAGTTGTCTCATGTCGACAGACTCCTTCTGCTGTTTTACTTATATGTATATGTAATCAGATGGATGAACGCTACGTGTCCATTGAAATAAGCCATGAAAACCTCCCAGTGTTTACATGGCTTTTATATTTATAATGAATATCATTGCAATGATAAGAAAAGCGTTTACGTTCGTCATATTCATTTAAAGAGTAAGCGTAACCTTAATGAAGCTTGTTTCTACAGTGCTTTATATGAATGTCATTTTTATAATGGTGACATGATTTCACATTTAAGGTGGAGCAAATTGTTTGGTAAAATATATTCCCCCTTTCCTTATGGTATATGATATGCCGGCTTTGATATTGGAGTACTGGCAAATGTCTATATGATAAGCCTATTTTTTTATCGTTTAAAACGACTATTAGTGTGTCTATTATTTATTACGGGAATTATTTGGAAAAAATAGGTATTTTATCTATACCATTTTCTTCCAAGTCCATAGGATATAGTGTGATAGAAATCTAATATTCATTTAAGGAAAGGAAGGATTTTTTTGAAGAAGCGTAAACAAATTAGGGGTTCCCAGACTCCAACACCAACGCCAACAGGTATTCCTTTGGATCCAAACGACTTGGCACCTGAATGTATCCGAGTAGACAAAGTTTATGACTGGGTATTCTTTGCGAACAGGTACGAAAACAAGAACTTTATTCCTGATGAAGCTTGTCGTGAAGCAGTCAGTGCGGCACTGGCGGCAGGTCAGAGAGTAGAGGTGCAAACGGCTCCAGTAGATCCATCTGACGTCAGTGTAACAGGTACCATCATTGAAAATGGAAATCCTGGAAAAGTTCTGATCGTGTGGACAGTACCAGTGGAAGTGACGATCCTAATCGATGGAGTAGCAGTATGTTCATTCACAGTCCGTACTCAATTCACTGATGAAATTATGCTTTGCGTACCTACAGGCATCACAAACGACAACTTAAACATCAGAGCGACACAAGTAATTGCGTCTTCCGGCGGTGTATTAATGGGACCGGATCCATTTGGACCAATGATCCCGTTAAAAGTCGTTCTATGTAAAGATGTTCAAGTTGAATATCCTGTTAAGCTTGAAGTACTGGCTAAATTCTGTTTCCCACGTCCAAATAATATTCCAGTACCAGAAGACAGACTTAAGTGTGATTTGAGCTTACTGCAATTCCCTCGTCAATGCCCAGGATTATTCCCGGTTGATAACTGTGAATGCCAGGCGACGGCCCTTGCAAGAAATGAAGATACAACGGCAACATTTGGCTCAGGAGCATCAGCAGATGAAGTAACCGGTCTATCCACTCTCAGAGCAGAAATTTGTCAGGAATGTTCACTGGCTGATAGCACATGGTCCTATTCCTTTACCGATACTGAAGTAGGCCCTACACCAACTCCAACTGGCACAGGATTCCAACCAGACTTCAGCTTTAATTTTGATCCATCTTCCATTGATAGCGTCACTTGTGGAGACGACTCATTGACAGCTGTAGGAGAAGGTATCCGTTACTTTGACGGAGCTCCTGAACAATTATTCTACGAATTACAGATTTTTACAGGACTACTGGGTCCTATCGCAGAAGGCTTCCGCTTGATCTTGAGAAACACAGCTAATGTTGTCATCTTTGATAGTGGAGTTGTTGAAGCGTTGGTAGAATTCGGTGAGTGTGATACATTTGGTGACCTGCTTAGTGGGTTGGATAGCTAATTGAATGAGGGAGAGAGGAATCTCTCTCCCTTTTTAACATGTAAAACAGATAATACATAAGATAATAAAAAGAAATCTGTGGGGGTGTATATGGGTGATAAAGGAGGAGAATGAAGCGATAAACATCACAGTCTATCCGAAATTCATGAATGACATTCAAATGCTATCTGAAGAACTTGAGTCTCTCTATAGTCATTATTCAAGGCGAATGAAGAGTGTGTCAGAGGAATTGTCCCGTGAAAGAGCAAAACATAAGGTGTATCAATTAGAGGTCGCGGAGAATCATCAAACCATTCAATTGTTGACAGAACAAATTGATTATTTACTTGTAGAGAGTGAATCAAAATATGAACGAAATGGAGGACAATTTTCAATTGAATCTGAATCAACAGATGAAGAAAGTAGTAGTTTAGAACTGGTATCCCTCACTGCTGGAAAAGAATTGAGGGAGGTTGATGAGCTTTTACTCCCTCCAGTCATCCCAGAAATAAGGGTATTGTATGAGAACACATATAGTTATAAAAAAACGATGATGGACAGAGTTAAAAATGAAGTAATCTCTATGTTGATCGAAGCCAATGAGTATTTTATATCTGATAACAAAAGGCCATTAGAGTTTGAGATTAATTCAATAGCCTATAAATCTCAGTTAGCATGGATAAGAAAGCAGCAGAGGCAATACATGAAGAGGAAAAAAGAAAGGTGGTATTCGAAAATGTGGAATTTTTTATGGGGGAAACAAGATTCTAATCATCCTGAGGTAATAAAAAAGCTTAATCTAATTGAAGAACAATTAGAATCGTATTCTGACCATTTTAATGAAGTAAAAGAATCATTGACTAAGAACAATGAAAGAGACGAAGCCACTCAGAATTATTTACAGAGAATGAGTGCCTTGCATGAAGAGCTAAAGAAAATTGAGATGCACTATGAGGATGAACTTCAGGCATTAAGGAATCAAATTGAAGAATTCAGACAAAGAGAAACAGATCTTGAAAAACAATTGAAGTTAATGACTGAAAAAAACACAGAAAAGCAGGAGGAAAAAAACCAGAGAGAAGCGGCGCTTGAAAAGGAATTGACTTTGCTTCGACAAAATCAGAAATCACAGTCCATTAAAAAAAATGATCTCTATTCTAAAATGAAGCGGCAAAGGGAAAAAGCAGACCAGGGGAACCCACAATTTGAAGAGTTCGGAAACCTACCCATGGCTCCTGAAGGGAAACGGACCATGTTTGATCCCAACAAATACATCCGTTGAATTTGAAAGGGGGGAAAAAAATGCAATCTAATGACCTAAATAAAATTTACAAACAGCAAAAGAGTGTACCCATTGGGATCAAAAAAGAACAAAAGAAGAAAATGGAAGCGAAACGAACAAAGTTTAGATTTAAGGGATGCGGGTGCAACGCCTAAAGAAAAAGTGTATATTTCAAAAAAATTAAGACATCTACTCATAAGGGAATGTAAGAAGGAACTTCCAAATGAAGCATGTGGATTTATTTCTGGTCATAGGAAAGTATGTAAACATGTTTGGCCGGCAAAAAACACAAACCCTTCTCCTTATACGTTCTCCATTGATATCGATGATCAAGATAGAATTATGAGTGAAATGAAAAAAAACAATGAAGAACCGGTGGGAATTTATCATTCTCATCCTTATGGAAAAGCAGTACCATCCACCGATGATATAAACCATGCCCCTAGTCAACCGGTTTACTATTTTATCATAGCAATAGGAAAGGTTAAGGCAGACATTCGATGTTATATAATTTCAAAAGGTAATGTGAAAGAAGTTCATCTCGAAGTTTTTGGTTGATTCAACCCCTAAAAAAAGAGTTCTGTCATAAAGCAGAACTCTTTTTTAATAATAATTTATCACAGCGTAAAACCTCAAAAACGATCCCTTTTCGTAAGAATTTTCATCATTTCTTCTTTTTTATTATAGGCTTTAAAATATTCCGTAACCATCTTATGGTTTTTAGAATAGTATGGGTTTGCTTCAGCTTTTTTTGTTGGATGCCATAAGTGATAAATGCCACCGGACAATCTTTTATGAGGACCACACATTGTATCGCAAGCCGCTACGAAAGCATCGTCCTCACCACCCCATCCTTTAAAACGTTCATCAAATCCTTTAACCTTCAAAAAGCATGCTTTTTGAATTAAATTTATTCCGCCCACAGGGACCGACTTCTGATTGTGTCGAAGTTTGCCATGTAAAATGGAGGTGTTTAGAGAATTGTTTGGTTTGTCATATATCCCTTCAGACATAGAACGGGACAAATCAAACACTTTGTTATAAGGAAGGACAAGCGGGAAATATGGAAGATGTTTTAAACCTGATAGGATGGTATTTTTGGGGCAAAGTATATCGGCATCTATAATCGCAATGAAATGAGTGTTAACCTTTTGTACTGCATTGTTTATTGCAGAGGACTTGGAGTAAGGATCATTTCCTTCAGTAGCTATAAGAATATCTGTATTAGGAAACAATGTTTTGTAGTAATGTCTTACAACTTTTAACGCTTTGTTTCGATAGGGGTCATTTGAGTAAAAAGGGATGATGATTGAAAAGTTAATCATCATAAGCACCTCCTTTCAACGAAAAAGATTAAAAGAATAAGAATAGTAACTCTATCAATTTTCATATATTATATCGATTATCGATCTCAATGTAGAAACAATTTAGTTAATCGCATGTACTTTCTTGTTCACTTCTATTAAATATGCTGTCTGTAACTCCATTGAACCCATCACTACATAGTACCATTTTACTAACACCCAAAAACAGTTACCTCAAATTGAGATCATTTTCTTTACCCTCTTATAATATGCAAAGAGAAATGAAATTGCCTGGACAAACATTTACAAGTTAAAATATCACCTCGGTAAATTAGGACATTATAATATTAAAAACCATTTCTTTATTACAAAAAGAAATGGTTTTCGTTTTCAAAATGGGATGTTAAAGTGTTTAAAATACCACTCATCATTTAAAGCCCGGCTTTTTAAATATTTATTTCTTCTTTGCTCCACTCCATCCTTAAGAACAAGGCGGTCAATTTTTTTGGCACTCCTGTGAACGATTAAATCCTTCGTTTTTTTAATTCTAGCTTCATTGAAATGAAGGTACGCCATTCGCAATAAGTTATAATACACTCCATCATAATCTACCTTGTAAGGGTGAGACTTCCTGAATAAATGTTTGATCGTCACGGATGGCTCACAGCTGCATCGATAACCGAACAACCAAAGCTTAATCGATAATTCTACATCCTCATGTCCCCAGGTCCTAAATCCTGTTTCGAATCCACCCACTTTAAAAAAGGCATCTCGTTTGATTAAGAAACACCCTCCTGGAATGACTGCGGTGTTGAATAACATTGGCTTTTTCTTATGCCATTGTATTCGTAAGCTGCTGTTTAACGTCTGTCCATATCCTACAATCTTCGGGTCGTCCATTGAAGCGATGGCAGGACAAACAACATCTGACATATTCAATCTGAGAGGTGTCAACAATTTATCTATCCAGAATGGCTCGAAAGATAAATGAGCATCACAAAACAGTAAATAGTCAGATGCAGTGTTTTCTGCCCCTATATTACGTGCAACCGAGGGACCGACTCCTTCCGTTTTAATTAACTTGACTTTGTTCTTAAAATGAGATTTTTCTATGAAATCACAACACCGATCTTCAGAAGCATCGTCAACTATAATCACTTCGTAGTCAATAGAAGTATTTGTGGAAAAAAGTGAAGTCAATGTGTTCTTAACGTTTACACCTTCATTTTTCACAGGAAAGATGATAGATACCTTCGTATGATCCATTTCCACGTCATTTTCTCTCCTTCACATAAATATTCATCCATTTATCTTATGTCAATAATTTCTGTTGGTGTTTTTTGGAATTCAAGCTTATGAGATTGCATCATAGATAGTCGACATGAATCATAAGATAAAAAGACCGACTAAGAACCAGGGGTGGTGAGCCAGTAAATGAAATTAAAGATCAATGATCAGGATTGGGGATCAGTTCCCGATTATTGTTTATCAGCCATCCAATTTTTTTGTGTGGAGAATCAATATCATTATCATTGGAACAAAGAAGAACAAACGGTGGAAGTGAATAGTTCCCTACACGGAAAGAAAGTATGGCTATCAGTGAACACATCGAATGAAAGCATAAATGAAAAGATAAATAAAAAAGTCAAAGAGGTATTAATTCATTATGGAATAGATATTGCATTTTTGGATAATTCAGAAGGGCTCAGTGAGGGGGATCTATTGATTGAATTAGTCTCGGGTAAAACAAAAAATGATAAACGGTTTGTTTCATTTGGATATAATGAAAAGCTGAATCCCATCAATGTAAAAAAGATTCTCTCGATCTATAAGGATGAACTGCAATTTAATGGGTATTATCTATTGCCTGAGAGCCATTCGATTCCCCACCTTAGATGTTCCATCCAGTGTAATGATGAAGAATTCTTACTGAATGAATCCCCTGCGATTTTAACCAACTGTGTGTTGAAAGTATTGCTTGGGAATCAGAAACCCACCTTACTTGATTTGAATGTTCTACATTTATTAAAAACAGCAGGTGAAGATGTTGAGGATTCGGGAAAAAACAGGGGAAAGCTGATGAAACCGGCTAGGAAAACCCAAATTGATGATAAAGAATACGAGGAGATCAAAAAACAAAAAGCGAAACGAAAAATACGGGAAGCAGAGGCGAAGAAATCTTCTGCTGAAATATATTTTGATTATATTGTCCTGCCTAACCGTAAACTGGAACGATATTCTATTAAAGCCGACTTGTTTATTAAAAATACGGGAAACACTGACTTATTGAATCCAAAAATCTGCTTGCGGATGAACCCTCCTGATAAGATTGAAATTGGAGGACAGATCCTTCCCCCTGAAATGAGTGATATTTTTTCCATTCAAGGCCAAAATGGCGCAGAGGGATGGAAGTATATGGGGGAAGACTGGCTGGAAAAGGCTTATGAAACGGGTGAGTATTGGATTGAGACCATTCAGGAATCCACCATTCCACCTGGTGAATCAATTATGGTAGAAGGGATGCAATTTACGCTGGAAAACCTTGAGGAACAGGAAACGTCTACTATACTGGGTTTTGTTTTATTTGAAGAACAAGGGCTTCAGCTTAATGCCAACAATACAATCAGGATTATCTTTTAGTCATAGAGAAAAGTTGCCATGGGATCTCCCGGGCAACTTTCTTTTATGATAAGTCATTCCCTTGTATTTTCATCACTTCGTGTGACCATCTTATCTGAAGAAGCTTTCAAACGGGGTTTGATAATATGTGTTTGACTTCGCTTCTGATTTTCTACCATACGTTTAAGTTCAAATAGATTATGGGTCATTCTGGAATTATGGTCACGGATCAAATCCACTTCTTCAATAAATTCTATAAACCGCTCTTCGACTTCTTGAAATTTCTCTATCAAGGCTTCATTCTGATGCAGAAAGTGAAGTTCTTGCCCCTGTTCTATTGCATCAATCCTCTCTTCCTGTTGTTTGGACCGTAGATCAACATCGGCAAATTGGCTGGAAAACCACCACTCATTCTCTTCAAAGTGCTTTTGATATTCGCTGATGAATGTTTTTATATAGAGCATTTTCTGTTTTTCTGCTTCAACCAATTGATCTTTTGCAAACTGTAATGAATCAAGAGTATGCTTTCTCTCGGACAATAGTTTTTCTAACTCTTCTGTTTTAGTTATCAGGTTATAAAACATTTCTTTTTTCGTATCTTCAGAATGAGATAATGCAGCATTCAAATCATTAATATGCTGTTGTTGACTTTGCACCTTCGTATTTAAGGATTGGTTTGATTGAAGCAGGGTTTGATTTTCATTCATTAATGTATTGTTTTCTGAGGTTGACTTGTCATGACTTTCCTGCAACTTGGACATGGAAAGCGAGAGGCTCTTGAGTTCATTTTCGGATTGAAGGAGTAATTTTTCAAGTTGATGAATCGACATGATCTTCTCATCAAGGAGTTCTTCCTTCTGGTGAAGCTGATGACGGACGGATTCGCTTTCTTTGTCCAGCTTGGATAAAGACAGTTCAAGGCTTTTTCGTTCCGTTTCAGTTTGCAGCAGTTTCTGTTCAATTTCATGAATCGTCCCAACCTTCTCTTGTACGATTTGATCTTTGGTGAGCAGTTGGTGATGAAGGTCATTTACTTGATGCTCAAGCTTCTCTTTCCATTCTTTAAATCTATTTCGATCCTTGAGAAGTTCTTCCTCAGAAACCCGGTTTACTTCTATTTCTTTGTTTAAATGCTCTATTTGCTGTCGTTTGGAATGGACGAGTTCTTTATAATGCTGGACCTCAGCATACAGATAACTTTCTTGTAGTTTTTTTATGAGTTGGTTTAATTCATCTATTTTTGAATGGAAGTATAATCTTTCTTGGTTTTCAATGTGATACATAGGAGTTTCTAGTTCATTCTTTGCTATTTGAATCTCCTCCCTGGGTATTTGTCTTACTTTACGTTATGCACCATTTGCATTGTAAGTTACTTGGATGGAAGCCCATTTATCCACGTATAGAGAATGTGTAAAACAAATTCCATCAATTAAGCGCCTCTATTGTATGTATCCTTAAAAACCTTTATACTGTTATAATGTGCAAGAGTGTTTTATTGTTCATTCTGCCGAATTTATAATAGAAGATAAACGGTTTGGTTATAGAGGTAGAAAGGGGATTTTTCATGAACGAAGAACAACGAAAATATGGACAACAATCGAAGTCTGTCACTCCATCGGACCAAAAATCCGAGAAGGATTACAGTAAGTACTTTGAAAGTGTCTATATCCCACCGTCGTTAAAAGATGCCAAAAAGCGTGGGAAAGAAGAAATAAAATATCATAATGACTTTACCATTGATGAGCGATTTAGGGGTTTAGGCAATGGTAAGAAGTTCTATATAAGAACGTATGGCTGTCAAATGAATGAACATGATACGGAGGTAATGGCTGGGATTTTCATGGCACTTGGCTATGAAGCGACAAATTCCACTGATGATGCTGATGTCATCCTCCTAAATACATGCGCCATTCGTGAAAACGCTGAAAATAAGGTATTCGGGGAACTTGGGCACCTAAAACATTTAAAGAGAGAAAAGCCTGAGCTTTTAATAGGTGTATGTGGATGCATGTCCCAGGAAGAATCAGTAGTTAATAAGATTTTGAAAACTTATCAGCAGGTCGATATGATTTTTGGGACTCATAATATTCACCGTCTTCCAAACATACTTTCTGATGCTTATATGTCAAAAGCAATGGTGGTAGAGGTATGGTCTAAAGAAGGGGATGTCATAGAGAACCTTCCGAAGGTGCGCCGTGGAAACATCAAAGCATGGGTCAACATTATGTATGGATGTGACAAATTCTGTACGTACTGTATCGTTCCATATACACGTGGCAAAGAGCGAAGCCGCCGTCCCGAAGAAATTATTCAGGAGGTTCGGCACCTGGCTTCTCAAGGATATCAGGAAATCACTCTACTTGGACAAAATGTCAATGCATACGGGAAAGATATCGAAGACCTGGAGTATGGTTTAGGTGATTTAATGGATGATCTAAGGAAAGTGGATATCCCACGCATCAGGTTCACAACGAGTCATCCAAGAGATTTTGATGACCATTTAATCGAAGTTCTTTCAAAGAAAGGCAATTTGGTTGAACATATTCATTTACCGGTTCAATCAGGTTCCACAGATGTCCTGAAGATCATGGCCCGTAAATATACCCGGGAGCAATTTTTAGAATTAGTACGTAAAATCAAAAAAGCAATGCCGGATGTCGCTCTTACAACAGACATCATCGTTGGTTATCCAAACGAAACCGATGAGCAATTCGAAGAAACACTGTCGTTATACAGAGAAGTAGGCTTTGAATCGGCTTACACATACATCTACTCCCCAAGGGAAGGTACTCCTGCTGCAAAGATGAATGATAATGTACCGATGGAAGTGAAAAAAGAGCGACTTCAACGATTGAATGATGTCGTAAAAGAATACTCTGCTGAAGCGATGAAGAAATATACCGGACAGGTAGTAGAGGTGCTGGTGGATGGGGAAAGTAAGAAGAATCCCGATATCCTTGCCGGTTACACCAGACGCAGTAAGCTTGTAAACTTTAAGGCTCCTAAAACAGCAATTGGCAAAATAGTGAAAGTAAAGATAACGGATGCCAAGTCATGGTCATTAGATGGGGAAATGATCGAAGAAGGCCGGATTGGTACAGAATTTCAAGAAGCGGTAGAGGTGAAATAATATGGCAAAGTATACAAAAGACGATATTATGAAGAGGGCAGAAGAGCTTGCAACAATGATTGCTGAAACAGAGGAAGTGGATTTCTTCAAACGCGCAGAAGCTCAAATTCATGAAAATCAAAAAGTACGGGAAATGATTGCAAGTATTAAAAGCTTGCAAAAACAAGCGGTCAACTTCCAACATTACGGAAAAACAGAAGCGCTGAAAATGGTCGAAGCAAAGATTGAGAACCTGGAAAAGGAAATCGATGCCATTCCGGTTGTTCAACAATTCAAGGAGTCTCAAACCGATGTGAATGATCTCCTGCAAATCGTAGCATCTGTTATTTCCAATAATGTGACTGATCATATTATTGAAACCACAGGCGGAGACTTACTCCGTGGGGAAACCGGATCACAGGTGAAAAATTCAACACCTGGCAGCTGTTCTTAATATAAGAAGGTTCGAGTCTGGTCCATAAATAGTAAAGGTCTCTGATGAAAGGATATTCTTTCATCAGAGACCTTTTTGTATGGGGAAAAACCTATTCTATCCTTCCGTCAATTGCTAATTATCGTCATAAAGGAAAAGAAAATCACATCATCATTTTCTATCCGGTGTACCGGTGCTTCAGGGAACATTCAATAGGTATTCGCATACAATACATTATCTCGCAACAATCCCATTATGTAATTAAATTTAATCGCACAAACACCTAGTTAGTCGCATAAGATGAATTGAAAATGAATGAGGAGGTTCGCTCGAATGGCAGAATATAGAGAGATTATTACTAAAGCGGTCGTAGCGAAGGGACGAAAATTTACACAGTCTCATCATACGATTTGCCCGCCGCATAATCCATCGAGCATTTTAGGCTGCTGGATCATCAATCATCAGTATGAAGCACATAAGGTAGGTAAGAAGGTGGAAGTTCACGGTTCGTACGATATTAACGTATGGTACTCTTATAATGACAACAGTAAGACAGCTGTTGTTACAGAAAGAGTAGAGTATACAGATTGCATTAAGCTGAAATACCGTGACCCTGATTGCTTAGATGATATTGAAGTATGTGCCAGAGTGCTGCAACAGCCGAATTGCTGCGAAGCGGTTATTTCACCAAACGGTAACAAGATCATTGTTCACGTCGAACGTGAATTCCTAGTGGAAGTTATAGGAGAAACAAAAGTATGTGTCCTTGTAAATCCTGAAGGTTGTGACGATGAAGACTGGGATTGTGACTTGGATGATGAAGAATTCGAAGAGTTAGATCCAGACTTCTTAGAAGGAGACGAAGAATAACGTTTACTAGGAAGACGGCCTCTTCCTAGTTTTTTCTTCTTCTTGGTTTAAAACAATTAGTGCATAAGGGATGGGAATCAGTACAAGGAGCATCTAGAAAGATGCTCTTTTTTTATTTGTAGAACCCAGCAAAGGGAAGGTATCAGAGAATAAGGTATAAACTTATGACAGCACAGGTAAGGGATGCAATCAGACCCGTCAGTATAGGTTTGAACCCCAACCTGACAAGGTCTCGTATTCTCACTTGCAGACCGACAGCCGCCATCACCATGATGATCAAGAATTTGGAAATGGTTTTCATGTACGTTTCGATCATTACTGGAATCCATCCAATAGTATGGAGTACGGAGACCCCCAAAAATAAGAAAACAAACCAAGGGAATGCCTTTAAGTATTGCGATTCACCATCAGTTCCGCTTCTTAGGATAAAGGGTAAACAAAACATAACAGGGATCAAAAATAATGTGCGTGCGAGCTTGACCGTTGTAGCAACATCTCCTGCTTCATCCCCAAATGCATAACCTACTGCCACGGCTGATGATGTGTCATGCACAGATGTACCCGCCCAAATACCGAACGATAATTCAGTCATATTGAGGAGGTGGCCAATGAAAGGGTAAGTGATAAAAGCAATCAGATTAAAGAATACAATGGTCGATAATGCATACGCAGTTTCATTTTCTCTGGCCCCGATAATTCCTTTAACAGCTGAAATGGCAGTGGCACCGCAAATGCTTGTGCCGATCCCGATCAATAAGCTCAGTCGTCTATCGACTCCAAGCCATTTACCCACGAAATACGTCACAGTGATCCCCAAGGAAACCGAAAGAAATATCACCCATAATGCCCTTTGTCCGATATGAAGGATATCAAATAAGCTCAACCCCACCCCTAGAAATACAATCGCCACTTTCAAGAGGGTTTTAAGGGTGAAATGTATACCAGGATTAAATGTGGATGGAATGCTGACGGTATTTTGGAGAAGGACTCCGATTAATATGGCAAACAGCATACTGCCGACGAGAGGGAAGAGTGATCCTAAACCTTTAGATAATAAACTGATTAATACAATGATGATAATGCCCCAAGCTTCTCTGGGAAGAAAGGACCTTTTATGTAAGTCATGCTGCAATGTCCAATAGCTCCTTTATGAAAAATCAACTAGTCATAAGTATAGTATAACCCCTTAGAAACGTGAACTCATAAGCACTAATCATTTTATTGTATGTTAAAATAGAATGGTTAAAAAACAAAACACCCAGTATTGAAAGGATTTTTTTTATGAAAAAGATATTAGTTCTGGCAGAAAAGCCTTCTGTAGGAAGAGATATTGCCAGAGTTCTCCATTGTACAAAAAAAGGAAACGGATATTTAGAAGGAAGCGAATATATTGTCACCTGGGCCCTTGGACATCTTGTAACATTAGCGGAGCCTGAAAGGTATGATGAAAGATATAAGTCATGGAACCTTGAGGACCTGCCTATGCTTCCTCCATCCCTGAATCTGGTAGTCATTAAAAAAACAGGTAAGCAGTTTAATGCAGTCAAAACACAAATGAACCGTCCCGATGTAAAAGAAATTGTCATTGCAACAGATGCAGGAAGGGAAGGGGAGCTTGTTGCCCGCTGGATCATCGAGAAAGCGAGAGTAAACAAACCATTGAAGCGGTTATGGATTTCATCCGTTACAGACAAAGCAATTAAAGATGGGTTCAGTAGACTGGAAGATGCAAAAAAATACGAAAATCTTTATGCTGCCGCCCAGTCAAGGTCTGAGGCAGATTGGTATGTGGGGATGAATGCCACCAGGGCTTTGACAACAAAACATAATGCACAGCTATCATGCGGACGAGTACAAACCCCCACTTTAAGCATCATTGCTCAAAGGGAAGAAGAGATCAGAAACTTCAAACCACAGCCTTTTTATGGCATTCATGCCGTAACAGAGCGTGGTGGGTTTATTTGGACCAATAAGAAGAATAGTGATACGAAGACTTTTTCTAAAGAAGAAATCAAGAAGGTTATGGAATCTCTGAAAGATAAAGATGAACTTACGATACAGTCCGTTAAAAAATCATTAAAGAAAAATTTTGCCCCTTCTTTATATGATCTGACTGAACTTCAAAGGGATGCTCATAAGTTCTTTGGCTTTTCTGCCAAAGAAACTCTGTCCGTTATGCAGAAATTGTACGAGCAGCACAAGTTGATCACTTATCCTAGAACAGACAGTAAACATTTATCCAGTGATATGGTCGCGACACTGAGTGACAGGTTAAAAGCTGTGAATGTACAGCCTTATCGTAAGATGGCCCATACTGCATTACAAGGCTCAGTAAAGCTATCTAAAGCTTATGTAGATGATCAAAAGGTGACGGATCACCATGCCATCATTCCAACGGAAGAGACACCATCATTGCAACGTTTACAAGATCGTGAAGGGAAAATCTATGATTTGATCGTCAAACGATTCCTGGCCGTTTTCTTTCCTCCTTATCAGTATGAACAAACCACTGTAGAAGCATCTTTGGGTAAGGAAATGTTTCAAACGAAAGGGAAGCGGATAGTTGAAATGGGCTGGAAAGAAGTATATGACTTTGATTCAGAGAAAGATCAACTAGTAGCAAAAATGGAAAAAGGGGATACGTATCGTATACTGTCTGTGAAAGAAACAGAAGGCCATACAAGCCCCCCGGGCCGCTTCAACGAGGGAAGCCTCTTATCTGCCATGGAGAACCCAAAAAGGTTCATGAAAGAAAGCAGTAAAGAACTTCTTGAAACGATACACGAAGCGGGAGGTCTCGGAACAGTCGCGACAAGAGCAGATATCATCGAAAAACTCTATAATTCAGGGGTTATCGAGTCAAGAGGAAAAGAAATTCACATCACTTCAAAAGGGAAGCAGTTATTGGATTTAGCGCCTGAAGAATTACAATCACCGACCCTTACAGCAGAATGGGAGCAAAAGCTAGAGCAAATCGCAAACGGCACCCTAAATAAAACAGCATTTTTGAAAGAAATCAAGGATTACACAAAGAAATCTGTCAGTGAAATTAAGAATTCCACAAAGAAATTCTCCCATGACAATCTAACGGGTACGAAATGTCCCGACTGTGGAAATCTAATGCTGGAGATTAAAAACAAGCATGGCAAGAAATTGGTCTGTCAAGACCGGGAATGCGGTCACCGGAAACATATCAGTAAAAAAACGAATGCACGCTGTCCGAACTGCCATAAACGCCTGGACTTAAGAGGGGAAGGAGAAGGACAAATGTTCACGTGTGTATGTGGGCATAGGGAAAAACTGTCAACCTTCAATGATCGAAGAAAAAAAGAAAAGAATAGTAAAGCAACAAAACGGGATGTAAATAAATATCTGAAAACACAGCAAAAAGAAGAGCCAGTCAATACCGCATTGGCCGATGCTTTAGCCAAATTGAAATTGGATCAATAATATAATGATAGGGAGGATTTCCTTTTTTGGGATTTCTCCCTATCTTTTTTTTATTTAAATTGATAGAATATTTTTAATTATAAGAAAGAGGTGAGCAGGGTGACTTCTCCATCAATTGTAGAATTCTTTGCATTCATAGAAAGAGGAGACATGGCGGCAGTAGAAAAGTCTTTAAGAAATGACACGAATCTGTGCAATGCAGAAAATGAATTGGGGCTAACGGCTTTAGGGGTTGCCGCCCATAATGGCCAACTTGAAATTGTCCAAGTATTATTGAATTTTGGGGCAGACATTCATTCTGTGTCAAATTCAAAAGTTGCCTGTATTCCCTCTAATACGGCCTTGCATGCCGGAATTGCTGGTAAGGCATCCAGGGAGCTGGTAGAGTTCTTATTAGATCAAGGAGCGAACGTAGATCAACCTGATTCATCCGGTTACACCCCTTTACATATTGCTGCCTTCGGCGGAAGTGAAGAAATCGCTTCTCTACTGCTGGCTCATGGAGGAAATCAAGAGAATCATCCAGGAAGTGAACGGTCTCCTTTGGAGATTGCAAGGGAGAAGAACAATAAAGAATTTCTTAAAGCTCATAAAGAATTTTTAAAGGGAAAAGTTCAATAAGTTGCTTTTCTTGGAGCGCGACTCACATAAGAGGGGCGCTTTTTTATTAGGATTGATCAAGCCTGGAAGGAACAACATTTGAGAGTCAAGGCGATAAAAAATCAACGTTCTCCCCGGTTGATGAAATCCCTTCCATTGTTTGTTCATCAAGGCTTGATGCAGTAGATTGGAATTTGTTTTATTCGGAATAAAAAATATTTTTAGAAAATTCTGTTGTTATTTGTCGGTTCCCGTATTAGAATAAACGTTAAATTCAATTACTGAAGGGAGGACATCGTGATGCTAACATTTCTTGCATCCATCTGTATTTTAGTAGCAGGCTATTTCATTTATTCAAAGGTGGTAGAGAAGATTTTCGGTATTGATGATTCAAATGTGACACCTGCATACACCAAGAAAGACGGTATGGATTACATGCCTATGAGCTGGTGGAGAGCAAGCCTGGTTCAATTATTGAACATTGCAGGGTTAGGACCGATCTTCGGTGCTATTTTAGGAGCTCTGTATGGACCGGTAGCATTTATATGGATTGTGATTGGTACACTGTTTGCCGGAGCGGTTCATGATTACTTTTCAGGAATGTTGTCCCTTAGACATAATGGCGCTCAATTTCCATCGATCGTTGGAAAATACTTGGGGAAGCCGGTCCAATCTTCAATGAACATTTTATCGATTGTCCTCATGGTACTCGTAGCGGCAGCTTTTACATCGGGCCCTGCTCAGCTGATGGCAGAGGTGACACCACTTAATTTTATGACATCCCTTGTCATTATTTTTACATATTTTCTTATTGCGACTGTCTTACCGATCAATAAGATCATTGGTAGGATTTATCCGTTCTTTGGAGCCATCCTGATCTTTATGGCGGTATCAATCGGAATCGGTTTATTCTTTTTTGAGCATCCCGTACCGAATTTAACATTTGAAAATTTGCATCCAAATGAATTGCCCCTTTGGCCACTGCTGATGGTGACTGTATCATGTGGAGCGATTTCAGGATTCCATTCCACTCAAAGTCCCATCTTAGCAAGAACATTGAAAAGAGAAAGTGAAGGCAGGAAAGTATTCTATGGTGCAATGGTCGCCGAAGGGATCATTGCATTAATATGGGCTGCTGCAGGAATGGCATTCTTCAATGGAACAGGTGGTCTTCAAGAAGCATTGGCCGCTGGAGGACCTGCCGGAGTGGTCAATGAGATCAGCAAAACGACTTTGGGTACTTTAGGTGGAGTGCTGGCAGTCCTGGGGGTCATTGTCCTTCCAATTACAACAGGGGATACGGCGTTGAGATCTTCAAGAATGATGCTGGCTGATTTGATGAAAGATTTCCGGAAGAAGGAATTTGACGGGAAATGGACGCCAATATTCCTAGTCTTCCCTGTGGCAATCCCGACATTTTTACTTACACAAATAGACTATACTTTCCTATGGAGATATGTAGGCTGGTCCAATCAGGTAGTTGCCACTGTCATGTTGTGGACTGCTGCAATCTATTTGCTGCAGCAGGCAAGGTTTCACTGGATCTGCAGTATTCCTGCATTATTTATGACAGGAGTTGTTAGTTCGTATATCTTTTATGCTCCAGAAGGTTTTGGTTTGCCTTATTCCACAGCGATGCTGATCGGTTCCATCATCTGGTTGGCTGTCTTGGCTTGGTTTGTCCTTCAAGTGATAAAATACAACCCGAAGAGACAACAATCATTAGAGGTGAAGTCGGTCAGTTCATAACGATTAGCAACAGAATAGAGACTGGGACACAGAAGTGTTTTAGTCGAAGATCAATCCGAACAATCATTCAATTGAAAAATCGAATGATTGTTCGGATTTTTAATTGGTTTTGTTTGAGCAAAATTTGGTTTTCTCCCTATTCTAGCTGTTCATTGGAGCGGGGGGCGAAACTCCTGCAGTAAACCAGTGACATGTGGATCGTACGGATCGACATCGGTATGAGAAACCGATCAATTTTAATTTTAAGGAATAACCTGTGAAAAGCGTCAATGGATTTTCAGTTTTTGTCGAATAAAAACTGAATTTTTGAAAGATTAAAACAAATCATTCTACAAATTTCGTATTTCCCATATGCTATTTTAATAGAAACAAGCATTCTTTCAGATAAGGATGATTGAGATTTGGATGTACATATTGACAAATGCGTTACGGGATTAGAGTTACAGATTGTATAGTGCATTATGTAAAAGTACAAGTTAAAATTAAGTGAAAATACTTAAAATTCAGATTTTTTTACTCCGTCTTTTGAAAACTAGTGAGTGTGGACAAATGAATTAAAAAATAATGAAAGCGCTTACTATTTTAATAATTCTATTTGTGTAGGGGGAAATGAAAATGTCAGATTTAGTGAAAATCGGACTTATTCAAGCTTCTCATGATGTTGATGGAAGCGAAGCTGTTGATGTCCACAAAGAGCAGGCAATTAAAAAACACGTAGAGCTGGTAAGGGATGCAGCAAAAAAAGGAGCTCAAATCATTTGCCTTCAGGAGATATTCTATGGTCCTTACTTTTGCTCAGAACAAAATCCCAAGTGGTATGATTCTGCTGAAGAAATTCCCAACGGTCCCACAACCAGACAGTTTCAGGCATTAGCCAAAGAGCTGGGCGTCGTCATCGTCCTCCCAATCTATGAACGTGAAGGGATTGCTACTTACTATAATACGGCAGCCGTCATCGATGCAGATGGATCCTATCTTGGAAAGTATCGAAAACAGCATATTCCACATGTCGGGGTCGGGGAAGAAGGCTACGGATTCTGGGAGAAATATTACTTTAAACCAGGCAACCTTGGATATCCGGTTTTTGATACGGCTTATGCAAAAGTGGGGGTTTATATTTGTTATGACCGTCATTTCCCTGAAGGGGCCCGTCTTTTAGGATTGAAAGGTGCTGAAATTGTATTCAATCCATCTGCTACAGTAGCAGGGTTGTCTGAGTACTTATGGAAACTTGAACAGCCGGCTCATGCAGTGGCAAACGGATATTATTTAGGAGCGATCAACCGTGTAGGGTATGAAGGTCCGTGGAACATGGGGGAATTTTACGGACAATCTTACCTGGTAGACCCAAGAGGCAGCTTTGTTTCCATTGGTAGCAGAGACCATGATGAAGTCATCATAGGAGAAATGAATAAAAAGCTTTTACGTGAAGTTCGCGATACGTGGCAGTTTTATCGTGACCGCAGGCCGGAAACGTATAACGATATGACCGCTTTACTTCCTTAGATTATAGAGGCTGACGATCAATCATCATTGTCAGCCCTTGGGTGTTGAATCGGATCGTGTTGGAAAAACAGGAAATGAAGAGGGGGAAGCCAGTTTGTCTAATACACTTTCATTACTCAATCTTGAGAAGAATTTTCTTGAAGCACATGAAGGGTTAAGCAATAAGGAAGCGGTGGAGGAAGCAAACCGCTGTTTGTATTGTTATGATGCACCATGTATTCAGGCATGTCCGACAAGCATTGATATACCTTCATTTATTAAAAAAATCGCATCAGGGAACTTGAAGGGATCGGCGAAGACCATTATGTCGGCAAATCCTGTAGGTGCAAGCTGTTCACGTGTCTGTCCGACTGAAGAGCTTTGTGAAGGAGCTTGTGTGTTGAATCATTCCACCAAACCCATTATGATCGGCGACCTTCAGCGTTATGCAACTGACTGGGCAAGACACAATGATAGTGTCCTTTTTGAAGCTGGTGAGCCAAATGGAAGGAAAGTAGGCATTATCGGCGGGGGGCCAGCAGGTCTGTCAGCAGCAAGGGAACTTGCACGCTTGGGTTATGAAGTGACAATTTATGAGGCGGAAAAGGAAGCTGGAGGATTAAATACGTATGGCATCGTATCTTTCCGCCTGCCTCAGTCCATTTCTTATTGGGAAGTGGAACAGGTGAAAAAATTAAATGTCGATATCCGAACCGGTGTGAAGGTGGGGCAGGATATATCTGCTGATGACATTCTGGAGTCACATGATTTTGTCATCCTGGCAGCAGGGATGTCCCATGTTCCCGCACTGAATATTGAAGGGGAACAATTAAAGGGTGTCCATGACGCAATTGAATTTGTCAAGGCAACTAAGGGTGGCGAACTCACTAAAGACTACGTAGGCAAAAAAGTGGCAGTGATAGGGGCCGGGAATACGGCCATTGATGGAGCAACTTGTTCCGTGCGCCTAGGTGCGGAAAATGTGAAGATTTTATACCGCCGTACTCAGGAAGAAATGACGGCTTATGATTTTGAATACGAGTTCGCCAAACAGGATGGAGTAGAATTCCGCTGGCTTACGGCACCTCAAAGAATCATCGGAAATGATGCAGGGGAAGTGACCGGGATCGAATGCATCAAGATGGAATTAGGTGAGCCAGGTGGAGATGGGAGAAGGCGTCCCATTCCTGTAGAGGACTCCCAATTCACCCTGCCAGTGGATGCGGTCATTAAGGCAATCGGCCAGACAAGGCATCTATCACTGATTGAACAATTCGGTTTAGACCATTTCGACGGGGTAGTAAAAGTGAATCAGGAAACCTTTCAAACATCTAATCCAAAGATCTTCGCCTGTGGTGATATTGTTTTTGGTAAAGGTATCGGAGAAGCGATGGTCGTTACAGCTGCAGAACAGGGGAAGCAGGCAGCCTATCATTTACATGAACAATTGTCTAACGTTCAAATGAATTAACATTGTCTTAAGGGGGGAAAGTCATGGCAAATTTAAGTATTGATTTAGCAGGGATAAAATCACCTAATCCTTTTTGGTTGGCGTCAGCTCCGCCAACGAACTCAGGCTACCAGGTTCAAAGAGCCTTCGAGGCAGGCTGGGGCGGTGCAGTTTGGAAGACATTGGGGGAGCCGATCATTAATGTATCTTCAAGATTCGCGGCTGTCAGCTTTAATGGACAAAAAGTAGCCGGGTTCAACAATATCGAACTTATAACCGATCGACCTCTTGAAGTGAATTTAAAGGAAATATATGAGACGAAGAAGCGTTTTCCTAATCATGCCATCATTGCATCATTGATGGTAGAACCCAAACAGGAAAAATGGCATGAAATAGTGAAGAAGGTTGAAGATGTAGGCGTGGATGGACTTGAGCTGAATTTCGGATGTCCCCATGGAATGGCTGAAAGGGGAATGGGATCTGCATCAGGTCAAGTACCGGAATTAGTCGAAAAGCAAACCTTTTGGGCGAAGGAGGCGGCTAAGACACCGGTAATCGTAAAGCTGACACCGAATATCACAGACATTACGGTCACTGCTGAAGCAGCTGTCCGGGGTGGTGCAGACGCCGTCAGCATGATCAATACCATTAACAGCCTAGCAGGTGTAGACCTGGATTCTTGGAATACCATACCCCATGTTGCCGGGAAAGGGGCTCATGGAGGATATTGTGGACCTGCAGTGAAGCCGATTTCATTGAACATGGTTGCAGAATGTGCAAGGAATCCGCGAATCAATGTACCGATTTCAGGAATGGGCGGAGTATCCAATTGGCAGGATGCCGTCGAATTTATGCTCATGGGGGCTTCCGGGGTCCAAGTCTGTACTGCTGCCATGCATCACGGTTTTAGAATCGTCGAGGATATGCTGGATGGACTGAATAATTATCTGGATGATAAAGGGATCGCTTCTGTTAAGGATATCGTAGGGAAATCAGTGCCGAAATTTTCAGACTGGGGTAACCTTGATCTGAATTATAGTGTTGTGGCCAAAATCAATCCGGATGTTTGCATTAACTGTAATAAGTGTCATATAGCCTGTGAAGATACATCCCATCAATGCATCGACATGCTGAAAGATCCAAAAGGAAACAGCTACCTTAAAGTAAGGGAAGAGGATTGTGTAGGATGCAATTTATGCTCGATTGTATGCCCGGTTGATGGAGCCATCGACATGATTGAAGTTCCAAGCGGTCATATGCCGATGACCTGGAATGAGCGTCAGGCTGCAGTCGCAAATGTATCCGGCGCTAGAGAAAATGCAGTGAAATAAGTCTGGAGGTACAAAAAATGGATAAAATCATTCAAAATGGAACGATTGTGACAGCTACCGACACATATAAAGCGGATATTTTAATACAACAGGGAAAAATTGCAGCCATTGGGAAAGAATTTGAAGTTTCAAATGCAGAAGTCATCGATGCGAAAGGGAAATATATCTTTCCAGGAGGGATTGATCCCCATACGCATTTGGAAATGCCATTCGGGGGAACGGTATCAAAAGATGACTTTGAGACTGGAACCATTGCTGCAGCATTTGGAGGTACGACGACACTGATAGATTTCTGCCTGACCAATAAGGGAGAGCCGCTTCAGAACGCCATAGATACCTGGCATGCAAAGTCCAGAGATAAGGCTGTGATCGATTACAGTTTTCATCTGATGATCGGGGAAATCAATCATGAAGTCCTCTCTCAGCTACCTGAAGTAATAGATAAGGAGGGAATAACCTCTTTCAAAGTTTTTATGGCATATAAAAACGTCTTCCAGGCAGACGATGAAACGCTGTTCAGAACATTGATTGCTGCTAAGGAATTGGGAGCACTCGTCATGGTGCATGCAGAGAATGGCGATGTAATTGAGTATTTAACTGAAAAAGCATTGGCTGAAGGCAAAACTGAACCAATTTTTCACGCGTTGACGAGACCGCCTGAGCTCGAAGGGGAAGCAACTGGGCGAGCAGCTAAACTTACCGGGTTGGCAGACTCTCAATTATACGTTGTACATGTGTCCTGCTCAGAAGCCGTGGAGCAAATTTCTGCGGCCAGAAGCAAAGGGTTGAATGTTTGGGGAGAGACCTGCCCTCAATATCTGGTACTTGATCAGACCTATTTGGAACGTCCAAACTTCGAAGGGGCTAAATATGTTTGGTCTCCGCCCCTCCGTGAGAAGTGGCATCAAGAAGTACTGTGGAACGCCTTGAAGAGCGGTCAGTTGCAAACATTGGGATCCGATCAATGCTCGTTTGATTTTGCTGGCCAAAAGGATCTTGGCAAAGAAGATTTCACTAAAATTCCGAATGGCGGACCCATCATTGAGGACCGTGTATCTATATTATTCTCAGAAGGAGTTGAAAAAGGGCGGATAAGTTTAAACCAGTTCGTTGATATCATGTCTACGCGCAGTGCAAAGCTGTTTGGACTGTACCCTCAGAAAGGAACCATAGCAGTAGGTTCAGATGCAGATCTGGTCATTTTTGATCCAGATTCTGAAAGAGTGATCTCTGCTGCAACCCATCATATGGCAGCAGATTATAACCCGTTTGAGGGTATGAAGATCAAGGGAGAACCTGTTTCAGTATTATCGAGGGGTAAATATGTCATTAAAGACAAACAGTTCGTAGGCAAGCTTGGAACAGGAATGTATATTAAGAGAGCGAAATACGGTAAGCTTCTTCTGAATGAAGAGAGTGAAGCATTTCAATCTTCAAAGTCATAGTAAATATGGTAGCCATGCACCCAAATAATAGAACCACTCCTGCCAGAAGAAGGGTATCTCCTTCTTCTTGCCTCTCTTATAAAGAAAAGGATTTGCCATTCGAAGCAAACAAATAAGGGGTGTTCGTGTTGAAAAAGAGCTATTTGAAATCTCCAGATTTATTACCGATTAAAGAAAGTGAAAGAAAAATCACCAAGCTGGGTTATTCATTTATGTGGGTAGGGATGGTAGTGGTCCTTGCAACCTTCGCCATCGGTGGAGCAGGAGTCGTTTCTTTACCCTTGCCGCTTGTTGTGCTTGCCACCATCATCGGGTCACTTGCCATCGGACTGTTCATTACATTGACGGGAGATATCGGAATTGAGCATGGAGTTTCCTTCCCGGTATATATGAGGGCTCCGTTTGGAACGATTGGAACACATATCCCTTCAATTGTACGTGGTCTGGCTGCATCGATGTGGTTTGGCATAAACACCTATTTCGGGGCAACTGCAATGAACGGTATTTTAAATATTTTATCTGGTTTCGATAACTGGTTTGTTTGTTTCCTGATCTTTGCGGTACTGCAATTGGTGAATACAGCCCTCGGCATAAAAGCGGTGGAGCGTTTTGCAGACCTGGCGGCACCGGTCATTATTCTTATTTCTGTATGGATGTATTCTTCCCTGTCCGAGTCAGCTGCTTCTCAAGGGAGAGACATTTGGAGTTGGGTTGAAAGTCCGGTAACGGGCGCCGCTACATTTACAGCCTTCCTGGTGGTCATCTTTAGTAATATGGGGTTTTGGGCAACGCTATCAGCTGACATCCCGTCCATCTCACGATTCATGAAGGCCCCCAAAAATGAGCGGAACTGGTTTAAAAGAAACAAAAGCTCATTGATTGGTAATCTTATAGCCCTTCCTATTACCCAGGCATTCATGGTGCTGATCGGGGGGATATCATACATTGCCGTTTTAAACTATGATCCTGTTGTCGCTCTGCAGGAAGCAGCGAGCGGATTCATTTTAGGGATCCTGCTCCTAATGATTGTCCTTGCTCAATGGTCTACGAATATTGCTGCAAATATTGTACCGGCGGCAACGATCTTCTCTAATGTGGGAGGTCCTAAATTTCCATTTTGGGCAGGTGTCGTTACGGCCGGTATTGTAGGTACGATCGTCCAACCGTGGAATTTATTCGGGATCATCATCCCTGTCCTTCTTTTTGTGGGAGGAATTCTGTCTGCAATCGTGGGGATTTTGATAGCAGACTATTATTTCATCCGGAAACGAAGAGTGAATGTGCCTGCATTATATGAGGATAAAGGACAGTTTAAGTATATGAACGGAGTCAACCTGGCTGGGTTCATTTCATGGATCTTGGGAGGAGTGGCTTCCTATTACGTTCCCAATTTCTCCTTCTTAGTCGGCTTCGGGGTTGGGGCCCTTTCTTACTATGTATTAGCGAAATTCTGGTGGTTCAAGAAATTCGAACAGGCAGAACTGCTGGATCCGAGTGATGAGAAGTATCTTGGTTTGTCTGTAGGGCGTGACTGGGAAATTGAAGTTGAAGAAGATGTCATGGTCACTGAAGGATCTCCAACCGGCACAAGTTTTTCTTAATGTATTCAGAACAAAACGTTTCAGGTCGTATTAGAAGAAATGGTGGAAAGGGTGTCGTCATGTCCGATTATCAAGAGTTCTTAAGCGAACGGGATAAAATTGATTTTCTCATTCAAAAAGGGTTCAAAATTGAAAACATCACGGAGAACCTGAGTGGGGCATTCGTTCTTTTCAAGCATAAGGAAAACAAAAGAAGGGCAACCCTCCATGTGAAAACGGCAAATGCAAGAAAATATTTTTCCAACCTGCTGCTGGAGAAGTAAGGGTTGAAAGGGGAGTCTTGGATGAGTGATGTGAATGAACCGTGTGAGGGAAAGGAACTTCCACTCTTACCTCGAAATCTGCAAACGTCTGAAGAGTTAATCGATTGGGTGTTATCCGTCTTATCTTCCCATCAACTTTCAGATGAGGACCTATTGAGTTGGTGGAATGAAGAGATTCAGTTTGCGGTCTCCTAAATAAGAATAAAAGGAAAAAAGGATTGGTCACTCCAATCCTTTTTCTCCATTTTTCCATGGCAAACCATAAGGAGCGAAGCATGAAAAGTAATTACTATTTATCGGTAGAAGATATTCTAGGCAGAAGATATTTTGAGCATGCTAAAGTGATTGCCGGCCTTAATGGACTCAGCCGACAGGTGAAGTGGGTTCATGTTGTCGAGGTGACATCCATAAAGAATCTACTCAATGGACATGAGATGATTCTAACTACAGGGATGGCCCTGAAGGAAGAAGAGCCCTTTCTATCTCTCCTGGAACAACTGATCGAAACGGACGCAGCCGCCATTTGTATTGAACTGGACACCAATATTTCCACTATACCAATGTCTGTTTTGAAATGTGCAGATGCATTTGATTTTCCAATCATTGTCTTCCAGAAGGAAGTACCATTTGTCAGTATTACGCAGGATATACACTCTGTTTTAATCAATCAACAATATGACATGATCAAAAAGCTGGATTTTTACGCACAGGAGTTAAATAAGAAGCTGCTCTGCGTCAAGCATTATAAAGAAATCCTTCATGTATTACATAAGGAGCTTTCAGTACCGGTCCTTTTTCAATTGAAGGAACAGGAGGCTGAAATATACCCACCTCTTTGCCCTCCGGAAGAAGAGAAGATACGAAAAAGTTATATCAGTCCTGGAAGGTCCAACAATCATATTGCTACGGCCAAGGTAATTTTATTTGATCAGGAATATGCACAACTAGGCATTTATCGAAGCGATCATCCTTTTAGTGAATATGAACTTCTCATATTAGACAGAACTTCAACGGCATTGGCCCAATTTTTAATGAGAGAATTGTACTTTAATGAGCAAAAACGACAGGAAGATTCAAAGTGGATCACCACCTGGCTAAAAGGAGAACAGTCTTACGATAGACTCTCCATATTTCTGGATGATTTAAAACTGTCAATCTACGGAGGCGTCGTATGTATTTGCCGGACGAATAAGCTGATTGAACAAGAACCCATCGATTTGACTTATTTTAACCTTGTAACCAGGAGCATTTTTGAACAGCTAGGCTTTCATGTATTACCTGAAAGAGTGGGAAATAATCTCGTGTTCATTCTTCTTGATACAAGGAGGACAGGGGATTGGAAGGCAAGAGCCACCTCTGCCTACAATAAGCTGCTGCAATCTGACTTCTTTAAAGAGGCAACACATACTGTTTTTGCGACAGGCAAATACCAGGAAGAGACAATGGATATCTATAAAAGCTATGAAACTGCGAAAGACAGCCTAATGTTCCAGTCAAAGATCGATGCTTCTAAATCCTTTATTTTCTTTGATGAATTGCATCTGTACAGATTGATCTCCATTGTAAGCAACAATGTTAATCTTGGGGAAATGATTGAAGAATACCTTTCACCACTCCTCGATTATGACCGAGACCATGATGGGAATTTAGTACAGACGTTGAAGGTTTTCCTTGCCTGTCAAGGTTCTAAACAGGAAACATCCAAACAATTATTTATTGTAAGACAAACGCTCTACCATCGTTTGAAGAAAATTGAAGATCTACTTGGAGAAGATTTTATGACTTCCGACAGGCGCGTGGCCATTGAATTTCTGTTGGCAGCCCATGATTATTTGCAGCCAGTAACCTCGGTGAAAAAGCTGAAGATCAATTAATAAAATAATGTCCATTTCATGAGGAAGGTTCTTTTACACATTGTCTAATGAAAGCACTACCAATTTCTTTCATAATGAAATTATAGGGATGCGACAGGTTCAATACATCAAGTGCAAATCCATTAATTAGAAGGAGGAACTTAAAATGACGATCATAAAAAAAGATGTGGCAGTATTAAAGAATTATATTGGTGGTGAGTGGGTTGATTCCCTTAGCTCACAAACATTAGAAGTTTTGAATCCGGCTACGAATGAAGAAATTGCAAGAGTGCCGATTTCTACCAAAGAAGACGTTGCAAGGGCGGTGAAAGCAGCGAAAGAAGCATCCCTTACCTGGAAGAAGACTCCTGTTCCAAAGCGGGCTCGTATTTTATATAAATACCATTCCCTGCTTTCTGACAATCATGAGGAGCTGGCGAAACTTGTTGTACAGGAAAATGGTAAATCCTTTAAAGAGGCGTATGGAGAGGTGCAGCGTGGGCTTGAATGCGTGGAATTCGCATGTGGGGCTCCTACCCTCATGATGGGTGAAACGTTAAGTGGGATTGCAGAAGACATAGATTCAGAAATGTTCCGTTATCCACTGGGTGTAGTGGGGGGGATCACTCCTTTTAATTTTCCGATGATGGTACCTCTTTGGATGTTTCCCCTGGCAATCGCGTGTGGTAATACATTCGTTTTGAAACCGTCTGAGAGAACTCCGATTTTAGCCAATAGACTGGCAGAGTTACTTACAGATGCTGGTATGCCGCACGGCGTATTAAATGTTGTACATGGCGCTCATGGTGTGGTAAATGGACTGATTGAGCATAACGATATCGCGGCCATTTCGTTTGTAGGATCCCAACCGGTGGCTAAGTATGTTTACCAGCAGGCTGCCTCTCAAGGAAAAAGGGTTCAGGCATTATCTGGAGCGAAGAACCATCATGTCGTCATGCCTGATGCGGACATGAATAAAGCGGCTGATCATATTATCAGTTCAGCGTTCGGTAGTGCGGGGCAACGTTGTATGGCGTGCAGTGCAGTGGTGGTTGTAGGCGATAATGAGCCCTTTATCAAGGCCTTGAATAAAAAAGCAGACGAACTATGCATGGGGAACGGGATGGACGAAGAAGTCCTTCTGACTCCAGTCATTCGAAAAGAACATCGGGAAAAAACACTAGGGTATATCGAAAAAGGCCTTAAAGAAGGTGCGTCTCTCATAAGGGATGGACGAAAAGAAATGGACGAATTCAAGGAAGGGAACTTTCTGGGTGCCACCATCTTTGACCATGTTTCACCCGAGATGACCATTGCAAAAGAAGAAATGTTCGCTCCAATCCTTAGTCTTTTGAGAGCCAAGGATCTGGAAGAAGGACTGGAGTACATCCGTCAATCCAGATATGGGAATGGCGCAACGATTTACACGAAAGATGCAAAGGCAGTCAGACAGTTCAGAGAAGAAGCTGATGCTGGAATGCTCGGTATTAATGTCGGGGTTCCGGCAACGATGGCGTTCTTCCCGTTCTCAGGGTGGAAAGATTCTTTCTACGGTGATATGCATGTTAATGGTAAAGATGGAGTAAATTTCTATACTAGGAAGAAAATGATCACTTCTCGATTTGATTTTTAATCAGAGTTAGGAGGAACCTTCATGGTGAAAGCAGGTCAATCTCAAGATTTATGGTTAAAGAATGATGAGAAGCTCCTTTGGCATTCCATGAAACCATACAATCCTGATGCAACAATGGTTGTAAAGGAGTCAAGCGGCTCGTGGATAACGGACAAAGATGGTCAAAGATTTCTGGATGGCATGGCAGGACTTTGGTGTGTGAATATTGGTTACGGTCGACAGGAGTTAGCAGAGGCTGCCTATGAACAGCTAAAAAAGATGGCTTATTTTCCACTGACACAAAGTCATCAGCCGGCGATTGAGCTTGCGGAGAAATTAAACCAATTGCTTGGTGATGAGTATGTCATTTTCTTCTCTAACAGTGGATCTGAAGCCAATGAAACCGCCTTTAAGATTGCCAGGCAGTATCACCAGCAAAATGGGGAGCATGGCAGGTATAAAATCTTTTCAAGATATAGAGGCTATCACGGAAACTCAATGGGGGCCCTTGCAGCAACCGGGCAAGCACAGAGAAAATATAAATATGAGCCTTTAGCACCGGGATTTATCCATATTGCCCCGCCTGATTCCTACCGGGACGAAGCATCAGGTGATCACCCTCATGAACTTCCCGGTGTAAAGGCTATAGACCAAGCGATGACATGGGAGTTGAGTGAAACAGTAGCGGCGTTAATCATGGAACCGATCATCACTGGTGGAGGAGTTCTCATGCCACAGGACGGTTACATGAAAGCAGCGAAGGAAGTATGTGATAGGCATGGCGCTCTCTTGATTGTCGATGAAGTGATCTGCGGGTTTGGGCGAACAGGTAAGCCTTTTGGATTTATGAACTATGATGTAAAGCCTGATATCATTACGATGGCGAAGGGGATCACCAGCGCGTATCTTCCCCTGTCTGCAACAGCTGTGAAGCGTGAGATATATGAAGCGTTCAAAGGTTCTGAGGAATATGATTACTTCCGTCACATTAATACATTTGGTGGGAACCCGGCAGCTTGTGCCCTGGCCATGAAAAACATCGAAATCATGGAAAACGAAAGGTTATTCGAACGATCTTCCGAGCTTGGTGAAAAAGCCCTGAATACATTGAAGAATCGTCTGCAAGATCATCCCTATGTTGGAAATGTCAGAGGGAAAGGGTTATTGATCGGGATAGAATTGGTAAGAAGCAAAGAAACGAAAGAACCATTGGACGTTTCAAAAGTAAATTCAGTAATCTCATATTGTAAACAAAATGGGGTGCTCATCGGGAAAAATGGAGCAACCGTAGCCGGCTACAATAATGTGCTCACATTGTCCCCTCCATTAAATATCGAAGAGAAAGACCTGGACCTATTATTATCAACCGTCATGGAAGGAATCGGACAATTATCATGATTAATGGGAAAACATCTGCCAAAGCAGATGTTTTTCTTTTTAAACAAATTCTATTTAATGGTAATATATAGTAGGTAGGAACAATGAGGAGGGGAAACATTCGTGAGTATTCTTTTTAAAGGTATTGACCATATTCAAATCGCGGCTCCCATAGGAAGTGAAGAAGAAGCCCGATCATTCTTTACTGATATTCTCGGTTTGAAGGAAATACAGAAACCCGAAAACCTTAAAGGAAGAGGCGGGTGTTGGTTCCAAATTGGCCCTCAAGAAATTCATGTTGGGGTACAAAAAGATTTTATGCCTACAACTAAAGCACATCCCGGTATACTTGTTTCCAATTTACCATCTCTTAGACAAACTCTGATTGAGAAAGGGATCAAGGTAAAGGAAGATTCCCCAATCAAAGGCAGAGATCGTTTTTTTGTCTCTGATCCCTTCGGTAATCGGTTAGAATTTCTCGAATATGATTAAAATAATTCTCACCTCATAAATAATAAGGTGTTCATTATATGTTCTCATTGTGTAACCTAATGAATGTCAGTTTCACCATAAGAACAGAACTTCTCCCATGACACTGCAACGTATGCTGATAATAAAACGTTTGTGGCCTGTGATAGATCTTCGCCTTGACCTTTACGGATGTAAAGCGCTGGGCACATTTCTCTTTTTCACATTAATAAATTCCGAAGAGTAGATCGTAATGTGAACTTGCCCGTCTCTTACTTTTGCCCTGATAAGCAATGGCTGGTTATAGGTGTTCTTAAAAACAAAGTCAGGTCCGTACCAGCTGACAGTAGCGTCTCTGCCATCAGGCACGTAAGGAACACGTTTTGAGTGGTGATATAGCTCAACTATTTCAACACCTGCCTGGTCCACCGCATTGAACAAGGTAGATGACACCTGGCATATCCCTCCGCCAATATCTTCTGAAAGTTCCCCTTTCAATATGACAGGGGCTTTTTTATATCCTTTATCCCTTGTCCTTTTTCCTACCACACCATTGAATGAGAACTCTTCTCCAGGGAATACGACCGTATTGTTGATTTTTTCGGCTGCCAGAGAGATGTTTTGGGAACGTTCCACATTATGGACATTAAAGTAAGTGACGTAGCTACCAATCTGCTCGGTCCGTATATGGGCGATTGTCTCACTATCTACTTTTGGATACATTACTTTAAGAGGGGCAGTCAAATGATTTTTGTCTCTGGAAATTAAGTAAGAAAGGATAAATTCGCGAAATTTTATTTCATCAAGTTTGTAACCTGGTTTTTCAGAAACGATTTGGTTACTCTCATTGAGATATGCATTCTGAGGGGGGAGAAAGACCTCTTTTCTTACTTCAGATATCAACATTTCATATCGCTCTTCGTTTAATAAGGGTTCATCTACAAATGGTACATATAAGGCATTTTGTTCTATTGAGATTGTTTCCTCTTTAGGAAGGTGAATATGCAATGGGTTTTGAGCATGTACGACAGGTAGTAATAAGAGACAGAATGTACTAAGTTTCATCATAAGCATATGCCCCGCCCCCCTTTCGTTTGTAGTATGGATAAGAAGGGGTTCTTTCATGTTAGAAGATAATTGCCAAAAATTGATGGTCATTTAATTGAGGTGGTGATTAAAGACTAAGGAAAAAAAGAGGTTTCGTACATGCTTTTTCTATTCAGATTCATTATGGTTGTGTCATTATTGACTGTTTGCTTCCCTAAAGCTGCAGAGGCAATGCCTGATTTTAATATAGAAATAGTACCTTGGGAGCAAGTAGAAGAAATCATTCCAAACCGGACTTATTTTACAATCATTGATGTGGAAACGGGTCTGTCATTTAAAGTGCAAAGAAGAGCTGGAAATAAACATGCAGATGTTCAACCTGTGACAAAAAAAGATACGAAGATTATGAAATCCATCTATGGAGGGAAATGGAGCTGGGATCGACGAGCGATTCTGGTGTTAGTACATGATCAGCTCATAGCGGCATCCATGAACGGTATGCCTCACGGTGCAGGAGCGCTTCAAAATGACTTCCCTGGACATTTCTGTGTTCATTTCTACGGAAGTACGACTCATAAAACCCCGACACCGGATTTAGGGCATAAAATCATGATTTTAAAAGCAGGCGGGGTATTGGATGAATTTCTGTACAAATCGGATCCTTATGAATTGATTAGGGTAATGGAGATTGCCGTCAATCAGCATGATGAAAGGCTCCTCTCAAAAGTGATGAGTAACAACGACATATCAGCAAAGGAAATTCTTCACAAGGTGAGACATATTGAAGTCACACAGAAGTCGATTCTTCCTGTAGAAGATTTACCTGTCCTGGTAGGAATGGAGCTTCAAGTCAGTGTGAAATGGATACAGACCGATCAAACACAACAAACAAAGTCCATTTCTCTTATCGTACGTAAAGAAGCGGTGGAGGATCAATGGAAACTAGACGGTCAGTCATTCCTTTCAATGATGGAATAAGAATGTACGACATTTCGTTCCTCCAGTGGATGAAATCTTTTCTATCTTAAAGTGTTATTCATATTAGAAAAGGGGAAAAGGGTATATATAATGAATCATGGAGGGACCAAACCGATGTTTGAGTTTGTCATAAGCTTAATAAAGGATCTTGGCATGTGGGGATTGTTCGCAGGGAATGCCATTGAAGCATCATCCCTGCCATTTCCGGGGGCACTCGTAACCTTAACCTATGGATACTTATTAGATCCTACCTGGATGGAATTAATAGTTCTTGCAACCACAAGCAGCTTGGTTTATACGGTTTTTAGTTATATCCCATATGGTATTGGACATAAATTAAAAGATAAAATTAAAGAGAAAACCAGTTCGAAAAAAATGGAGAAAGGACAGAAATGGTTTCGGAAATGCGGCTTGTGGAGCATTGCCATCACAAGACCTCTTGGGATTGGTAACTATATCTCCTATGTTGCAGGAATCAGTAAAGTGAACAAATGGAAGTTCGGTGGATTAACATTCATGGGCATATTCCCCATTACCTTCACGATGTTGATTGTGGGGAAAAATGGCAATCTCAAAAATGTACAGACCTTGATGAATGACATTCAAACGTATGTCATTGTTGGAGTTGCTGTATTGGCGGCTGGTTTCTTTTTCGTTAAATTTCTGATCAAGCCCAAGGAAAACACCGGCTGTTTGGACAAAGAATCAACCATGGCAAAGCAAATAGAATAAGAAAGATCGATTCACTCCTGAGTCAGGGAGTGAATTTTTTGTTAAAAGAGATGACGCTAAAGAACGATTTTGGTTTCCTCAAACTACTAAATGCTTCATATCTTTCACCTGTGGTATAATAAATAGTTGAGAATAGAAGATTTACTGGAAAGGTTTGAATGAAACCATGACACAATATACCCCAATGATAAAACAATATTTACAGGTAAAGGCAGAATATCAGGATGCCTTTTTATTTTTCCGTTTAGGCGATTTCTATGAAATGTTTTTCGATGATGCCATTGCTGCATCTCAAGAACTTGAAATAACATTGACAAGCCGTGACGGGGGAGGAAAGGAACGGATTCCCATGTGCGGTGTCCCTTATCATTCTGCTCCCAATTACATAGAGCAGCTCATAGACAAAGGCTTTAAAGTAGCAATCTGCGAACAAACAGAAGACCCCAAACAGGCAAAGGGAGTTGTCAGACGGGAAGTCGTACAGCTCATTACACCTGGAACTGTTATGGATGGTAAAGGATTAAATGATAAAGAAAACAACTATATCGCTTCTGTGACAGATTTTAATGATCAAACGTTTGGGTTGGCATATAGTGATTTATCAACGGGGGAAACGAAGGTGACTCTGGTTACGGACGGTCTCCACGCTGTCTTAAATGAGCTCTCCACCATCGGGGCTAAGGAAGTGGTCATTCACCCGGATCTTATGAAAGAAGTGCAGGATAGGATTAAGGAAAGAAACGATGTGACATTATCCTATGAGAGGGAAGCAAACCCAGGGGAAGCTTTTGCCCATCTTGTCGAAAATTTGAGAAATGAAAAACTGAAATCGGCATCCTCCACTCTTCTCCATTATCTTTTCCGTACACAGAAGAGAAGCCTTGATCATCTCCAAGCAGTTGAAACGTATCAGCAGCATCAATTTATGAAAATGGATTACTATTCGAAACGTAATCTGGAGTTGACAGAAACGATCCGATCCAAGGGGAAGAAAGGATCTCTTCTCTGGTTATTAGATGAAACGATGACGGCCATGGGAGCACGACTATTGAAACAATGGATAGATCGTCCCCTCATTCATAAGCAGGAAATCGAAAGACGTCAAACGATCGTTGAAGTGCTTCTGGAAAGATTTTTCGAGAGAGAGGACCTTAGGGAAAGGCTGAAAGAAGTGTATGATTTGGAAAGGCTGTCTGGACGGGTCGCGTTCGGGAATGTGAATGCACGAGATCTTGTTCAGTTGAAGAAATCCCTTCAGCAAGTACCATTCCTAAAGAATCTGGTGGAATCACTGGGAAATGAAGTAACAGACGACTTTGTGACAAAACTTGATCCATGTGAAGAATTGATGGATCTCCTTGAACAGGCTCTTGTGGATAATCCGCCTTTATCCATCAAAGAGGGAAGCATTATCAGGGAAGGATATCACGAGGAGCTTGATCAGTTCCGTGATGCAAGTAAGAACGGGAAATCCTGGATTGCGCAATTAGAGCGGGATGAAAGAGAACGGACGGGAATAAGGTCTCTGAAAGTCGGATTCAATAGAGTTTTCGGTTACTATATAGAAGTAACAAGAGCAAATCTTCACCATTTGGAAGACAACCGTTATGAAAGAAAACAAACGTTAACAAATGCAGAGCGGTTCATCACGCCTGAGCTGAAGGAAAAAGAAGCACTTATCCTTCAGGCTGATGAAAAAAGCGTAGATCTCGAGTATGAACTGTTCGTTTCCATTCGAGAAAGAGTGAAGGAATTTATTCCACGCCTCCAAAAGCTTGCCAGACTAATAAGTGAACTGGATGTTCTTCAGTGCTTTGCAACGGTGAGTGAAAAAAGGCATTATACCCGTCCGGTTTTTAATGAAGAGAGAAGGATCGTTCTGAAGGACGGACGCCATCCGGTTGTGGAAAAGGTGATGGGTGCACAGGAATACGTCCCAAATGATTGCAATATGGACCATGAAAGAGAAATCTTTCTTATCACAGGACCGAATATGTCAGGGAAAAGTACGTATATGAGACAGGTGGCTTTAACGAGTATACTTGCCCAAATTGGCTGCTATGTTCCGGCTGCAGAGGCAAATCTTCCAATCTTTGATCAAGTATTCACGCGAATCGGGGCTGCCGATGACTTGATTTCCGGTCAAAGCACATTCATGGTTGAAATGTTAGAGGCGAAAAACGCAATCATTCACGCAACTCAGCAGAGTTTAATCTTATTCGATGAAATCGGGAGAGGCACTTCCACTTATGATGGGATGGCACTTGCTCAAGCCATTATCGAATATATTCATGAACATATAGGAGCAAAAACGTTATTCTCGACTCATTATCATGAGCTGACGGTTCTTGATGATGAGTTATCAAAGGTTAAAAATATACATGTCAGTGCCATGGAACAGAATGGAAAACTTGTTTTCCTCCACAAGATCAAGGAAGGTGCCGCTGACAAAAGTTACGGAATCCATGTTGCCGAGCTTGCAGAGCTCCCTGAATCCCTGATTAAGAGAGCGAATGAAATCCTTCTTGAGCTAGAACGAAAGGAAGATTCATCTATTTCTAAGGAATTAGCGGCCACAATGGAAACCAATACACAGAAATATGAACAAACAGAAGACTTGACCCAGCTTTCCTTTTTTGGTTCTGAAAAGAGGGAAAGGAAAGAAACTCTCTCTTCTAAAGAAAAGAAATGCCTGGAAGAGTTGAAGAACTTGGATATTCTTGAAATGACACCATTAGATGCACTGAACTCACTGTACACGATCCAAAAGAAATTAAAAAATTAAAGGAGGAGGAACGGTGGTAAAGATATTTCAGCTTGATGATTCACTCTCGAACAAGATCGCAGCCGGTGAAGTGGTTGAAAGACCTGCATCCGTTGTAAAGGAACTCCTTGAAAACAGCATAGATGCAGGGGGATCAATGATCGAGATTCATATTGAAGAAGCAGGATTGCAGTCGATACGGATCATCGATAACGGGGATGGTATTGAAGAAGATGATGTGAAAACAGCATTTAAGCGACATGCAACGAGTAAAATTAAAGATGAAAATGACTTATTCCGTATTCGAACCCTTGGATTTAGAGGGGAAGCTCTCCCGAGTATTGCTTCTGTCTCACATTTCACATTGAAAACGAGTACCGGTGATGGCCCAGGAACGTGTATTGAGCTTGAAGGCGGAGAAATCCATACCTTTGAGAAGTCATCTTCAAGGAAAGGCACAGATATCACAGTTTCACAACTGTTCTACAATACACCCGCTCGATTGAAATATATGAAAACCATTCACACTGAGCTTGGTAACATTACAGATGTAGTGAACAGAATAGCTCTTGCACACCCTAGCGTGTCCATCAAGCTCCTTCACAATGGGAAATCTTTATTGCATACCAATGGGAACGGGGATGTATTACAGGTATTGGCAGCGATCTACGGCCTTGGAATCGCCAAGAAGATGGTTCCAATCGAAGTGAATTCCCTGGATTTCAGAGTGAAAGGGTATATTTCCCTTCCAGAGGTTACTAGGGCTTCGAGAAATTATATTTCGACGATGATCAATGGACGTTTCATCAAGAACTATGCTTTAGCGAAAGCAATAGGGGAAGGGTACCATACTCTTCTGCCGATCGGACGTCATCCTATCGTATTACTCAGTATAGAGATGGATCCGATCCTGGTAGATGTGAATGTGCATCCTTCTAAGATGGAAGTCCGCATCAGTAAAGAAAATGAATTGAATTCCTTGGTGACGGAAGGGATCAAAGCAGTCTTCAAAGGAAAAGAATTGATCCCTTCAGGTGCGGGTTCACCGAAAGTTGCACGAGCTGAATCAGAGCAAACGTTTATGAATCTGGAACATTCCCCCATCCCTGGACCAAAGGTAGAAAGAACAGACTTTGTTGACAGAGTAAAGGAACGACCACTTCCTCAAGATGAGATCATTGAGCTTTATAAACCAGTGCCGCTCATGGAAAAACCGTCTGAGTCTGCAAAGCAGGTAGCTGTTGAACCGCATGAATCCTCTTTTGTGGTTGAAGAAAATGAGGAGGACCTGATAAATGGGACTGATGAGGATACGGGAGTAAATCAATCTTATCGAGTGCCGCCTCTTTATCCAGTTGGACAAATGCACGGCACGTATATATTCGCTCAAAATGATCGAGGATTATACATTATTGATCAACACGCAGCTCAAGAGCGCATCAAATATGAGTTCTTTAAGGAAAAGGTGGGGGAAGTGGCAAAGGAGCTCCAAGAACTCCTGGTCCCTCTCACGCTTGAATTTTCTACAGATGAGTATATCAAAATAAATGACTATCGCTCACTTCTGGAAGATGTAGGGGTGTTCCTCGAAGAGTTTGGATATAACAGCTTTATCGTTCGGTCTCACCCACAATGGTTCCCAAAAGGGGAAGAGCAAGAAACGATCGAAGAGATGATTGAACAAGTATTAAAGATGAATCGGGTGGATATAAAAAAACTCAGGGAAGAAGCAGCCATCATGATGAGTTGTAAAGGGTCCATCAAAGCGAACCATCATTTGCGCAAAGAAGACATGGAGGCGTTACTGGATGAGTTGAGAAGGACAAGTGATCCATTTACCTGTCCACATGGCAGGCCGATCATCATTCACTATTCAACATATGAAATGGAAAAGATGTTCAAACGAATTATGTAAGCGTAGACTAAGAGGATGAATCCCTATGATTCATCCTCTTTTAATGCCTGTATGTTTTTTACCCGAATTTATCCTGGTGTTCTCTTTTCATCTTTAGATATTCTTCATCTTCTCTTACCAGTTTCCATTTCACTTCAAATAGGGCAGCCGATTTTGCTTTCTCATTGTCCAATCTTCTTTCCTTGATGGTGCCGTCATGATTGTATTTCTTTCCTCCTGGGTAATTGGCATATCGTCTTGCCCTTGTATACCCCATCTGTAGAAACTTCCTGGCCATGTCCATTCCTACAAAATCATTTTCTTGTTGGTACCGAAGAAACAGGTCATAAATCCTTTGAGAGGATTTTTCAGCAATCTGTGGCGTTTTGAATCGCCAGTGTGGAAGGATTTCGCTTTTGTATGGCTCGACTAATAGAACACCTTGTTCGCCCCTCCCCACACGGTATTTTTTCAGGCTGTTTTCGAAAATCAATCCCTTCGAAATCAAGATCGTAATCAAATGGCATTTCCCTATCCCTCCTTTAGATCTTGTACCCGGTATGGTGAGTTCCGTAAACAAAAAAAATGTGGTTACAATAAAAATATTATGTTAACTAAAGAGTTTGTATCATTTTCCTCACATTCAGAAATAAATAATAGAAGGAATTCCGTGCAAGGAAGGGAAATAGTAAAGAGGTATCTATATTCAGAAAATTCAATATATAAAAGGGGGATAAGGAATGCATGGAGGAATAGAGATACAGCGGGAGAAAAGGAGTAAGCGTTTTAAACTTACATTATGGATAGCGGGATCTCTCCTATTTGTCCTGCTTGTAACACTTATATTTGTAAACTATTACATTGACAGGTCCCTGCCTATTACATCAGGTACGATTTCATTAGAGGGACTGTCTGAAAATGTTGAAGTAACCAGAGACAAGGATGGTGTCCCTCATATTCTTGCTCAAAATGAAAAAGATTTGTACCTGGCACAAGGTTATGTACAAGCCCAGGATCGCTTATTCCAGATGGACCTCAGCAGGAGGCAGGCTTCTGGCCGTTTGAGTGAAGTGGTTGGTGAGAAAACCATTGACCGGGACAAGTTTTTCAGGACATTGGGATTGAGGAGGGCAGCGGAAGTATCATACGCAGCATATCCCGATGAAGCCAAGCAACTTTTGGAATGGTATGCTGAAGGCGTCAACTTGTTCATAGAAGAAGCGAAAGAAAAAGGGAGGCTCCCCATTGAATTCACTCTCCTTGGTTATAAACCAGAAATATGGACGCCGATTGATTCGTTGACTATAGGAAAGTATATGGCTTTTGATCTGGGAGGTCACTGGCAAGGGCAGGCGTTCAGATATTGGGCAATGGAACATTTGCCAAAGGAAAAAGCATATGATCTATTCCCGTCCTATCCGAAGGAGGCACCTACCATTCTCTCTGAAATTGGAGGAATGGAGGTGGACCTAGGGAAATCATTTGCAGGGGCAGTTATTCCACCTGAGTTTAATGGAAGTAATAACTGGGTTGTGAGCGGTAAGAAAACAGAAAGTGGAAAACCCCTCTTGGCAGATGATCCACATCTTTCATTGGGGACTCCTTCCATTTGGTATCAGATGCACCTGGAGTCACCACAAGTCAATGTCAGTGGCGTGATCTTTGCAGGCATCCCGGGGATAATCCTCGGCCACAATGAACAAATTGCGTGGGGGGTTACGAATACAGGCCCTGATGTTCAGGATTTATATGTGGAGAAGCGGAATGAACAAGACCCCACGCTGTTCTTATACGATGGCAAATGGGAAAAAGCAACGATTATAGAAGAGCCTATCATCATGAAGGATGGAGAGGTCATTCCTTATGAAGTGACGATTACGAGACATGGGCCGGTTATTTCGGAATTTGCCCTTCAAAATGATAGTGAAAAGGTCTTATCCATGAGGTGGACCGCACTTGATCCAAGCCTTGAACTTCTTGCCATATTGAATATTAATAAAGCGGAGAACTGGGAAGAGTTTGAAAAAGCCCTGGAGGACTTTCATGTCCCCACTCAAAACTTTGTATTTGCATCAGCAGATGGAACGATTGCCTACAAGGCAAACGGAAAAATCCCCATCAGGAAAAAAGGGAACGGATTGCTGCCTGTTCCCGGCTGGAACCCGGATTATGAATGGGAAGGGTTTATTCCTTTTGAAGAGCTACCCAAAGTGGTCAATCCAGAATCCGGCTTCGTTGCAACCGCAAATAACAAAGTAGTTTCAGATGATTACCCTTATCACATTAGCCATCACTGGGCTCAGCCTTATCGATACATGAGGATAGAGGAATATTTAGAAGGAAGAAATGACCTCTCTCTTTCGGATATGAAAGCCCTGCAAATGGATCAAGTGAATCTACATGCCCGTGAAATGATCCCTATTCTGATTGAAGATATGATGAGGGATTCTTTAACAGCTAAAGAAAAGGAAGCGATAGATCTCTTTGAGACATGGAACTTTAAAGATGATAAAAAGTTCGCTGCACCACTTATTTTTCATCAATGGATGAACGAGATTTCCACCGGCCTGTTTAAAAAAGAAGTACCAAAGGAAATGATGAAGCTGTTTGAAGGCCGACAAAGTGTCGTGGATGAACTCATTCGAAAAGCTCATAATGGTGAGGAATCGCAGTGGTTTATAGACAGGGGAGGATATCGTACGTTCCTCACATCTTCACTTACCCAAGCCTTGCTTGAGCTTGAGGAAGCCTATGGTTCATCAATGGATGAGTGGGAGTGGGGAATGTATCATCGGGTATACTTTGAACATCCTTTATCAGGAGCTTCTCCTGTGTTGAAATGGTTCTTAAATGACAGAGACCCTGAGCCGACAGGGGGTAGCAGAGTGACGGTTGGTGCAGCAAGCTACAATGAGAACGGCATCGTCAATCACGGGGCTTCTTGGAGGTTTGTCATTGATACCGAGGATATGGATAAGGGCTATCATATTGTTGGACCTGGACAGGCTGGCCATTACAAAAGTGAATGGTATCATAATCAGATTGACGCATGGAAAAACGGGGACTATCATCAAACCCATATTTCAAATCCAAAAGGAGAAAGATTAATTCTACTTGCCGAATAGATTCAGATGAGGGTATACAGAAATCCGAAAGGGTTCTAAGGAAATACCGCATGGAATAAATGACATACAAACAGTCTGGAGATGAACTTCAGACTGTTTTGTTTGACTGGCGATACAGGTACATAGGTTTATTTCTCGTTGAGATGGGTACATTCTTTTTCAAGGAAGGAGAAAAATGAGGAGGACATGGAATATTCATAAAGGAATTGGGGATACTATCAAGATGTGATTTAACAACATCTATTATTATGGTACGATAATATGTAAAGAAACAGTTACATAGAAAGCAGTGAATGTATGTCAATGATAGAAAAAGAAAAAGTAATCGTTCTTATCGGTCCGACAGCCGTTGGGAAAACGAATGCAAGTATAGAACTTGCTAATAGGTTCAATGGGGAAATCATCAGTGGGGATTCCATGCAAATCTATAAAAGGATGGACATCGGTACCGCAAAAATTACCCGAGAAGAAATGGAAGGCATACCACATCATCTGCTGGATATTAAAGACCCCCGGGAATCTTTTTCTGTTGCGGATTTTCAAGAACTTGTCAGGAAGAACATTTCAGAGATACACTCCCGTGGAAAGATTCCTTTAATCGTGGGAGGGACAGGGTTATATATTCAGTCGGTCTTATACGATTATCAATTTACGGACACCCCTGGTGACGAGGATTATCGTAAAGAGCTGGAAGCAGAACTTGAAAAGAATGGTCCTGATTGGCTTCATGGGAAGTTATTGCGTATCGATCCCGTTTCCGCAAGCAATATTCATCCCAATAATACACGGCGTGTTATCCGTGCCCTGGAAATTTATCATTGTACCGGAAAAAGAATGGCTGAGTTTCAAGCATCACAATCAAAGGAGTTGCAGTACAATGCAGCTATAATCGGATTAACAATGGATCGGGAAAAGCTCTATGAAAGAATAAACCTCCGCGTGGACATGATGATGACCCAGGGTCTATTAGAGGAAGTGAAGGAGTTATATGATGAAGGTGTCAGGAATGTCCAATCCGTTCAGGCCATCGGTTACAAAGAGCTGTATGAATACCTTGATGGTTTAATCGGACTCGAAAGAGCAAAGGAAAACCTGAAGCAAAATTCTAGAAGGTATGCAAAGCGGCAACTGACATGGTTCAGAAATAAAATGGATGTAGCCTGGTTCGATATGACAGATGAGAATCGGCACTCCGAAATAATTGAGGATATTTCAGAATTTATTGCAGGAAAGCTTCAATTAAAGTCGAATAAGTAATGTAGAGATAGAAGAGGAGGAATAACCCATGAAACAATCCATTAATATCCAAGATCAATTCCTTAATCAACTGCGTAAAGAGGGATCGCTTGTTACCGTATTCCTTTTAAATGGCTTCCAGATCCGTGGCCAGGTAAAGGGCTTTGACAATTTTACCGTGTTGTTCGAAACGGAAGGAAAACAGCAACTTGTATTTAAACATGCCATTTCAACATTCGCTCCGCAGCGTAATGTCCAAATAAATTTTGATGAACAAAACAATTAAAAGCTATATAAAGCTAAAGCTGCCCTGCAAGGGCGGCTTTTTTTATTCCTTTTTTGAACGTTTTTTAATCAATGAGTCATTCTCATGAACGAATACGATATTTAATTAATGAAACAAAAAGTAATTGAATAGGATGATAAAAGAGGGTTTTTATTCATCCCTCATTGAACATGAACGAACCGGTTATGAAATGACTATCGTATGATGAACCCTGATGAAAACAAGCGAAGAATGACTAACACTCCCTAATTTTTTTTATTTCTCGGGAAAGCGCAGGAAAAGACAGGATTCTTCTCATTTGTCGAAAAAAACAGGTAAAATATAGGCGTTTGTCACCCTAAAGCCTTCAGGGGCGTATACTGTCTTTAGAATGGTGAGGTGAAACCATTGGATCAACCAATGAGAATGAAAAATAACGGGCAAATCAGCATAGTGTTGAATTCCCAAAAACGGAGTCCGGTTCGAGATATATTGAAGCATGAATCCGTTCCTCAGTCCCTTCCTCATGAACATGTTGCGTTAAGGGAAATTGAAGAAGAACTTGGGTCTCTAGTTGGAATGGACGAAATGAAGAAAATGGTGAAAGAAATTTATGCATGGATATACGTGAACAAAAAAAGAGAAGCAATGGGGTTGAAAGCAGGAAAACAAGCACTTCATATGATGTTCAAAGGAAATCCAGGTACGGGAAAGACAACTGTTGCACGAATTATCGGAAAGCTTTTCCTTAAAATGAATGTATTATCCAAAGGCCACCTGATTGAAGCGGAAAGGGCTGATTTGGTAGGTGAATATATTGGCCATACAGCTCAGAAAACAAGAGATCTCGTTAAAAAAGCTCTTGGAGGGATTCTATTCATCGATGAAGCTTACTCCCTCGGTCGAGGCGGAGAGAAAGACTTCGGTAAGGAAGCGATTGATACACTGGTCAAGCATATGGAGGATAAGCAGCATGAATTTATCTTGATATTGGCAGGGTATTCGAGGGAAATGGATCAGTTTCTTACGTTAAATCCCGGATTACAATCGAGGTTTCCCCTTGTTTTTCATTTTCCGGATTATTCAGTTGATCAACTGATGGAAATAGGAAGAAGAATGTTGGAAGAGAAGGAATATGTATTAAGTCATGATGCAGAGAGAAAGATAAAGGAGCACCTCCATTCAGCCAAAAATACTCTTTCTCCAATGGCATTTTCAAACGGAAGGTATGTCCGGAATGTAATAGAGAAGTCGATAAGGGCTCAGGCCATGAGACTATTGATGGAGAATTGCTATGACCGGCTTGATTTATTAACCATACGCAGTAATGACCTGGTATTTAACAAAGGGTCTTCTGAATGAATATACTTAGTAAACCAGGAGAATAGCAGAATAAAAAAATGCATTCAGGGATGAATGCATTTTTCATTAAACATGTGCTCGTAAACTCTTATTGGGCAACCGCCACTTATACAAGTAGGAAAGAACACGTAATGCTGTTGTAATGACAAATAATGAATATAGTTCAAAAGGAGAATGGACAATGCCGAGCCCGATTGCTGCACCGCAAAGGACTGCCCAAACGGCATAAATTTCTGAACGGAGTACAAGGGGTTTTCGACCCGCCAGTAAATCACGGATGATGCCACCACCGCTTCCTGTTAAGACGGCAGCAACAATGATCGCGCTGATTGGGTGATTCATTTCAGAAGCATATAGTGCTCCTTGGATAGCGAAGGCGGAAAGTCCGATGGCATCAAAGAAATTACCCCATTTTCTCCAATGTTTAAGAAGATTATTAGGGAAGAGAAAGACCGCTGTAATGGAAAGGAGTGCAATCTGAAATAGCATGCCCTGCTCCCACAATGCAGACACCGGTACACCAATCAGTAAATTTCGGATGGCCCCCCCGCCAAATGCAGTGACAATTCCTAATATATATACACCGAGGATATCGTATTCCTCTTCCATGGCAATGATAGCCCCTGAAATAGCAAAAGCAATGGTACCAATAATACTCAAGACTTCCCACGTCATACTCATTCCTCCTTACGTATTACAAAATGCTACATGCCATTATGTAGAGTGAGAGGGTTCCTTCGTTTATTCAAACATACTGATTTTAACACGTGTGCACTTAATTGCAAGCATTTTTCATACCTTTTTACATAGAGTTTACGAGGGGATTTTGATATGATGAAGGTGTTCATGAAATGTACAGAAAGAAGGATGTTTATTGAAGAATGAAGTGAAGGAAAAAGTCATCCTTGTTGGATGTCAACTTGAAGATGATGACTTGCGTTTTCAATATAGTTTAGAAGAACTTGAGGAGTTGACTCAAACGGCTAATGGTCAAGTAGTGTCCATTCTCACTCAAAAAAGGGACCGTGTTCATCCAGGCACCTATATAGGGAAAGGGAAAGTGGAAGAGCTTATCCTTTTGGAAGAGCAATTTGACCCTGATATCATCATATTTAATGATGAACTCTCCCCTAGTCAAATAAGGAACCTGTCGAAAGACTTAAGTGCCAGGGTGATTGATCGCACTCAACTGATACTTGATATTTTCGCTCAGAGGGCCCGATCAAGGGAAGGGAAATTACAGGTAGAACTGGCGCAGCTTCAATACTTACTTCCCAGATTGATCGGACAGGGGGCATCCCTCTCAAGGTTGGGTGGAGGGATTGGAACAAGGGGTCCCGGTGAAACTAAACTGGAAAGTGATCGCCGCCACATTCATCGCAGAATCGATGATATCAAGACACAGCTTCAAACGATTGTGGAACATAGAGAAAGGTATCGTAAAAGAAGAAAGCGCAATAAGACCTTTCAAATTGCCCTGGTGGGTTATACGAATGCAGGGAAATCGACATTATTCAACCGTATCTCTCTGGCGGATTCCTATGAAGAAAATCAACTATTTGCCACCCTTGACCCAATGACGAGGAAAATGCCCCTTCCTAGCGGATACACGACTTTGCTTACGGATACTGTAGGATTCATACAGGATCTTCCCACTTCGTTAATCGCCGCATTTCGCTCGACACTGGAAGAGGTGAGGGAAGCTGACCTGCTTCTCCACGTTGTGGATAGTTCAAACCCCGATTACAATCAGCACGAAAAGACCGTTCAGTCCTTGCTGGAAGACTTGGACATGAGCGGACTGCCACAGTTAACGGTATACAATAAACGCGATATGGTCCACCCCGACTTTGTTCCGTCCGGTGAAGGGGCCCGCATGATCATCAGTGCATTGAATGAAGGGGATCGTGGAGACCTATTGGTGAAAATGGAAGACATCGTAAAAAAACATATGATCTCCTATCATGTGTTGATCCCGGCAAGCGAAGGAAAGCTTCTTTCTCAATTAAAGAATGAAACCATTCTAGGGAAATTGGAATTTTTAGAAGAAAACCAGATTTATGAATTGACTGGGTATCACTTGGAAGACCATCCAATCTCAGGGCATATCAAGAAATTTCAAAGGTAGAAGGGAAACAAAAACCTCATGTTTGAACAATTAATGAATGGAAATACTCTAAAACCGCTTGTAACAAGAGTGGAAGAAAACATTAAAGAAATACACAAAAAGATTGAAGACAGAGCTGAAAGTAACCAGTTTAAAGTACTCCGGTCTTATCAAAGGCACAGGGTTAGTGATTCCCATTTCATACCAACTACAGGTTATGGGTATGATGATACTGGGAGAGACACATTGGAAAGTATTTATGCCGATGTCTTCGGTGGTGAAGCAGGGCTTGTCAGGCCACAGATCATTTCAGGCACTCACGCGATCTCCATTGCTTTATTCGGGGTGCTGAGACCTGGGGACGAATTAGTATACATAACCGGAAAACCCTACGACACCCTCGAAGAAATCGTCGGCATCAGGGGTAACGGGACCGGTTCCCTTAAAGACTTCCAGATTGGTTATCAGAGTGTTCCATTACTCGAATCGGGGAAGGTCGATTATGAATCGGTCAAAAAAGCGGTCACTTCCAAAACTAAAATGATTGGGATTCAGCGATCTAAAGGATATGCCAATAGACCATCCTTTACGATTGATGAAATCAAAGAAATGATTGATTTTGTTAAAAAGATTAACCCCGGAATTGTTGTATTTGTAGACAACTGCTATGGGGAATTCGTTGAAGAAAGGGAACCTTGTCATGTAGGGGCGGATCTGATGGCAGGCTCCCTTATTAAAAACCCTGGTGGCGGCCTTGCGAAAACAGGCGGGTATATAGTAGGGAAGAAAAGGTATGTAGATGCCTGTTCCTACAGGATGACATCCCCAGGCATTGGGGCAGAGGCAGGTGCATCCCTGTACAGCCTTCAGGAAATGTACCAAGGATTCTTCCTTGCTCCCCATGTGGTTGCACAATCATTAAAGGGCGCTGTATTTACATCGGCTCTATTGACAGAGCTTGGTATGGATACGAACCCAGGCCCTCACGCAAAGCGGACAGATTTAATCCAGTCGGTACAATTCAATGACAAGGATAAGATGGTAGCATTTTGTCAGGCGATACAGTTTGCATCTCCTATCAATTCGCACTTCACACCATATCCCAACTATATGCCTGGTTATGAAGATGATGTCATAATGGCAGCCGGAACCTTCATACAAGGCTCCAGCATTGAACTATCTGCCGACGGGCCAATCAGACCCCCCTATGTAGCATATGTCCAGGGAGGGTTAACCTACGCTCACGTAAAGATCGCCGTGTGCTCAGCAGTAGATCTTTTAATAGAAAAAGGTTTAATCTCTGTGACCTCGGGATAATAAAGGAGTAACTGGATAGTCTAAATGTGACTGTCCTTTCCTTTTGAATTCTCATGTAAGAAAATCTAACATTTGATTGACAGAACTCCTGACATTACATATAATAAGGTCAAGAAGGAAATGAAAAGGAGGAATCAAGATGAGCGGAAGTGAAATTCGTCGAACGATGGCACTGTTTCCAATCAGTATTGTCATGCAGCTCACGGACCTATCAGCTCGTCAGATTCGATACTATGAAGAGCACAGTCTGATAAACCCGGCACGGACCGATGGTAATCGAAGGCTCTTTTCCTTGAATGACATTGATAAGTTATTAGAAGTAAAGGATCTGTTAGATCAAGGCATTAATATGGCTGGAATTAAGAAGATATTTGCTGTATCCAGTCACAATGAATCTGAAGTCGTATCTGACGTAAGCAATGAAAAGGAAGAAAAAGCACGACAGGATCTATCTGATGACGAGCTCCGTAAATTGCTTAGAAATGAATTAATGCATTCAGGCAGATTTACTAAAGCATCTTTACGTCAAGGTGACATGTCCCGCTTTTTTCATTAAATAAAACCTTTAATAAACTTGAGGAGGAATTACGTAAATGGCAAAGTATACTCGAGAAGATGTTTTAAGATTAGCGAATGAAGAGGGAGTCAAGTTCATTCGATTACAATTCACAGATATCCTGGGGACGATCAAAAACGTAGAAATCCCTTTAAGTCAGCTTGAAAAGGCTCTAGACAACAAGATGATGTTTGATGGTTCTTCCATTGAAGGATTTGTCCGCATTGAAGAATCAGATATGTACCTATTCCCTGATTTAGATACTTGGCTTGTGTTCCCTTGGACTGCTGAAAAAGGGAAAGTAGCACGACTGATCTGTGACATCTATAATCCGGACGGCACTCCATTTGAAGGGGATCCGCGTAACAACCTAAAGCGTGTCTTAGCAGAAATGGAAGAGCTTGGATTTACTGATTTCAATCTTGGACCAGAGCCGGAATTCTTCCTCTTCAAATTAGACGAAAATGGAGAGCCTACACTGGAACTGAACGACAATGGCGGTTATTTCGATTTAGCACCAACAGATTTAGGAGAAAACTGCCGTCGTGATATCGCATTGGAATTGGAAGAAATGGGCTTTGAAATCGAAGCTTCTCACCACGAAGTTGCTCCTGGACAACATGAGATCGATTTCAAATATGCAAGTGCATTAAGAGCTTGTGACGACATCCAAACATTTAAATTGGTAGTTAAAACAATTGCCCGTAAGCATGGATTACACGCAACTTTCATGCCAAAACCTCTTTTTGGTGTGAATGGCTCAGGGATGCATTGTAACATGTCCCTGTTCAAAAATGGAGAAAACTCTTTCTTTGATGAAAAGGGAGATTTACAATTAAGTGACACAGCCCGCCAATTCCTGGCTGGAATCATTAAGCATGCCACTGACTTTACAGCGATCACCAATCCGACTGTAAACTCATACAAACGACTGGTTCCCGGATATGAAGCACCTTGTTATGTTGCTTGGTCCGCGCGTAACCGCAGCCCGCTAATCCGTATTCCTGCTTCCCGTGGGTTAAGTACACGTGTGGAAGTACGAAGTGTCGACCCAGCGGCAAACCCATACCTTGCCATGGCAGTATTACTGGCAGCCGGATTGGATGGAATCAAAAATAATCTTCCTGCACCTAAGCCCATCGACCGCAACATCTATGTTATGGACAAAAAAGAGCGTGAAGAAGCAGGGATTGTCGACCTTCCAGCAACATTGCATGCTGCATTGGAGAACCTAAAAACAAATGAGGTAATCGTTAAATCTCTTGGTGAGCATATATTCGAACACTTCGTAGAAGCGAAAGAAATCGAGTGGGATATGTTCCGTACACAAGTACATCCTTGGGAACGTGAACAATATATCCAAATGTATTAACAGAGGAATCCCTTGACACCACTGGTGTTGGGGGATTTTTTTATTTTGGTCCAAGAAGAAAAGAAGGGAAGGGAATTTCAAATGACCAAAATACGACCAAAATCAAAGTCAAAAAAAATTAGGGTTTCTTATTTTGTTCATGTACTCTTCAAAACTTGAGACTGTCTCCTTATCGATTTTCTCACTAATATGAGCATATATATCTGCAGTTACTGCCATGCTTTTATGACCTAATCTTTCTTGAATATATTTCATACTTGCACCAGCTTCTAATAACAAGACTGCGTGTGTGTGTCTTAAATCATGAATGGGGATGCGGTCAATATTAGCTTGTTTAAGGATTTTGTTAAATGCATTAAATAAAGTGCTTTTTGGAAGATGGGATCCATCTATTTTGCTGAAAACTAAATTCAAATCATGTTTGTAATCACCTTTCAGCATATTTTTATTCTGGAACTGCCACTTTTTATGCTCTTTTAATACCTCTGCAAATGCATCTGTGATAGTAATTCTTCTGGAGGACTCAAATGTCTTCGGGTCTCCAAATAGTTTGTCCTCGGACTCTGCTTGGAAATCTAGAGTTTTGTTAACGTCAATATATTTTTTCTTTAAGTTAATATCTTGCCATTGAAGTGCAGCTGCTTCACCTTTTCTCATTCCAGTTTCAATTAAAGCTAAAAAGAAAACATAGTAAACATAATTATATTTAAAAGCAGTCTGCAAGAATGAAGGAATATCGTTTGAAGAAATGTAGCGGATGCCTTCTTTTTTATTATTTATTTGTTTAGGTATTGTAATTCCATCACAAGGGTTTTTGTCAATCATTTCAAGGATAACTGCTTTTTTAAATGCACCAAACATAGTTCCGTGAATTATCTCTATAGTTCTTTTACTATAATTCTGGCTTGCTAAATGGTTTATAAATTTTTGATACATAATGGGTTTAATAGAGGTAATTTGTATATCTTTAAAATAAGGAATAATGTGGTTCTTAATATTTCTTTGATGCAATTCGAATGTGTTTTTTCGAACAGTATTCTTTTTATAGTCGTTTAGCCAAACGACTAAATATTCTTTTAATGAGGTAGGGGACTCATTAATCCCATCTTCAATTCTTTGTTCTTGGAGTCTAGCTGCATTTTGTGCATCTTTTTTTGTGTTAAAACCACTTTTGGATTTTACTTTGTATTTTTGAGAGAAAGGATCTTTGTAAGAGATCCTGAACTCCCATTTGTCTCCGCGCTTTCTGAAAGTAGCCATATTTAGCTTCACCTGCCTAATTCTTTTCTTAATACATCTAATTCACTATATGAAATCGAGTTTTTTTCAACTTTCCAATGATCTAACATTTCATACCAGAAAAATATTGAATGGTTCCCACAGAAAGGACAGTATCTCGCATTTGAATCCAAGATCGAATTACAACTCGGATGAGTATATGCCCATCCATTCTCTAAGTATTTATTTTCATCTGCACATTTATTAATTACTGGAGAACCACAGCTTGGGCAATAATCCCTGGGCGAAATATCAAAATCTCCTTCTCCGCACATAGGACAAACAGATGTATGACCGTAAATGTTAACCTTTATACCAGAATATTTCATAAAACCACCTAAGAATTTTTAGTAATATTAAAAGGGCGAATTCATAAATTGTTCTTGTTCTTCCATTTCTTCCTTTTCAGCTTGCCAAGTCCTAAGAATTTTATTTTCAAAAAAAGTTGTTGCGTGACCACACTTAGTGCAAAATCTTGCATTTCCTTCAGCTAGCTCCCCGCACTCCCATTGAAGTTCTCCATTCCAATACTCCATGTTTCCGCATTTATTTATCACTGTAACACCACAAATTTTGCAAAATGTTCCATCATGTACTTCTTCATTTTCACACGTAGGACACGTAATTGCTCTGCCTTCATCGTCTAATTCAATTTTGTTATATAACATATCTTTTTCAACTCCTAAAATGCGAATTGTTTTGTATAGAGTGGAGGCTCCACAAACAGGACAAAACTTTATGTTTTTCTTTATTATTTCTGATCGACATTCTCTGCAAAAATGTTTGTTATTTAATTTATAAATATAGTTAGAAAAGAGTTTTATTGGTTTTGTCTTCTGGCTATAAGAAATCCCCATTTCACGGCCTCGTTGTAAAAAAGAGATTATATGAGATGATGCTTCCCAAGAAATGTGGCATAAATCTGAAATCAGCGGTACATCTATATTCCCTAAATTAGAAAGCACAGGGAGAGGAGCTAGAATCGTTCTAGCGAAACAGTTAGCTTCTTTTTCAAATACATCATATTCTGTTTCAGAAAGTGAACTTCTTGCAAAGATCGCCTTATTACTTTTTTCGTTATGCTTTAGAATGTAATGACCTAATTCATGCGCAATTGTCCACCTGACCCTTCCGATATTTTCAACTTGGTCATTATATAAAATTAAGTATTTGTCCTGAGATTTTATGTACCAGCAGCATCCCTCGTCACTGTCAGCAAACTCACAAACTTCATCAATAGTGAGTCTCCATTTATCAGCATACCAAGAATAAGTTTTTATTTTTAAATTCGGAAAAAGCTTTGCTAATTTTTTCACTTTAACTGGAAGTTCACGAACATTTGCTGTTTCTAAAAGTAGGTAAGCTTCTTTTTCAGCTTTTTTAAAATTTGGTTTAGATATCATCATCATCACCATCATCATCTTCTTCTTCAAAAGCGTCCAAAAAAGACAATTTAATTAATTCAACCATTCTCTCCATTCTTTCCTTCTCTGCTGGAGTTTTTAATCTTTTCTTAGCTCTTTGAATTTGACGTAAATCATCATCAAGGGGATTTGCTTTTCCTTGAGGATCATCAGCGCGCCCTAATAAATAATCAGTTGTAACGCCAAATATATCTGCCAATTCAAGTATTATGTTTCCTGGTGGAATTACTCTCCCTGCTTCGTAATTAGCAATATTAGTTCTTTTCATACCTAGTTGATTTGCTAAACCTTCTTGAGATAAGTTAATTGCTTGTCTACACGTCCTTATTCGCATACCCATCTTCTTCTTCTCTTCTGGATTCAACTGATTTTCCTCCTATAAATTAAAAAATTCATTTAAAATGACGCAATAAGGGTTGACGTGTTTTAAAATGACGTGATATGATGTGGTAGTCAATTAAAAGCACATCGAAAGGAGAACCGATTATGGAAGATATATCACGTCGTAGGGAAACTTTTAAATCGTACCGTAAACAATTTAAAGTTACCCAGCGTCAACTCTCTATTGACCTTGATGTAACTGAAAGCCATATCCGAAATATTGAGAGTGGTAGAGGCAATCCCGATGCAAGATTATTATTTAAACTTGCAAGGTATTTTGAGACATCTCCCGAAAAATTGTTTCCGGATTTAGCGGATGTTAAGGTAATACGTTCTTCAAAAGATCCCTCACAGTCATTATTATAAACCGTCATTTATAATAACGCAATAGAAAATAGCGTTTTTTATCCCGTATTATATGTGTTTTTAAAATTGGTTTCTAGGAGGTGATGAAATGTTTGAGATTTCAATGAAAACAGAATCAGATACTTTTAAGCAAGCTATGTATGATGCTGTTCTAGAAGTAATGATTCAAATAAACGAAGATAAGAAGCTGGGAAATGATCTTCCTGTCTTACTAAGTAAATCCCAGTTAGCCAAACACATATTTAATGTAAGTCCTCAAACATTAGATGCTCACATAATTCAGAGGGAGGACTTTCCGAAGTTTAAAGTGGGAGAAAGGTTGCTCTTTCCTAGGGATATGGTGATGGAATGGCTTAGAAAAAACATAAATGCTGATTAGTCAGTAGGTAAACTTTTTCTACCCCTGGTGCAGAATTTTGATAATTAATATTTGGAATATTTATTAGGAGGAGAGAATGAGATGAATGAATTGATAAACACTAACCAGAATGAAAATGGAGAAATCTTAGTAAGTGGTAGAGAGCTGCATGAGTTCCTAGAAGTAAAAGCAAGATACAATGATTGGTTACCTAGAATGGCTGAATATGGGTTTAAAGAAAATCAAGACTTTATAGCTATTACTCAAAAGAGAGTAACAGCACAGGGTAACTCAACGACTTATATAGAACATCATTTGAAACTAGATATGGCAAAAGAGATCTCGATGATCCAACGATCTGATAAGGGTAAGCAAGCCCGTCAATACTTCTTAGAACTCGAAAGAAAATGGAACAGTCCTGAAATGGTCATCAAACGAGCACATGAGTATCTAGAGAAAAGGGTGAAGGCTTTAAGTACAGATAACCTGGTATTACATCAACAGGTAAATGAATTACAGCCTAAAGCTTCTTACTATGACATGGTCCTTCAAAACAAATCGCTTTTATCAGTTTCAAAGATTGCTAAGGATTACGGAATGAGTGCCAGGGCAATGAATAAAAAGCTTCATGACTTAGGGGTTCAATTCAAACAAGGTGACATTTGGTTAATGTATGCAAAACATCAAGACAAAGGGTACACGCAGACAACCACCCACGTAATCGATGCTGACAAATCAAAAGTGAGCACTAAGTGGACTCAAAAGGGGAGATTGTTCATATACGACCTACTGAAAAAAGAAGGTATTTACCCAGTTATTGAGCGCCCAGATAGTCAGATAGTTTAGTTGATAATTAGTTCAGAAGTATAAATGGTTCATAACCAAATAAGAAGCAGAGGAGATTTATTAATATGAATGGTGTGTTTACCGCAAGTAGAATGATGAAAGCGAGTGAAGTACTTCAGATGTGTAGAGAGGCTAAAAAGGCTCCGGCATTACTTATCGCTGTGGAATTAGAAGCGAAAGAAAAGTTATACAAAATGTCACATGATACTGAATGTGTCAAAGTTCAATCGGCTTAATCGGCAGCCAAAACCTTGAAAGAGGGTGAGCATATTAAGGGGTACCAGGACGATCGAGGAGAGGTTATTGAAATCACATGGGAACAATATCAATCCTTCCTATGGAACGGTTTCCTGAAAGGAGTGGTGATCTTAAAGGCACCGGCGGCTCCTGAAAATGAAAAATGACCCGTGCGCCAACACGGATCATTTAAAAGGTGATTCTATACAGCAACTTTATTTAAATAGTATCGGAATCACCAACCAAAATCAACTGGAGGGTGAAAAATGCAAATCGCTTTTAAAACATTAGCACTTGAAAACTTTAAAAATCATAAATCAGTAACAGTAAAGTTCGGTGATGTTACCAACATCCAGGGCAGGAATGGCGCCGGGAAATCTTCAATAGGGGATGCAATCTCCTGGGTTCTATTCGGAACGGATATTTCAGGCAGCAAGTTGGATCCTCGGCCAATCGATACGGAAGAAGAAACGGAAACCCAGGTAGAGCTCCTGGTAAACATTGCAGGCAAGGATATCTTGTTCGGTCGTAAGCAAAAGAAAACCGCCAAGTATTTTCTAAATGAAGTACCTAAGAAGGCAACTGAGTTCAATGAGTACTTGGAAAGTCAGTTTGATAAGAACCTGATTCTCTCTTTGTTCAACCCAGCCTTTTTCTTTACTCAACACTGGCAGGATCAAAGAGCTCAGCTACTTCAATATGTGAGCGAACCACTGAACAAAGAAGTGCTGGCCGAACTTTCAAAGGTTGACCTCGAACGACTTGAGGAGCCATTGAAGAAACACTCACTTGATGACTTAGATAAACTTCATCGTGAAAAAGTGCGCTCAAGTGATAAGGCATACGAGAGAGCAGCTGAGCGTGTTGCAACCCTTGAAGAACAGATGTCAAAGCATAGCAACAAAGCAGACGATGTTCAACACGTTAAGAAAGAAGTTGAGCTTCTACATAAGAAGCGCACTGAAATCGATGAAGAGAATGCAAAGACTCAAAAGATCATCATCGAAAGAAATCGACTGGAAGGTCAAATCGATAATTTAACTTCTCAGGTTGCCAATCAAAAGGTAGTAGTTCAAGGGATTAAAGATGAAACGGTTAAGGAGCTATGTTCCACTTGCGGACAACCTTTGGACGAGTCGGCCATTCAGAAAGTAAAGGAAGACAGGGTGAGGCGATTCAATAAAGAAGTCGCAAAAGGACAGGACCTTGTTAAAAAAGTAAACGAGCTTAAAGGAAAACTTGCTGAAATTCAGGATCCAGGTGAAATAAATCGAGTTGAGTTAAACGATATTGAAGATAAATTGATGCAGCTACAAATAGCGATCAGGGATTCAGAGCAATCAGCAAACTTGGAATCTGATCATAAGGAAGCAATGGAGAAGAAGGAAGCCTTTCGAAAAGAACTGGTCACATCAAAGGCAATTGTCGATGCTATCAAAAAGTTCAAGTCTAAGCGATCGGAATTAATGGTCAGCAAGGTGGATGAGCTATTTACCACAATATCCATCAAGCTCTTTGAAACTCTTAAAAACGGAGAAGAGAAGGCGACATTCGAAATTGAAATGGATGGCAAGCCATACAGCAAGCTTTCCACTGCAGAGAAGATTAAAGCAGGTCTGGAGTTGATTGAGGTATTAAGCCAGCAGTCAGAGGTTATTGCTCCGACATTTGTAGATAATGCCGAATCGATTCTAAACTTCACTGCACCGGCAGGTCAGCTAATTGTGGCCAGGGTGAAGGATGAGGATCTAAATATTAAAACTGTAGAAACAGAGGGGGCTAAATATTGGCGAAGATAAATATTGAGTTGGAACTGGACTGGTTTGGAGAAGAAGACAACTTGGATGATGTAATCAAAAGTCAGGTTATATCAGGTTTGCAAGATAGACTTATTCAAAAGGCCGAACAAAAGGTGCTTGCAAAAATCGAAAAGGAAGTTGAATTAAAAGCAAATGAAGTTGCTGATAATTTCATTCATGGTGCATTGGAAAATAAAATCAGTGAATTGAAAATCCCATATAAGAAAAACGGTTGGGGTTCAGAAGTTGAGTTAATACCGATAAGCGAATTTATTGGAATCCGGTATGAAAGCTATCTCACTGAAAAAACCCTTGATGGAGATGGAAAAGAAGCACGTTATAGCAGTGATAAAAAACTCTCAATCTCTGAATATTTCATTAAGAATTACCTTGCTAAGGAGCTAACTGGAAAAGTAAGCGCCATGATCCAAACGGCTCGTAAGGATGCAGAGGAAACAATTGTTAAAGCTCTTGAAAATAACCTGAAAGAGCAGTTATCGGTGGACATTATCGAAAGACTTAACATTCCTAAAATGTTAGAGAGTCTGCAAAATAAAGCTGCTGAATTAGATATCAAAGAATAAGGGGCTGAAAGGATGAAACAACCAGTTAACATCTGCACTAATCAAAACTGTGAGCAACCAATTTATAAAGGTGACCAGGTATGGCACCGGGGAAAAGGTTTGTTCTGCAATCTCGGTTGCTTGGTCCAACGAATGAAGGAGGAGATGAAGTGAGCCAACATATAACTAGTACTCATTTAGATTTCTTAGACGAAGCAATAGAAGCGTTTATGAAAAATGAAATCTTAGAAACGTATTGGGATAAAGGTACCTTTGATCTAATTGCTATGAGATTTGGTATGGACAGGGATTGCGTACTTATTTATGAACTTGGCGAAGAGATTGCTAATTTCGTTCAACAAATGGAACCTGCACCTAAACCAAGAGCAGAGATAAGAAGATTCAGCTATAGCATGGAAAGAAAAATGAAATATGACGAAGAAACTTTTCGGGAGAGTTTAGAGTCACAACATCATCAAGATCTAACAGGATACATCCTTACGAGGACTGAACAACTTCGGAAGGAATTGATTCGGCATGATAAAGATAAAGATATAATTTCTGAGTTTTGTTCGGAAATAGCAAACTACTCGATGGTGATTTCACAAAAACACGGAAAATTAGGAGGTTCTAATTAATGAGCAAAAATCAATTATCCGCAATCAATACTCAAGAATTCGAGAATGTGTTCACTCAAAAGGAGTTAGAGGTCGTTGTAAACTCGATTGCCAAAGGAGCAACTAACGAGGAGCTGGCACTTTTCATTCAAATTTGTAAACAGAACAACCTTAATCCTTTCAAGAATCATATCTACTTCATCAAGTACGGCAATCAAATGAGCATCCAGGTGTCTGTGGAAGGCATTCAGTATCTTGCTCAACAGCGTGAAGATTATAAAGGGGTAACGGTTCAACTGGTCCATGAAAACGATGACTTTGAAATTGGTGTAGATCCTGATACACAGGAACTTAAGATTGAAAAGCATACCATCAAAATCCCTCGGGGCAAGGTAGCCGCGGCCTATGCTATTGCCAAACGTGAAGGTTACCCGGACAAAGTCGTTGTCATTGAGGCAGAAGAGGTTGATCATCTAAGAAATAAGTCAGGGTCCCAATGGAAGACATACTACAATGACATGTTCAAAAAGCACGCTTTGAAGCGTGCATTAAAGCTTCAATTCGGAATTGATGTGGATGATGCTTCAACCGCCCAGGAAGATAACATGGACTCTTACCAGTCAAGGGAACGAAAGGACATCACGCCGGAAGACCTTGGACAAGAAGCTGAAGTAGTCGATGAAACGGCAGATATCAAAAAAGTTTGGGGTGAGATTGATGCAAAGGTGAAAGCATCAACTCTTACTAAAAAAGACGTGACTGCCCTGGTTAAATCAAACTTCAACAAAAAGCCGGACGACCTTAATCTTGGCCAAGTAACCGGATTGTCGAAATTGGTAGACATGAAGATTGAAGAAGCGAAGAAAAATGAATCCATTGAAATAGAATTCGACTTCGACGAAGGTCAGCTGGACTGATTGTAAATGAATGGCCAATACCGGGTCCTATTACCAAAGTGGATTTGGAAACAAGCAGCCAATAAAGAAGAAGCGAAGCAATTCATTATGGACTACATGAAGCACTATCCTCATTACAGAGTGGTTGCTGTTAAAAATGGTTTTGCAATTTGTCAACGATCGGAAGAGTTGTAAGGGGGTAAAACGATGCCCGAAAGTTTCTTCTTTCCTGTTTACTCAGGACTGATCTCACCAGATCACAAAGAAAATATCGGTCCTGCTCTTTGGGAATTCCTATGGTTAATCTCAAAGACCACCAAGGAGGAAGTGGAGGATGATGAAACCTGGGGCATCGTCCTTGGTGGAAAGCCAATTAAAATTTGTGAAATATCAAATGATCTTGGTGGAAGCGAAAGGACCGCTAAAAGAAATATAGCTCGCCTCAAAGAATTTGGATATATCGAAACAAAGAGAGCTCCTTATGGAGAAATCTACAGAGTGAAGAAATCGAAAAAATTCATCAACAAGAGAGGTGCCAAAAATGGCACATCTGAAAATAAGAGAAGTGCCAAATCTGTCATATCTGAGCAGAGAGAAGTGCCACATTTGTCCAAGAGAAGTGCCAAATCTGTCATATCTAATAAAGATATAAAAGATATAAAAATAAAAGAAGATATAAAAACAACAGTTGGGGTGGATGAAATGTCTAATTCAGAAATTAATAATCCTTCTCCTAGGGATCAAATCAAAAACAAATATCTACGGAGAAGAGCTAAGGGTTTTGATTTATCCCCTAAGGATGAAAAATCAATTGAACGATTGTTGAAAGATGATATTCCTCTTGAAAAGATACTTACCTGGATTGATGAAATTTTTGACAACTATGAACCTAAACATCGAATGGATGAAATCAAGAATTTTAAATATGTAGAAGCGGCTATTTTAGGGAAGTGGGCGAATAGTCAAGATGTTAGAAAGCAAAAAGCAAATAACATTGATTGGGAGAACCTGTAATGAATAGGGAACAGGTGAAATCACTGTTTAAACGAATCAAAGAATTCTATGGGAATTTCGATGTTTACTCTGAAAAAGTAGATGCTTGGGCAAGTGTTCTCAAGAAATTTGAATACGAATTTGTCACTAACAATCTTGAACAACATATTCTTACAAACAAATTTGCTCCAACAATCTCTGACCTGGTTAATGCTCCCGAAAAAGAAATCCCATCAGGACCAGTGGTTCCTACAGCTGAAGAAACACAAAACATGTTTAAGGAAAGAGCGAAGGAAAGAAAAAACGCAGCAAGTCCAGAAGTAAGGGAACGAGAACTGGCGAAGATCAGAAAGATATTGAACATCCCGAATGAGGTGACATCAAATGACACAACTGATAGATGAGCCTCAAATCGTGAATGCAGAGGCTGAACACTCCGTTATCGGATCCATACTCCTGGAAGGGGACCTGATAAAAGATTGTGTCTTGCAGCATTCTCACTTTCACATAATGGAGAACAAGCGAATCTTCTGGGCGATGAGGAGGCTGGACAAGAAGGGTATTCCCATCGACATCACTACTATTGCCGACCTATTGGAGTCAAGCGTAGAAAAGATCGGTGGAATCGAGCACTTGTTGAAGGTAGCCGAGTCCGTCCCGACCATTCGAAACTTCAAATTCTATGAATCTCTTGTACTTGAAAACTGGAGAAAACGTCACTCCATTCAGCTGGCGAATGACTTCAAAAAGCAACTGGTCGAAGAGGACCCTGCAGAAGCTATCCAAACGGTGATCAGTGAATTGATGAAAATGCAGGAAGAGGAATCTGCAGATGATGACGGAAGCATTAAAGACGAGCTTCTTAATCTTTATGAACAACTGACCACCCAAACAAACGAAATGACCGGGATCTCAACGGGGTTTTACGAACTGAACAAAATCACCGGCGGGTTTCAGGAAAGTGACTTGATCATAATAGGAGCCCGGCCATCGATGGGGAAAACAGCTTTTGCTTTGAATGTCGCATATAACGCAGCTGAAAAAGGCGATATCCCATGCATATTCTCCTTGGAAATGCCGAAAAAGCAATTGCTTAAGAGATTGGCATCTATTGCTGGAAACATTGATGCTCAGAAGATGCGAAACGCGAGCGAAGACTTTACGGATAATGACTGGACAAAGTTCTCACAAGCACTTGGGATCTTAAACAACCTTGACCTACATATATTCGATAAGCCGAGTGTGACAGTCAATTATATCTGGTCGAAAGTTCGTAAAGTCAAAAGAGAAAATCCAGGCAAGAAGATACTTGTCATGATCGATTACCTGCAGTTGATCATGGGGAACGCGAGTTATAAGGGGAACCGGCTTCAGGAGATCAGTGATATCAGCCGGACACTCAAGGCAATGGCGAGGGAGCTTGATGTCAACGTGGTAGCTCTCTCTCAGCTTTCCCGGGGCGTTGAGCAACGACAGGACAAGCGTCCAATGATGTCCGATCTGAGGGAATCTGGACAGATTGAGCAGGATGCCGATGTCATCGGATTCCTTTACCGGGATGAATATTACTACAAGGATTCAGAGCTAAAGGGCATTACAGAATTGATTGTGAGCAAACATCGGAATGGTCCAACTGGAACGGTAAAGCTTGGATTCATTAAAGAATATGGGAAGTTCATCAATCTCGTTAAACAAGAAGAAATGAATTTTATGTAAAGGGGCGGTGATCATGATTACTCAAATACCATTCGGCCAATTAAGAAAAGGTATTGAAGTGAAGATGGATTTTTATAAAAGTGAGCTACTTAAGATGGGCTATTTCAAATCACCGGACGGCAGCCAGCTATATGAGCTGACTCTCACAGAGTTGGAACAAGTCTATGAGAAAGAGAAAGCGAGGAGGAGAGCATTATGAGATTTGTCGGTATCGATCCATCCACAAAGACAGGATTAGTTGCCGTAGATGCTTACGGAACGATCTTGAAAGCAAAAGAACTGACCGGTGCAGGAAGCGAGGATCCATACAGGATGATTACTCTCATCGATGAGGTTATGTCGTTTATGCAAAGAGGAGACACCATTTGCATCGAAGGATTTGGCTTCGCTTCTCAACAGGCGATTCAGCTTGGTGGAATTGGATGGGGATTGAGAATGGCACTTACCAGGAAAGGATTTAATTACATTGAAGCTTCACCTAGCCAATTGAAAAAGTACGCAAGCGGAAAAGGTAACACACCCAAAAACCAGTTAGCAGTCCATGTTTATAAATCATTTGGGTTTGAACACAGGAGTGACAACGTAATTGATGCTTATGTATTAGCCGAAATTGCCAGGTGTTTCAGTATCGGACCGGAGAGGATTACTAAACTTAAATATCAACACGATGTGATCGATGCGATAAGAAATCCGAAACCTAAAACCAAAAAGAAGAAAAAAGCATGACAAAACATCACAGGATACTCAAAAAAGTGGTCTTCGGGATGACAGAAAGTTCTATTGGTAAGGTCATTGAAAGCCATGAGGACCGAGGCTGGAAGAAATCAAGTCCAATTAAAAAACATGGATATGGGTTAGGCTGCCAGATGGTTTGGCAGAAAAGTAAATGATAAGGGAGACAGGATTATGAGTAAAACTCAATTTAACGTATTCTTCAAGATGCAGCAGAAGGACGATAAAAAAGAGGTTCTCAAGTTTGAAATAAAGGGGCAGGAGGATGGAGACGAATCTACTTCTAGCCTATATTCTTTGGCAGGCAGCATCATCTTATTTGAAATCGAAGGGTGTGCAGCTGGAGAAACATCGGCCGAGTTCATGAACATCCAAAGGGACTCCAAAAAGACATCCATGAAGTTTGCTATTAAAGGAGATTCAGAGAAGAAAGCGCAGGAGCTATATAAATACGCTGGCCGAAACGTAAACCTATCCATTCAGGCTTCCCAGATGAGCATAGAGGAATTTTATGAAGGTCCCGAAGGCATTGAGTACCAAGTGGACGGTAACGGGAATGTCGATGTTCCAAAGGACCAGCTGAGTATCGATGATGTCGATGATCAGGAAGAAGAAAGGAGCCCATTTGAGGAAAAAGAGCTCCACTAAATTTAGATCAGAGGTATAAAATGGCATGTGAATAATGTGAAAAAACATTAACTTCTGGAAATAACAAAGGGATTTAGCACTGCAGAAAATGCTGTTCCAGAAGTTTGAATCAATACCGGCGAAGGTAAGGTTAATTAGACTGGTTCTTGCAAAGGTGGCTAAATAAAGAACATTGTTTTAGCGCTCATGTTAATTTATGAAACAGAAATCATTTTGATTGGGCGCTTTATAATTAAACAATTTAGGAGAAGATGAATAATTTGAGGAAAATGATCTGCATTAATCCTTACGCACATTCAAGACTTCTGGAACTCCTCAGGGATTGTATCCTGGGGGTTCCAGGAGCCCTTGAGGAATATGAACAGCGATATGGTGTAAGGTTTCATCAAAAATAACATGAAGCCAACAGATACTGATTTCATGTTACCGAAAGGAATAGGATTAACCTATAATATGTAATTCGGAAAGTGATGTGATTTCTAACTTTTATGAGCTGTTCAAAACATGAGTAAAAAATAAAAAGAGAAATTCAAAGCACTGGGGTGTCCCCATTGGTGGCTCTGAAATCTCTCAAACTTTATGATAAACCAGTTTTGCAATGAAGTAAAGACTCATGTAACAAAGAAATAAAGACGAAAAATAAAAAGAGGATCGGTCATCGTGCAAACCGATCCTAAAATGAGCTTTACTTGGGAAATAAGAGACACTTAGGATATATCTATATGTTATCCTATGTTCCAAAAAATTGTTTGATTGTGTGTTAGCGGATGTGACTCATGTTGTTCAGCATTCACTATTTCGAAACTTAATCAAAGAAACATGTTCACCTGTAGGGGGCTAAGTGAACATGCTTCAATGGAGTACAAACTATATTAGAGAAATTTAAAAGGTGGATGGAGACCTTTAAATATCTCTAATATAAATAGTACCCATCATAATTTTTACTATTCCCTTATATTTTTACTTAGTTTGCGATTATAAAGTAATGCAGATATTGATTTCAAGATATGCTTTAATAGTTCTCGGACAATTATTAAAGGAGTGAGGACATGGAAGAGTATAAAATAACATTAGAATCAATAAAGGATCGTGTTAAAAACGGACGCATCACTGTAGAAGAAATAGAATGGTTGATTGCTAAAGTTGAAGAAAACAATAAAAAATAGACCGAGATTCCTCCCGATCTACAAAATATTTTCGCTAAGAATATTTTACCATAACGGGAGGGGTCAATGTTGGCTAAACAATTAACCTTTATGCTTCCTGAAATCGACAGAGAAAAAACAAGAGCAGCAGTTGAATCAGCATTAGAAAAATATCGTTTCTTTTTACTTACTGTCCCAGAAGACAAGCTTCCAAAGGTTACTGCAACTTATTCACTCGTTCCTCCTTCATTTTCAAATGATTTTCATTCATCAACTGAACAGGCTGCTCTCGATAGGATTGAATTGGACTTGGCAAGAAATAGGCACATTGATTGGGTCCTTCGAGGTGTTAATCGATTGAGTAAGCTGGAAAGGGAAATTATTTATAAGCGTTACCTTGAAAATGAAGAGGTTTTTGATTATGAGATATATAACGAAATTGGGATGAGTGAAAGGAGGTATTATCGACTTAAGGCTAGGATATTTTATAAGCTGGCATTTATTTTAAGAATCGAAGTTTATATCGGTAAAAGCCATCCTATTTAAAAAAGGGTGGCTTTTATGACGTGGTTTGACAACATTCGACATTAGGGAAATGTTAGTCTTCTTTTAGTACTAAAGTAGGGGGAAGAAATATGTCGAATAAAACGGTGGAAAGAAATTTTTATGCATATCAAGTTGATTTCCAGGAATTAGCTAAGGTTGAAAAAGATAAAGAAGTATTCAGAGATATTTGGGATATTCAAAGTTTTAATGAAATGCTTACTGGAATGATGTCTAAGCATATAAATGATTTACGTGTTATCCACAATGGTTGGTTTTTGATGTTAGATAAATTTAAACAGGAAAAGATTACATTCAAGGTTAAAGGGAAAGAAATTACAAAAAAATATATTGTAGGAAGATTTCTTTACGCTGAGTTTGGTTACGTCGGTGGGCTTTGGAATGTAGACACTTTATCCAGGAGAGAAAATACAAAAAAGCCTAGAGAGGGAGAAGAGAAGTTTGTATATTTTTATATAAGAGAAGACGGTTTACTACTTCTTCAAGGCGATATGAAAGTCATTAGGTCTAAGGTGGAAAACTACTTTCAAACTTTGGGCAAAGAATATATGGATAATAGAAACATTTATGGAATATCCATTAGTACACTGCTTCGTGGAGATTTTATTGACGAAGTAAAAAAATTGGATGCTGTTAATAAAATTGAAATTGAATTAGCCGTTGAAAAGGCGAGTTCATATGAGAACGAAGTGTTACTAACTGCAAAAAATCAGGCACAAGACTTTGAAGCTAACTACGCTACTCTTACAATGCAGTCTAAATATAAAAAGACAGGTCTTTCGGGCTTTGAGGGATTTTTAAATAAAATCAAACCAAAAGGAACCAAAGCTCCAGTAGGTGGAGTAAACAATATAAAAGTAATTGGTAAGCAAGATGGAGAGTTTAAAAGGGTATATCTTAGTAAAATTTCTGAGAAATATCCCGTGAGCGTTAAAGTGGATGAAAACAATAATATTTTAGAAGAAGATATGTATAATAAGGTTAAGGAAATGGGCAAGAGGCGCGAATCACTTTGGAGGGAAGATGGAGATGGGAAAAAGGATTAAGCTATTTTGGGAAGCTAATAACTTTCCTTTTGTAACATCCTTTAATTATTTGCGTTTTGCAAGTATGGCTGAAAAAGTTTTTGATTTCCTAATTCCTGCAATTTTAACGGGTTTAATATTATTGATGGTAGCTGTTATAGAACCATCTACCAGTACTGTGTTAAAAGGAATAAAGGACATCAACAATCAATCTTTGACATTTATTTCAATATTAGCCGGGTTTAACATTGCAAGTGTTTCTGTCTTAGCCACTGCAGGCTCTTCTCTGTTAAAAAAGCTAAAAGATACAGAAAGTAAAACACTTAAGGGTAAAACTTTATATGAGATTATGATGACTTTCTTCTGCGCAGCTGTAGTAAGTCAATTTCTTATAATTTTAATTGGAGTTATTATACTCGTGCTATCTTCTTTAGTGAATTTGCCTGCAAACTTTAATATCTCTTACCTTTGGTTTCTAATCGCAATATGGGTTTACAGTCTTTTATTAACTATCTTTATTTCACTAAGAAACCTAAAAATTTTATTCTTTATTATGGTTAATGAAGAGTACTAATTCCTGGCAGACAAAATGCAGAAAAATGACAGAATAAAGGCAGAGCATTTCTCTTTAGAGGTGCTAATATGGTATTAACGAAATACTTCAAAGAGGGCTCCTTTCAGACGAAGGGAGCTTTTTCTGGCACAAAGACATTAGGATGGTCTGTAAAAAGGAAACTGAGCGAATCTGAGAAGAATTTGAGGGTGCTTGTCGAGATGAATTAGTTAGTGTTTAAGGTGAGATTATATTAGTTTATTTAATTAGTTGCCTTTTACCTTATTTATCAATTATTTGAAAGTGGTGGCCGCGATTTGCACGAATGAAAAATTCATATTAATTTATTTTATATATATGCACAAAATAAGGACCACCTCAATATATTGTTAATGTAATGAGATGAGGTGGTGGTGATTGGTGATCATCGTACAAATAGAATTACCACTGCCCAAATAACTATTATTTTAATTTGTAAAGTTAAAAGGATCATATTGTACACCTTCCTTTCTTTATTTTATTTCAATTTATGATGGATACATTTTATAGGTGAAGACCTTTGGCGCCCATTTTTATGGGTGTCTTTTATTATGTCTAAGAGGTGATTGAAATGAAGATAGTAGATTATCTTAGTGAAGTTCAGCTGAGAGAGTTGAATGTGAAACGGCAACAGGTTCCGGAAGGGAAGTAGGGATACTTACAAAAGGCACAAAGGTGCTATTAGGAGGAGGTAACAAATGAATAAAGTCCGACATGTATGTATGAACAGAAGATGCGGGGCAGTTCTGGAATACAAAGGGGTTATCGATGGAATAAGGTGTCCGAATTGCAAAGGGAGGCTTCAACCTGAACATGACAATGACAGGTTATATACACATCATTATGACTGCTTGAATTGTGGCCATAGTACAGCGATTGAAGCAACTGCAGAAGAGCACTCGGATGTTCGAGTGTGTCCAGAGTGTATGACAGGTGCATTTGTTGACCGATGGAAAGTCAGTAAGTATGCGAGTGGATCAGATGGCTCATCACTATTGAAGATTGAACTTCCTGATATCAATAGCGTTCCAAAGGTGTTCTATAAAGGCGAAGAAATCAACCTTAAACAAGACGTATACTTCCATTGGGAAACTGATACAGAGGTTCCTGGCGGATTGACCTATTCATTCCAGCATTACGATGGAGAAGCAATAAGCAGGATTGAACGTAAAGCGAAGAAGCATGCGTGTGATTAAACATTATGTATGTTGAATGGAGCTGAAGAGCAGTGAATAAATTGTTTGGTGCACCTAAAACAGATTTTAATTTTCTCCCTCAGAACACGACGGAGAACTATAAAGAGGATATTGATTATCTCCGTTCGTTACTTAAAGATGACTGCCTTAGCGCAGAAGTAAAAGAAGAGGTTAATGCAAGCATCATGTATATTCTTCGCAAGAGGTTCAACCAGACCATAATAGTGAGAGCTGAATAGCAGTATGTCTGAATATAAAACCAGGCAGCAGAAACGAAAGTTCTATGATAGCAAAGAGTGGAAGCTGATTCGTGAGGAAGTAAAGAAGCGCGACAACTATGAGTGTCAGGAATGTAAGCGCCAGGGCAGGGTAACCATTGATACGAATGAGTACAGTGAGAGTGCTAGGCGCAAGAAGATCCAGTTGATTGTTCATCATATTAAGGAGCTGGAGCATCATCCTGATCTTGCTCTTGAGGAAGATAACCTAGAGACAATCTGTGTGGACTGTCACAACAAGGAACATGGGAGATCATTTGAACACAAGGTTCCGAAGTGGAATGATGAGAGATGGTGATGGCATGAGTATGATCTTAACCATTTTGGCTTTAATCTTTGCAGTCGCATCAATCGTACTTACCATCATGACTTATAAGTGAATCAGGACACCCCCCCGGTCAAAAACTTTGGCCTTTTTTTAATGTCGGGGCACCGGGGAGGGGGTCTCTGCTGTCCAAAAAAATTGAAAAATCCTCCGCTATATTAGGGGGTGTAAAAAAAGAAGGGGGGTGTTTTTGTGAGTGGCGTTGTAAAAATTACTGATTTGGAAAAGCAGCTGTTAAGTCGTGTTGACCAAGACGATTTGATAGAAGTCGATAAGGTGAAGCGGTATATTGCGATTATTAAGCAAATAAGGAAGCTTCAAACCGTAATCAACAAAGACGGTGTAATGACCACAACTGTTAATGCAAGTCAGGAATTTATTAAGACAAATCCAGCGATAAATGAATTAAATAAGCTCACAAAAACATTGATTTCCCTCGAAAACTCGATTAAATTTTCAATGCCTTATGAGAATGTTGAGACAAAGGATGCAGAGAAGGATAATGACGAACCAAAAGTCAGTGATTTATACTGATCAGTCAGAAATATGTTGATGCATATATAGAAGCGTGGAAGAAAGGGCTTATCATATTCAATCAAGAGAGAATTGATTTAGTCAATCATTTGGAGACCGAAGTCCTTATCCGAGACGATATCTATTTTGATGAGACTCAGATTGAACAGTGTATTAATTACATCGAAAAATGGTATTTCAAGCTGGAGTTATTTCAGAAATTCATTATCGCCTTTTTATTCCTGAAGTATAAACGACGAGACAAGCTATTCTATAAGGACATTGTCATTGTCATCGCCCGCGGTAATGGGAAAAATGGATTGATTTCAGGATTGGCAGATTACTTTATCAGTCCCGGTCATGGAATTGAAGGATATAATGTCGATGTAGTGGCAAATAGTGAAGACCAGGCGCAAACATCGGTAAAAGAAGTTTATAACATGAAAGAAAAGAATAAGAGTTTCATGAAGAAATTTTTCTCCTGGACGAAAACTATTATTCGGGGGAAGGAAACGTTATCTGAGTTCATGTTCCGGACATCAAATGCTGATACAAAAGACGGTGGCCGCCCTGGATGTTTGATCTTTGATGAGTGGCATATTTATGAGGACACCAAACTGATCAATACACTAAGCTCAGGTTTAGGTAAAGTAATGCATAGAAGAAGAATTTATATATCCACCAACGGCCATGTCCGGGGTGGTTTTTTTGATAAATTTATTGAACAATGCTTAGAGGTTTTGAGAGGTGGAAGCAAGCGGAAAAACAGGTTTGTCTTTATTTGCAAGATGGATGATAAGGAAGAAGTGGACAAACCGGAATTATGGGAAAAAGCCAATCCGATGTTCAGCAAACCTATGAGCCCCTATGCGGAAGAATTATTCGACACCCTTATGGATGAATACTTGGATTTAGAAGATGACCCTTCCGGTCGTCCAGAATTCATGGCCAAAAGGATGAACCTACCACAGGAAGATAACACAGTCAGGATTGCATCTTGGAAGGATATTGAGGCGACGAATCGGCCCATCCCTTATGAACGCTTGAAGAATAAGAAATGCATTGGAGCGATTGATTATTCTTTCATCAAAGACTTTACCGCCTGCGGAGTGTTGTTTAAGGATGGTGAAGATTACATTTGGGATAGCCATCAGTTTGCCCGGCGTGAATTTGTTAAAGAAGCAAACCTAAAGCCGCCGATCTTTGAATGGGAAGAACAAGGGTTGATCACGCTCCTGGATGAGCCGGTTATTAACATCAAGCATATGGTCAATTACTTTTGTCGGATGAGGGATCAATATGGGCTGGATACCATCATTGGAGATACATTCCGTTTGGACATTGTAAAGCAAGCGCTGGAAGATGCAGGATTCCATGTCTTATACATCCAGAACCCCCATGCGATCTATGCAAAACTTGCTCCAAGGATTGAAATGATCTTTGCCCAACATCGGGTCATCTTTGGGGACAACCCGATAATGAGATGGAATACGAATAACATCGTAGTCAAAGTGAAAAATGACGGCAACAAAGATTTTATTAAGAAAGATGAGGTCAGAAGGAAAACCGATGGCTTTTCAGCTTTTGTTTATGCCATGTGGCAGGCTGATCAGATCCTGGAAGAAGAAGCTGAATTCTTCCTAGGCGATATTGATTTTTAAAGGGGGTGATGGTTATAGGATTAATCGAGACGATACTAAACCGAAATAAGGAAATTGCATTTTCTTTTGATCTTGAGCTTTTTGAACAACAATCACAAAGAGCCCATATGAAGCGACTGGCGATTGATACCTGCATTGCCTTCCTGGGACGCACGATAAGTCAGTCGGAATTCCGGGTCAAAGACGGCAGCAACCTTATTAAGGATGAACTGTATTATCGCTTGAATGTGCGGCCAAATAAAAACATGACCTCGAGCACATTCTGGGAAACTTTCGTTCACAAGCTTGTCTATGATAATGAAGGTTTAATCATACAAGCGGATGATGGAGATCTTCTGATAGCGGATGACTTTGAGCACAACGAATACGCCGTGTATGAAGATACGTTTACGAATGTCATGGTCAAGGATTTTACCTTTAAACGCCTTTTCCCTCAAAGCAAAGTCATTCATCTGAGATACCGAAATGAACGGCTGTCGCCATTGATTGACAGCATATTCGCAGATTATGGGGACTTGTTTGGAAAGTTATTAAACTCTCATAAGCGTAAGAACCAGTTGCGAGGGACGGTTGATATTGAATCGAATAAAGCAAAAGATGACGAGACGATGGCTAAGCTACAGAGCTATATCAACAAGATGTACAAAGCTTTCTCAGAAAATGACATCGCCATTGTCCCGCAACAGCCAGGTTTTAAGTACAACGAGACCTCATCGAATAAAGGCAGCACCTCGGGTCTTAGTGTGGATGAAATCAATAAAGTCACGGATGGATTTTTAAATCAGGTCGCGATGGCTCTTGGTATTCCTCTCACATTGATTTCTGGCAGCATGGCCGATGTTGAAAAACACACAAAGAACTATATGAAATTCACAGTAAATCCGTTGACTAAAAAGCTTCAGGATGAGAGTAATGTGAAATTTTTTACGATGGATGAGTACCTGGCTGGGAAGAGAATTGAGATCAAAACGATGTCGTACCAAAGTATTTTTGAGTTGGCTACCAGCATCGATAAGTTGGTTTCTTCCGGTGCCTTTACCGGTAACGAAATGAGACTGGAGGCAGGATATGAAAAATCTGCTGATCCTAAATTGGATAAGCATTACATTACAAAGAATTATCAAGAAATGGATACCGATGAAGGAGGTGAGAACAAGTGACAGTGAAAATTGAAATAAACGGGCCAATTGTTTCTAATGATGATGCCTGGATATATGAATGGTTTGAAATGGAGGCTACTTGGCCACGTAAGGTTATTCAAGAGTTAGATAAAGCGAATGGCGAAAATGTAATTGTGTCTATCAACAGTCCGGGAGGATATGTTTGGGACGGCTCAGAAATTTACACAGCGCTAAAAAGCTATCCTGGGTATACTGAATCACAGATTGTTGGCTTAGCAGCAAGCGCAGCCTCTTTCATTGCTTCTGCTACAAATAAAACCCGCATTGCACCTACTGGTCAGATAATGATTCACAATGCCTCATCAATTGGTTTTGGTGATCATCGAGATATGACTAAAACAGCTGAGAGGTTAAAGGTGACAGACAGAACCATTGTGAATGCCTATATCTTGAAGACTGGTAAGTCTGAAGAAGAGTTACTTAATATGATGGCAGAAGAAACGTGGATGGGTCCTCAGCAGGCTTTAGAATTTGGTTTTGTAGATGAAATCATGTTCGCTGATAATACAGTAAAATTTGCCGCGTCTGCTGCCAATAGTCCGGGTTTAATACCTCAACCGGTTATCGATGGCATTAGGAATAAGATTAAAAATAAAGAAGACAATGCACCTGATAATCAGGATAGTGTTGTAACCAAGGAATCTTTGCAACAGATGTTAGCAAAATTTAAGGACGAGCTAAAAAATGAATTACAACCTAAACCAAAAGAGCCTGAACAAGCGCCAGCTGCAAAGCGGAACTTGAGCAAGCTCTTTTTAAATTTATAATTGGAGGAATTTTGATGACAATCACATTTAAAAAATCGGAAGCATTTAACAATGCAAAAGCAAAACTCACAGCCACATTAGCCAATGCGGAGGCAACTGAGCAGGAGCAAACAACAGCTTTCCAGAGCTTCTTCGATGCTTTACAGAATGAAGTGGTGGACACCGTTCGTTCTCAAGTGAACGATGAGATGATGGATCGCTCCATCCTTCAACAGCGCGGCCAAAACGTCCTGACTTCTGAAGAGACGAAATTCTTCAATGCTGTTGTCCAGGATGGTGGGTTTAAAGATGACTCAATTTTGCCGGTTACTACACAAGAGCGCGTGTTTGAAGATCTCGTTTCCGAACATCCCCTTCTTGAAGCAATTGGTCTCCAGGACCTTGGAGCGGTTACTCGCTTCATTACATCTGATCCGACAAAAGCATACGCATGGGGAGCGCTATTCGGCGATATCAAAGGACAAGTAAATGCAGCCTTTGGTGAAGAACAGATCACACAATTAAAGCTCACTGCATTTGCAGCTGTCCCAAGTGACATGGTGGATCTTGGGCCGGTATGGGTTGAAAGGTATGTACGTACCCTTCTTGTAGAAAGCTACTCTGTTGGTTTGGAATACGGGTTTGTTAATGGTAAAGGACCTGCATCAAATGAGCCGGTTGGTCTTATGAAAAATGTAGCAGCCGATGGCGCCGTTACAGACAAGACCTCTTCAGGTACATTGACTTTTGCTCCTTCTCAAAACGGAGAAGTCGTCGCTGGAGAGTTATATGGTGTGGTAAAAGAGTTGTCTACAGATGCAAAAGGTAAGTCGCTGAAGGTATTGAATAAGGTGGTCATGGCGGTAAACCCTGTAGATGCCATCGGCGTGCAAGCGCGAAATACAATCCAAACGGCAAATGGTCAATGGGTAATGGCTCTACCTTACAACATTCAAGTTGTGGAATCCGAAGAAATACCAGTCGGCAAGGCTCTGTTCTTTGTAAAGGGACGCTACCTTGCTGCGTTAGCCGGTGGATATAAACTGAAGAAATTTGATCAGACTCTGGCGATTGAAGACGCTTTGCTTTACACCATCAAGCAATTTGCCAATGGTAAGCCGAAAGACAATAAAGCTGCATTAGTATATGACCTGAATATCACTTTCACTACAGAAGCGCCAGCAGTCTAAATTTTGAAAGAGGGAATAAATAATGCCAGAGTATAAAGTTGTAAATAGTTTCACTGATACTATGGACAAACGAAAAAAATATAACGTTGGAGATGTGTACCCTAAAGGGGAATACAAGCCGACGAAAGAACGGATTGAAGAACTATCTTCAGTCCATCCAGAACACAAACGTATTTTTATTGAGACATTGGAGGATAAGGATCCTGAAGGTGCCGAAAAGAAGGAAAAAGAAAAGATTAAAGCTGAGTTGGAGTCTCTGGGGGTTACCTTCCATCCAAACACAGGTCTTGAGAAGTTGAAAGAAAAGCTGGAAGAAGCGAAAGCAGAGCAAGAAGACAAGGAGTGATGTAATTGGACATCACAGATGACCTATTGAATGAATTCAAAGAGCGGATGCATATTACACATAATGAGGATGACAATCTGAAACGGTTGTTATCCTTTTCTATTGTGGCCATTAAAAGCAGTTGTGGATCTTTTGAAGTCTATGGTGAAACTGACATAGATCTTCAAGCAAAGGAACTCGTTTTTGAAAGAACAAGGTATGTTTACAATGACGCTCTAGAATACTTCAATGACAATTTTTTAAGCGAGATTAATAGTTTAGGGCTGGACATTGCACTGGAAGAGGAGGAAACCGATGCAACCGTTTAAGTATAAGCCACCAAGGGTGAACACAGGTGACCTTCGTACTCCAATCGTATTTTATGAATATGTAGAAAATAACGGTCCGATGCCTGGGGAATCCGAGAAGGAAATTAAATTTAAATCGTGGGCAAAGGTAGATAATGTCTGGATGAAAGACTTAGAGATTGCCAAATCCAACGGAACGTTATCAGATATCACGCTTACGATACGAGATCCACAAGAAGATTTTATACCAACCAATAAACATTATGTATCTATTGATCACCCGGGATATAAGGATAAGCGTTATAACGTAAAGCATGTTCAACCTGATTTCCAAAATCATGCTTTTATTAACGTTATCGCGAGGTTAGTAGAATGAGTAATGTTCAAATAAAAGGTGAAAAGGAACTATTGGCACAACTGGAGAAGCGACTTGGGAAAGAAAAGATGGATGAAGTAAGTGACATAGCGCTCATGCGCGGGGCTGAGGTGTTTGTGGAAGAACTAAAGAGTCAGTTTGCAAGTTTCAAAGACACAGGTGCTTCCATTGAGGAGATTCAAGTAACACAGCCTGAATCCATTCATGGTGTGAGAACAGTGAAAATTCACTGGAAGGGACCGGATAATCGATATCGTATCATCCATTTAAATGAGTTTGGAACAGTGAAGAACCCAAACCCTAAAGGAAAAGGTGCCATTGCTCGAGCGATGATGAATGCCAAGAAGGCGTACCGGAAGGCAATTAAGGATACGGTTATGGAGGGATTCAAATGATACAAAAGGTGCATGAAGCCTTTATCAATGACTCTATGATTAACTCCATGACAAACGGTCGAATTAAATTTTACACATATCCGGAGAGTGGAGATGTGACAGGACCTTATATCATTATCGATCCTCTCATCACGCCAAAACCAGGTGACTATGCAGATAACAAGTGGCTAACCAAGGAATATCTGTATCAAATTGAAGTTTGGTCGAAAAGCAAAGATGATACAGAAAGCTTAGCAGAGCAAATCCAGTTAGTGCTGTGGAATAAGATCGGTTATGCCAATACTGGCAGCGGGATGGACGAATATGATAAGGAACTCGGGATTTTCCGTGATGCGAGAAGATACCGAGGAAAAGAGTACGTTAATCAATGAATAGGGAGGGCTATACATGGCCGAAACAAAGAGCTACAGAGCAACAACGGGAGTAGACGAGTTTTATTATGGCGTCTTGGACGAAACAGAAGCAGCCATTATCGTGGGAACAATTGAAAGGGTGGAATTCCTCCAGGATATTACGGTGGATCTACCTTCTGAAATTGTACGAGCTTTCGGGGATAACCGAACAGCTGAACTTGCGACCTCTAACGGGAATGTCTCTGTTCAATCTGCTTTTCATAAGATCCCCATCGAGGATAGAAAAACCTTGTTAGGGTTGGAAGCGACCGCGGACGGATTACACTCCTATGGTAGTGAAGATAATCCACCTTATGTGGCCGTCGTTTTCGCCAAAACGGCTGAAGATGGTAGTAGAGAATGGGTAGGGTTGCCAAAAGGAATGTTTATGCGCCCGAACATCAAAGGTAAAACCAAGCAGGATAGCACGGAGTTCCAAGGAGATGAAATCTCTGCCGAATTTATGGATCGTCAGGTCGATGGATTCACAAAAGAAAAGTCGGTCATTTTCGGATACGATGAGAAAGGAAGTACAGCAAAACGCGATGCCTTATTCACAAAAATCTTCGGTCAGTCTCACCCTGACGCAGAACCGACGGGGGTGTAATGAATGGCGAAGAAGAAAAAGTATCAAGTTATTCAAGATTTTAAAGACCTTCAGGACAATGGAAAGATTTATCGTAAAGAGGATTCGTTCCCAAAACCAGCCAATAAAAAAGTGGATGAAGATCGTCTGGAAGAATTGCTTTCTTCTGAAAATAATCAAAAAAGACCGGTCATTAAAGAAGTATAAAAACCAACAAGCAGGCTTTTACCTGCTTTATTACATTGAGAAGAGAGGAAAATACTTATGGCAAATTTAAAGCGAAATATGATCGAGTTAGTGAAAGAAGTGAAAGAAGGGGAAATCGTTACAGAGAAATTTCTCACCCCTGTGTTTCTCCCGTTTTCTGTCGTATATGAAGCTATTGACATGATGGAGGAAATTGAAAAAAGTGAAGAAGAAACCAAAAACTCTAATTCAGAAAAAGAATTGATCAACAAGCTCTTAGACTTTGTGGCTAACAAAGTTTACAACAAACAATTTACAAAAGATGATCTCTTCAATGGGCTTCATGCTCCAGATGCGATCCAAACGCTCCAGGAACAAATCATGTTTGTGGCTCAAGGGAGACAGACTGATGAAACAAAAAAGTTCCTGGCGAAGAAGAACTGAGTGATGCAGACTTTACCCCTCAAAGGCAAAAAGAATACATGGATAGGCTGATCATGGACCTAATGAAAGATGGTAAGGACATAAGCGATGTGTTGAATATGCCCTTTCACTTTCTAATTGAGGTACTTCATGAGAAAAACAAACCTAGACGAGAAAAATCCTTAATTTCCGCCTTCGGAGGTTAAGGATTTTTTCATGGGAAGGGAGGGGGAAGTTTGGAGAAAATCGAAGGTCTTTCCATAGGACTAGATTTAAATACCTTGAAAATCGATTCTGGATTAAAAGACCTTAAGTCAAAGATTAGCCTCGTCAATAGTGAAATGAAAGCCAATATGTCTGCGTTTGACTACGCTGATAAGTCCATTGGTAAGTACGAGACTCGACTAAAAGGTCTGAATAAGAAGCTCGAAGTCCAGAGGGAAGTCGTAGAAAAATCAAGAATAAGCTACGAAAAAATGGTTACTGAGCATGGAGAGGGATCTAAAGAAGCAGAGAAGGCAGCTACTGCATATAACTCAGAGGTTACGTCTTTAAAAAGTTTAGAAAGATATATAGAGAGAACCACAGAAGAATTAAGCGATTTAAGGAAAGAGCAACAGCTAAGCCAATCAGGATGGACCAAGATGGGAAATACCATCGATGCTGCTGGTCAGAAATTGACCAAAGTGGGAGACGGAATGAAAACGGCAGGGAAGAGTTTGTCTATGTATCTTACCGCCCCACTTACTGGTATGACCTTTGCTGCTAACCGGGCTTTTTATGAACTGGATGAAGGCTTGGATAATGTGACAAAAGCAACTGGAGCCACCGGAAATCAGTTAGGTGCTCTTAAAGATTCATTTAAGAATGTCTATGGTCGATTCCCAACCGAATCAGCCACCCTAGGTAGTGTTTTAGGAGAAGTAAATACTCGTTTTGCCTTTGTAGATAAGAAACTGGAAGATTCCTCGGAGAAATTTTTAAAGTTTGCTGATATAACGGGGTTAGACGCTACCACAGGGGTTCAGTTAGTTGCCCGAGCGATGGGAGATGCCGGGATAGAGGCAGATGAGTTTGAGAAAGTCCTGGACAGTGTTGCGAAAGCAGCACAAGCAACCGGCATAGGTGCCGATCGATTACTGGATTCCATTACAAAGTACGGAGCTCCTATGCGTGCCTTGGGCTTTGAGATGGATGAAAGCATTGCGCTATTCTCCAGTTGGGAATTAGCCGGGGTGAATGCTGAAATCGCTATGTCTGGGTTAAAGCAATCCATTTCTCGTTGGGGGAAAGAAGGGAAAGATCCTCGTAACGAGTTTAAGAAGACATTGAAAGAAATCGAAAAGGCTCCAGGCATTGCAGAAGCTACAGCCTTATCCATTGAAGCATTCGGAGCCAAGGCAGGTCCTGACTTAGCGGACGCAATTCAAGGAGGACGCTTTGAATTTGAAGAACTACTCAAAACGTTAGAAAGTTCTAACGGCACAGTGGATCAAACATTTGATGACACCGTAAGTGGATCCGAACAATTCCAAGTGGCTATGCAAAAAGCAAAGGTAGTCGGAGCAGATCTATGGGGCATCATGGAGAATTTATTAGCCCCTGGATTAGACAAAGTCATCACTAAATTGCAAAGTGGCGTTGAATGGTACGGTTCGTTATCCGATAAAACCAAAATGACTGGAATTGTCTTTGCAGGACTCGTGGCGGCACTAGGTCCTGTTATTGCTTTTACCGGAATCTTTTTAGCTATGTTAGGAAACATCATCAGTGGGTTCGCTCCTGTCATGGCATCCATAGCAAAAGCTGGCGGATTACTGAAATGGTTACGATTAGGGTTTTTGGCGTTTACGGGACCGGTCGGAATAACCATAGCCGTTCTTACTTTACTGGGAACCGGTTTTATCGCCTTGTATAAGAATTCCGAGACGTTCAGGAGCGGGATTCAGAATTTACTCGAAAAAGTCAAAGTATTAGGGACTCAATTTCTTGCTCTCTTACAACCCGCCATTGAATCGATTGTTGGCTTTTTCAAGAGTCAATTAGAGGTTCTTAGGAGGTTTTGGTCTGAAAATAGCGCAACTATTATAGGAGCTCTAAAAAATCTCGGTAAATTTGTAGGGGTAATCTTATTAGGGATTTTAGAAGTCATCAAATTTGTGATGCCATTTGTCCTGGCTATCATTAAATCTATATGGGCGAATATCCAAGGGGTTATTTCTGGTGCTCTAAACATTATTATGGGTCTCATCAAGGTTTTTTCAGGGTTATTGACTGGAGACTTCAAAAAAATGTGGGAAGGCGTAAAACAGATATTTTTTGGAGCCATAGAATTTATTTGGAATTTTGTTCAGTTAATGTTTTGGGGCAAGTTACTCAAAGGACTTGGAGGCTTTGTAAAATCATTTGGTTCCACTCTTAAAGGCGGTTGGGATAATGCCATCGGAGGAATCAAAACCTTTGTAGGCAATGCAAAGTCTTGGTTTAAGAGTTTCGTAGACGACGGCTTAAAGAAATTCAATGACCTTGTTGCAGGAGCCAAAGCTCTTCCAGGAAAGATCAGTAACGGCATGAAGAGTATGGCCGGTAAAGTAACTGAAGGAGTCAAAGCGGTAGCAAATAAAATGACCGAAACCCTTGGTAAGGGTGTCAATGGGGTCATTGGTGGAGTGAACTGGGTTCTTGGAAAAGTAGGTGTAAAGGGGAAAATTGCTTTGTGGAATGTCCCTCAGTATGCCACCGGAACCGACAATCACCCAGGAGGCCCGGCCGTGGTAGGTGAGAAAGGGAGAGAACTTGCTCATGTTCCTGGCGTAGGGTACACCATGCTAGGAGAGAAGGGTGCTCAATTCTTAAATCTTCCGGCAGGCACATCGGTATTACCGAATAAAGAGACAGAGTCTCTATTAAGCTCGTTTTTCCCTGCATACGCAAAAGGGACAGGCTGGCTCAGTTCTGCATGGGAAAAAACAAAGAGTGCTGCAGGGAACATTAAAGAGGGTGCATTGGATGTCTGGTCTCACCTATCTGACCCTAACAAACTCTTTACTAAAGCTCTCGAATTATTTGGGGTGGAAACCCCAAGCTTTCCTTCAATGTTAAAAGATTTAGGAAGAGGAGCTTATAGTAAGTCAAAGGGAGCTCTCAAAGGCTATTTGACTGGAAAAATCAAAGAAATCGGTTCTATGTTTGGTGGGAATGTTTCAGGTAGTGTAAAGCAATGGATTATGAGCGCCATCGCGGCTACTGGAGTTCCTCAATCGTGGGCGGGACCATTGGCCACAATCGCGCAAAAAGAGTCCGGTGGGAATCCTAGAGCTATCAATCTATGGGATATCAATGCGAGAAACGGAATCCCTTCTAAAGGATTGATGCAGACCATCGATCCAACTTTCAATGCGTATAAATTGTCTGGAATGAATGATATTTGGAATCCAGTGCATAACGCAGCAGCAGCCATCCGGTACATTAAGGCGCGTTACGGAAATGTTTTTAACGTGCCAGGCATTAAATCAATGTCTCAGGGTGGTGCGTATAGAGGATATGCAACCGGAGGACTCATCAATAATGATGGTCTCTATCGTCTTGCTGAAGGGGGTTGGCCGGAGTGGATCATTCCCACTGACCCAAGCAAACGGACAGATGCCATGAAGCTCCTTGCGTTAGCTGGAAAAGACATATCGGGGAATAAGCGCCCAGGTCAATTACCAAACGCAGGAGGACAAGATGATTCTTCTTTCCGCGAACTTTTAGAATTGACGGCCAAACAGAATCAGATACTCCTATCCATTTTGCAACAACTCGCAAATTCGGGAGATATTGATTTTAGAAGGCTCGCTCAGTATCTGCATAAGCCTATGGAAGAAATTTTGGAATTTAATAAAAGTCGATCTCAAGGGTTTCAAGGGAGGGCGTACTAATTGTTGTTTTCATTTTCATTTGACGGAGAGAAAAAAGACTATATTATATGTGGCAGCAAAAGGCGCTCTGCCTTTGCTCCTATTAAGCGGAATTTACTTTATTTACCCAATAGGCCCGGTGCCCTTTTAGAGTCAACAACAAGGGAAATAAGGGTCATAGAACAACCTATAACCATCAATGGTAAGGATCGTTATGACGTGAGGAAATTGGAAGAGGAAATATCAGACTGGTTGATAAAGGATGAAGAAAAATCACTTGTCTTTGATGATGAACCTAATCGTGAATATTTTGCGTATGTTGATGGATCACTCGATATTGAGGATATTGTCCGGTTTGGAAAAGGTGTCATTACGTTTATTTGCTTGGATCCGAACAAATATGGAAGTTCACATAATGAGACGTTTACAGGATCAGAGTTAAGTGCTCCAATCAATCTAGTTAATAACGGGACTAATCCTTCATACCCTCACATCACTATTACTCTATCAGGTCCGACTACCTTGCTGGATATCATTGGTGACGAGGATTATATGAGAATTGGTAAACCAATGATGGTGGATGAAACACCTTTTGAAAAGTATGAGACCATTTGGTCCGATGATGGGATTACGACAGTCGGATGGGCCACGGCGGGATATGTGCCTGATGGAGGAGTAAACTCAGGTGCGATGAGTGCTGCCAATGGAGAGTTTTATGCATCTAGTTATGGAAGTGGAGCAAGTTGGCACGGACCAGCACTAGCAAAATCAATAGGATCAGTATTGAGTGATTATGTAGCCAGGGCATATTTTGATGTCTCCTCTTCAAACGGTAGCCAAAGAGGACGAGCAGAAGTGTATTTACTCGATGCATCCAATAAAATCATTGGGAAAGTGGCAGCTGTCATCAGAAAGTCTACAGGTGAGGCCGAGGTAGAAATCGCGCTTAGAAATGGAGCCATTAAGCATTATGTAACGTCCATGGATTGGACGTACAAGAACTTTTATGGATATCTGGACATCATCAAAGAGGGAACATCCTTCATCGTTTCCGTCGCTCAGCACGGGAATGACGGGACAAAGGTCTATACACGCCATAAACAACAATTTCCTTACTTAGATATTAACAACCGATTTCAAAACGATTTAGCAGCCATTGGGATTCATACGGCAACACACGGAAGTTCTCCAGCAACCAAGGCAGCTATCAGAAAAATAGAGGTTGATAGAATCAATCAAAAATCCAAGGGAGTCCCGTACATCGGTAAGGCAGGAGATGTGTTTGAATTCATTATGGAGAAAGATCTTATATTGAAAAATGGTGAGCCCTTTATGAAAAAAGATTTCGGATCACGCTTTTTTCAATTAAAACCAGGTAATAACTTTTTTGTCTTAAACTCTCCCAATGTCATTGCAGAATTCAATGCGAAGTGGAGGGACCCATATAAATGAGTATGATTCATATTCTCGATTACCAAACAGATGAAGTGGTTGGATGGATATCGAATGTCAAAACAGATAGCCATAAAACGGCCATTACCAATGAAGAAACCTATGATTTTATCGTTCCCACCTCAGAGCTAGGTGCCGACAAGCTGACAAAAAAGCGTAAGATTCTAATTCCTTCAGAAGAGGGTGATTATCGGGAGTTCATTATCCAACAATCGGAGACTTATACAACGGAAAAAGAAATGGATATAAAGACCTCCGGATCGTTCTTAGAATTGAAAAAACTAAAGTGGATTCCTCCTCAAGTTCTTGAAGGACAAACCGTTGAAAGTTCTGGAACATTCATATTGGAAGGATTGCCGTGGAAGCTTGGCATTGTGGAATACAACGGAATCCAGAAGTGGACCATTGACAGAGATATCAATGCTTATGATGCTTTAAAATCCATAGCCTCTTTATTTAATTGTGAAATTCGCTTTCGCGTGGAAGTGAAAGATGGAGAAGTCACAGGACGGTACGTGGACTTTATCCAGAAAGTCGGCCAAGACAGAGGGAAAGAAATTACGGCCGGGAAGGATCTCATCGGAATCAAAAGAAAAGTGAATTACGATCGTGTCGTGACAGCTTTAATCTGCCTTGGTCCCGAACGAGAGGATGGAACGAGGTTAAGAGTGACAGTAACGGACGATGCAGCATTCCAAAACTGGAATTATCAAGGATTACACCTCATTGAGCTATACGAACCTGAGACGAATGATCAAGAGATGACCGAGGAAAGGTTGACACAACTAGGGAATACCGAACTGAAGAAAAGGATTTCAGCGGCCGTAGAATACGAAGTAGAAGGCGCTTCTTTAGAACATATCCTAGGTTATGAACACGAAAAAGTCACGCTAGGTGATTCCAGTAGAGTGAAAGATGAACTATTTGACCCTCCGATGTATCTCGATTCGAGGGTTATTTTTGTTGAACGATCCGTTTTTGATAAGACGAAAAAGCGGTTTCTCTTGGGAGAGGTCATCGAGTACAAGAAAGAAGAAATATTCCGTGTTTGGAAAGACCTCCAGGCACTGTACGCCACCAAAGTGATTAAGTCCCCCACTCCTCCAGAAGGAAAACCAAATATCATTTGGATCCAAACAGGTGGAAAAGTAGACGTAGCGCACACCTGGAATGCAGCCACTGGTAAATGGGAGAAAATCACTCCGACAGAGGCAAGTGAAGTGGGATCATATACTCAAGAAGAAGTGGATAACAAAGATCAAGGAACGTTTGAGGCAGGTACCTATTACTCCGATCAAGTTGCAAAGAATGCGGAAGACAATGCGAAGCAACATACCGAGACTTACGCAATCGATAAGTCCACATACACGCAGAAGATCCAGGACATTGAAAATGAGCTCACCGAAAAAGTGAGTAAGTTGTTATACGATAACAACCTTGCTACTCTTCAGCAGGACATAGCAGCCAAAGCTGGTCTTGAATATGTGAATGGTCAATTAGTATCCAAGGCGGATAAGAACAACACGTATACGAAAACAGAAGTAGATAATCAGTTGAACAGTAAGGTATCTACTACGAAGTACACAACTGATCAGGACGGTGTCGTTACGCAGCTTACGAACCATGAGAGCAGGATTAATCAAACTGAAGAGGGGTTGACCTCTAAGGTCTCTCAGACATCCTATAATCAAAAGGTTTCTACACTAGAAACTCAAATCAGCCAGGCAAACACGTTAATTCAACAGAACAGTGATCAGATTCAATTGAAAGCTTCTAAGTCAGAATTAGATACGTTAGAAGGGCGGATTTCAAGCACGGAGTCTTCCCTTTTAGTACAAGCGGACCTCATTGAGAGTAAAGTAGCTCAGACGGAGTTTGATGGGAGAATGAGCAGCGCTGAGACTAAAATCAATCAAAACACAAGTGCTATTAATCTGAAAGCTTCTCAGTCTAGTGTCGATTCTTTAGCAGGAAGAGTCTCTAATACAGAGGCATCTATTCAAGTTCAATCAGGATTGATTGAAAGCAAAGTTTCAAAGACTGAATTTCAATCTTTAGAATACGGGATCAGAAATCTCATACGTAACAGTAAAGGGGATAGCTTAGAAGGGTTCAAATGGTGGGGGAATACGGTCACTACCTTAACAACCTTCAATAATTCCACTTGGATTAGAGTCAACAAGTCAAGCGTTAACAATCAAGTAGGTATTCATACTACTCCATTTAATATGAAAGCTAATAAAACGTACATCATTAGCTTCGATATTAAGAGCATGTACAATGTAGGATACGATCTAAACTACTTATTCCTTAGATACATCGACTCAAATAATAATGTAATAACTGTTAAATCCATACCTAGTGTCAATATGAGAACAGGATTTACCGGTGACATATCTGGAAATGGTTTAAGAGTATGGTTCCCGGTCTCTCACACGTCCGACATTTCTAATGCAACTATCTTAATTGCTGTATCAGGGGTTTCTGAGGGTGCAGGTTTTGCGATGAAGGAAATTAAAGTCGAAGAAGGGACAAGACCAACGAACTGGACACCTGCTCCAGAAGATACTCAAGAACAAATTAAGAATGCTGAAGGAAGAGTAACTTCAGCAGAGTCATCTATTAGTCAACTGTCCAATCAAATTCAAACAAAAGTTTCAGAAAATGGTGTTATATCCTCCATTAATCAGACGGCTGAGATTATTAAGATTGCAGCATCGAAAATTCAATTCGAGGGTGCCATTTTCGGGCAAAATGCGAGGTTTGCAGGATCAATTGTTTCAACAGACGGTAGCAACACATTAAAGATTGATGGCGACTCAATATCTATAAATGACCGTGATATTTTTGATTCCGAGAGTACATTGCCAAGTATGTATGATGGTAATCTTTCCTTTCCAATAGTTTCGGCATACGGGAAGATGTACTTGCAAGAAATTACGTTTTCGATTCCTTCTGGAACGCACTCTCCGGGATCCTATATAGAGAAGACGTTGAACATATCCAATTACACGAGAGTGGCCATCCCGAAGGTGTTAGGGTTCTTTTGTCATGCCGTAGCAAAAGAATGGTATGCCTACGAAAATGACAGTACCCGTGTTTATGGAGGGACGGACATCATGAGCACGAAAATCCGAATTTCTCCTCATTACCAATATACGAGTGGTGGATCCAGTGTAAAGGTGTATATCATGATTGTCGGATACAGATAAGGAGGTGAACAGAATGAGCAATCAAAATATTGACCTGGTATTAAAAAGCTTGAAAGAAACTGTGGGAAAGCTTGCTGAAGAGAAAGCAATTTATGAAGCTATGGCCATTGAAAAAACGTCAAAAAATCAGCAATTGCAGGAACAAATTACTCAGCTAAAGAGTCGCATTTCAGACTTGGAAGGTTCTGTAGTGATCGAGGAAGCCGAATAAGGCTTTTTTATTTTACCCAAAAAGAAGGAGAGACTTTAAATGAATTTTCGAATTTCAAACGTTCAAATCAAATACTCTGAAGATGGCCAATTGGAAGCTGTGCAGGTTTATTTCATCGCCAATGAGCAGGACAACTCAATCAACATGAATGGAAACATTCCTCTTACGGCTGAAGAGTATGCAGGGAATGAAAGTGTCACTGCCTTGTCTGGAATTATCAAGCAGAGAGTGATTGAGAGGCTTCAAGCTTAAGGGGTAATAGACTACAAATATAGGTGGTGAGGGAATGAGTAAACTGATATCGATTGTTGGAAAAACAAGAATCATCCAGGATAATGAATCAATTAAAATTCAAGCAGACAAAATCGATATGGCATTTAAGGATAAAAAGAAGTAATCTTTTGTAATTTATCGAGAGGAGGTGATCCCACTCATGATAAATAGAGAAGGGGGCAATGACCATGTCAAAGGCGGTGGAGGGACATCATGAAATGAACCATTACGAGAAGGATATCGTGGAAATGAAGAGTGACATTAAAATCCTTGAAAAAGAAGTTAGTGACCTGAAAAGCACGACTACACGGCATGAGGAACAGATCACCACACTCAACAAGACACTTAATAAGATTGATGAAAACACTACGTGGATTAAAAGGAAAATTACAGGTGCGATCATAACAGCAATTAGCTCAGGAGTTATAGGAGGAGCAATTGCTATTTTTTATGGTTTTTTTCAAAAATAGAAGGGAGCTTTTTAAATGAAAAAAGATATCTTTACGTTACTCGGAGGTTTTTTGACTTCCATATTTTTATTTCTAGGAACAATCGGTGTTAGCTTTGACTGGTTTAATCAAACAAGCATCGATGCTTTTGTGTTTATGGCAGCAGCTGCCGTTACTTTCGTTGTAAACCTATACGCTGTTTGGAAGAACACTCATGTGAGAGATCGATTAAAAGAGAATGCCCTCAAAAAACAAAAATTGATGAAGAGGTAAGAGCTGCCATTACGGTGGTTCTTTTAATTTGAAAGGAGAGATTTTTATGATTTATGTAGTGTTAAGGGACGCAGGACATGGATTATGGGATACACCTGGAAAACGCACACCATACATTCCCTCGTTGGGAAGAGCCATTAGAGAAAATGAATTCAATGAACCTACAGCTCAATATTTTGAAGATGAATTGAAAAGGCATGGAGTCATTGTTCATGACATTTCTCCAGGTACAAAAGACATTCCACTTACCCAAAGAACAAATGAAGCCAATCGATTGCTCAATCATTACATTCTTAAATACGGAGCAGCCAACGTTAGAGTAGTATTAGTCAGCTTTCATTTTAATGCCTTTGATGGATCTTTTTCGGGATCCAATCCTAGCGGGATTTCAGTCCATATTCAACCAGGGAGTAATTACGCCCGGGAGCTTGCGGAGTGTGTAGGCAAGTATTTAAAACAGGGAACCAAGCAAGTATGGAGAGGAATTGTCGAACAAAACCTTCACATCACGAGGGAATTTGATGGTGTTGGGATTTTGCTAGAACTCGGTTTCATGGATCATCCTGAAGAGGCTATGCTCATGCTGAATAAAGCATTTCAAAAGGAGCAAGGAACTGAGGCAGCCAAAGGAGTGCTTGAGTACTTTGGTCTTCAGTACAAACCATTAAAGAATCCAGTTGCAAAACCACAACAAAAGGAGGAAGAAGAAGTGATTAAAATGGCAGTAGTAGTTTATTCAGATGCAGACTTAAGTGTGGGGTACGATTTAGCAAACGAAAAGAAGTGCGGTCTCTATAACCGAAAATCCTTAGCAAATGAACAGCTGAAGATCAACGAACTCATGGTTGTGGGCGGACCGACTGAAGGGTTGGAGAAAAAGACGAACCGTGTGATTAATCTATCTGGAGCGAATCGTTGGGATACTCGGAAAAAAGTTATTAATTATTTAGGTAAGTGATTTAGAATAAAAAAGTTTTGTAGAGAAAAATAAGTTCTAGGAGGAGTATGTGAAGATAGCTCCTTTTCGCATGCTCCTGAAGCCATGGATGAATTACATCTTTCCCTGATTTTTTTATTAGCTAAACTATATGTTTATGAGATTAATAAAATAATATTTTTTGGAAACTATAGAAATAAATACCTTAATAGTATATAATTGGTCACTGTGTTAAAAATCTATTATAGGAGTCGATTTATTTTGTTGAAAAATGTTTTTACTAAGGTTACAGTTGTTTTATTAGTTGGATTTATGTTTTCTGGATTTACATTGTCCTCATTTGCTAGTGCCAGCGGGACTGGAAATGAACTACAAGGTTATGCAAATGTACAGTATTACACCGATGAAGAATTCTTAGTTCTTATGGAACAAGCTAATATTGATCAAGAATCGATAGATGTATATAAAAACTTATTAAAAGAAGATTCTAAACCAATTAAACCTTTTCAATCATCTACTAGTTTTGATGGAACAAATATATCTTTATCAAGTAATTTAGTAGCCAAAAGTAGTTCAGTTGATGGCGGTGGTAACTACGCATACACTTACAATACGCCAGAAGGTACGTACATAGAAATAGGATTGAGCGCAAAAACTTTACAGTGGATATCTGTAGTAGGAGTTGCTGGAGTTGTAGGCGTACTTGCTGCTATTCCGGGTGTTGGTTGGGCTGTTGCTAGTGCTGTAAGTGGGGTTATTCTTGGGTTTGCTGCAAGCCAGATTTCAATAGGCAGATCTTTTGTGTTTAAAAGAAAGTCAAGTACTAGTTATTCCTATGTATCAAGTTACCCTCAAGCATTTTAATAAAATATAAAAAAGGATATGTTTATAATGAAAAGAATCTATGTATTTATTATATTATTTATTATCTATACTATAGGACTAATTGCAATTACGTCATTTATTCATAATCCTTTTATTCGAGGTATTTTGTCTTTTCTTCTAATTCTATCGGGTGCACTGTTTTTCAATAGACCTAAATATTTGAAAAAATAATTCACCAATAAAATATATAGATGAATAGAAAATATTAAAAACTATCTTCATATTTTTGAAGATAGTTTTTTGGTGTTCGAATAAAGTGACCTAATAATAATTTTCTCCTTATTCCTTCTACTTTATTGTAGGGAGCTTTAAATATGCCTAAAAGAATAATTAATCGAAGTTAGCTTGTGATAAACTACTTAAGGATTGACATATCCATGAGCATACATAGTGCTACCTTCCGGAGGCTTCTGGAAGGCTTTTTTTATTTTTATGCTTAAAAGAATGTTTAGTGTTTAGTAATAATTGGTACAAGGAGAGTAGGATTGGCTATCCTACTTTTAGCATATTAGTAAACCCCTTCCCTAGAGGGCATACTAATGATGCTGCCTCTTCTTTAGGGAAGGGGTTTTTTAGTTAAAGATTCAGCCTGTCCATTGCTTCATCCAACCTTTTCTGGATTTTTTCCTCTATCTCATCGGGGAGTTCGACTCCAGTTTTATCACAATACTCCTTTGCAAAAGGGTCCTTCAAATAATATTCCTGACTATATTGGCATTGGGTTGTTAATAGATATTTTGGGTCGTATCTGTTTTCATAATTGTCATTATCTTCAATGTTAAATGGAGGGGACTCCAACTTAATTGCTAAATTCTTTACGTGCTCCCTGACTGATTTATCTTCAAAGATCATAAAACTAAAAAATTTAACATTATGAATTATATAGTCTAGGTCTGTATGAGCGGTATTAGAGAAGTACTTTATTAAACTCTGTTTAATGTTATTAGCTTTACCAATATATAATGGGCGTTTAAGCCAATCGTACATAATAAATACACCAGGACTTTCAGGGGCATTTCCTTCAATAAAATAGATATTCTTTTTATTTTTAAAAGTGTGATCGGGACCAATTAAATCGATTAGCTGGTCTTTTACAGTAACTTCTGTCATTAAAATCATCCTTTCTAACAAATTAGCATTAAAATAGACTCACTTCTCTTTAAGGTTGGTGACATGGATTTTCCACTCTTGATTTACCCAATTTAATTGTGGACACATCCAATTCGTTTATTGAATTTGCAATAAAATCAAATAGTAAAATTACTTTTAGAGAATTTGTTTCAGTTCCGAAATTAGTATCCCCACCATGTAAAATTGCATGCCTACTTATTTCAGATTTAACTTCTTCGCCATGAGCGAATTCCACCAATATCTTATTTGAGTAATACTCGTGTATTTCGTAATCAAAATGGAAACCTGATAAGTCTTCTTTTATTAAGAGAGTCTCATACAATATTTTTTGGATTTTTCCGTTTACTCTACCCCTGACTCCAAAAGCGTCTACGATAATCCCTTCAAATTGAGATAAGATAGAAGGAATGACCAACTCATACATTCCTAAATTATGCGCCTTTACAGCATTCCTCAAAAGAGGGAGCCTCTTATTAAGAAAATCGTATTTTTCCCACTTAAACGCAATTTTCTCTTGGATAACTTTTGGTGTGAAAAAGTATAGCATGAACTCATCTATGTATTCTTCCACGTGTTTTTTGCCATTTTGCTTGTAATCCCCAGCAATACTTCTCATCATTTTAATTGAAATTTGATCGTGTGGTGGATATCCTAAATCAACCATAGCCTTTTTAAAAATAACGATATCTTCTTCAGTTTCACTAAACCCTTCGGCAATTCGATCTAAAGATTGAATAAGTCCAATATGAGTTTTAAAGCTTGCTAACTGACTACTAAATTCCATAGCTTTTCTTGTTGCTTTTGCAGCTGGAGTTTGAACAGTGAAATTTATACTGTTAACTTTTCTAGCTGCGTTACGTATTAAATTTGTAGTTTCATTTATCCTTTGAAATGCATCCTTAAATTCACTCAAAATATCCCTCCATCTTAATTGGATCTTTCATGTAGATCATCAACCTTCACTCCTAACAAATCAGCCAATATAAATGCTTTATCTAATGGTGGTTGTGTTTTATTTGTAGTCCAGTTAGAAAATGTTTGTGCTGCCACTCCACATTGCTTGGCTAAATACCCATGCTTTAGCCCTTTTTCCCTTGCTAGCACGCTAATTCTATTAGTAAACATTATGCACACCTCTACTACTTATTCTCTTTGAGAAGATGAATACCCTTTATAAATTATTTTATATTTTCTTATAAAAAAATTTATATGTACATGCATTTTCTAGGCTGACATCCATACATTGAACTAATCAAAGAAAAAGAGGAGAGTGGTCATCATTGAACCTTTAACATTTGGAATAGTCGCTACTGGAGTTTTTGGAGGCAGCTTACTGGTAATAACTGCACTTGAAAAAAGCGGCCTCCAGATTAACGAGGAGGTGCTCATAGTTATGATGGAACTTGTTAAAGTGGGTGCGTTTTGCAAGCTCATGGTATTGGTCAGTGGATTGTTCTTGTAGTGAATAAGTCAATGAAGTAGATACCCATTGGTATACGTATTGTCTCTCTTGTCATTGCTGGTCCATAATTACTCAACTTGATATATTATCATATATCTTTTTTCGATGATTTACATCGGAAAAACAGGAGGGGATTTTATGTTATCGAAATATCGTGATGATGGTTTAGATAAAAAGATGGAATGGAGTTCTGCAAGAGAGTCAGCACTCGAAAAAGGATTAGAGGGGTCCATGAAGGAGATTGATGAAGATAATAAACTAGGGTTGTACTATATTAGTTCACATTGGATGGAAAACCCTAAGTACATTTGTAAAGCGAAAGGATTGAAAGGTGATGTAGTAATAGGTTGGAAAGGTATTCATTACTAATGCTTGAACTGCTAACGATTCCAGCAGTTCTCATAGGTGCAGCCCTGATTCCTAAAAAGAAAAACGACAAGCGGACCATTCAACAGGTACTGGTTAACCGCAAGGTATGCTTCAAGAAAGGTGATACCTTTATCTACCCTAAACTTAAATCCACTCACGACAAACTAACATACACCACATTCATCTACACGTTGCCTAAAGGGATGCCGAGCGAAGTTTTTGACACTATACTACCAGCCTTAAAAGAAGCCCTTAACAGGGAAGTTGAGTACGAATACGAGGGAGCGCTGAAATTGAGAGTATTCAAAGGGAAGCTACCGAAGAAATGGGACTATGATAAATCATTGATCCAACCTGGAACATGGGAGGTACCAATAGGCAAGAATCATCAAGGGGTACTGTACCACAATTTCGACCATTACCCTCACATGCTTGTAGGAGGAGTGACGAGGTTTGGGAAAACAGTGTTCATGAAGGGAACCTTCCACACTCTGATGATGAACATGGGGGACGATGTAGAATTTTATATTCTCGATTTAAAGGCAGGGTTAGAGTTCTATAAGTATAAAGCCTTCCCACAGGTAAAAGAGGTCGCCTGTGACGTATTTGAAGCAGCAGAGACACTGATAAACGTTACAGATGAATTAAAGCGAAGGGAATTAATGTTCAGAGATAATGGTTACACGAATATCCTGGACACTCCCATCAAGAAACGGACATTCATCATAGTGGATGAGGGGGCAGAGTTATCCCCTAACATTGTGAAAGATAAGAATGCGAAGAAGTATGCAGAGTTTTGTCAGGCTGCCCTAAGTGAAATTGCACGTATAGGCGGGGCTGTCGGTATGAGATTGATCTATGCGACCCAGTACCCAACAAAGGAAGCCGTTCCTATGCAAGTGAAAATGAATATTGTGACCCGTATGTCTTTTATATGCGCTTCACGGATTGCTAGCCAGGTGTTGTTAGATGACGTTGGGGCAGAGGATTTACCTTCTATTCCAGGGAGAGCGATTTACATGGTGGAAAAGAAACGTATCGTTCAAGTACCGTATATTGACGATAAAATGATTTATAAGATGATGGAGGGAGAACATGAAACAGGAAAGGCTAGAAAGTCTGTTAATGACCATAGACCGATTGGGGATAGTGAAGATCAAACACCTACAACATATTCATAAACTGGGGAGTTACCGAAACGCTTGTAAGATTATAAATGGGTTGATTGATTACACACATCAGAAATACTGGAATAAAGAGAAAATAATCTACCTCAATGAAAAGGGAAGGAAGCTTATCGACTCTGAACACAGCGTAACCATGTCACTTAACACCGAACATTATTTATTACGAAATGACATCTATATTCATTTCAACTGCCCTCAAGATTGGGTGGTTGAGTACACGATCGAGTCAGTCGCAGATGCACCATCCCGAAGCGATATCATCATACAGGGGGTAAAGCCTTCAAATAAGAAGAAAGTCATCACGGACGCTTTTTTCACACGTAATGGCTATGCTTATTTAATTGAGATAGATAACAAGCTGAATATGGCTGATAATCGAAAGAAAGTGCAAAAGTACGCGGAAGTATTACCACTTGTTCGAAAGGATTTTCAAAGTGTCCCTGTTCTCCATTTTTTCACCACCACTGAGAACCGTAGAAAAAAGCTTGTAGCCTGGTTAAAAGAAAACAGCATAAGGCATGAAGTAAATACTTTTAATAAGATTGACGATAAAATCCATTGACCAAAACAACGACCAAAAAATGACCAAAAACTATACATTCTTATACATTATGTATTATTGGTTTAGATATTCTTCTTCTATTATATGGCGTAATTTTTAAGGTTTTTGTGTTTCAATATCATGCATTTTGTTCCCAAGTTATGTTCCGTACACAAGTACATCCTTGGGAGCGCGAGCAGTACATTCAAATGTATTAATCCCTTCACAAAAGAACCCTGACAGACAGCGCATTTGCTGTCTGTCAGGGTTCTTTTCTATTTATTCAATCAAAAAACCGATATGCGAAAACATATCGGTTAATGTTTAATGAACTTGCCGGTAGACGCCTACGACCTTTCCGAGGATCGATACGTTTCTTAATATGATTGGATCCATTGTGGAGTTCTCAGGTTGTAATCGAACATAATCCCTTTCTTTAAAGAACCGTTTTACAGTCGCTTCATCTTCATCTGTCATCGCTACGACGATGTCTCCGTTGTTCGCTGTTTGCTGTTGACGGACTATAACGAAATCACCATCTAGAATCCCGGCTTCGATCATGCTATCTCCCATGATTTCCAGCATAAAGACCTGCTCATCGGAAGGTGCCATCCGCTCTGGAAGCGGGAAGAATTCTTCTACATTTTCAACAGCAGTAATAGGTTGCCCCGCAGTGACCTTACCGATTAGGGGAACGTTTACGACCCGCTGGCGTGGAATGTTGTCTTCTTCAAGGTTTAAGATTTCGATGGCTCTAGGTTTAGTGGGATCCCGGCGGATAAGCCCCTTGCTTTCAAGTCTGGCTAAATGTCCGTGTACAGTGGAACTGGAAGCCAGGCCGACAGCTTCACCGATTTCCCTGACCGATGGCGGATACCCTTTTTCCCTGACGGCAATTTTAATGTATTCAAGTATGTCCTGTTGTCTTTTAGACAATTTTGTCATATTCACGCACCTCTATTATAGATCTTATGTTCCCATTATAGCATGTCTTTCCAGACGATACAAACATAAGTTCGAATTTGTGTTGACACCAAACGAATGTTCGTATTACAATGAATGTAACAAAACAGAACAAACATTCGTGTGGAGGTTGTTTTATGTTAACACATATCTGGAATCGTTTCTCTTACATTATTATATTATTTGTATTAGCTATAGTATCTTCAGTCTATTTTCTAATCGTTATGGGAAGTCAACCTTCTTACCAAAGCATCACGGTTCAGCATGGAGACACCCTCTGGACAATTGCCAACCAGTATAATGAGGAATATTCTATGACTGTAGAAGAGTTCATTTCCTGGGTGGGGGAAGAGAATAACCTTACCTCTTTCTCGATCAAACCCGGTGAATCACTGATCCTCCCTATACAAAACCCGAAACTGTCCACCCATTCGGATAATCAATTTGTAATGAACCAAGAATAGAGGGATAAAAGATGAAGGCAGTTATCTACTGCAGAGTCAGTACAACAAAAGAAACACAGGAAACTTCCCTGGAACGCCAGGAAGAAGAGTTAGTTCAATTAGCAAAAGTCCATCAATTTGAAGTAGCTGCCGTCATAAGGGATCAGGCAAGCGGTTTTGAACTGGATCGTCCAGGTATCCTGGAACTTCTGGATATGATTAAAGACGACTCAATCGATGCCGTACTTATACAGGATGAAACCAGGATAGGCAGGGGGAATGCAAAGATAGCGCTTATTCACTGTTTATTGAAAGAGGATATTAAGATTATCAGTCAAACACATAGCGGAGAATTACACCTGTCAGAATCAGACTCAATGGTGATTAAAATAGTCAGTATGGTGGAGGAATATCAAAGAAAACTGCATAATTTAAAAATTAAGCGGGGGATGAAAAGGGCAGTGGAGAATGGTTTTCAACCCCATAAAAATTTAAAGAATAAAGGTAATGTGGATGGAAGGGAAAGGATTGAAGTTCCTATCGAGGAGATTGTCCGCTTAAGGAAAAATGAATTAACTTTCGCAGAGATTGCAGCCACATTAAGAGGGTTTGGGTATAACGTTTCTAAGGCAACCGTCCATAGGCGTTATAAAGAATATATGGATTCATTGAAAAATGCATAGCTCTTGTTTTATCTCCTTAAATCTAGTAACATGACGATAGAATAATGTTCAATCTTCGTTGTGTTATAGATTTTGCTCACTAGGCAATAAAGGAGTTTTTATAGATGCTTTCAAAAACAAAAATGAACCGAATCAATGAACTTGCCAAGAAGTCTAAAAGTAAGGGATTGTCTGAACAAGAAGCAAAAGAGCAGTCCAAACTAAGAAAAGAATACCTGGAAACCTTTCGCCAATCGATGAAGGGAACAATAGAAAACACAAGAATCTTTGATCCTGAAGGTAATGAAGTAACTCCTAAAAAGATTCAGGATATACAAACGAAAAAGAAAATGCATTGATGGGTGAAACTGCCAGGTCTATTTGAAATAGACCTGGCAGTTTTTTGTCAGCTTCCTATTAAGTTTAGGGGGAGAAGTGTTTACTTCCCGGCAGGAAAGTTCAATCTTTATCTCAAAAGGGAATGCCTTTTCAATGTTTCAAAAAATCAACATGGATTTACACCCCCGGTTCAAGAAGATGGCTTTTTTTTCAATAACCGTGAGCATATTAATATGGGTGCTTTTGCGAGGGTTTTTATTTTCAAGGATGACAAAGTCGTGTTATCATTCAAGATAGTTGTATAAAAGACAAAAGAAGATTAATATTAATAAGGTACATTAAAAGGAAGGATGTCTGACATATGTTTGATAACACAGATCAATTAGCAATTAATACAATCCGTACATTATCTATCGATGCAATTGAAAAAGCCGGTTCTGGACACCCGGGAATGCCTATGGGTGCAGCTCCAATGGCATATGCTCTTTGGACGAGATTCATGAATCATAATCCGAAAAATCCTGAGTGGTTTAACAGGGATCGCTTTGTTTTATCCGCTGGTCACGGATCCATGCTATTATATAGCCTGCTTCATTTATCTGGATACGACGTTTCGATGGACGACCTGAAAGACTTCCGTCAATGGGGAAGTAAAACACCTGGACACCCTGAATACAAACATACTCCGGGGGTAGAAGCAACGACTGGACCACTTGGTCAAGGAATCGGCATGGCTGTTGGTATGGCCTTAGCTGAAAGACATTTGGCATCTACATACAATAAAGATCAATATGATATAGTAGACCACTTTACATATTCTATCTGTGGTGATGGAGATTTAATGGAAGGTGTTGCTTCTGAAGCAGCTTCATTAGCAGCTCACTTAAAATTGGGCCGCCTTGTAGTTCTTTATGATTCAAATGATATTTCACTTGATGGAGACTTGGATAAATCATTCTCTGAAAGTGTAAAAGGACGTTTTGAATCATATGGCTGGCAATATATCCGTGTGGAAGACGGTAATGATCTTGACGAAATTTCAAGAGCAATCGAAGAAGCTCAAGGTGATACGACGCGTCCTACAATGATCGAAGTCAAGACGGTCATTGGGTACGGTGCACCTAATAAATCGGGGAAATCAGCTGTTCATGGTGCTCCACTCGGGGAAGACGAGATGAAGCTTACAAAAGAAGCATATCAATGGACGTTTGAGCAGGATTTCCATGTGCCAGATGAGGTTTACAGCAGATTCGAAGAAAGAATTCAGCAAACAGGATCTGAAAAAGAAAAAGAGTGGGCTGACTTATTCATTAAATATAAAGAAGAGTACCCAGAGCTTTCAGTCCAATTGGAAGCAGCAATCAAAGGGGAGCTAATTGAAGGATGGGATCGTGACATCCCTGTATATGAAGAAGGAAAAGCATTAGCGAGCAGGGCTTCCTCAGGTGAAGTATTAAATGCCATTGCTAAGAACCTGCCTTCATTCATTGGTGGTTCTGCTGACTTAGCAGGGTCTAATAAGACAATGATTAAAGATGAAGCGGACTTTACATCTGAATCTTATGAAGGACGTAACATCTGGTTCGGAGTACGTGAATTCGGCATGGGAGCAGCCATGAATGGTATGGCACTTCACGGAGGCCTTCACGTATTCGGTGGGACATTCTTCGTATTTAGTGATTATTTAAGACCTGCCATCCGTTTAGCAGCTCTAATGGGCTTACCTGTGACCTATGTATTCACCCATGATAGTATCGCAGTAGGAGAAGATGGCCCTACGCATGAGCCTGTGGAACAGCTTGCATCCCTTCGTGCCATGCCGAACCTTTCTGTCATCCGCCCAGGTGATGGAAACGAAGTGGCTGCTGCTTGGAGATTATCTTTAGAGTCAAAGGATCAACCTACCATGCTGGTACTATCCCGACAGGACCTTCCGACACTTAATGGGACTGCGGATAAAGCTTATAACGGCGTATCAAAAGGGGCATATGTTGTATCTCCTTCAGGAAAAGAACAGCCTGATGCTTTATTGATCGCAACTGGTTCTGAAGTGCATTTAGCAGTAGAAGCACAAAATGCCCTTGAGAAAGATGGAATCAGCGTGTCAGTCGTTAGTATGCCATCTTGGGATCGTTTCGAAAAACAGACAAAAGAATATAAAGAATCCATCCTACCTAAAGGCGTGAAAAAACGTCTTGCTATTGAAATGGGATCTCCGATGGGCTGGGATCGCTATGTAGGGGACGAAGGTGACATCTTAGGGATTGATGGCTATGGTGCATCGGCTCCTGGTGAGAAAGTCATGGAAGAGTATGGATTCACTTCAGAAAATATTGTGTCAAGAATCAAAGCCCTTCTTCAGTCATAAATATAGATTTGATGGGTCAACTCCCTAATACTCATTAGGGAGTTGACCTTTTTATGGTTTTAATGTACGAAATATAGTCCAAAGCTCTGTCAGGCGGCAGGTGCTGAGTGGCAGAGCTTAAAACAATTCAAGCTTTTTAAATAAGTCGATATTTACCTTATTTTAATAGCGGATCTAAATAGTGAAAGAAAAGAATCGAACACAGAAAGAGTTGTTTGTGTGATGGTGGAGCCTTCAAGAATCACATGTAGTCTAATCTGAATTCGACAAAACTAGTGTAGATTCTCAACAATTTCTGACAGTGACTCCCTTCTAGTTGATTTATACTATATAAAAGAATGGTAGGAGGGGGAAAAGTGCGAAACTATCAGATCTATTGGATTGAAGAAATGTTTGTTCAGCACTATTATGGTCGGGAAAGAATTTTCTTTCAGTTGTTTTCGGAATGGGAAGCAAGTTCAGGTGAGCTTCACGATATTATCTCGAAACAAGTAGATTACATTACTAAACCTATACCATACCTTCCTACACAAAGAATACTGCAACACGAAATCATGAAAATAGAAGGTTCAGCCTGGGTAGATTCAATTGCAACGATTGAACGGCTGGAATCAGGTGCAACCCTAGTCCTACATGAAAAGTGGATGACTCTTAATGCCTGGGGGTCAGATGAATCTGAATATATCTTTTTTGAGATATTGCGCAGGAATATCGGACAACTTCTGGCAATCGATATCCAAAATGAACGTTTTGGATGGTTAAAACCTATAAAACAGAGAAAATTTATATATTAATAAGAAATTATGACAGAAATATTGTATAATGTTTCTTGGTTTAGTACACTTTTATAAGGACAACATGAAGGAGGAAGTAAGAATATGGGAACGACTGGTTTACTTATTCTAGTTGGAGTTCTGGCATTACTTGCTGGAGTTGCACTAGGATTTTTCATTGCTCGTAGATATATGATGAGCTACCTTAAGAAAAATCCACCAATTAACGAGCAAATGTTACGCATGATGATGATGCAGATGGGTCAAAAGCCTTCACAGAAGAAAATCAACCAAATGATGAATGCAATGAATAAGAACATGAAATAATAGGTAGAAGCACTCAGGAAATGAGTGCTTTTTCTATTTGCGGCCAATCTTGAATAAATGAATTAGGATCATATGATCATTTTCATATATTCATGAAAACTTGATGGTTATCATTCAGGTTGAAATTGAATTTATGATAGAATATAATCCGGAGGGAGTCATATGAAAAAATGGATGATTGCTTCACTGTCTCTCATGATTCTTGTTGCCGGATGCAGCAATAAGCCTCAGGAAGTGATGGATGAAGAAACACTTGAAATTCAAAATAGTGCAGCAGGAGAAGCACGGGAATATTTAAATTATACAGTGAACAAAGAGAAGAAATCGGTCAATCGAGGTCTTATTACGATGATGATTAACAATCGGAGTGACATGGATGAAATTGAAACCGGTCTTATGTCATTATCCACCAAGCATTTTTCTCCTGATGATTATGTTTATGAAGAGGGTCAATATCTAAAAGATCTTAGATCGTGGCTGAGGAGAAAGTCAGAATCAAATAAGTCAGGCCTTAATCCCCCTTTGGACATCAAGGAAGACATGGGCTGGGAACAGAAGATGGAGCTGGAAAAAAAGAATCCCATGTACCTCGCTTATATTCACGAGCAGAACTATGTTGATTCAGACGGAAAGATTAAAGGGATATCCCTCGGTCTCGCTTTGAATACGGTGGATTATATTCGCGTAGAAGATGAAAATAAGCTCATGCATTTCGATGAGGCGAAAATCGGCGATAAACAGTTAGAAGCCTACGGGAAGAAAATAGCCGACACAGTGGTAAGTCGTGTTAAGGGGAATAAAGAACTGAAAGATGTTCCTATCATGATTTCCTTATACAAACTTCAACCATTAAATAGTGTGGTATCAGGAAACTACATCTCCACGGGTTATGTAGATGAAAATGATAAGCGAGTAAAAAAATGGAATGATGTATCTGATAAATATTTTTATTTTCCCAGTGACGAAGGAGAAGAGAAAGACCGAGATCTGCATAATCGAATTCGTGATTTAGAGGATTATGTCTCTAAATACTTCTCTCATCAGGACATTGAGTTTGTCGGTAAAGCCTTATACCAAAAAGACACACTAAATAAGCTAGTCATTGACGTACATACTGGAATGGTCAAAGAAACTGAACTTATCGGCTTCTCCCAGGCAATCGGCCCTGAAATTGTGGATTACTTCCCCCATACACCTGTATACCTTTACGTAAAGACACCTAAAGGCCTGAAAGCAACCATTGTCAAAGAAGTGGACCAGGAACCCTTTGTTCAGATCCACTAAGAGTATGTAGAGCAGAAGAAGCATCCCTTTCATAAGTGAGGGATGCTTTTCGTTTTTATAAAATGCAGGGTTGAAGGCTGTCCATCTAAAAAAAGATTTCTCATTTTTTTGAAATTTGGTAAAATAAAGAGTCGATTCTATACAGTAACGGGGGGGACGGTATGAAAGTATTTTTAGATTTAAAATGGTTTTTTCTTCAAGAGAAAAAGTCTTATATAGCAGGAATTTTACTGCTTTTATGTGTAGCATTTCTTCAATTGATCCCGCCAAGGATCGTAGGGATCATAGTGGACAGTATTAAAGGGAATTCCTTGACTAGAGGAGATATGATGAAGTGGATTTTCATCCTGATCATCACGGCGCTATCTATGTATGGGTTGAGGTTTGTTTGGAGAATCATGATTTTTGGTTCTGCCACCAAGCTTTCACGATTGCTCAGGAACCGTCTGTATGAACATTTTACAAGGATGTCACCATCCTTTTATCAAAAGAGGCGGGTCGGAGATTTAATGGCCCATGCAACAAACGATCTTCAAGCTATCCAGCAAACAGCAGGGGTGGGTGTGTTAACATTTGTGGATTCAATCTCTACAGGAGGATTTGTGATACTGGCAATGGCTTTCACCATCAGCTGGAAGCTTACACTCATTGCGTTGATTCCAATGCCTTTCATGGCCATTCTGACGAATTATTACGGTACTCTTCTACATAAGCGTTTTCACAAGGCGCAAGAAGCCTTTTCTTCGTTAAATGATAAAACCCAGGAGAGTGTTACAGGAATCAAGGTAATAAAAACGTTCGGACAAGAAAAAGAAGATATTGAATCGTTTAGAAAGCAATCCGAAGATGTTGTACAGAGGAATGTATCCGTTGCAAGGGTGGATTCCCTATTCGATCCGACGATTTCCATCATTGTGGGTATTTCATTCTTTCTGTCGATCGTATTTGGATCAAGGTTTGTGGTCAACGGGGATATGACCATAGGAGAATTAATTTCGTTTACTACTTACCTTGGGCTCTTAATCTGGCCGATGCTTGCTTTCGGGTGGTTATTCAATATTGTGGAGAGAGGTCGCGCGTCATACGATCGTGTTACTAAAATCTTAAATGAAAGGATTGAAATCAAGGATCAGGAAGGAGCCCTCAATCAATGCCCATCAGGGGATATAAAGTATCAGATTGATTCCTTTTCGTACCCGAATGAGAAGGAGCCTGCATTGGAGAATATTCAATTTTGCCTGAATAAAGGTCAAACGATTGGTATTGTAGGGAAGACGGGTGCAGGTAAGACAACCTTGTTAAGGTTGTTATTAAGGGAATTCGAAGGGTATAAAGGAACGATCACTTTTGGGGACCATATCATTCAGGATTATCAATTAACCCGTTTAAGGGAGAGTATTGGCTATGTACCCCAGGATCATTTCCTTTTTTCAGCCACAATTCTAGAGAATATCGCGTTTTCCCAGCCTCACATTCCGAAAGAAGATGTGGAAAAGGCAGCAGCGCTTGCCCATATCCATGAGGATATCGTCCATTTCAGTGATGGGTATGAAACGGTAGTCGGTGAAAGGGGCGTTTCGTTATCGGGGGGGCAAAAGCAGAGGATATCGATTGCAAGAGCCCTGTTAATGGATCCGGAGGTACTCATCCTGGATGACTCGTTGTCTGCGGTAGATGCAAGGACGGAAGAATCCATTTTACATTCTTTAAAGAAGAACAGGATCGGGAAGACGACCATGATCACTTCTCATCGTTTAAGTGCTATCCAACATGCAGATTTGATCATCGTCCTAGAAGAAGGAAAGATCACGGAGAGAGGCACTCACAGTGAATTGATGATGAAAAAGGGTTGGTATCGGGAAATGTTTCTGCGTCAACAATTAGAAGAAATAGTGGAGTATGGGGGATAAGAAATGGATACTATACCGACATTGACGGCGAAAGAACAACGGACCATTTTCTTGCGCCTAATCAAATATGCTAAGCCGCATAAAAAAAAGATTGCATTCGCTTTTTCATTACTGCTTCTGACAACCATAGGTGACGTCTTAGGGCCGATCATCATTAAAATCTTTATTGATGATTACTTAACACCCGGAAAATTTCCTTATGGTCCACTTGTCGGGTTGGCAGCATCTTATTTATTGATCTTATTGATCAATGTATTGATCTCTTACTTTCAATTGCTGAAATTCCAAGAAATTGCGTTGAAAATCATTCAACAACTGCGAGTGGATGTGTTCACGAAGGTACAGAGTTTAGGAATGAGGTATTTTGACAAAACTCCCGCAGGAAGTATCGTGTCACGGGTAACGAATGATACAGAAGCCATTAAAGATATGTTTGTAAGTGTCCTTGTGTCCTTTATTCAAGGATCCTTCCTATTGACGGGAATCTTCATTGCCATGTTTGCGCTCAATACGAGGCTTGCATTCTTCTGTTTATTCATTCTGCCGGTCATATTTATGATTATGAAGCTTTACCGTAAATATAGCGCTGTCTTTTATCAGGATTTGCGTGAAAGGTTAAGTCAGCTTAATGCAAAGCTAAGTGAATCCCTTCAGGGGATGGCTATCATTCAAGTATTTAGACAGGAAAAGAGATTAAGGGAAGAATTCGGAGACATAAATACTAAACACTATTTAGCAGGCATGAAAAATATTAAAGTGGACGGATTATTATTAAGACCTGCCATAGATCTTGTTTATGTGGCTGCTTTAATAGTGGTGTTAAGCTATTTTGGTGTGACCTCCTTCAATCAGCCAATAGAAATAGGAGTGTTGTACGCTTTTGTGAATTATCTGGACCGTTTCTTTGAACCGGTCAATCAAATTATGATGAGGCTGTCGATGTTTCAACAGGCAATCATCGCCTCTTCACGCGTCTTCAAACTACTTGATGAAGAAGAACTTTCACCTGGGCAAAACGTGGATAAACCAACGAAAGAAACGATCAGTGCAGGTGAGGTCACATTTGACAATGTTTCGTTCTCATATGATGGCAGGAAAGATGTATTAAAGAAAATTTCATTCACAGCAAGACCGGGTGAAACAGTCGCACTGGTCGGGCATACAGGTAGCGGGAAAAGCTCCATCATCAATTTACTCATGAGGTTCTATGAATTCGAGCGTGGTGATATAAAGATAGACGGCCAAAGCATTAAAGCATATCCAATGGAGGAATTAAGGGCGAAAATGGGGCTTGTCCTACAAGATCCATTTCTTTTCTTCGGCACCGTCAGGGACAATATTAAGCTATATGACGAAGCTATGAAGGATAAAGAAGTGGAAGAAGCAGCAAGATTCGTCCAGGCGAGTTCATTTATTGAAAAGTTGCCTGACCAATATGGGCATGCGGTGGTTGAAAGGGGTTCGACGTTTTCGAGCGGTCAAAGACAGTTGATTGCATTTGCAAGGACTGTAGCAACAAAGCCTAAAATCCTTGTCTTAGACGAAGCGACAGCCAATATCGATACAGAAACCGAAGACAGCATCCAGGAAGCGCTATCGAGCATGAGAAAAGGAAGAACGACGATTGCGATTGCACACAGGCTTTCTACCATTCAAGATGCTGACCTTATCCTGGTTCTTCATCAAGGAGAGATTGTCGAAAGGGGAAGTCATCAGGAATTACTCGTTCAGAAAGGGATTTATCACAAGATGTACCTGCTTCAAAATGGTTTAGTGGAAGGTATGGAGGATGCCATCTCGAATACATGAAGGAATGAAAGGCAGGCTCATGATCAGAGCCTGCCTTTTCCTTCATGTATATATAGTAGAGTTGTATAATTGTAATCAACAAGATGCCTTAACTCATTTGTGGCGAGCACTTTTTTATGTATAAGGAGTTGTAGCTATTTAACAGACGATCAAGTTCCTGACTAAATTGAATAGCTTGGGGTGATGTGAGTCCATTTTCAGCGACAATATCAATTAATTGAGCACGCTTTTTTTCAATTCGTTCGAGAAGCTCTTTTTTAGACACGGCTGTTTCCTTTCTTTTGTATGTCCTTACATATGGAATACAAAACTAGTAATAACTGTAACTTTTTATAAGTATAACGAAATTAAATCAAATTTTCAAAGTAAAATTAACGGAATTCTAAAAAGAAAAGAGAGTTTAATACAAATGAAAAAGTAGAATGTGCATGTAATATAATGGTCACAAATCTTTCACATAAACATTCCTCATAGAATTCGGGTTTCTTTGATAGAATAAGGTATATACTAAAAAGTAGGAGTTGTAAAAATGTCAGATATTAATATTTTCTTAGCATTTGGGGCCGGTTTCCTGAGCTTTATATCCCCTTGCTGCCTGCCGTTGTATCCCGCTTTTCTATCTTATATAACAGGGATGAGCGTTAATGAGCTCAAGGCGGATAATGCATTACTACAAAGAAGAGGCTTATTACATACGTTATTTTTCTTAGTCGGTTTCTCGGCAATCTTTATTGCCATCGGATTTGGTACGTCTCTTATCGGAAGCTTCTTTTTAGACTATAAAGATCTCATTCGACAGTTGGGAGCAATCTTCATTGTGGTGTTTGGATTAATCGTCATCGGCGTGTTTACTCCAGAATCCCTGATGAAGGACCGTCGCTTCGAGTTCAAGAACAGGCCGGCGGGATATATGGGTTCCGTGTTGATAGGTATGGCTTTCGCTGCAGGGTGGACACCATGTACAGGCCCGATTCTTGCTTCTGTTCTGGCCCTTGCTGCTACAAATCCTGGCTCGGGGGTCATTTATATGACGTCTTACGTCCTGGGATTTGCGATTCCCTTTTTCATTCTGTCATTCTTCATTGGGAGAATGCAGTGGATCAGAAAGAATAGTGGAAAGATCGTAAAAGTGGGTGGCTACGTTATGATTGCTGTAGGGATTATGCTGTTCTTTGATTGGATGACGGTCATTCTTGCCTATTTCACTTCGATGTTTGGGGGATTCACTGGTTTTTAATCCAACCCAATTTATAATAAAATATACAATGAATTACGTTTTATGGTATAGTTTAATTGGATGAATCAGGAAATGAGATTCAATAGACATCGGGTAGGCTTATAGAGGAGGAAACATCTGTGGCAACGATACTTGTAGTGGATGATGCGAAATTTATGAGAATGACTCTTGGAAACATGCTTTCCTCCGGCGGTCACGAGGTCGTAGGGGAAGCGGGAAATGGACTTACTGCCGTAGAAAAGTATCGCGAGCTTCAGCCGGACCTTGTAACGATGGACATCACGATGCCTGAGTTGGATGGAATAGAAGCGGTCAAAAGGATTTTATCGGAGTTCCCCCAGGCGAAAGTCATCATGTGTTCTGCCATGGGACAACAGAAAGTAGTGGTGGAAGCCATCGAAGCAGGAGCCAAGGATTTTATAGTGAAACCCTTTGATGATGTGCGTGTGGACGAGGCCATCAAAAGAGTGTTGGGATGATCATATCGAAAGAGAGATGAATGCTTTTATTCATTCTCTCTTTTTTTGTGTTTTCGTTTTTCTTTCATTTCAGCTATAATAGGGGATAGATTAAAAGTAGAAAGTAAAAGGATGATGATTATGATGATTGCTTCATCCATTGTAGCGATTTGTATGGGTATCATGGTGATCTTTATAAGAATGAAGGCCCAGAAAAAACCGGTAAGCGGCAGGAAGATTATTTTACCCCCTTTGTTCATGAGTACGGGTGCTTTAATGTTCTTATTCCCGGTCTTTCGAGTCACGTTGAGTGAGTTTCTTGAAGCCATTACGGTAGGAATGCTTTTTTCTATCTTATTGATTAAAACCTCAAAATTCGAAATTCGTGATAACGATATCTATTTAAAGCGATCTAAAGCGTTCGCGTTTATTTTAATGGGGCTTCTGCTGATCAGGATAGTGGCCAAGTCAATACTCAGTGCTTCGATTGATTACGGTGAGCTAAGCGGAATGTTTTGGATTCTTGCCTTTGGTATGATTGTACCTTGGAGAATCACCATGTATCTGCAATACAGGAAACTTCACCAAGAGCAACAGGATTTAACGACGAATTCAATATAATTCATTGTGGAAATAGCAGGGTGTTGCTTATCACCCTGCTATTTTTTTATCGTAGGTTTCTGCTTTATATGCATGACATAAAAAATCACTCTGCCAATAAAAGCAACAAATTTTACGGAAACAGTATGATGAAGGTGCCAATGAATAGAAATTTTTTCATCTCAGATTACGCTTTCTTTACAGAAGGTATCAATATGCTTAGAGAAGTATCATTTGGGGCAAAGAAAAGATGGAAAGAATAACAAGAGCTACAGGTGGGATGAAAGTTGTTTACGTTAGCAGATATTTGGACGTTTTTTCTGGCATTTTTCCTGACCTTGCCCATGGTAACCATTGTCCATGAGGCTGGTCATGTTCTCACGGCCCGTCTATTCGGAGCAAAGATCAAATTCTGTATTGGGACTGGAAAGCGTCTATTCAATATCGGTCCCCTGGAAGTGAAGAGAATGTACTTTATGGAAGGATGGTGTCAATATACTGAATTGAAATATAACAAGGTGTGGGTCCATGTCCTTATTTATCTTTCTGGAAGTATATTTAATCTGCTGGCAATCCTGGTCATTAATTTCCTGATCTATGAAGGAATCATTCCTGTTCACCTCTTTTTCTATCAGTTTGCCTATTTTTCCGTGTACTTTATCTTCTTTTCCTTATTTCCATTTCGCAACGGACAAGGGAAACCGAGTGACGGACAAGCAGTCCTTGACGTCATCAGATATGGAAAGGCAGAAGATCCCATCGACTAATCATAGAAAAAAGGTAAACGATGATCGTTTACCTTTTTTTGCTTCGTTTCCATTTAAAGAACAGAAATGCAGCACCCAACATAAATATTAAATAAAGTACAATCGGAATTATAAGTATCGATCCCATTTCATTCCCCTTTCAATACCTAGAACAACCCTTCGTAAGGTGTTACATCTATTTGCATTTCGTTTAATTTTTTTCGGAGGAACTTATGGTCCCGTTTAGGTGTCGCCAGGATGTATCCCCTGATGACCAATTCCTTGTTAATGGCTGTCGCATTCTCATTTAACGCCAACTCTCCGATTTTACCGGCAATCTTCTGCTTGGCTACATCCCTGAATAATTCGGGGACGGGTGTAACCAATTCATTGAGCATTTTCTTTTCCTCATCCCCCCATAGGTGGATGGTTTCATTAACATAGTGTTCTTCCCAATCCAAGTCGGATTTACCATCTTCTTTAGGAAATCTCTTTAAAAATTTCCTAAACATAAAGAATCCACCAATAGCAAATGAAGCTACTAGGAACACAACCCAAAATAGTATGAAATATAAGAACCAACCTTCAAGCATGCTTTCACCTCAATCTCCAAAAAGCGAGTGTATCGTATTCATTATAGACAAGCTGAATGCTTGTGACAAGAATATCGCTGTTTTTACAAAAGAAGTCTATACTGTTCTTAATAAGAAATGATATACTAATAATTAACAAAAATCGCGAAAATTCTATCTATTTCGATTCGATACTCGATTTAGGACGGACGGGGGGGCATTGAATGAAATATAGGGGGAGAATAGTATCGGTAATCATCGGGCTTTTATTAGTATTGACGTGGGATTTTATTTATTACTTTGTTCTACAATATCCAGTGGATTTGAATGTGGACATTTTTTTCACTCTGTTGATCCTCTTCATCAGCTATTATATGGGGAAACATTATGACATCAGCCATAAAGAACTAGCTGCATTACGTAAAAGTGAAGAAAGAGTGAAGCTCCTGAATGAAGAAATGCAGCATGTACTTCAAAGTATCGATGAAGTTGTCTTTCATACCAACTCAAAAGGAGAGTTCCAATTTCTGAATCAACCTTGGGAAGACTATACGGGTTATACGGTTAAAGAAAGTCTACATAAAAATGCCCTTCATTTTATTTCCCTTCATGAACGTCATGAAATCCTCAGACTGGTCAGACATAGTATCAGTTTGAAAAAGGATAAAATGAAGATGGACTTTTCCTATCAGAAAAGGGATGGACAATTTCGCTGGGGAGAAGTAAATGTAAAGTTGAGTTATACCGAAGACGGTCACCTCCTTGGAACAGTAGGGACCATTTCAGATATTACCGAAAGAATACATAATGAAGAAGAATTGATTGAAATGAATGAGACATTAGCCATCGAATCTCAAAAACTATCAGTTGCCGGTCAATTAGCAGCCGGTATCGCACATGAAGTCCGTAATCCTTTAACATCGATAAATGGATTTCTACAGTTATTACGAGATGATGCAGATGAGAAGACGAAAGAATACTTGGGGATTGTTTTCTCTGAAATCAAGAGGATTGAACTTGTGCTGAGCGAGTTATTGATTCTGGCCAAACCTCAATCTGTTACATACAAAAAGATTAATATTATTGAAACCCTTGATCATGTTGCCAGATTATTGAATACGAATGCCATCTTATATAATATAGAAATTTTAACCGATTTTCATGAAAGGGAACTGTATATTCGAGGCGATGAAAATCAGTTGAAACAAGTGTTTATTAATTTGATTAAAAACGCGATAGAAGCGATGCCTCACGGAGGCACGATTACAGTGATGGCATGCATGATTTCTAAGAATAAAGTTCAATTAACCTTTAAAGATGAGGGGGTAGGGATGAAGAAGGAAACGCTGGATAAACTGGGAGAGCCCTTTTTCACCACGAAAACAAAAGGAACAGGTTTAGGCCTGACGATATGCCTTAGGATCCTTCGTGATCATGGTGCAGATATTGGTGTGCAAAGCGAACAGGGGGAAGGAACCACCTTCCACATCACTCTCGATGGGGTTCAGGCTTCTGAGAGAAAAAGAAGAGAGAATATGCAGACTCACTGAAAATAAAGAGCCCCCATGAGATCATTCATGGGGGCTCATAATATGTAGAAAATTCTATTCTTATCCTAAGTGGCGGGACTGCCTGGGAATCGAACCCAGCGGAGACGGCACGCGCCTCCCAAGAGGTTTTGAAGACCGAGGCATGCACCAGCAACACAATCAGCCCCATGTAATGTTGTTAAATCAATGTTTTTATAACCATTAACTAGGTTTAAGTCCAATATTACCACTAGGTTTCCTTTATAAACCACTAGGTCTATTATACATACTTCTATAATATTTTCAAAAGATAAGTGTTAATTTCCATACCTTAATTCAAAATGACTTCAAAATGTATTTTTTTGTTAAAATAAATTGAAATTTATGGTAAAATGGAGAAAAAGGGGGGATGGAGATTATGAAAAGAGTTGTTCTCACTGGAAATGGATTATCAATGGCTCTCAATAGGGATTTTGGATTAAAATCTATAACAGAAAGATTTTTTAACAGGTTAGATGAAGAGCATAAGGAGTTTATAAAGCACCATATGCAAGAAAACTATTCACAAATAGACTTTGAAGAAGCAATTGCATCAATTGAACAAGTATATGACTCACTAGCCCATTACAATGGATTCTTGGCAGGTGAGAAAGGGCAGAATTTTCTAGAAGCCTATAAGTTAAAAAATAGTGAGTTTGAAGCCCATATAAGTGCAATTCAAAATATAATTCATCAATACACTTCATCTATTCTTGATTTAATAATTGACAATGTTAAACACAGAGATATTTCTGAAAAGCTACAACCTTTTGTAGACTGGTTAGTAGAAACCATTGATACCTCTGGGGAAATAGATTTATTTACCCTTAACTTTGACTTGCTTCTTGAAACCATCTTGCTTAACTATTATGAAAAAGATAAATTTGCAGACTTTCATTATTTAGGTAAGAGATGGGATCAAATAGAAAACCAATATCAGTATTATTTTGATCCTGACAGAAGCAGACAAATCCACCAAGTGAATTATGAAAACAATGTGAGATTGCACCATCTACATGGTTCATTGTCTTCATTTAAAGATGTTACTAGTGGAAGGCTTTTTAAGATTACTACTCAGTCATTGAGGGATAATAACTTATATGAAAATATTTTTGAAAAAGGTGTAATTCCTTCAATTGTAACTGGTGGAGGGAAAAGCCTTAAGGTTCAACAAAATCCATTCCATTTCTATTACAATGAGTTTAAGAAGAAAATGGTTATTGAAGATTCATTATGTGATGAGCTCTACATAATTGGTTATAGTTTTAGAGATGAGCATATAAACAAAGCAATATCTAATAGGCTTGAATTAACAAGAAAAAGAAAAGATCCCAAGCCACTTAATTTAGTTATTGTTGATTATGCAAGTGATGAAGCTTCAAAAATAGATTTTGTTAATAGGGTAAACAGCAGCTTAAAAATTCCTCAAAGAAATTTATTCACTATTGAAAGTGAAAATATACTATTTGGTGGAGCAAACAGTATAAAGGACTTGTTAGTAGAAGCTTGAGGCATTAATTTGCCTCTTTTTTATATGAACACAAAAAATGGAAATATTGTTATAATTAATTTAATAAACATTTAGAAAAATAGGAGTGGGCAACATGATACCTCAATTTAAAGGTTTTGTTGGTTATAATGATTTAGAGTTTGAAGTCTTATGGGAAAATGCAATATTTGTTGTTGATACAAATATATTAATCAATTTTTATAAATACACTACTAAGGAGTCTACTAAAAGCTTACTGGATATTCTAAAGAAACTAAAAGAATCTAATAGGCTATGGATACCACACCAAGTAGCACTTGAGTACTTTTTTAATTATGAAGACAATATGTTCAAACAAAAGGAAGGGTACGATTTTCTTGGCAAGGAGTTAGAAAAGTTAAAAGAAGAAGCTAGAAAAACTTTAAGTAGAGTAAAATCAAAGCACCCTTACATAATGACTGAAGACTTTGACTTAATAATTGATAGCATAGAGCAGTCCAATAACAAACTACATCAAAAAATAGAAAATGAAGTAAATAGTTTACCTGATTCTTTGGATATTAAAGAGGATATATTAAAACTTCTTGAAGGGATAGTGGGTGAACCATATAATCAAAAAAGGATTGATGAGATAGAGAAAGAGGGGAAAGTTAGATATGAATATAATGTTCCTCCAGGTTTTAAAGATAAATCAGAAACAAAACTCAATTATAGAACTTATGGAGACTTTAGATATCAACAATTATATGGGGATTTAATTGTTTGGTTTCAAATTATTGACAGAGCTAAGAATGAAAAGAGCCCAACACCAATTATTCTAATTACAGAAGATAGAAAAGAGGATTGGTGGGAAAAAGAAAATGGAAAACTTAAAAGGCCTCAACCACAATTACTTCAAGAGTTCTTGAATAAGACAAGTCAAAACTTTTACATGTACAGAACAGATGAATTCATTAGAAATGCAATGAAGTATTTAGGGGCAGATGTATCCCCAGAACAAGCAGAAGAATTTACAAAGGAAGTTGAGCAAATCAGGAAATTAGAAGAAGAATATAGTAAAGCAAATTTAGAGCTAGATAAAGAATTCATGGAGGAAATAAACAATAACATTAAGTATGATTTAAGGAATCATATAAATATAAATAAGTTAATTGAGATTATGCCTAAGGATGTGAAGGAACAGTTTGACAAAAGAGTAAGTTTAGCTTTCTCAGTTGATTCAACACCTGAAACATCAAGAACTAAATACAATCATGCATTGCAATGGGCAGTGAAATTATCCATTGATCCTTTAGAAAGAAAAATAAGAGATTTATTAGGGAAAATTGCTCTGGAGGATTACAACACAGCAGAAGACTATATTGAATTAATGAAATCTTTGCCCAATTCTACAACTGAAAGAGGGATGGCATTAATTTCACTAATTGAAGAACTTGAGAGAGAGCTGGTAAGCATTCAAATAAAAAATGGAGCTTTACCTTTCTAATTGTAGTAACTCCTAAATGTAAAATCACTTGAAAAAAATAATTTGAGTGAATAAAGATGTTTGAAGATAAAAGTGAGGTATTTCTAGCAGAAAAACTGAATTACACAAGGGGAGTTCTAGTCCAAATCATCAGCTATTAGACTTGTGTGATCAAAATATAAGAGAAGAATGTATAGGTGTTTATGTACAGAAGGCAAGAAAACTTTTTGATATAGGGTTGTTGACCATGCAGTACTAGATTACTGGAACAGAGCAATGACTGATGTCAAAGATAGGCTTACTGTATATGGTTTTTAGCATTTTTCTGTGTAACTAAACTATAAAATCAAGTCAAGAGAAGAATTAGATAATAATGCAAAGCAAAAGATATAAGGTTATTTAGGTAGAACAAATAAGAATAATCAAAATGCAATAGGCTTGGCAATGTTTTTATTTATATCTGTTAAATAAGAAAATGGTGGGGTGTCTTAATGAAGTATTACGGAGTAAGAAATGGCAAAATCAACTTAGATGATTTGAAAATTAGTTTCAAGAGATTCAGAGAATTTTTTCTAGATGTTTATTTTTATTTTGAAAATAGAGGTGACTTTAAGTTAGCTCTAGAGGGTATTGGGCATAGACCCAGATTAATGAAACCAAGCCCGGAAGCATTTTTATTTAATCATGTAGGGAATGTCAATGTGTTTCCTATAGAAGAGTTTGGACATAGACTAAAAATGGACACGGTATTCACACTTATTGAGGTTTTACATCAGTATATTTGGAAACTTGAAGACCTAGGGGATTTTGACTTATATTTGGAAGCTGAAAGTACCGCCAAAAAGGAGTTTAGAGAAGAAATAAATAAATACTTAATGCACTTAGATGAAGGATACATATTAACTGAGAAGGGATACATAATTGATTTACCAGATGATGGATTAGGGAATCTAATTACAAGTGATCTGCCCCCTCAAACAACTGATACAGTAACAGAGCAGGTAGAAACAGCAATAAAAATGTTCTTCAAATATGATTCAAACTTAGAAGAAAAAAGGAAGGCAATAAATATATTAGCCGATATTCTAGAGCCTTATAGAAAAGACTTGAAAAATTATACAACAGATAAACATGATACAATGATTTTTAGCATTGTAAATAATTATGGTATCAGACATAATAATCTACAACAAAAAGAAGAGTATGAAAAACCTATTTGGTACCAGTGGATGTTCCATTATTATTTATCAACAGTACATGCAGTATTAAATTTAAAAGAGGAACACCTAAAGTAAGATAAAAACATGTTTGTCTTTTGGGAGGAAGCATGAGTAAAGAAGGAATAACAAAGATTGATGCAGCCTTGTTAATAGCCATTGCCTCAGGAGTAGGATATGGAGTAGTCTATATTTATGAATTAAATTTTTTAAGCTATTACTATTTACCAGACATGTACATTGACTTCAATTTGAAGACAATAGTGAGACCACTTATGTTGATAGTATTTTTATTTTCACTTGTTTTATTAATTGATTCCTTTTACAACAACAAATATAAGCCAATGCCTCAAAGAATTCTAGAATATATAGGAATTAAAGTAAATATTTATTTTATTCTAGGTATCACAATATTTTCCTTAGCAATACTTGCAGGCTATATTGGGGATAGTAATGCATCAAGTAAAAAAGAGTATCAAGTAATTAGAAAAGAAGATGGATTATATCTTGCTGTTTATAAGTATAATGAAAGTTTAATAATTGCACCTGTAGATGTAAAAAAGGGGATAATCTTACCCAATTACCAATTAGTAAAGATAAGCTCAATAAAAAATTCTGAAATAGTAAGATTTGAAGAGGGTATAGACGTAAAGAAAATAAAAAATAACACAGAATTTGAAAAGTAATTATTACTCCAAACCTGCTCTCCAAACACAGGGCTCATTCTGAAGAAACAAACCCCATAGAGGTCAAATTATCAAAAAGAAGGGGCAGGGTGGTAGAAGAAACTCACACCAATACCCCCACATGAGTAGAATAGCAATATTCCTAGACTTAATTATGAACAAAGTGAGAACAGGATAAAAATTTAACACAATTGTAACATTAGAGAAAAATTTGGTAAGAACAGCCTTGATCCTTAGAGCCACAAGGGATAGAAGGTTTTTTAGAGGTTTAGAATGTACCCCTACAAGCAGGAACTTTATTAAGTAGAGTGGGGGAAACCTTTAGGAAGGGGGCAAAGGTTTTTGCCCAAGAGATTTTAAAAGATAGAAAAGCTTGAAAAGCTTTTAGGCTGAAAGCCTAACAAGAAAGTATTCTTGTTCTTAAGTACAAATAGTATTTGGTGAAAAACCAATAAGTACATTAAATACATAAATAAGTAGAAAAGAAGGCTAGGCAGTATCATAAATGAACAGTATCTAACTTAAGGCTTGTAATCCATGTGGTTGCAGGTCTTTTTTTATCCCTACCCCCCTGCCCCTATTTGCTCTTTTAAATATGTATCATTGGGGTGTACTCACTTGATACATTTTTGGATTGTTGCTAGAATTGCCTTTATAGTATCTCATATGAGTGTATCAAAAATCAGTGAAGGGAATTACATAAATGTTATATGGTTATGGCAGGGTTTCTAGTAAGGGGCAGAATCTTCAAGCCCAAATAGAACAGTTAAAGGTATATGGTTGTGAGAAGATTTATAAAGAAAAGGTTAGTGGAAGATCATTAGAGAAAAGAGAACAATTCACAAAGTTGATTAGAACTGTTCAATCAGGAGATAAAATTGTTGTTACTAAACTAGATAGGTTTGCAAGGTCAACTAAGGATGCTCTTAATACTATTGATTTACTTAATAATAAAGGTGTCTCACTGGTGGTACTAAATATGGGTGGAGATATTCTTGATACTTCAACACCCATAGGTAAATTAATGGTTACAGTACTAGCTGGTATATCTGAATTTGAAGCAGATATGATAAAAGAAAGGCAGATAGAAGGCATTGAGAGGGCAAAAGAGAGGGGTGTCTATAAGGGAAGACCTAAAACATATACTGACAAGCATAAAGGCTTAGAGCATGCTTTAGAGTTGATTAAAAATAGGAATGAAAATAAAATGACAGTCAATCAAATTTCTGAAATAACAGGAATCAGTAGAGCAACTTTATACAGGGAAGGGAAACTTTAAGGGCTGAATTTAGCTCTTTTTTTTATTGGTTAAAAAATGCATGATACTTTTTTAAAAGTAATCTATAAGTTCTTGCTCAGAATAATTCCATCATATTGCCCCTAATGTAAAGCTTCTTAATAATTTAATTAATCAATTTAAATAGAATTGTGATTTGAATCCATTGAAAATGAGAGTAGTTATTAATATTTAATTTGGATACTTAATATTTTAAGTGATTCTGACATTTATCAATCTTAGTTTTAAGGGGGTTACCCTTTTAAAAATTACAGGGGTGGCTATTTCCATTTGGCACTACACTAAATATATTTTTTGATTTTTGTTTTTTATGTCTGTAAAACCCCTACATTGATGAACTTTATATATTAGAAGGGGATATTAGAGACAGAGTAGTCTTGATATTATTCTTCTAATTAATGACTTGAATTTCTCTTCAAGTTATTTCACCTTATTGAATTAGATTGAGTACTAATTCCTTCAAAAGTCATCCTGTATCTTTAATATAGGATGGCTGCTTTTTAATTATGAGAAAAACGAATGGCATATAGAATATAAAGAAAATGGAGGCTTTAATATGAGAAACAATGTAGAGAAAATGGGGCAGATGAATGTTGCCAGTATTGCAAATAAATATCTAGACAAGGCACAAAGTAAAGTGACTGATTTTGCTTCAGAGGTTAGTTTCAATAAGTATGAAGAGAAGGCAGAAGCAAATAGGGAAAATGCAGTAATTAAATTAAAATCAGGACAAACAGTAAATGTAACAGAGGGATCAATGCTATATGAAAAAGTAAAAAACTATGCTCAGTCTAATTTCTTAATGATTAATTCTGAAAGGTTCTTAAATCCTTCTGAGATTGCAGAATTTATTGACATAGATTTTTCAATTGATTATTCAACAAAGGATATAAAGGTTGAAGAAGAAGATATTGATAAAAACTGGAGAAGTGTATTTTATCCAGATGAGGATCAAAAATAATTATTTGAGAAGAAAAGGAGTGTTTCATTTTGCCTGAGAAAGAGCAACTCACCCAAGAAGAATTAGATGAAATCATGAAAGAAGCTTATGATGTTGATTTAAATCAATAAGAACACCTCAAGGGTAATAGCTATTCCAATATTATTGGGGCTGTTGCCTTTTTTTATTTAGGAAAAGGAGGGATGAAAAAATGCACAATTTATGCCAGGAGCTAAGAGAAAGAAGAAATAAGCTAGGGTTATCTCAAGCAAAACTTTGCAAGTTTTTAAAAATTCCACTTGCCACATATGAAAAAATTGAGTCAGGAAGAAGAGCAGTCCCTAAAACACAAGCATATAAGCTGAATGTGTACAAACATCTAAGGGATGAAGATGTTTTGATAGCAATATATCACAAAAAAACTATTAAAGACTTATACACTAACCATTAAGTCCAAGTGTTGCCAAGAAATTAAGAGGCATTTTCACCTGAAAGAATGTAAGATCTTATAGGAGTAAAAAAAGATGCTAAAAACTCAAAGAAAAGCCTTCACTAAATGTGAGGGTTCATTCTCTTAAAGTGTCTTCAAGGTCTTCAAATAATTTGATAGCTTCCTCTAATTCAATAGCTATATCATTCCGAGGGGTTGGCTTATCACAAATTGATAAACCAATATGAGCTAATTTCAACTTAATTTCAGCCAACTGGGCGACTAATCCAAAGTAATTTCCATCCATTTTTTTTCTCACTCTTTACCATGAAGGAAATTGATAATCTTACTTAAATCATTATGTATTTATCAATTCTTCATATTATATTTACCTCTACTGCTTCTATCTATCCAAAGAATCCCCTGTATATCAATATATTAATGTATATCTGTATGCTCCTCCTGCCCCTATAACCTGACTTTTTATACCCTACAACATTGAACTTTATATCTTGAAAGAAGTTTTTTTATATATATAAAACTACAAATGAACTACAAAGAGGAAGGGGGTGAGGAAGTGAAGGGTTACAAACCAACTAGTTTTAGATTTCCACAAAGCATAATAGGGAAAATTGAGGAATTAGCTAAAGAAAAAAAGGGTGAGTTAGGATTTCACAAGATGATTACCAAAAGTGATATGGTAACGATTTTAGTTAACCAAGCATATGATCAGTTACTTAAAGATAAATCTAATAAGAAGGTGAAATAAATATGAGGTTAGAGAAAAACCTTTATAAGAAAGCAAATAGGTACTATGTGAATGTAATGAGAAAAGGGGTGGATTTTAGTGCCTCCTTTTTAAGTATTGAGGATGCTAGGCATTATCTTTCAGAAGTGAGATCAATTCAACATGGGGCAAGGGAGTGGCAACAAAAAGGGATTGAATATAAGGGGCAGGCTTATATTGTTCTATCTAGAAATGAAAAAATCCATCCAGTAAATGTTGACTTAGACATGGTTGATGAACTAATGAAAGTGAACTGGTGCATAACTAAAAATGGTTATGCTTATGGCTTTTTGAATGGAAAGAGATTATTTATGCATCAATATGTAATGCCAAGTGAGAAAAAAGGTTATGTTGTCAACCATATTAATCATAATAAACTTGATAATAGAAGAGAAAACTTAGAAGTTATAACACATCAAGAAAACATAACAAAAGGATACCAATATAAAAAGGGTAAGCTTTATGCTTAACCCTTTACTTATATCTTTATTTCTCACTTGAATATGCTCCTAAGTGGAGAAAAGGTATTATGTTGTTTCTTTACAGTTTCATCTGTCATTTGTATATATTTTCTCACCATTGACATATCAGAGTGACCTAAAATTTTTTGTAAACTGAAAGGGTCACCACCATTAAGCACATAAAACAATGCCCCTGTGTGCCTAAATGTATGTGGAGAAACTCTTTTATTTGTCAGCCCTGCTGCTTCTCCTAAATCTCTAAATCTCCATCTAATGGTGTTGTCAGCAAGTTGTTCTCCCTCATAGGTAACTAATAGCCACTCAGAATAAAAATCTTCAGTTTCATCCATATACTCTTTTAGTATCTTTACTGTTCTAGTAGAAAGGGGAACTTTTCTAGCTCTTTTAGTTTTTGTTTCATGTGGTTCCAACTTTATTGACCCTTCTTTTAAGTCAACATTTTCCCTTCTTAGTTGTATCAATTCAGAACATCTAATCATTGTATCTAAAAGAATAAATATCATAACTTTGTCCCTGAAGCCAGTATAGTTAGTTTCATCAATAGCATTTAAAAGCATTTTTATATCTTTAGGAGTAAAGGATTCTAATGTATCCTCTTTAGTCTTTAAAGGCTTGAATCTTTCATGAATAGGGTACTCTATATAGTTTTCGAGATAGCAGTACCTTAAAAAAGCTCTGGTTGTTCTAATTCTTACATTGGCAGTTACAGGTGATAGTCCCTTTTCATTTATCATAAAATCTATATAATCCCTAAAGACTTCAAGTGTTATTTCATCCTTCTCTAAGTCACTTTCCAAAAAGTCAATTAGATAATTAAAGTGAGTATAATAATCATTAATTGTTTTTTTAGCCAAACCCTCTGTTTTCTTAAATGACATAAACCTATCAAACATCTCACTGAAAGTATAATCAATAGGTTTGTTGTAATTTCTTGGCCTGCCTTTGCCTGCCCCTTCTCTTTTAAGTTTTCTTTGCACAATTTTGGACATAATAAAAACCCTCCTCAAATAAGTAGGTGGGTTAAAAAGGAATTATACAAAATATAAGATTATGTACCACTAGGTTTTACCTAAAGGTCTCAATAGGTCTTGATATTTTTGACTCTGAGACCTAGTGGGAATTATTCTAATACAATGGCTTTAAATCAACATTTTAGGCTTGTTAGACGGCACGCGCCTCCCAAGCGGTTTTGAAGACCTAGGCAAGCACCAGCTCAACAATCAGCCCCAAATGAGGATATATATCATTTATAACACGAATGAAAAAATTTGTACAAATGTTTTCATTCTCTGTGGCAAACGTTTTGATTTTCTCTAGCCTAATAGGCTGTATATTTGTAATTTTTACAAGATTTAAACTTTCAAGAAATTAGAAAAATCTTCTTTACCAGTCTATTCTGGCCGTGATAAGATACTTTTTGCCGGCTTATCATAAAGAGGAAGCGATTTCTTATATGTGTTGCTTACCTTTTATACTTGAACATATTGATCGATACAGAGAGGGGAAACAAGTATGAAAAAAGTATGGGTTTTAGGTCTGGGTTTAACGTTAGCATTAGCTGGGTGTTCAGATACAGGTTCTGATGAGGCTAAAAAAGAAGACACATCAAAAGCATCTGAAGAAACTACGAATGTTGCTGGAGAGTTAATGGATTTTTATTTAAATTTAACAACAACTGTAAATGGTGTAGATATTGATCTTAATGGATTCGAAGAAGCGATGGCAGGGGAAGAGCCTCCAGCAGGGGAAGAACTTGCTGAAATGAAAGAAGCTGCCTCTGCATCTGCCACGGAATCAGCTAAAGTTGTAGAGGGAATGGAAATTCCTGAAGGTCTTGGAGAACAAAAGGAAGACGTAGAATCATTCAAGTCCACTTTGGCAGAATCCTATAATATGAAAGCTGAAGCTCTATCTAAAGAAGGCGAAGCAGATTTAACCGCTGCCAATGAAAAATTGAACGAAGCAGAAAATCAGATCAAAGAAATTCTTGAGGAAGCCGGACTAGTGAGTTCAAGCTTAATCAGTGACATTAACGGATAATATGAAAAAACGGATCCAATGCCGATTGGATCCGTTTTTTAATCGGTACGTATCCTTTTTCCTGTGAATCTACTATATACAAAGTGAGAGGAGGGAGGAAGGATGGAAGCCATTATTTCTTTCGTGTCTGAAGTGGGATTCCCGATTGTAGTCACGATGTATCTTCTTTATCGTATTGAGACGAAACTCGATGCCGTGATTACTTCGATACAAACACTGCCACAGCACTTAAAAGAATAATCGTAAAGGAGATCCCATAATCAAAGGATCTCCTTTATAGTTAACGGAATAAGGATCCGGGTGGAACGGATGTTCTTTTAAATGGCATTTCCTTTCACCTATGAGAGATTAGTTTGGTATAATTTAAGGAGATACTTTTTGAACGGAAAGGAGAAATGGAGCATGAAATTCATACATACCGCTGATTGGCATTTAGGTAAATTGGTTCATGGTATATTCATGACCGAAGAACAAAAATACATATTGGAGCAATTTATTGAAGTGGTGAAGGAAGAAGAGCCTGATGCTGTCATTATAGCAGGAGATCTTTATGATCGGTCTGTTCCTCCCACTGAAGCGGTAGAGTTGTTGGACGATGTCTTATATAGAATCAATGTGGAATTGAAGACGCCCATCGTAGCCGTCACAGGAAACCACGATAGTGCAGAACGATTATCTTTTGGTACATCATGGTACAAGCATAGTCAATTACACTTAAAAGGGAAACTGACCAATGATTTTACTCCAATTACCATTAAAGGAGTGCAATTTCACTGCGTCCCTTATGCTGAACCGGGAAGTGTGAGACAAATTCTCGAAGACGAATCGATTCATTCCCATCACACTGCCATGGAAGCCATTGTCAAGAGAATCGAAGAGAATATGAATCAAGAAGGACCTCATGTATTTGTAGGCCATGCATTTGTGACAGGAGGTAAAACGACGGATTCAGAGCGAACGCTATCGGTAGGGGGGGCTGGTTGTGTCGGTGCAGAGGTGTTCCGTTCCTTTCATTACACGGCCCTTGGTCATCTGCATAGTCCTGATGCCATTAAGCATGAAACGATAAGGTACTCAGGATCTCTATTAAAATATTCATTCTCGGAAGCAAGACAGCGGAAGTCTGTCACGATTGTCGAAATAGAAGGAGACGGTTCATTCCATTTGCGGGAAAGAGTACTTCAGCCGAAGCAAGATATGAGAGAATTGCAGGGACGAATGGAGGAACTTCTGGATCCCGGATTCTATGGATCACAGAAAGTGGATGATTATTTAAAGATCACATTACAAGATGAAGGGACGTTGATCGATCCCATCAATCAATTGCGGCAAGTTTATCCTAACGTCCTTCATTTAGAGAGGAAGCTCGATGTCACTGATGCGAAAAAGAAAAATTCTTTTAAAGTACTAGAGAATAAAAAACGGTCTGAACTGGAATTATTTAAAGAATTTTACACGGATATGACTACGGGTGACTGGAATGAAGGAAAGGAAGAAACTCTTCTGAATGTTATAGAGCAAGCCAGGAAGGAGGTAGAACAAGCATGAAGCCCCTTCAATTAATGATGCAGGCATTCGGTCCCTATGCACGAAGAGAGGTCATCGATTTCCGTTCCCTTGGTAACAGGACAATGTTCGTGATATCGGGGAAGACAGGATCCGGGAAGACGACCATCTTTGATGGATTATCCTACGCAATTTATGGAAAAGCAAGTGGTGAAGATCGCAGTCCCTCTGAATTGAGAAGCCAATTTGCCAGTAATGAAGATTTAACGGAAGTAGAGCTTATCTTCAGTTTAAGAGGAAGGTCCTATCGTATTTGGCGTTCTCCTCAACAGGACAAGAAGAAAGCAAGGGGAGAAGGTTTCACGACCATCAATGCCCGTTCTGAACTATATGTTTACGATGATGAGGGCAAGGAACAGCTGCTCGCGGCAAATGTCCGGGATGTTGACGAGAAGATCAGAGGGTTGATACAACTCGATGCCAATCAATTCAGACAGATTCTGATGATCCCTCAAGGAGAGTTTCGGAAACTCTTAACGTCAGATAGTAAAGATAAAGAGCTCATCCTGCAGCGCCTATTCCATACAGAGCTATATAAGACGATCCAGGAGAAACTGAAATCTGAGGCTGACGATTTGAGAAAGACAGTTGAAACTTCTATAGATGAACGGACACGGGAATTACTTAGGGTTCATTTTGAAGAAAATGAACAGCTTGAAACATTATTATCGGAAACTCCGTTAAATGAACACCATATCCTTCAAATTCTCCCTATTCATATCGAAAGCATGGAGAATAGAGTAAAGGAAATGCAGCTGAAATATGAAGGGGTGCAGGAGAAAAGGGATGCTCTTCATAAGGAGCTCCAGGAGGCAAGGGGATTAGTGGAACAATATGCCCTTCAAGAAAAGCTCAATGCCCGGAAACAATCCCTTATAGAAACAAAGCCTGAAATTGAAAGAATTGAACAGGAGATTCTATTGGCGCAGCGCGCCTCCCATTTAGTCCCAAAGGATGAGTATTGTCATAGACTGAGTAAAAACTTGAACGAACTAAAAAAGCAATTCACACAACTTTCGGAGGAAAAGAAAGCAATTTCCCATAAGCTCGTGATAGCCCAAAAAGCATTAAAGCAAGAATCAGACAACGAAAACCTGAGGGAAGCTGTGTCGAGAAAAGTTGCTCAACTTGAAGAATTGGAAAAAGACATTGATTCCTTGGAAGGAATGACGAAAGAAACCGAAGAATTAAAAGCGAGATACGAGAAACAGCAAGAGGTCGTTAATAAACAGACAGAGCAAATCACATTCTTACAGGAAGGTATAAATGCACGGGAAAAAAGACTGGAAGAATGGGAAAATAGCCAGACAGAATGGTTTCAGTTGGAGACTTCCCTTCAGGAAAACCTATCATTGCTAGAGCAACTGAATGACATTGAGAAAATGAATAGCAAGCTTCAAAAAATCCAAAAAGAGGAGCAGAGTTTAAAGGTACAGCATAGTCATCTTAAAAAGCAATTGGATGATGCTGCTCTAACCATGGCACATATAGAAGGAAAATGGCATTCAGCTCAGGCTGCATATCTGGCGAAAGGACTTACAGATTCAGAGCCATGCCCTGTCTGCGGCTCTCTGCATCACCCCTATCCTGCAGATGAAGTCGATGCTTTACCTTCTCAGGAAGATTTGAAGGCAGCTAAAGAAAGGCTTGAAGAGCTGAACCAAGAAGAAAAAAGAATAAGTCTTTTGATCGTTCAGGAAGAAATGAAAATAAGAGGCATTCAGGATCAAATAGAAGTGATCGTTCAAAAGATAAAAAAGAAGAAAGTGAACTTTAAAGAGGCCGATGCAGCGGATTCTATTACCGAACTGACATCAGAGATTGAAGCATTGGAACGTACGATAACGAAAAAGAAACAAATCGTTGAACAATCAAGAGTGATGAAAGAAGAAGTAAGAAAAGGAAAGGAAAAGTTGGAAGAGCTTGAAGAAGCTAAGCATTCTAATCACGAAGTGCTTCAGGAGCTGAACACGTTGTTTCTGACGAAAGCAACAACTCTTGAAAAAGTGAAGGAAGCTATTCCATTTGAGTTAAGGTCAAAAGTTCAATTTAATAAAGCTTTAAATGAGCAAAAGCAAAAGAGAGAAGAATTGAAAGCGGCATTTGAACTGGCACAGAAGCGATACTATGAACTAGAGAACTCTTTCAGCGTAAAAGAGTCTCAGGTTATGGATAAGGAAAACCAAATTGAAAAAGCAAATGCAGAAATGAAAACAGAACGTGAAGCATTTTTGGCCCTTCTAACAGAACAAGGCTTTTCTCATTATCAATCATTTCAAGATGCTAAGAAGTCTGAAGCAGATATTCTTACACTACAGGATAAAGTGAAGAGATATGGTGAAGAATGGCGGTCGGTTTCGGATCGTTTGGAAGACATCGATAAGCTTCTGAAAGATAAAGACAAGCCGGATATTATAAGCATTGAAAGAAGAATTTCCCATGTAACGGAAGAAATGAGTCTTGTGAATGATGAACTTAATAAGATCAAGACAAATACAAATGAGAATAAGCGGATTCTTTCAAGAGTCACCACCATCAATGATGGAATAAAACATATGGAGTCCAAGTATCAAATGGTAGGACATCTTGCTGAGGTGGCAAGGGGACAGAATGCAAATCGCATCACCTTTGAAAGATACGTCCTTGCATCATTCCTTGAAGACATACTGAAGGTGGCAAATGAAAGATTAATCAAAATGACATCAGGTCGATATCAATTGATTCGTAAAACAGACCGGAGCAAAGGGAACGTGCAAAGTGGTTTAGAGCTGCTTGTTTTTGATCAGTACACAGGTCAGGAAAGACATGTTAAAACGTTATCCGGAGGGGAAAGTTTTAAAGCATCATTAGCATTGGCATTAGGACTTGCTGATGTGGTACAGCAATATGCAGGCGGGGTATCACTGGAAACGATGTTCATAGATGAGGGGTTCGGAACGTTGGATCCTGAATCCCTGGACCATGCAATTGAGGCACTCATGGATATCCAAAGCAGCGGACGGTTAGTAGGCTTGATTTCTCATGTTCCAGAGCTCAAGGAAAGAATCGATGCACGTCTTGAAGTCATATCCTCGCAAAATGGCAGTAGGACGGAATTTCAGTTTTTAGTATAAATAGGCAGAAAGGGGTCCAGGACAAGTTCCTGGGCCTTTTCTAGTTCTTATAACAAAGCAGGATTAAATAAATTCTTCCTAGTGGGTTTCCAAAGACAAGGAGGAGGACATAAATAGAAATATACTTTTATCTATGTCTGGAGATCAATCAAATGAAGAACATTCGTCACATCTTACTTCCTAGACAACTCCTATTATTATTGATCCTTTCAACCGGGTTGTTGAATCATGTCATGCTTATCCCGAGCATTCTGAGAGCAGCGGGAAGAGATAGTTGGATCAGCATCCTTGCTTCCTATCCCATCCTGCTCATCATGACTTTTTTAGTCTATTACATCGTAAAAAATTCTCCTAAAGAGGGATTCTTTTATTTACTGAATCAAAAATGGCCGAAGTGGATCGTGTTTCTATTTTCTCTTCCCCTTTGTTTATTTTTGTTAACCAGTGCATATATCACCTTTGATGACTTAATACTATGGCTAAGTGCATACTTCCTTGCAGATGTGCCTTCCTTTATTGTGATAGGATCCATCTTCATTATCTGCTTTCTGATCACATGGGCGGGTGTTAAACATATGGCGATAGCGAGTGGAATCCTATTGCCACTGGTGATGATCTTTGGTTTCTTCATTGCTTTTACCAATACGAATATGAAAGAGCCCAGTTTACTTTTCCCAATTTTCAGCGACGGATATGTTCCTGTTACGAAGGGGATGATTTATGTATTATGCGGGTTACTTGAACTCTATCTGATTGTGCTGTTGCAGCCTTATACGGAAGACAAAATAAAATTTCATCATTTAATCGTGCTGGGTCTCATTTTCATGGGTCTGATGTTTGGTCCATTGACGGCATCGATTATGGAATTCGGTCATGTAGAGGCCGCTTACATGAGGTATCCTGCTTACGAACAGTGGAGGATCCTGGCAATCGGAGAATTCATCACTCACCTGGATTTTTTCGCCCTTTATCAATGGTTGTGCGGAGCGCTGATAAGAATCAGTTTATTTATGTTCTTTTTAGCCGGTTTTTTCTATAAAAAGAAAGCCCAATATCGCATTCCAATAAAAGTGCTGATTCCCCTGTACATTCTCTTATTTGTGATGGTACTTTTCCCGGTCGATACCCACTCGTTTTATAATTATTTATTCGAACTATATTTTCCGGTAACGGTTGTGCTTTTCATGGTGCAAATCGTCGTGTCTGCCATATTACTTCGATTCATAAAGTAAAGGATGTTTCCTATGAAGAAGGTCTTTCAAGAAAAACAAACGACGGAAGAGAAACTGGATGTTCTGTCTCAGCTGAAAGAGCAATTCTTATACAGTCAAGATCTGATCATGAAACAACATTTCTTTAAAGAACAAGAGGTGACGATTGTTTATTTTGAGAGCCTGGTAGATCGTCAATACCTTGACCAATATATCTTTCCCAAACTGGAAGTGGGCCAGGGAGAATCTTATTTGGAAAAGCTGGTGAGAACGTTTCAAGCGGAAGTACTCCCAGACGATAACCTTGATAAGGTTTCCGCTTCACTATTTACAGGCTACGCGGTATTCTTCATTGATGAGAAAATCGTCTCGATTTATGCTGGAGACCTCCCCCTAAGGCAGCCAGAAGAGTCTTCCTTGGAAACATCCATCCGTGGTCCAAAAGATGGATTCGTCGAGGATTTATACACCAATATATCATTAATTAGAAGAAGACTGTTCACTCCTTCCCTTTGTGTGGAAAAATATGTGATAGGGAAAAGATGTAACACAGAGATGGCCATCATGTATTTAAGTGATGTCATTGATAAAGAGGTTCTAAAAGAATTACATACAAGGCTGGATAAACTCGATATCGATGTGATAACGGGCAACAAACAGGTAGAGTCCCTTCTAGAAGATAATCCTTATTCGATTTTTACCAGCTTTAATTATACAGGGAGGCCGGATTTTATTGTCGATACATTAAATCAAGGGAGATTTGCCCTTATTGTCGATGGGTTTCCAACTGTATCGATAGCACCCGTGAATTTATTACTTCAAACCAAATCACCTGAAGATGCCAGTATTAATTATGTTTATGTATCCTTTGAAAGGATCATCAGGATGGTCGGTATTATGATCTCTGCATTTCTGCCAGGATTATGGGTGGCTTTCTCGGCTTATAATATTGAGCAAATACCCTATTTACTCGTAGCAACGGTATCTATGTCGCGATTCGGGCTGCCCCTTTCAGCTCCCTTGGAAATGTTCATTGTCCTTTTTTTATTTGAATTCTTTAATGAAGCGGGTGTCCGTCTTCCGAGAGCAATCGGTCAAACCGTATCCGTTCTCGGGGGACTGATCGTAGGGGATGCAGCGATACGGGCAGGATTAACATCACCGACGATGCTCGTCATGGGGGCTATCACCTATATTTCATCCTTTACCCTCGTGAATCAAAGCCTGAAGTACGGGACGACCATTTTAAGGTTTGTCGTTTTATTCGTCAGTACATTTTTCGGCCTCTTTGGAGTGATCATGATGTTCATATTAACCGTTATATATCTTTCTACACTATCCTCATTTGGTGTGCCCTATTTAGGTACAGTTGCTCCTATCAGCTGGAATGAGACGATTCGGTCATTCTTCAGGCTCCCGATCCAATTCTACAAACAACGTAACAACTCAACGAATCCGGAAGACCAATCAAGGAAAGGATCCGTTCATCGTGTACAACAAAAAAAGTAAGTACATCATCTTAATGTTCATTTCTGTTCTCTTTTTATCTGGGTGTACAGGCTCAAAGAACATCCAGGACTTAACATATATCGTCTCCATAGGGCTTGATTATGACAAATCGAAAGATGAGTATACGGCCTATCTCCAAGGGTTGAATTTTGCAAATGTAGCCAAACAAGAAGGGACGAGACCAATTGAACCTATTCCGACGTTTGTAGGGTCGGCATCAGGGAAAACATTAAATATGGCCGTAAGTAATTTGTATAAACTTACGAGACCTCCTCTGTTCTTTGGGCATACTAAAGCACTTGTTTTATCAAGAGATCTATTAGAGAATAAATTTAAAGAAGTATTGGAAGATGTAGGAAGGAACCGTTCTTTAAGGCCAAGTCTTGAATTGTTCACAACCGATATGAATATGGAAGAGGTCTTCAGTGCCAAAGGGCTGTTCGATTATCCACCTGTATATACGGTCCTTCTTACAGAAGAGAAGGTAGAAAGTCTGCAGGATGAAATTGAAACCATGAGCCTTATGCACTTTCTGAGAGAATATTATGAACCGATGGGAACAGCTTTCATACCGAACATCAGAATTGATCAAGATTCATGGAAAAGCGGGGACAAGCTCCCCCTGCTTTATTTGGATGGATACAATGTATTTCAGGATGCTCAATTAATGGGACATATTTCTTCAGAAGACTCCATTTTAGTTGATTGGTTAATGAAGGATCATAGTACGCTAAATTATTCTCTGTTTAAAGAAGAGGATTTACTTTCGACTTTTAAGTTATCTTCCAAAAAGCCGAAAGTGAAATATTCTAAGGAAGACTCTGGATTTCCAAAGTTCTCGTTAGAAGTCAATGTGGAAGCTGAATTATTAGAGAAGATAAATGATGTACCGTACGAAGAATTACAATCAACCTTAGAAGATTCTATTGAAAAAAGGGTAGAGACCGTCTATAATCGGGGTCTCGAAAATCAAATGGACCTATATGATGTGGGAGTGAAATGGTTTAGATCCCATCCTAAAGAATTTAAAAAGCTTAAAGAAGATAAATCGTTTTACCTCACAGACAACTCTTTAGACAAAGTAAAGGTGAACGTCAACATCAAACACTTTAATGCTTATCGATATGAAAAAAGACAATAGTGAATAGAGAATGGTATCTTGCGTATGAAAAGCTCATTCAGTGTTTTGTTCATTTTACCCTGCATACGAGTGAGTAGTGATAAAGAAAGGAGTGTTTCCATATGAATATCAGCATCTATATCCTCTTATTGTTGCTATCGGCTGTTGTGGCAATCGGATGGAGCTGGAAGAGGCTATTGGATTTTAACACCTATAAAAAACCTTTTATTGAAGGAGTAGCCGTGCAATTTTCATTTCTATTCATCGCATCTGTATGGTGGATCATAACAGAAGATAGATCGGATGGAGTCATGGGTGTTTTTTACTACTTTTTAGCCTTTATTACCATCATGGTTATTCATGGATATATCCTTCACTATCTATTCTCTAAGAAGAAAATGCAGGAACGGGAGGAATGAGACGGGACTTTCTTTAGAGGAAGGGTTCAGCTTTCACAAAATTGACAATGTATCTTTTCTGTACCAATTGTTTTTTAATCCTTTTTTTACTAACATAGAATGGGAGAGAAAGACAAAGTCGGAGGAGATATAGGTGTCTAAAACCAAAACGTTCATTCTGGTGATAAGCATCATCGGTTTTCTCCTTGCAGGTTGCAGTAATAGTAACTTTCAAGCAGAAACAAATTATGAAGTGAAAGATTTCAATTATACGAACCAAAATGGTAAAGAAGTCAGTCTAAAGGATCTAAAAGGAAAGGTTTGGATAGCGGATTTCATTTTTACCAATTGTGAAACGGTTTGTCCCCCTATGACATTCAACTTGACAAAGCTTCAAGAGAAGTTGAACGAAGAAGGTGTCGAGGATTATAAGATCGTTTCATTCAGTGTAGATCCTGAAAATGATACACCAGAAGCATTAAAGGAGTATATTGCTAATTTTGATGCGGACACAAGCAAATGGGATCTACTGACAGGCTATGAATTTGACGAGGTAAAAGACCTTGCAGAACATTCCTTTCGTTCCATAGTCGCGGACGACCCCAATTCCGATCAGATGATTCACGGTACAAGTTTTTATTTGGTCAATCAGGAAGGAATAGTCGTGAAAACGTATAGTGGCAATAGTGACGTCCCATACGATGAGATGGTACAAGATATGAAAACGTTAATAAAAGAAGGAACGTAACAGTCCCAGTTTTAAGGAGAATCACTTCATATCAGGTGATTCTCCTTTTTTATGTTTCGCTCCTTTCGCAACAATTGTTGCTTTTAGCATCAGCACGTATGTACTTACGCTGGAGTCTACGCTCATCTTTGAAACTTTTATAGCGAAGGGGCTGAATGTGTCAATGAACAATAAAGCAACATCTTTGTTCCTTAATAGGAAATCATCCTTTTAATACATTTTAATGTAGTTGTTTCTACCATTATTTAAATACATGCTTAGAACGTTGTTTTGGAGCATCCTGCAGCGGAAATCAACTTCAACTTTCTTCTTTAGGATAGCAACAATGATTACGAAAAGCATGATGGTTTAATTTTTCCAAATACAAGGGAATAGGATTATAATAAAAAAAGCATCGGTGATGAAACAATGAATATACGGATTGTTTCTGAAGATGATCATTCGTTCAAATGGGCCTTTTTTAGGAGAGTGTTAAATGGTAAGAAATAGACCCCATGGAACGTCTAAGAGAAGGTATGATAAAGTGAGAGAGTCACAACTATATTATTGGGCAGCAGGTGAAGAAACATTCGAAATTCTAAAGGAATACTGATTTTTGATCTGTGTATCACCATATTTATATTGATATGGGTGGTTAAATCTTTTGCTGATGGGGATGTGTGGAAGGGAAGTTTATTCGCCGCTTGTTTCGCGATCATGGCAGGCGTCATATTATTTCGGTTCAATAAGAAAAGATAGGAGAAGGTGAGAGATTGGAGAAAAATTATTACACGATTGGAATGGCCGGTCACATCGATCACGGAAAAACAACCCTTACAAAGGCCCTTACTTCGGTGGACACAGATCGTTTAAAGGCAGAAAAAGAGCGAAGCATCTCCATTGAACCTGGGTTTGCCCCGTTGTATCATGATGATGAAATGGAGATTTCCGTAGTGGATGTGCCGGGTCATGAAAGGTTTATCCGGCAAATGATCGCAGGTGTGGCAGGAATCGATTTCGTCGTTTTAGTCGTAGCGGCAGATGAAGGGGTTATGCCACAAACAAAGGAGCATCTGGATATACTTGCCCTATTAGGTGTAACGGAGGGCATGGTCGTACTGTCGAAGAGTTCGAGAGTAGACAAAGAACTTAGAGACATGGCGCGTGAAGAGGTGCTCCAGGAGTTGGAGGGAACGGTATTCGAGGATTCCGATGTTCTGCTTGTGGATAGTATAACCGGTGAGGGGATCCAAGAATTAAGGCAGAAACTCATTGTGGCATTGAAGGATACGGCCCCAAGGAGAATTAGAGGAGATTTCCGTTTACCGATTGATCAGGTATTCACGATAAAGGGGCAGGGTACCGTTGTAAGAGGCACTGTCTTTGAGGGAAGCTTGAACACCGGAGAGGAAATAACCATATTGCCTCAACGTATACATACAAGAGCAAAGCAAATCCAAAGCCATAATAGGAAAGAATTCAGTGCGTTTGCCGGTCAACGTGCAGCCATTAACCTTTCAAGAGTGGATTACAAAGAGCTCAAGCGGGGGAATGTACTTGTATCGTCTACTCATTTTAGTGTAACGGATACGATTGATGTGAATCTCGTTGTTTTAGATGGACTGGTCCATCCACTAAAACAAAGGATGCCTGTTGTAGTTCATACCGGGACTTCTGAAGTGATGGGAAGGCTTATATTTTTTGACCGGAATACATTGACAAATAAAACGGATCCTATTTTATGTCAAATCCGTCTGGATGAGTCCGTTGTTGCTAAAAGAGGGGATCGGTTTATCATAAGAAGACCATCCCCAACGGAAACGATCGGGGGAGGTTGGATCATTCATCCCAATGGGGGGAAATACAAATTCGGGGAAGAAACCATCGCTTTCTTGCAGGCAGAAAAGAAAGGCACCCCTAAAGAAAGACTGCTCAGGCTGCTTGAACAATACAAGTGTGTCGAAGACTCCATGATATTAAACGATCTTTCTATCTCACATGAAGACCTGGATGAACTGTTGAATGGTGATTTAAAGTGGATTAAACTACCTCAGTCTAAAATTACCCATATGAACATAGTGGAAGAATGCATGAACGACATGGAGAAAGCTCTTCGCAGGTTCCATGGTGAATACCCCTTACTAAAAGGGATGAATAGTGGAGAATTGAAGCAAACGTTTAGAACGTATACAAGTGAGCTAGCCGATTATGTTATTGAACTTAAATCTTGGAAACAAGACGGTGGGTTGCTCTCCTTAGAGGGCTTCATTCCCCATCTCCCTCCTGAATGGGAAAAACGGTGCCAGCAGGTCCTGACATTCCTACAGTCTGACGGAACAAAGGTAAAGTCCATGAACGACTACTTTCAACAAGCGGGGATCCCGGAAAGATGGAGGTCTGATTTCTACCATTTCTTTATTCAGGAAAAGAAAATCGTACCCCTGGATGATGAAAAATCTTATTCCTATCAAGTATTTATGGAAGCAGTAGCTAACCTGAAAGAAAACACAGGAAAAAAATTTGATCTTTCAGAAGCAAAGGAAATATTGGGAGTATCCAGAAAATATATGATCCCGTTTTTAGAGAGATTGGATAAGGATGGACTGACATTAAGGATGGACGATCAGCGAAAATGGATTGAAGAAGGATTTAAAGGGTGAGGAATTAGTGAAGACAGTGATGTATACATTAGTCATGGTACAACAGGGGAATGACGTACTTTTGCTGGATAGACCGCAATCGAAACAATACCCAGGTTATATCGCACCTGGAGGGAAAATTGATTTCCCTGAAAGTCCCCTAGACGGAGCAATACGTGAAGTAAGGGAAGAAACGGGTTTACATGTGGAAAAAATAAGGTATAAAGGGTTAGATGAATATGTGGTCCCGGAGGAAGGTTTTCGATATATGGTGTACAATTTCCTTGCTTATGAAACATCCGGTGATCTCCTTGAACACCCACCTGAAGGCAGTCTTGTATGGGTCCCAAAAACAGAAGCTCTGAAATTACCGATGCAGCCATTCTTTAAACGCAAATTTCCATTGTTTTTTGAGGAAGGGACATTTGAAATTCACACTTCTTGGAATGGGAAAGATAAAGATTCAGCGGATGTGACCATCAGGATATTGTCATAAGTCCACTACTGAACACATATATCATGATAAACAAACCGGAGGAAAGTGTTGTAGCATAAAAGAAAGTAGGATACGAAATCATGAAAGAATTATGGAGCGCATTTGGTTGGGTACTTCCCATTATTGTGGTCGTGACGGTGTCCCTTATCTTTGCAGTCTCCTTTTGGAAGAAAAGAAAAGGGAAGGGCAGATGGATGAATTTACTGCCCGTCTTGTTTACATGCATAACCATCACAGCGATTTGTTTGATTACCCTCACCCCATTGACAGGTGGGAACGTATCAGAAGGGTCTGTGAATTTAGATCCATTCTCCAATCTTAAGTTAAATTTAATTTATCGCATTCATTTAGATGTGCCTATTCGAAATTTGCTGGCCAATATACTCTTATTTATTCCTCTCACCTTTTTCATTGCCTGGTGGATGAGGCATTCGAAACAGATTGTATTAATGGTTACATTTATAGGCGCACTCTTTTCCTTTGGTATTGAGCTTGCACAATATTATCTTCCTTTGGGAAGAGCAACGGATATTGATGATTGGATCATGAATACCCTTGGTTCATTTATAGGTGGATTCATATTTGTATGCGTACGTATCATTTATAACCTTATAAGAGTCAACAAGAGGAAAAAATGAGAGCATTAACGCCAAGTTAATGCTCTTTTTGTTTTCTTAGAAATGTATAGTCCTGCTCCTTAAACAAAAGCTACTATTAAATAGAAAGGCGGTGAGTTTCCTTGGTGAAAAAAGGGTTAATCGGGCTTCTGCTTCTGGCTGCAAGCATCGTGGTTTTGTTCATGATCATGCATTGGGATGTCAGGCAAGGAGTGAAGAATTACACAAGAACTCACCCCATTACAGAAACCATTACCAGTAAAGCTTCTATCAGCGTTTACAATACTGGGGAAAGTGTATATGAAGTCTTATTTGAAGATATAAGGAGAGCTGAATCCTTTGTATGGATACATTTTTTCATCATCAGGGACGATGAGGTTTCCAACCGTTTTTTTGATTTGTTAATAGAGAAAGCTCAAGAAGGTGTGGATGTCCGCTTGTCCGCTGACTTGTTAGGCTCAGATATTAAGAAGAAGACTGTAAAGCGCATGGAAGAAGGAGGGGTTAACATAGTAAAAAGCAGACCCCTCTCCCTGAAGAACCTGTTTTATTCTGTTCACCACCGGAATCATCGGAGACTCATCTCCATTGATGGAAATACAGCCTATATGGGAGGTTTTAATATGGGGGATGAGTATCTTGGCAAAGATCCGGAATTAGGATATTGGAGGGATTATCATATCCGGTTGGAGGGAGATGCAGCCAAAGATGTGGCTTTGCAATTCAAAAGGGACTGGCTTGAAGATGGAGGCAATCGAAAGGGAATCCATACTCCTTATGTTCCAATAGAGGAAAGAGGGGAAAGTAATGTGCACTTCATATTTTCAACAGGAGACAGCCTCGTGAATAAAACAATCGAATGGATCGATGGGGCTCAAGAGAGTCTGACCATTACCACCCCCTATTTCATTCCCAATGCTCCGTTGATTGCAGCGTTAAAGAAGGCAGTGAATAGAGGAGTTGAAGTGAAGATACTCGTTCCGGATGATACTGATGCATGGTTCACTAAACCTCCAAGTTATCAAATTGAAAAAAGTTTGTTAGAGAGCGGGATCGATCTTTATTTATATGAAAAAGGCTTCTTCCATGGAAAAGTCATGGTCATCGATCATAAATGGGCAGACATCGGTACTGCGAATTGGGATCCGCGAAGCTTTTATTTAAATGATGAAAGCAACTGCATCATTCGAGATGAGAAAATTGCCCGGGAGTTGGAATCACTCATTCATAACGATATTCATGATAGTGAAAAACTAACGATGAATGCTTTCAATAAATTGCCTGCATGGGAAAAAGCGTTAAGGAAAACTCCTCGATGGGTTTATTACTATTTTTAAGGATAAATAATTTTTTTGAATAAGAAATTATGGTAAAGTATGAACATATCTTAAAAATGAACACACCTTACTGGAGAAAGGGATTGTCCATGAGCGAGCTCTTATTTGTATCGTTGTTTATTCTTTCGTTATTGGCTTTTAAGTTTATTAACGTGTTAAAGAAGAAGCATGTGTCAAGGTCTCACAGGTCTGTAGCAGTGAGTATTGTCATCTTTTCTGTTATCGGCATGATGTTGACGGTCCTATTCTATCTTCCTGATGCATCTTAAACTGATTGAAGGAGTTCACACACGGGAGAAGCGTTCTCGTGTTTTTTTTGTGGGAAAGAAAACAGATTTCCTAAAAGTCCGAAGGGCAAACGAATGATAAGGACAGGATCTCCAATATGAATTTGATATGATTAGGGAAGGTCCACTTTGTAAATATAAATGTAAGTAAGGCATTAAAGGAGAATATATATGAAAGCTGCAATGATTTTTGATATGGATGGAACGTTGTTTCAAACGAACCAAATTCTTGAAGAGTCCCTCCAGGATACCTTTCAACTATTGAGAGATAAAGGGATGTGGAATGGAGAAACGCCTGTCGAGGCATACAGGGCTATCATGGGTGTGCCTCTTTACGTTGTGTGGGAAACCCTCATCCCTCATCATCCTGTCCATGTACATACTGAAGTAAATGATCTATTTCAAACATTACTGATTGAAAATATTTATAGGGGCAAAGGGAAATTATACCCCCATACTGTAGAAATATTAACTTATCTTTCCGAAAGAGGCTTCCGTATCTTCGTAGCCAGCAATGGATACCCTCATTATCTTAAGGCAATAGTTGAGTATTATCAATTGGATCAGTGGATTGAAAACTGTTACAGCATCCAGGAAATCAAATCAAATGATAAAGGGAAGTTGATTCAAAGGATCAAAGAAGAACATGATCTTTCCTACGGTGTCGTGATTGGTGATAGACTGTCAGACTTCGAAGGGGCAAGGGCGAATGATTTACTGTCAATCGGCTGCGCCTTTGACTTTTCGCAGGAAATCGAGTTACGTGAAGCTGATATTGTGGTTGAGGACCTGATGGAAATTAAGGAATATCTGGAGGAAATGAACGAACGGAGGGATTCAGGTGGAAAATGAGCAACTGGCCATCTTTGATGACAGCGGAAAAAGATGCGGAGTGGCGACGAGATCTGAAGTCCATGCTAAAGGCTTTTGGCATGAAACGTTTCACTGCTGGATTGCCCATCATGACGGTGATCAGGGTGATGTGTATCTATACTTTCAATTAAGAAGTAATCACAAGAAGGATTACGGGGGATTACTTGATATAACCGCAGCCGGGCATATCTTATCCCATGAGACAATAGAGGATGGTATTAGAGAAATTCATGAAGAGCTAGGTGTCATGATCAAGATGAATGAACTGGAGCCATTGGGCATTTTGAAAGGAGAATTAATTCAAGGGGACTTCATTGATAGGGAATTAACCCATGTGTTCCTCTATTCCAAGCCTGTTGCCTGCGACGTTTTCCGACTTCAACCAGAAGAAGTGGCCGGTATATATCGTTCGACACTTCAAGACTTTAAAGCACTTGTACAATGTGAGAAAACGGAAATTGAGGTAGAGGGTTTTATCGTCGAAGAAGGAGAACAAAAATATTCCTCGAAATCAGTTAGTTATCTGGATTTTGTTCCACATAAAAGATCGTATTTGAGTGAAATCATTGACAGCATTTCGTCATGCCTGAAAGAAGTGCAGGGAACAATACATTCTACCCATGGTCAAAGAAGGTCATAAAAGCTATCATAGTAATCTACAGCATAATGTGAAAGGGAAGTAGGAGGTCACAATTGAACGGCACAGCACATATGGCAATCGGAGCAGCAACAGGTTTCATAGTCGCCAACTCATATGGATCAGGACCCGGTACGACTGTAGTACTTGTTGCAATCGGCGGGTTATCAGGACTCATGCCTGATCTGGATATTGACGGGAAGCTTAGTAATAAGGTTACTTTCTCAGCGAAAATGATTAGGGCTGTGGCACAAATGATAGGATTCTTAATGATATTATACAGCTATCTAGAAGGAATCGGGGAGGATAGATGGTTTGGTATTGCATACGGTGTTGGTATGATCATTCTCTCCGGATTCATCACCCAAAGAAGGATGTTGATGATTACTGGGATAGGAGTGTCGGCATGTGGATGGCAGTTAAATGAGACTTGGCTATGGATGTTGGGGATCTACCTATTCACAGCTTCATTCGTTTCTCATCGATCTTATACCCATTCCTTCCTAGGTGTCCTTTTTTATGGAATGATTGCTCACCATTTAGAGTCATCCATCATGTTGGATGGAGTATTTGAAGCTTGTGTCATCGGTTATACGAGTCACCTGATCGCAGACATGAAAGTTTTACCATTCAATAAAAGAGGCATAAAGCTCCTTCTGCCATTTTCATCCAGAGAAATATAAATATGTGATATCCACTTGACCAATTTTTTCAAGTGCATTAAAATAATGGAAATGCTTTATCATAATCACATGCGATGAAAAAGAAGAGTAGGCGGACGAAACATTTCAGAGAGCTGATGGTTGGTGTAAATCAGCATGCAGAGACCGTTGAATGGGCTTTTGAGCATCCTGGCTAAAATGAGTAGGTCGAGGCGGAAGGTCTCTCCGATAAAGGGGGCGGTGTATGGAAGGCGATTTCTATACATATGAGTGCGCTTATACTACGATGTAAGCGAATAAAGGTGGCACCACGGGTTTCTCGTCCTTTTTAGGGGACGGGAAGCCCTTTTTGTGTTTATTTTTTATCATTTCGAGTGAGGTGAAGGGGTATGGGTAAAACAGTTCTGACGGGTATAAAACCTACTGGACAGATCCACTTGGGGAATTATATTGGAGCGATTAAACCTGCATTGCGTTTGGCAGAGAATGAATCATACCAGAAGGCATACTTTGTTGCAGACTATCATGGTCTTACCAAAATACACGATCAAAATCAATTGAAGGAACTTTCATACGGAGTCGCTGCAGCCTGGTTGGCTCTCGGCCTCGACCCTGATCGGGCAATCTTTTATCGTCAATCCGACATTCCTGAAATTTTTGAGTTAAGCTGGATTCTTTCCTGTTTTGCACCCAAGGGATTGATGAATCGTGCTCACGCTTACAAATCCCTTGCAGAGGGAAATCAACGTAGTGGAAAAGATGTAGATGCAGGAATCAACATGGGATTATTCACGTACCCCATATTAATGGCCGCTGATATTCTCCTCTTTCAATCAGAGTTGGTGCCTGTGGGGAAAGACCAGATACAACATGTTGAAATCGCACGTGACCTGGCTGAAAGCTTCAACAAACAATATGGAAAAATATTTACGATCCCAGAATATATCATTCAGGAAGAAACATCCGTTATACCTGGACTCGACGGACGTAAAATGAGCAAAAGCTATAATAATACGATTCCTTTGTTCGAGGAACCAAAAAAGCTTCAAAAACTGATCAATAAGATCAAGACTGATTCCATGCCGGCTGAAGAGCCTAAGGACCCTGACTCATCCGTCATTTTTGCCCTTTACAAAGAATTTGCCACCATCGAACAAACTGTAGAGATGAGAAGGAGATTTGAACAAGGGATAGGCTGGGGGGAAGCGAAGAAAGAGCTATTTGGAGTAATGAATTCCTTTATTGCAGAACCTCGCTTGAAATATGATGAACTGATAGCCAATCCCCGGAAGCTTGATGCTATCCTATACGATGGAGCAAAGAAAGCCAGAAAAAAAACGATTCCCTTTTTGAAAGAAATTAAAGAAAAAATCGGGATTTATCAGTAACTTAGAACCTGCTGGTGTGACCGATCATTATCATATATTTTCAGATAATTCATAATTCTCATTGACAATTAACATTCTTTGTTATAAGTTATGGGAAAGTTATTTTTCACACAATCATATAGTTTCTTATCAAGAGAGGTAGAGGGACTGGCCCGACGACACCTCAGCAACCAGCCGCAGTATCAGGTATGGTGCTAATTCCAGCAAGTTGATGTCAACTTGAACGATAAGAGGGAAAACGAATGTACAAAACCTTCTTATTTTTTAAGAAGGTTTTTTGTTTTTTTCTTTTCGATTTCAAGGAAGAAAAGGAGAGAAGAAAGTTGAAAAATCATATTGATACGTTACTGGTCCAGGCAGGAAACCGAAAAGATCCCGGTACGGGTGCCGTAAGCCTGCCTATTCATTTAACCACTGCCTATGCACATAAGGGGATCGGGGAATCGACAGGCTATGATTATTCAAGAACGGGTAATCCGACCCGTACTACATTAGAAGAAACTCTTGCAGAATTGGAGGAGGGGGAGAGGGGATTTGCCTTTAGTTCGGGGATGGCGGCCATCCAGGCCGTTTTGAACCTATTTGTGAGCGGGGATGAATTGATTGTGTCGAAAGATTTATACGGTGGCAGCTACCGATTATTCGTTCAGTATGAAGCACAATATGGGATCAAATGTCACTTTATTGATACAAGTGACATGGGGGCAATAAAGGGAAAGATATCTGCCGAGACCAGAGCCATTTTCCTTGAATCTCCTACCAATCCGTTAATGAATGAGGCGAGTATCTCAGAAGTAGCCGACATAGCAAAAGAAAGGGGGCTGCTTCTCATTGTCGACAATACCTTTTACACACCTGTGCTGCAGAAACCCATTACCAATGGGGCGGATATGGTGATTCACAGCGCTACGAAATATTTAGGGGGACACAATGATGTATTGGCTGGCATTGTGGTCGTAAATACAACAGATCTTGGTGAAAAGCTCTATACTATCCAAAACTCTATAGGTGCGGTGCTTGCCCCATTCGATTGTTGGCTCTTATTAAGGGGAATGAAAACCCTGAGTCTTCGCATGGCTCAGCATGAAAAAAATGCAAAGAGACTGGCAAAGTACCTTGAAGAGCATGAATGTGTAACGGATGTTTTATATCCAGGAAAGGGAGGAATGCTTTCTTTTCGTATTGCAAAAGAAGAATGGGTTGCCCCCTTCCTGAAACACTTGAAGGTCATTACATTTGCAGAAAGCCTGGGTGGAGTAGAAAGCTTCATCACTTATCCTGCTACGCAAACACATGCTGACATTCCTGAGGAAGAAAGAAAAAAGATAGGGATATGCAACAGACTCCTGCGATTTTCGGTGGGAATCGAATATATAGATGACCTTATTGAAGACTTGGAGAATGTGTTTCATCAATTGGAGAAAGAGGTGCTTACGTATGAGTAAAAAACCATTTTCACTTCAGACGTCACTCATTCATTCTCACGGGGTTGACAAAGAAACCGGTGCTGTTTCTACGCCGCTTCATCATGCTACCACCTTCCATCAACAGAATTTCGATCAGTATGGAACATATGATTACAGCCGTTCAGGTAATCCGACGCGGGAAACTGTAGAAGAAACGATTGCAGAATTAGAAGGAGGAATAAAAGGATTTGCCTTTTCATCGGGAATGGCAGCCATCTCAACAAGCTTTTTATTATTATCAAGCGGAGATCATGTTCTCGTATCTGAAGAAGTGTACGGCGGAACTTACAGAATGATTACAGAGGTACTTACCAAGTTTGGTATTGAATATTCATTTGTAAACATGAAGGACCTCCATGAGGTGGCTTGTGCAATAAAGCACAATACGAAAGTGATTTATATGGAAACTCCCTCAAACCCGCTTTTGAATATTACGGATATTGAAGGAGTGGTGAAGCTTGCCAAAGCGAATGGATGTTTAACATTTCTAGATAATACCTTTATGACCCCCCTTCTTCAAAGACCGATCAGTTTAGGGGTAGATGTTGTTCTTCACAGTGCGACGAAGTTTCTTGCCGGTCATAGTGACGTATTAGCAGGCCTTGCCGTAACGGGGAATATAGAGGTTGCAAACAAGCTTTCTTTCTTGCAAAACTCTTTCGGTGCAGTCCTCGGTGTCCAGGACTGCTGGCTGCTTCTGAGAGGTTTGAAAACACTGCATGTACGATTGAAGGAGTCATCAGAATCAGCTTTTAAAATAGCAAACTTCCTTGAGAAAAGAAAGGAAGTGGAAGAGGTGTATTACCCGGGCCTGAGTTTTCATCCTGGCCGCGAAATTCAAATACGACAAGCAGAAGGCCCTGGAGCCGTTCTTTCCTTCAGGTTAAAGGGGGAGAATGAGGTGAAGCAGTTCATTCAAAATGTCACCATTCCTGTCTTCGCAGTGAGCCTTGGGGCAGTAGAGTCGATTCTTTCCTATCCATCCAGAATGTCACATGCTTCCATGCCAAAAGACGAAAGAGAGCGAAGGGGGATTACAGATGGTTTACTACGATTATCTGTTGGACTTGAACACGTGGATGAACTCATAAAGGATCTTCAAAACGGGCTGGACAGTATAAAGGAAAACAAAGGGATTAGTGTGATAAATCTATAATAAAAGGAGGGGAAGCCATGAAGCCGTTACTGGAAGAATTGAAAGAAAGAATCTTAATTGCAGATGGGGCAATCGGAACATTGCTGTATTCATATGGAGTGGACAGATGCTTTGAAGAATTGAATCTATCCCATCCTAATGAAGTGTTAAAGGTCCATAAAGAATATACTGATGCTGGAGCGGATATCATTCAGACCAATACGTACGGAGCCAATTATCAGAAACTTTCCAGATACGGTTTGGAAGATTCAGTGAAGGAAATCAACACTGCTGCAGTGCGACTGGCGCGAAAAGCTGCGGGTATTGATACCTATGTTCTCGGTACCATCGGGGGGATCAGGGCAATCAAACAAAATGTGACGTTAGAAGAAATCAAAAGGAGCTTTCGTGAACAGCTATATTGTTTATTGTTAGAGGGAGTGGATGGCATCCTTCTTGAAACGTATTATGATTTCGAGGAATTAACGACGGTCCTGAATATCGCAAAGCGGGAAACCGATGTTCCTGTCATTGCACAGGTCTCCCTCCATGAAACAGGAGTGCTTCAAAATGGTCTGGAGGTAAAAGATGCCCTTCAACAACTGGAATTATTGGGAGCGGATCTTGTAGGGATCAATTGCCGTATGGGTCCATTTCATATGGTAAACTCCTTAGAATCAGTCCCCCTTCCTAAAAGAGCATTTATCTCCGTCTATCCCAACGCCAGTCTCCCAAATTATGAAGAAGGACGGTTCTATTACTCTGCTGAACCGGATTACTTCGGGGATATAAGCAATGAATTGAGAATGCAGGGTGCAAGGCTTATCGGGGGGTGCTGTGGAACGACTCCCGATCACATCCGATCAGTTGCTGCCCGGCTGAAAAGCAGGGAACCTGTGAAACAAAAAGAGGTGAAAAAGAAAGAAATCGTTCAGTTATCATCTCCGACTATCAAAGGGAGCCTGTTGCATACGAAGGTAAAAGAAAAGAAAACCATCATCGTTGAACTCGATCCTCCTAAACATTTGGATACCAAGCTGTTTTTTCAAGGCGCTGAGGCCCTTAAGGGAGCTGGAATCGATGCAATCACCCTTGCTGATAACCCCTTGGCATCACCACGTATAGGAAATGACGCGATCGGCAGCCTTGTCCAATCAAGATTTGACCTCACCCCATTAGTCCACATTACTTGCCGGGATCGGAACCTGATTGGACTTCAGTCTCACCTAATGGGTTTACACACGTTAGGGATTCACAATATATTAGCGATAACGGGTGATCCCGCCAAGATTGGTGATTTTCCAGGGGCTGCATCAGTATATGACCTGTCGTCCCTTGAACTTATCGAATTAATCAAGCAGAACAATGAAGGCATATCGTTTTCAGGTAAATCACTCCGTGAGCGTACTCAGTTTTCAGTTGGAGCAGCATTTAACCCAAATTTCAGGCATTTGAACGCTTCAGTGAAAAGGCTCGAAAAGAAAAAGAAAGCGGGAGCCGATTATTTCATTTCCCAACCCATATTCGGGAAAGAGCAGCTGTTTCAAGTGCATGAAGCCACAAAACATTTAGATGTTCCGATCTTTATTGGAATCATGCCACTGATCAGCTCAAGAAATGCAGAATTCTTGCACCACGAAGTTCCTGGTATAAATGTTCCGGAAGAAACAAGGAAGAGGATGAATGAGGCTGGAAGTGACCCGGTTATTGCGCGAGCAAAGGGAATGGAAATAGCGAAGGAGTTATTGGATACGGCAATCGAGTTGTTCAATGGCATTTATCTCATCACTCCTTTTGTCCGTTACGATATGAGCATCGAATTAATTCACTATGTTCATGCTAAAGTCAATTCAGAAAGAGAGGTTCCCTATGGCCATCACATTGTTTGAACAACAACTCAGAAAAAAAATACTTGTACTCGATGGAGCAATGGGAACGATGCTTCAACAAGCGGAATTATCTCCTGAAGACTTTGGAGGGGAAAAGCTTGACGGTTGTAATGAAAATCTTGTTTTGACAGCCCCTGAAGTCATTTATAGGATTCATCTTGAATACCTGGATGCAGGAGCAGATGTGATTGAAACGAACACATTTGGAGCAACTCCCGTGGTACTGGATGAATATGATCTGGGCTACAAAGCTTATGAAATAAACAAAGTGGCCGCAGAAATCGCCAAAAAAGTGGCCCGTGAAAGATCGACTCCAGATTGGCCGAGATTTGTTGCGGGTTCTCTCGGGCCAACTACTAAAACCCTATCTGTCACAGGGGGAATAAGCTTCGGTGAGTTAGTAGATAACTACCGTGTTCAAGCTGAAGGCCTTCTTGATGGAGGAGTGGATGTGCTCCTGCTTGAAACGAGTCAGGATGCATTGAATGTTAAAGCGGCAAATCTTGGGATACGGACAGCATTTGATACCATAGGGAAAGAAGTACCTATTCTTTTATCCGGGACGATCGAGCCCATGGGAACCACACTGGCAGGTCAGAATATCGAAGCATTTTATTTATCATTGGAACATTTGAATCCAATAGTCGTAGGATTGAACTGTGCGACTGGTCCTGAATTTATGAGAGACCATATCCGTTCCTTATCAAGTCTCGCAACTACGTATGTCAGTTGTTACCCCAATGCCGGTTTACCGGATGAGGAGGGGAATTACAACGAGACCCCTGACTCACTAAGTGTGAAGATGAAAGGCTTCGCTGAGAAGGGCTGGCTTAATCTCGTAGGAGGCTGCTGTGGAACCACCCCTGACCATATCCGTGCCCTTTCAGAATCCGTGAGTGGGCTGCCGCCCCGGAAGCCTAACGATTCACATCCTCATGCGGTTTCAGGTATTGACCCTTTTCTATATGAAGATGAGGGTCTAAGACCAATCCTGGTCGGAGAAAGGACAAATGTCATCGGCTCCAGGAAATTCAAGAGATTGATAGCTGAAGGTAAAATGGAAGAAGCTTCAGAGATTGCAAGGGCACAAGTGAAGAATGGTGCCCAGATCATCGATATTTGCCTTGCAGACCCAGACCGTGAAGAAGATGCGGATATGAATGTATTTATACAGGAGGTGGTCAAGAAAGTTAAAGTCCCCCTTATCATTGATTCTACTGATGAGAATGTGATGGAGACCGCCTTGAAACACATTCAGGGAAAAGCCATCATCAATTCCATAAACCTTGAGGATGGAGAAGAGCGGTTTGAAAAGGTGACAAAACTGATGAAAGAATACGGAGCGGCAGTGGTAGTTGGGACAATCGATGAAAAAGGGATGGGGGTTTCTGTTGAAAGGAAGGTAGAAATTGCTCACCGTTCCCACAAATTATTAACTGAGAAATATGGGATCTCATCAGAAGACATTATCTTTGATCCCCTCGTCTTTCCGGTTGGCACTGGAGATGATCAGTATATCGGATCTGCTGAAGCCACGGTGGAAGGGATAAAGAAAATAAAGGAAGTCTTACCGAAATGCCCGCACATCTTAGGGATCAGTAACGTTTCGTTTGGCCTGCCTCCTGTTGGCAGAGAGGTGCTGAACGCTGTCTATCTTTATCATTGTACAAAAGCGGGATTGGATTATGCGATTGTCAATACAGAAAAACTAGAACGATTCGCCTCGATACCGGATGAAGAAGTGAAGATGGCAGAAAAATTATTATTTAAAACTTCTGATTCAAGCCTTGCTGAATTCACTGCCTATTATAGGGGGAAAAAGAAGGAAGTAAAGGTTCCCGTAAACACGATGACCCTGGAAGAAAGACTGTCCCATTATGTAGTTGAAGGGACGAAGCAAGGGCTTGTCGACGACCTTGAGATTGCTCTTCAGAAGTATGAATCCCCACTTGATATCATTAACGGCCCACTGATGGAAGGGATGAGTGAAGTAGGGAGACTATTTAATGATAACCAGCTGATTGTAGCAGAAGTGTTGCAGAGTGCGGAGGTCATGAAAGCATCTGTTGCCCATCTGGAACCACATATGAAACAAACGGCAAGTTCATCTACGAAGGGAAAGGTCATTTTAGCCACTGTCAAAGGGGATGTTCATGATATTGGAAAGAATCTCGTTGATATAATCCTCAGTAATAATGGTTATGAGGTGATTGATTTAGGAATAAAAGTGTCACCACAACAACTGATCGATGTCATCAAGGAAGAAAAGCCAGATATTGTTGGATTATCCGGCCTCCTTGTGAAATCGGCCCAGCAAATGGTCATCACGGCGAATGATTTAAAACAATCTGATATTTCCGTCCCCCTTGTAGTGGGAGGTGCTGCCCTCACCAGGAAATTTACAACGAATAAGATCGGGATGGAATATGATGGTCTGGTGCTTTATGCAAAGGATGCCATGGATGGCCTTAGTATTATGAATGGAATTCAGCATGCAGAAACAAGGAAACGAATGGAAGAAGAAAGCATTGAAAAGCGAAGCAAGTTTGTTTCGGTTAGAGAATCACCGGCTCGAAAACAATCTGCAACGGCAGTGATATCAAGATCTTCAGTTGCAAAAGATGTAAAAGTTCATATCCCGGCCGACTTGTTCCCACATACGATAAAAGAATTCTCACTGGATCAGATTCAACCCTATATTAATCAGCAAATGCTGCTTGGTCATCATCTTGGGATCAAAGGGAAAATTTCAAGACTATTAGAAGAAGGAGACGAGCGAACGGTGGGACTGAAAGCTGTGACGGATGAGCTCTTTCAGAAAGCTAAACAAAAAGGGATGATTCAAGGTTCAGCGAGGTATCAATTTTTTCCTGCCCAATCTGATGGGGACGATGTTATCATCTATCATCCTGATGATCCATCCGTGGAAATGGAACGGTTTCACTTTCCTAGGCAGGGAGGTAATCAATGTTTATGTCTGGCAGATTACTTAAGATCTGTAGAGAGTGGTGAATTGGATTATGTCGGCTTCTTTGCCGTAACGGCTGGTGTGAAGATCAGACAGTGGGCGAAAGAATTGAAAGAAGCGGGGCGATTCCTTGAAAGCCATGCTTTGCAAGCACTAGCATTAGAAACAGCAGAAGGTCTGGCTGAGAGGGTGCATGAAATGATGAGGAGCAGGTGGGGGTTTCCTGATCCCGTTGATTTTACCATGCAGGACCGGTTCAGGACTCATTATCAAGGGCAGAGATTTTCATTTGGTTATCCAGCCTGCCCGGAGCTTGAAGATCAAAAGAAGTTGTTCAAGCTTATTCAACCGGAAACCATTGGAATCCATTTAACCGATGGCTGCATGATGGAGCCCGAAGCGTCCGTCACGGCGATGGTTTTCGCTCATCCGGAAGCCAGATATTTTAATGTATTATAAAAGGTATAAATGTAAAAAAAAGCAACTTCGCAGAGCGAAGTTGCTTTTTACATGTGATCAAGCGCTCAATAGCTCAATGGGTAATTTTATGTCAAGGTCAGTGGCGGGAATATTGAAAGACAAACGATTCTCTAAATGAAAGGAATGTTGGAAAAGAGGTAAATGTTACTCCGCTGTATAGATAAATGGGGAAATCAAAAAATCAGGTAGAGCGATCTTTCATATGAACATTATTTTGACTAAACGATATTTCTAGTATTTCCAGTATACTTTCTTCAGAGAATCCGGTGACCATGGATAGGTTTACTAAGCTGGGCTTAATTCCTATAGCCACACAGAATTGATAGGCACTTTTGATTGCCAGCGTTTCGGTGTGCTTTCTTGTCAGCTTGTCTTTCATTCTCTCATCAGCTCCCAACTATTTTGACGAAATGACTAAGCAGTCAGATACGATAACGTATTATGGGTTGCAGTTGATCTAGAAGAGGAAGTTCATTTCATCGAAATCATATATGGAGACATACCTTTTCAGTCAGATTCTCGGTTATTACCTTCATTATACACTTTATATTTTGAATTGTAGAGAAATGATTACAAAATATCGTATATTTTTTAGAAAATACAAAAAAGTGTAAGCTTTTATTATATAATCAATAGGAGAAATTATTTTTGGTTTATATTGGAAAATATGCAGGTGAGTAAAAGAATTCGATAAATCATCCTGCTTCTTAATGGTGTGAGAACTGTAAGTCAGTATGTGAGTCATACAGAAAGGAGATCAGAAGATGGAAATAAACGGGTTGCTGGAAAAGTTGAAAGTGAATGAAGTGGATATCATTTCTTCAGTTGCTGAAAGCAAAGACAGCTCTGTTTGGAAAGTGGTCTTGAAGGAAGGATCTGTCCTAGCTGTTCGCATATCCGAAAAGGAGAACCTGAATCGGTTTAAACGTGAAGAAGCCATCATGAAGTATGTCCGGAAAATGGGTATTCCATGTCCGCTAGTGTATAGAGTGGAAAACGTGGCTCAACACTCCATTATGTTAATGGAGTGGGTGGAAGGCAAGACAGTCTTTCATCATCTTCTTGAAAGGCCACAGGAATCGTTTGGTTTCGGAGTAAAGTTTGGGGTTATGCAGGCGATGCTTCATAATCTTCCGGTGCATGATTTTCCATATCATATATCTGAGAACTGGCTGAAGCCGAAATCAGATATTGAGGAAGAATTACTTTCCAAATGTCATAACGAAAAACATTCATTGCTTCATCTGGACTACCATCCATTAAACGTGTTGATTAATGTGGATGGAGTGATCGATTGGGCAAACTGCTCATACGGTGATTATCACTTAGACCTTGCAAGGACGTTATCTATCCTAGAAATTCAGGGCAGTCAATTTTTTTCTGACACAACCATTTCCACATTTATCAAAGGGTGGTACAAAGGATATCGATCCAAAAGGGAAGATGTAGGCGATCTTTCACCTTATGTAGCATGGGCAGGTGAACGTATGAAATTTGATATGGGAAGTCAGTTGGATGAAAAGGGGAAAAGGGAGATAGATGACTGGGTGCGTAACAGGACCATGATGATACGGAGCGCTGAAATTGGCTTCTAGTGTCAGGTTTCCGATGATTGGATCTCCTTTTCAATTATGGATGCATTCCGGTTCAATGGGATTCATGCGATTCTTTCCGGGATACGCACAAGTTGGCGCAAGCATCTGTCTCTTGTGAATCTCGAAATCGTTTCGATTACTTGTATATGACTCATGCTCTGTCAATTTATCATGATGAGTAGGTTTAATCCCAAAGGATTAAGGCATCCGTACATTTGTACGGGTGTTTTTTGTTCTTTAAATTGAGAGAAGGTGAAAGACAAATAAAACTTTGAAACAAAGTATCTTGAATTAAAGGTATTTTTCATGTATGATGTAAGTAGAAAGTAAGGGACACTAACACTAAGGAGTGAATACACTATGAATTTAAAACCACTTAAAGGGCAGCATCACGTATCTGCCATTACAGCAAATGCGAAGAAGAATTATGAATTTTATACTAAGACGTTAGGTCTTAGACTAGTGAAGAAATCAATCAATCAAGATGATACATCTGTCTATCATCTTTTCTACGCCGATGAAAGGGGAAATCCAGGGACGGACCTTACGTTCTTTGAAATTCCCCATGCAGGTCAAACGTATAAAGGAACAAATAGTATTTCCCTCACTTCATTACGGGTTCCTGCAGATGATTCATTGACTTATTGGAAGAACCGTTTTGAAGAAATGGGAGTGGAGCATGACGAAATCTCCCATCACACCGGCCGATCAACTCTAAGCTTCAGAGATTTTGAAGGACAGCGGCTCATGCTGGTATCCGATGAAAAGAATGAAGGTGTCCCGGGAGGAAAACCTTGGGATAAAAGCCCTGTTCCTGTTGAGCATGGGATTGTAGGTCTGGGTCCTATAACGCTTACTGTTGCCCAAGGTGACAACACGGCGATCGTATTGAAAGAGGTTTTAGGATTCAAAGAAACGCGGACTTTCCCGTCCCATCTTGAAGGTCAACCTGATATCCGTGTGTTTGAAACAGGCGAGGGGGGAACCGGTGGAGAAGTATATTTAGAAGAGAGAAGCGATATCCCTCGAGAAAGACCTGGTAGAGGAAGTGTGCACCACGTTGCCTTCAGGGTAGAAGATGAAGGAGAATTACGAAAATGGGTAGAGTGGATTACACAAAACCGACTGCCAAATTCAGGTTTCGTAGAAAGATATTATTTCCGTTCCCTCTACTTCCGTGAGCCAAATGGTATTCTATTCGAACTGGCTACAGATGGGCCGGGCTTTGAAACGGATGAAGACTTTGACTCATTAGGAGAGAATTTATCCCTCCCACCATATTTTGAAGCCCAGAGGGAGTCCATTGAATCACGATTAAAACCATTAGATACGAAAAAATAAGGAGGAAGTCAGCTTGAAACATCTTTTTAAACAAGGGAATAAAAACCTGCCTACATTGTTACTCCTTCATGGAACAGGCGGTGACGAACGTGATCTGCTGCCGTTGGCGGATATGATAGAGCCGGAAGCTTCTGTTCTAAGTGTAAAAGGAAATGTTGATGAAAATGGGATGGCACGGTTTTTCGCGCGCCTAAAGGAAGGAGTCTTCGATGAAGAAGATTTAGTATTCCGTACGAAGGAATTATTGGATTTTGTAAGGGAGAGTGCCGTTAAGTACGAATTCGATCCCAATAATCTTGTTGCTGTAGGATACTCAAATGGTGCCAATATCGTAGCCAGTTTAATGTATCATTATAATGATGCTTTAAAAGGCGGCATCCTGTTTCATGCCATGGTGCCAATTCGGGGACTGGACCTTCCGGAATTAAGTGGCGTACAAGTATTTATCGGTGCCGGTAAACGCGACCCACTCATCCCCATGCCTGAGACAAAAGAGCTTGTGAAAAATCTAAAAGATGCTCAAGCATCGGTAACGGAGTTTTGGACTGAGGGTGGACATGAGCTGAGAAGAGATGAAGTAGTGGAAGCAAAGGGTTGGTTTGAGAATCATTTTAAATGACGCATCCGGAAGAATATTTCTTCCGGATTTTTTTATTCAGTTTCTATTCTATTATAGTTGGAGAGCACCCTGAGCATCCCAAGAGTCAATATTCCTCTCCATTCCCTTTCAGCTACTGGCCATGTTTCCTCGAAGTGACCGAACCAGGACCAATTGGGCTGCCAATAACCTTCTGGGTGTTGATCTGATACTTCCGCTTCCAATTGAACACGAATCTCATCTTTTAAAATGTCATAAAAGGGTGAAGATGGATGACTGGCTACCTGCAAAGGTTTTGCCACATATTCATTCCACCTGGATGGGTCTGTACAAACCGTCTCTCTTACGGAAGAAGTCAAGATCTTAATAAGATCAGAGTAAGCGTGTCCTTTTACTCCTTGAACGAGCCTTTGATAGCAGAGAAAATCATGCATTTCAATCGGATGTTTCAGTTCCTTTAACTCTGTGACAGATCTTTCTGTCCATTCTTGCAGTAGGGGCTGTTCCGGTTGGAAAAGATGAAAATACCCTATTATTTCAGCATTGGGATTCGCCCAGGTTGTTTGAACTCCGGAAAATCCCCTTTCCGAGTCGAAATGCCACCATGGTGCGTGGGGAACTGCATTTACGGCTTCTGATACTGCATGCCATCCTCCAGCCTTTTCATCGTATGTATCAAGTAAGTAGCTCATCGCTCCTTGAACGACAGGATGGTTCCGAGAAAGGTTTAATTCTTTGGCATGCTGTAAACCAACGGTCGTTGCCATTGGAGAAGAACTGTCCAGTCGAAAGTCGGGCTCTATAGACCGGCCGAATCCCCCGTCATCATTTTGGAATTTTGCTAATTCATCTGCTGCGTCTTCTTTACTGCCCCCTTCAAAATGAAAGCTGAGCAGTTTTTGTTCCAAGGGTCTTGCATGGGTTTTGATATAATTTGCTGATGTGTTAAATTGTTGAATGGTTAATTTCATAAAAGTAGCTCCTTTCGTTAGATTTATGCTAGGCCTACCTTGTAATATTGTCCATACAGCCAGTGAATTCCTGCCTGTATGACCAAATTGATGGAAAAGAAAGGTCCGTCCCTCAAGAAGTGGAACTTTCCAGGGTGATAGTCGTATATAGGAGTACTGGAGAAGAGGAGGGGTCGAATTGTTTTATGTGTTAGGATGGATATTTATGGTAATTGCAGGAATTTCCCTTATCGCCGCAGGGTGATGTTCATTGGAAATGGAGTAGTTGTCAAGAATGAAGAATGGCGTGAACATGCACTGATTCAAGTAGAAGATCGTAATGGGACGATCGGGATTTTCCAGGGAGAAGAACAGAAGGCGGCCATTGCATATGATAATCCTCCTAAAGAGAAGGAGGAATACAAGACTTCTTTACTAGTATGGGATAAATATGCCAATCTCGAGCTAAGCCTTAAGAAAAAAGGTGAAGAACAAGCAGTGAGGATAGAAGCATCGGACAGTGAGTGTTCACGATACAATGAAGAAGCCTATTCTGTTCCGGTTACCTTTTATTTCGAAGAGTCAGGTTTATGGAAGATAATTGTTGAAAATGACGATGAGGTAATTGGAGAGAGCGTGTTGGAAGTAAAAAAATAATGGGTTCCTTTTTTAAATCAGGAAAATGGTGCCATAGTGCAAAGGCGCCTTTTTTGTTGAGTGAGGATGTAAGATCCAGTGAACAAAGAAAGGGTAGGTACTCAGACATGGATGGCTTTTCATTGCTTGCATAAGCCTTTAAGAGCAACTAAACTATGAGATAGAGCTTTTTACAGATGGGGAGTAATGTACATATGAACGTTGCTAGAAAAGGTATCATATTGGGTGTAGCCGCTACTGTTCAAGGATTGGCCATGGCGGTCTTTCTGTTTCCACATTTCATTCCCTCAGGAGGGGCAGCGAGTGTAAGCGTACTTCTTCATCATCTGTTGAATGTGCCATTTGCCGTTTCTCTTTGGATGTTAAATGCCTGCTTATTACTCGCAGCCATTAAATGGCTGGGGAAAGAAAATGCCATCTGGACACTGTATTGTGTATCTGTCACATCATATGTGGTCAATCTCATGTCTCCATTGGTTTCGGGTACGATTTCATTTGTGATCGTTGATTTGCTGATAGGCAGCATTCTTTTTGGAACAGGGGTCGGCATCCTTTTTCGCATGGGGGCATCCTCAGGTGGGATGGATATATTAGCCCTGATTGTTTCGAAGCTAAAAGGATACAGCCCAGGTAAAACATTGTTTTTCATTAATGGAAGCCTATTAATACTGACTGGAATGATAGTAGATTTGAAGATTATCCTGTTTGCCTTGATCTGTCAATTCATCTCTACAAGAATAGTCGATATCATGTTCCAAATCCATATAAAAAGAAATTTTATCAGTATCGAACATCAGTAAAAGGAAGGTTCGTCCCTCTTACAAAAGTGGGACGGACCTTTTTTTCAGGATATTTCTTTGATTATTGAGTTGACTGTGTGTGCAGGTGAGTTTTCAAATAGTGAGATGTATTGGAAAAGTTTGTTTTTTGGAAGGAGGTGTCTCCTGATTTCTTTAGGGGTTTGCCCCTCAAGATGGGCTTTGGTGACAGCGTCTTGTAGGTCGACCAGATAGTCCCGTTTTCTTTCGAGGAGCCTTCTGCCGTTCTTTAAATAACCCTGATGTGAGCAATACATATCCTGAAAGGAATACTGCAGAGTTTTGTCAATTGACCGGATGAGCTCCGGAACAGATTCAAATGAAAAATTTGATGTAGGTGAATGGAATAAGTATAAATCGCCTGAAAAACAAATCCCTCTTTCTTCATCAATGAGCACAATATGATCCTCCGCGTGACCAGGAGTGTGAACAATTTCAAAGGAGTGTTCAGGCGTGTTAAATACTCTTTTCTCAAGTGGCAAGGGGCTGAATGCAGGCCGGTTATGCCAAAACACTGCTCTGTATAAAGGTAATTTGGTGCTTTCAGTGCACGGAATCACACCTAAAGGGTGAATCCATTGAGGAATGGAATAAAATCTATCGATCCAGGAGCTATTCCCGGTATGATCCTCATGGTGGTGAGTGTGTATGACTTCATTTACCCCCAGCTCCTTAAAAATAGTCCGGACTTCATTTTTCATGCTATACGGCCCTGTATCAATCAGAACATCATCGACTTTAAAAATATAGACGGGCATTTTTTGTCCTAATCTCTGAACGTTTAACTTAAATGATTGAATCAAGTCAAATACTCCCTTTTCATAAATGGTTATAGTACATAATTCGAATGGAAAATGATAAATTCCTGCTTATCTGTAAGATTAATAGCAGAATTTTCTCACGGCTCACATTAGGCGGTCTTAAATAAGGTATAATTTTCAATAAAGGGTGATAGATTCTTTCAAAGGGGTTTTCAATGAATGAAGGCGAATCAGAAGTTCTTACTTTTTATCGTTGCGTTTATCATGACAGTCGCCTTGATACTGCTGGATAAAATGGGATTGCAACAAGCGATTGAAGCATGCGAACACCATGAAAGATCAGCAGAGGTGGAAATAGGATTTCTTTCTTGGAATGTGTCTTGCCATGAAAAGTAACAGATCGTGTATGAGCTTTCCTGGATGTTCCTTTTCTTGTCAAGCAGCCCATCAGTCACGAATTCTTCCGAATGTTCTATTCTATAGACTGTTGGGATCATGATGTTAACCTGAGTATCCTATTCAATGATAAAAGTGTGAATCTCCTTACTATTTTCTCCTCTTTAAAAGCCGTTGATGGTAAACTGGATAATAGAGTAGAAGATAAATCTAGGAGGAAGTACTTTGCAAAAGTGTAATGTATGCAAAAATCAATTTCAATGGAAAGAGCTATTATTCTCCATCTGGAGGTCTTATAAACCGATCGAATGCAGTCAATGTGGCAAGAAACATACCATCAACTTTGCATCGAAATTCTTTGTTTCTTTCCTTATCATCATTCCTGCTGTCGTTTTCGGATTATTATTTGCACCTGAACTCGGTTTATCAAAGCCGCTTACATTCAGTTTAATCATCGTCATGGCTTTCGTGATTTCTTTGATTCTACCATTTTTTGTGAAATATGAGTATAAGAACTGATCATTCAAAAGAGAGAGCGCCCGTTAGGAGCAGCTCTCTCTTTTGAATGATGGACTAATTTGACGATTTCATTTCTTTCACCACTTCTTCTAAGCGGTCAGGATAATTCGTAAACATTCCCGTCACACCCCATTCAATCAATCTCTTCATATCTTTTTTTTCCAAAACGGTATAAGGGTGAATGAACAGACCATGATCACGTACCTTGTCTACATACTCCTCATCGATCTTTTTATTATCCATTCCAAGTCCCACTGCATATTCCTCATAGTCCTCAAGTTCTTTATCAGTAATCGTAGCCTCATTCTGATAGTCGATCAGTTGGACAAGAGGAATATCATCATTCAGGCCGTGAATTTTTTTAAGGCTTTCGTCACTGAATGACTGAATGATCACTTTACTGGAAGACACATTCTGACCCAGAAGGTTATGATCTTTTAGTATTTTCAGTAATTTTTCTTCCATGCCCGGATATACTTCAGGTGATTTGGTTTCAATGTAGAAACGCTTGTCCTGACCAAAATGATGAAGGATTTCTCCAAGTGTTTGAACTTTCAGTCCGGTAAATTCCGAACTGGCCATTTCAGGGTACATCTTATTAAACCATGATCCCGCATCTAACTCTTTCAATTCTTTCAATGTATAATTTTTTACAAGACCACTGCCATCAGTCGTCCGGTCGAGTGTTTTATCGTGCATGGCAATTAATTCACCATCTTTGGTCATTTGCAGATCAATCTCTAAATAATCCCCTCCCATATCATTTCCCCGATCATAAGATGATAAGGTATGCTCAGGTGCATATGCTGAAGCACCTCTGTGTGCAATAGTTAAAAACTCACGGCCATTCATTTCTGGATGACTGGCAAAAGAGGGATGAAAGGAAACTGCCGCCATACCAATGATTGCTGAAGATAAGATGACAGAATTAACTAATATTTTCATGATGCATTCTCCCTTCTGATAGAAATTCAGATTAAGAGTATACAATGAATATGAAGGGGAATCCTTCAGTTTGAAAAGATCATGTAAACAATGGATGAAAGGAATGTATCAGATAATTCTATAGAAGTGTGTCAAATGAAATGAATAGGGATGGCCAGTAATACCTTGAGCCTGGAATCTTACATAAGGTACACTATTCACAAGGCTGAAAATTCAGCAATAAACAAAGGAGGCCTTTTATATGGGGATTACATACAGATATTATCGAGATGAAAATGATTTGGCACTTCAATATGATTTTTGGAAGAGAATAACGTCAGATCTTCCTTATGCATGGAAACCTACTTTGGCACCTAAGTTTTTTCAGGGGCAAAAGGAATTCCATCCAAAGGCCCGCTGTTTCGCCTATGATGGAGATGAAATTGTAGGGTATATGAGTTTTAGCGGAAAAGGTGATTTTGTTTCACTTGGGTACCCATGGGTTTTACCAGGGTATGAGGCCATTCAGGATGAATTATTCCAGCGAGTTTATGGCTTTGCTGTCAGCGATGAGTATGGGGGAAAGATATTCGCTCAGCGTTTTCGCCACCAGTGGGAAGATCAAATCCTATATTTTGAAACGAAAGGATTTGAGATCACTAATGAATCGGAATTGATCGGTGTTTCACTCTCCGATACAACCGTTTCCCACGAGGCTGAATTTACATGGAAGGTTTCCAGTGGTTTTGCTTTTGAAGAGTGGGCATCGATTGTAATGGCAAACGGGGAAGTGAATGAAGTTCAGCTTAAGATGATGGAGGAATACTACACTTCGGTGAATTTCGACTTTACCGTCACTTTCATGAGGGAAGGGGAAATCTTTGGTATTATAGGCGTCACGATAAGAGAAGATACAAAATTTAGTGAAGTTGTATCTTTCGGTATTTTACATGATTCAGAGGTTCATAAGGAAGATATGCTTTGTGTCTTGATGAAAGAGGCAGAATTACGTGGGGCAGAAATGATCTCATTTCATGGTGCAGATATACCTGAGGAGCACATTCGTAAAAAACTGAAATTAAGAGAACTTACTAAAGATGTCATGATGGTGATGGAAATGTAGGCTTGGTAGGGAAATGTAAAGGAATTCCAAAAATGCTGGAGCTCTGTGATTTATCACAAAATGTTCGGAAAATATTCAGTTCTTCAATGACAAAACACTAGTGAATAGGATAAAATGAGATACATTAAGGTAAGGCTTCAAGAGCTTAAAATGTACTATCAATTTTCAATTATAATTGATAATAGATTTATAGGGTCCCGTAAAAACTGACCTGATTCATTTTATTCTTTTGGTAGGTTGTGCTGTTTTAAGGAGAGAACTGATGCTGGAATACAACGTTCATCAAGAGGTTGGCAAGGAGTATGTGGTGTTTCTTCATGGAATTGGAGGAAACTCAAGTATTTTCTGCAAGCAGCTCGATGTATTTAAGAAATATTATAATGTGATTACCATTCATTTACCTGGCCATGGAAATTCCCCGGGTATTGAATGCTATAATGGGAACTTCACAATTGATTTGATCGTTGAGGAAGTTTTCAAGGTTTTGGATCATCTTAAAGTCGAACGTGCTCATTTTATTGGGATTTCCCTGGGCTCTGTGCTTATCCATGCTTTGCTGCAGGCTCATCCAAATCGGGTGAAAAGTGCAGTTTTGGGAGGTTGCATTACAAGGTTTACTATACTTTCCAATACATTGCTCAAGATTGGGGACGCGATAAAAGAAATGATCCCTTTCATGTGGTTATATAAGATTTTCGCTTATATCATGATGCCTAAAAGCAATCATAGGATTTCGAGAAAGCTATTCATCCGTGAAGCAAAGAAAATGAATCGCAACGATTTTCTTGCCTGGTATCGCCTTACACCTTACGTTAAATCCACCTATTCTTCTGTACAGGAAAAGGCTTCCCATATACCAAAGCTCTATATATCAGGAAAGGAAGACCATCTCTTTGTAAAGTCCCTGGAACAGGATACAATGGGTGATCCTTCCTCTACAATCATATTTATCAAAGATTGCGGACATGTGTGCAATGTAGAAAAGCCACGTGAATTTAATCGCTTGGCCCTTGAATTCATATATAAGAACCAAGACGTACCGTTACGTAAAGTTCAATAAAATCAGATGATTCCCATTTCCTTATGGAAATGGGAACTTTTTTTGCACGTAAGGATGTTGATGGTTGGAATGGCCGATTACAGGAAATCAGTTGTCAGGGGATTTTTTGTTCTATGACATAGACAGATTACATACACGCTTAGTGGTGAATGTTTAATGAATGGAAGCGGGAGGTACTTAAGGGAAGGTCCGTCCCTCACCATCACTCAACTATGATGAAATCGGGGTTAGGGGAGTTTTAGAGGTCCGTCCCTTTAAAGGGTTTGAATATGGATTTGGAGAATATTGTATGGAAGGGTGTAAGGAAGGGGGAGAGGATTTGAATTTCAGGTATGAAGAGTATCCGTTTGAGTTGTTTTCGGTTTCTCATGTGGCGGCCATGACGTTGTCGTTAGGCTGTATCTTCGTTTTGTATGGAATGAGGAATCGCATAAGCGAAAGAGGTAGAAATGTGTTGAAATGGCTGCTCGTGATGATGCTCCTTTCAAGTGAAGCACTATTTCACATTTGGTATCTAATCAATGATGTTTGGGATCCGGCGATTAATTTACCTTTTCAATTATGCTCAATCTCCTTATATTTGTGCACATTTATGCTATTGACGAATAGTTATAAGATCTTTGAAATCACTTTCTTTGTGAGTATGTCAGGTGCACTTATTGCCATTGTTACACCTGAGTTGTTTTTTGGATTTCCTCATTTTCGCTACTTTCAGTTCTTTCTGGCACATCTAGCCATTGTATTATCCAGTTTGTACATGGTATGGATGGAAGGCTTCACGTTAAGATTTAAGTCTCTCTTGAGGGCATTCGGAGCTTTAAATGTGATGGCAGTCATTGTGTATATGGTGAACGAACTGCTGGGTGCAAATTATATGTTTCTTTCACATAAACCATATAATGCCAGTCCCATAGATTTTTTAGGTCCTTATCCATGGTACATCCTGTCTCTTGAAGGTGTAGCCCTGATAATATTCGGCCTCCTTTACTTTCCTTTCTACCTTTTTCATAAAAGGAAAGAGGGGGAGGCAAAAATATGAAACTTTTACAGCTTCAGCTCGTCTATTATCATATAGGAAAAATGGGGTGCAGCTATGTGGAGTGACATGATGATGATGTGCATGATCATTCTGATTTCTTACGGGTTGGGCAGTATTACAGGTGCTTATTATATCGTCAGGATCTATACCGGAGAAGATATTAGGAATGTTGGAAGCGGAAATGTCGGTGCCACCAATGCCGGCAGAGCATTAGGTAAAAAAGGATTTCTACTCACGCTGTTCATAGATGCAGGGAAGGTGATGATTGCCTTGCAGATTGCTTCATTGCTTAATGGAGATGATCGTTACTTAGTACTTTCCTCCATATTCACTATGATCGGACATCTATTTCCCATCCAACTTGGGTTTCACGGAGGAAAAGGTGTCGTTACCTACTTAGCAACGGCGTTATTTTTCAGTGCCCCTTCCATTGGTTTTTTCGCCATTACCATGGGAATCTTATATGTGATTTTAAGAAAATACACCATTGCAGGATTTCTATCCATGGCGTCCATCCCAATCTCAGGATATTTGATGGGTGAATCATTTACAATATCTATTGGGTTGTCATCCCTATTTGTGATGGTGGTGCTTGCCCATAACCGAAAGTTTCCACACGCTCTAGATACATAGGAGGTAAGAGAATGCAAAATCCTTCTCTACATTATAAAATTGCCAATGAACTTGATGAATTTCAACAAATAGCTTCCTTGAATTACCAAACATTTGTAGAAGAAATCCCTCAGCATAAGGGAAACCGAAAACGCAGGCTAGTTGATCGATTCCATGATGAAAATACATATGTGATCGCGAAACATAAGAGTGAAGTTGTGGGGATGATCGCTGTCCGTGCAAAGCGTCCATTTTCCTTGGATCTAAAATTAGAAAATCTTGATGCCTATTTGCCTTCTGATACTGTTCCTTGTGAAATACGTTTATTATCTGTTAAAGAAGAATATAGAAGCACAAGGGTCTTTTACCAATTATGTGAACGATTAGTGTCTTATTGTCTTAAGAAAGGATATACGATGGCTCTAATCTCAGGGACCGTTCGTCAGCTTACACTTTATAAGCGAATCGGCTTCAAACCTTTCGCTCATTTGGTTGGAGAAGCCGGCGCGGAATTTCAGCCCATGTATTTAACACGGAAAAACTTTGAACAATCTACAAAAGCCTTTCAGCGTTTAATGATGAAGAAAGAAGAAAATTCAACTCCTATGAGTTTCCTCCCTGGACCGGTTCCCATACATGAAAAGGTAGACGATGCCTTCAAGGGGGAAGCCTTTTCCCATAGAAACAGTTCGTTCCTCCAGGATATGGAAGAATTAAGGGAGGCGTTATGTAAGATAACAAACGCAAACCACGCAAATATCGCAGTAGGAACAGGCACCCTATCCAATGATATGGTTGCAGCCCAGCTTAAAGGTATGGCAGGTAAGGGTCTTATTTTGGCAAATGGAGAGTTTGGTTACCGTTTGATAGATCATGCAAACAGATTTGGTTTGTATTTTTATAAGATTGAAAAAGAGTGGAATGAAGCCATTTCAATAGATGAAGTAGAAAGATTCCTAAAGGAAAATCAAGATATTACCTGGCTCTGGACGGTCCATTGTGAAACCTCGACAGGATATGTCTATGACCTTGATGCTCTACTTCCACTTTGCAGAAGATATGGAGTAGAGCTTTGCATTGATGCATGTAGTTCGGTAGGCGTAATCCCGGTAGATTTTAAAGAAGTGTATTTTGCCACAACGGTCAGTGGGAAAGGATTAGGTTCATATCCAGGCCTGGCTGTTGTCTTTCACCGGGATAAGATCATTCCTGACCGGTCGATACCGAGATATCTTGATGTGGGAATGTATGAGAGGAATCGAAGCATACCGTATACGCACTCTTCTAATCTTGTATATGCGCTAAAAGAAGCACTTCATTACGTTGAATATGACGACAATAAACAATTGGCTAAAGTAGTAAGGACCTCACTAACAAATGGTGGATTTGGCCTACTGGGAGATGAAAACTATTCTCCAGGCGTGGTTACAATTGCACTGGAGAGGGAAATGTGTAGTAAACGGTTTGGTGATGTGTGTAAAGGAAAAGGTATCTTATTAAGCTATGAAAGTGACTATCTACTAAGAAGAAATTGGGTACAGGTAGCTCTGATGGGAAATCAAAATGAACGAAAGGTTTTGAAAGCAATGAACATACTCAACAAAGAATATCAAACCACTGGGAAAACAAGGGTTGTGGAATGAGTGGGATAACCCATTTCTTTTCTCGCATTAAACCATTTAATCTCATTGGATTTGCACTGATTTCACTTTGGCTGAAGACTGCATTTCTTTCCATTGTTGGATTTAATCTGCATTTGGAATCATTTTTGGACTTATTGCTTATCTTATTCAATCCCATTGGTTCGTTAATGATCGTTGTCGGGTTCAGTTTTTACTTCTCTAGAGAAGTTAAACCTTCAGCTGTCATGCTCGCCATGGGATTTGCAACCGGTCTACTTTACGGGGATTTATTGTATTTTAGGTTTTATTCTGACTTCGTAACGGTCCCTATTCTATTTCAGTTTAATAACGTAGGGGGCATAGGCCCGAGTACATTTGAATTGATGAGTGCCTGGGATTTCCTGTTGGTTGCAGATTTACTTCTAGTCGGATGGTTAGTAAAGAAGAAGTGGATTTATCCCCCTAAGGTGTCAAAGAGGTGGAAATTCTCATATATGGGATTAAGTACCGTATTACTTCTTGTAACAGTCGGACTGGGGTTATTGAAATCACCCTATTTATTTACAGAATCCTATGACAGGGAGCAGCTGGTCAAATCAATTGGACCATTTAATTATCATTTATACGATATCGCTATGGAAGCCACCGTGCCGTTCACAAAGATACTTGCCAATAAATCGGATACAGAAGCATCCGTTAACTATACTCAATCCAGAAAAGGTACGGACTCAGATCTATTTGGCGTTGCAGATGGAAAGAATGTGGTATTGATCAGTATGGAATCTACTCAGAATTTCGTCATCAACCAAAAAATCAACGGAGAAGAAATCACACCCTTTCTAAATACGTTCATAAAGGACAGCTTTTATTTCAGTCAAATTTATGATCAAACTGCACAAGGAAAGACATCGGACTCGGAATTCATGATCGATACGGGATTGTATCCTTTGGCAAGTGGATCGGCATTTGTTCGAACCACAGATAATCGCTATAAGAGCATGCCCCATATTTTAAAAAAGAAAGAAGATTATTATGCTGCCGTATTTCATGGCAATGATCGCACGTTTTGGAATCGTGAATTGATGTATGATACGTTAGGGTATGATCGCTACTTCTCCAAACGAGACTTTGATGTAACAGAAGAGAATTCGGTTAATTACGGGTTAAAGGATATCCCTTTCTTTGAACAGTCCATCTCGTATCTCGAGAAATTGCCACAACCATTTTACACCCGGCTGATTATGCTGACGAATCACTTTCCTTTTTTATTAGAAGAAGAGGATCAATTGATCCCTGAGGCATCTACAAGTGAGGATGTTGTCAATCGTTATGTGACGACGGTTCGATACCAGGATGAAGCAATTAAGAAATTCTTTGATCGGGTAAAAGAAAGTGGAATGTATGAGGACACCGTTTTTGTTTTGTATGGGGATCATTATGGAATTTCCGAGAAATATGAAAAGGGAGTGTTTGAACTTCTAGGTCAAGAGGATCATCCACTAAATCATGTAAATCTCCAACAAGTTCCACTGATTATCCACGTGCCTGGGGAGGAAGGCCGATTGATTGAAACCCTCGGGGGGGAAATCGATATTCGACAGACAATTCTGCATTTATTGGGAATACATACGTCAGACAATCTTTCCTTCGGCCATAACTTGTTCTCTCGACAGAAAGATCATCCTGTCATCTTCCGGGATGGAGACTTTGTGACGGAGGAATACGTCTTTATAGATAACGTTTGCTATGATAAAAGAAGTCAATCTTCCGTTTCTGATACATTGTGTGAGCCTTATAAACAAACGGTGAGAAAAGAACTGGATATGTCGGATGATATTATTTATGGAGATTTATTGAGGTTCGTTGAATAGTGTTAAAAAAAATCCGACTTCTTCAATTTTTCATCGTGATTAATTTATTATAATTTTATTATGTTAACTAATTGTGAGACAGGCTGGAATGGATAGAAATTATCGTACAGAAAAGGCTTAGGGTGCTTACCCTAAGCCTTTGGGGATTGTACATTTTCATTCACAATCGGGAGACGAATCGTTACAGTTGTACCTTTATCCAATTGACTTTCATATTCGATCATTCCATCCATTTCCCTGATAATCTTGTTTGTCACCATGCTGCCAAGTCCTGTTCCTTTTGTTTTGGTAGTATAGAAAGGAAGGCCGATCTTTTTCAATTCATCAGATGTCATTCCTTTCCCTGTATCCGTTATTTTTAAAAGGATGGATTCAGAAGAAGGTTCTTCTTTTACAGATATCTTTATGTAACCCTGTTCCTCGATTGATTCAATTCCGTTTTTCATGACATTCATAATCGCTTGCTTCATATGATGTTCGTCACCTTTAATGTAATGGGTACCCGAATCCTGGAATAGTATCGAAGTGTTGGTGTATGAGGCAAAAGGCCTTAATAGATCGACACAGTCCTGGATAACTTCCTCCAAATGAAGGATAGAAAGGTGAAACTCACTAGGTTTTGCCACGCTGAGGTAGTCAGTGATGATTTTATTTGTACGATCTAATTCATTCAAGATGAGGGGGGAGTATCCTTTAAACTTTTCATCATCCGTGTTTTCACTGAGATGTTGAATGAATCCCCGCACAGTTGCAAGAGGGTTACGGATCTCATGGGCAATGGAAGCAGCCATTTGACCAACCATATTCAGTTTATCTAGGTAGACCATTTCTTCTATTTGTTTGTTGGTCCTGATCAGATGCTCAATGATGAAAACGAGAGCAACAAACGTAAAATAAAACACCGAAAAATAAATCAAATAAAAGGTTACATCAAGAAATGGGATCGTAATCTTGATGATCGTGATGTATAAAATGGAGTGAATGAGGAAGATGAATGTACTTCCAAGAAATTTATATTGCGTTTTCAAGAGCATTTTGCGAAAGAGAACTCCCATCACAAATGCTAGAGCTGAAACGATTATTCCAATCATCACAAAAGGACCGCCGATCAAATAGCGGGTTAAAATCACGCATCCTAGTACGATGGATCCGGATAGGAATCCTGCATAGATGGTTGCAATCAGGATAGCGATCATTCGTAAATCAAAATGAGTTTCCCCAAGGGTTTCCATTGGATAGAGCATACATAATAAAGCACCAAATGATCCGATCAATCCATATGTGATTTTGTGCTTTAGATGAGGGACTTGTTTTTCTTTAAACGGGAAAAAGACATTCGCATTATACGTAAATGAAAACAAAATGGTAATATTGACCAGAAGAGTCTTGATTAATGTAATCAAAGAAAAGCCTCCATAACTGAATTACCTGAAACAGACAAACTGTCCCAGTAAAAAACCTGAACATACAAGTATTAAAAATACTTCAATTTTCCCTTTTAGTCAAATGTTTCTACCTGAAGAGGGAAGGACCTTAGAAATCGATGAAACTCTATGAATATCCCGTTGAAGAGGATCAAACCGGACTGCAGTATTCAGGCTTGAGATGGTATTACTCCAATAGAGGTCCGCCCTCCCTAATGGCAGGTATTTTAATACTGAGAGTAGAATATATAAGTTATACAAGCTTATTTTTAGACGCTTGTGATGGATGATTACATAGATCATTTTGTTCCGAAGAGTTGGGTAAGGCTTTCGTCAAGGTGGGTTTATCTTAAAAGGAGGAATGGAGATGATTGAAGGTCAGGTAATACAACAAATGCAGCAAGTGAAAATCAAGCATAAGAAGATCCCTTTGAAAGAAGTGGTGAAAAGAGCTGTCCTCATCACCATCGGGGCGGTGATCATGGCGGTGGGTCTTGAGATATTCCTGGTGCCGAATCAGGTCATTGATGGAGGGATCGTAGGCGTTTCCATCATTCTTTCACATATTACAGGCGTTAAGCTCGGACTATTCATCTTTATTTTGAACATCCCCTTTTTTTTCATCGGGTATAAACAAATCGGAAAAACCTTCGCATTTTCCACGCTATACGGCATCATTATTTTATCTACGTCTACTACGTTCCTTCATCCTGTCCCTGCATTCACACAAGACATTCTACTGGCTTCTTTATTCGGGGGAATCGTTCTCGGGATAGGAGTCGGTTTGGTCATTCGCTACGGAGGATCTCTCGATGGAACGGAAATCCTTGCTATCCTGACAAGCAAAAAGCTCCCCTTCTCAGTTGGGGAAATCATCATGTTTGTAAACCTATTCATTCTGGCGTCGGCTGGATTTGTGTTCAGCTGGGATAGAGCCATGTATTCACTATTAGCTTACTACGTGGCGTTCAAGATGATTGACATTACCATCAAAGGGTTAGACGAATCCAAATCTGTATGGATCATAAGTGAAAACTATGAGGAAATCGGTGATGCTCTCCTTCACCGATTGGGGAGAGGAGTAACCTACCTGAAGGGTGAAGGAGCCTTTTCAGGAGATGATAAGAAAGTCATCTTCTGTGTCATCACCCGCCTTGAAGAGGCGAAGCTTAAAGATATCGTCGCAGAACACGACCCCTCAGCGTTTCTGGCCATTGCCGATATAGCTGAAGTAAGAGGGGGGCGGTTCAAGAAGAAAGATATTCATTAAAACGGAAAGGAAGCTCAGTGCAGGGGAAGTGATATGCCTCTGTAATGAGCTTTTTATTTGAGAAAAAATAGATATTGTCGTCCTCTGGGGGTTGTAGTAAGATATTCTAGATTATCATGAACGGGAGGGGAAATGATGGAGAGATTGCTGTTTGTATTACTTTACTCTTTCAGAATGTTTCAGGGCGTTGGGGAATATGAGAATTTTATCAGTGAAAAAGTCACACAGCATCAAGATCAACATGATGAACTTGCCGCCTTTTCATTTCCTTTATCTCCTCTTTTCATGACGAAGAATATGGAAGGGAAAGGGAACCCTCTGTTTGAGGGGAGTCATCATGACATTTCCCCGAAGCTGCATCCCCGCCGACAGAACCCATATATTCATGGGGATTCAGCCGGATTTACAGGCATTGTCAAATTCCACTCCAATTACCTTTCTTAACTGTCTGTTATACCAAATGTATAAATGGACAGAGGAGAAATGATAAATGGATTTCATTGTGTTATTAAAAGCAATTATTCTTGGTATGGTCGAAGGACTTACGGAGTTCGCTCCCGTGTCTTCAACGGGTCATATGATTTTAGTAGACGATCTGTGGATTAAATCAAAAAAAGTACTAGGTAAATATCCGGCAAATACATTTAAGGTCGTCATACAACTGGGCTCAATATTGGCAGTTGTCATCGTATTCAGAGAGAGATTTAAAGATTTACTGGGGATAAATCAAACTAAAAGCCATTCATCCAGGTTAAAACTTTCCCATATCTTTACGGGATTACTTCCTGCGGTGATTCTGGGATTAGTATTTGAGGAGTATATTGATAAACACCTATTTTCAGTGAATACAGTCCTTATTGGTTTAACGGTAGGAGCATTTCTAATGATTGCAGCGGATTGGTATAGACCTAAAGAGTCAATGGTGAAAACTGTCGATCAGATTACCCATAAAAAAAAGCATTCATCATTGGTCTGATCCAATGTTTGTCACTATGGCCAGGTTTTTCAAGATCCGGTTCAACCATCTCAGGAGGTGTTTTACTGGGATTAAGCTACCGGGCAGCAGCTGACTTTACATTCATCATGGCTGTACCAATCATGTTTGGAGCAAGTTCCATTTCCCTATTGAATAACTGGATGTACTTCACGCCTGAATTTTTACCTTTTTTACTGGCTGGATTTTTGAGTGCTTTTCTTTTTGCGTATCTGTCGATCCATTTTTTCCTAAAGGTGATCAATAAAATCAAGCTCCTTCCCTTTGCCATATATCGACTTCTCCTTGTTGGGATCATTCTTGTTGTATTTTATTCATAACTCTTGACAGTTAGAAATTACTACCATATAATTTCTTTAACAAATTTATTACGAATGGCATATACTATGAGAAAGCTGAGAAGAGGACATGAATCATTCCCTTTTTCTTAATTATCAGAGAGCAGGGTCATTGGCTGGAAGCCCTGAAGAAAAATGAATGATTTACCACCTCGGAGCTATTATGGGGAACGAACAGTATCCATAATCGGGAAACCGTTATCTTGCTTGAGCGAAGCGTTTATTTGACACTTCGGAATTAGGGTGGAACCACGACCGCACTCGTCCCTTGTAAGGGATGAGTGCGGTTTTTTTATTGAATTGAATACGATGTGCGATGAAGAGGATATGAATCTTCTACCGTTTTCTTATCAGAGAATAGGGTCATTGGCTGAAAGCCCTGAAGAAAAAAAGATGATTTACCACCTCAGAGCTATTATGGGGAACGATCAGTATGATCAGTATCCATAATCGGGAAAACCGTTATGTTACTTGAGCGAAGAGCTGTTTTATGCAGCTTTTTCGAAAAAAGGGTGGTACCACGACCGCATTCGTCCCTTATACAGGGATGAGTGTGGTTTTTTTATATAAAAAATGAGCAGTAGGAGGAAACAATATGTCAATTCAATCTGAAGTAGAAAAGAGAAATCACAGGAAGATCGGCCAGGAGCTTGAATTATTCATTTCTATGGAGGAAGCGCCTGGAATGCCCTTTTATTTACCGAAAGGGATGCTCTTGCGAAATGAACTGGAGGACTTTTGGAAAAAGGAGCATAGAAAAGCAGGCTACCAGGAGATCAGGACACCCATCATGATGAAGCAGGAATTGTGGGAGAAATCGGGGCACTGGGATCATTACCATGAGAATATGTATTTCTCAGAGGTAGATGATCAGAACTATGCCATCAAACCGATGAGTTGTCCTGGAGCAGTCCTGATTTATAAAAGCAAAAGGCGCAGCTACCGGGAGCTTCCTCTCAGATACGGCGAACTTGGGTTGGTTCATAGACACGAGCTCTCCGGTTCTTTAAGTGGGTTATTGAGAGTTCGGTCGTTCACTCAGGATGACGCCCATCTATTCGTAAGGGAAGATCAAATTCGATCAGAGCTTCATAAAGTATTGGATCTTATCGATGTCTTTTATAACCGATTTGGATTTGACTATATGGTAGAACTGTCGACTCAACCAGAAGATTTTATGGGGTCCCTTGAGCTATGGGATAAGGCTGAAAGTGATCTGGAGGCAGTATTGAAAGAAAGAGGAGTGAATTATCAAGTAAACGAAGGGGATGGTGCCTTTTATGGGCCTAAGATAGACTTTCATATTATGGATTGCCTGGGACGGAGCTGGCAGTGCGGTACAGTACAACTTGATTTCCAAATGCCGGATAACTTTGAATGTGAATATATCGGGGAAGGAAACCAGGTGTTAAGGCCCATTATGATCCACCGGGCCATATACGGATCACTCGAACGGTTTCTCGCCATTATCATCGAACATTTCGGAGGGAATTTCCCCCTTTGGTTAGCTCCTTATCAGGTTAAAATTCTTCCGATAGCCAATGCACATCATTTATATGCTCAGGACCTTAAGTCACAATTGGAGAAAGAAGGATTTAGGGTGGAACTGGATGATCGTGAAGAAAAGATAGGGTTAAAGATAAGGGAAGCAGAACTTCAAAAAGTTCCCTATATGATGGTGATAGGGGATAAGGAAATGAAAAGTTCATCTGTTTCACTCCGTAAAAGGAAGGAAGGGAACGTTGGTATGATGAAAATGAATGAAGTTGTGTCAACTTTCAAAGAAGAGTTGAAAGAATAGACAGAAGGGAAAATTCCATTGACCCTTACCTGTATTTTTTATACAATATTGTATAGAAAATTCTGAGTTTCATGCAGTGGAATGATACGTTTTACTGAATAATCATCAACCAAGCTCAACGATTTCTTCTGAAATAGAACTAAAAAGGTGTTCAGCACCTTCTTAGTTCTTTTTTATACGATGACGCCTAATCATTTAGCATAAGACATTTCAGGTGGAAAAGCTCGTTGAGGGGGAGGACCGGCTTAATGAAAATCATGATTCAGAACAGATTTGATCCAGACCAGGTGGGGGAGATCAAGGAAATTTATCATTCAGTAGGTTGGATGAAACATAGTGATGAGGCAATTGAAAAGGTGTTCATAAGAAGTGACATTCTTTCGTTAGCTATATGTTGTGGCAAGGTAGTGGGGGTGGGAAGAGCACTAACCGATGGTGTGTTCAATGCAACTATTTATGATGTAGTGGTCCATCGTGAATACCAAGGAAATGGGATCGCAAGTCTCATCATGGATGATTTATTAAAAAAGCTGCAGGAGATCTCATGTGTTCTATTAATCTCCACCACCGGCAATGAAGAATTCTATAAAAAACATGGATTGAAAAAAGTGAAGACGGGCATGGCAAGATATCTAAACTCAAATCTTGCTGATGAATATTTGGAATGAGGGCCAAGACGAAAAGGGATGTAGAGACTGTCCTTTTTTAAGTAGTTTTTAGGATGCTGAAAAGTGAATTCCTTGACAGGCGTATTAGAGTTTTTACTTTATCCAAACAAAAACGCCAGGGATATCCCAGCGCCATGGTTATAGTATTTTTGATTTTTCTTTGGAGTCTTTCACGTTCATCTGTTCTAATTCAAGTCTTAATTTCTGAGTCTCAATCACAAAGTTATCGTGTTTCAGTCTTTCCAGCTCAAGTTGGTCTTCTATCATCTTTTGCTTCATCTTGGATTGTTTTTGGAAGTGGTCGGTTATGATACCGAGTAGGGGTATCGAAAAAATCATGATAACAGCAATGGTGCCAGTCATTACAATCATCCCTTTCCTTCAAATCGTCTTCGTCACTTCATAGTTAAATGATAACAAAACCCGAAGTGGATTAGTATACAGCGTGGAAATTTAATATAGCTTTATACAAAAATATACGAATAAGACCTATAAAGAGTTTCAACTTTATTTATGAAGGTTTTACAATGCAGAGGCCAATCACTCGAAATAAAAGCGATGATTTTCGTGACGCTTTTTGACTGACCATATCAATAATCACCGATTTTCCTTTACCAACATACTCCTTTACTAGTATGGACAGCCACCTGTATTCTAAATGTGATAATATAAAGGGGGATACACTGAACTCTTTTGCAATAAATTATCAACAAAGTATTTGTAAAGGCTTATAATAAAAATTCATGTCACTTCATGAATTTTTTTCAAGACATTCCTTTATGTATGAAAGGAACATGTTATTCTAGACTTAATATACTTTTTGACAGAGTGAGGATTAAAGATGAAACTAACCAAAAAAATACCCAATATGGTCACATTGGGGAATCTGTACTGCGGTTTCTTATCGATCGGATTTGCCGCAAACGGACAATTTAAAAATGCAGCCATACTAATTATCATTGGTATGATGCTGGACAGCATGGATGGAAGACTGGCGAGGATGCTTAAGGCGGATAGTGTACTGGGCAAAGAACTGGACTCTTTAGCGGATATTGTCACGTTTGGTATTGCTCCATCATTTCTTGTGTATTATACATATTTCTTTCAATTTGGATTATTAGGATTTATTGTAGCTGGTTTATTTCCTTTATTTGGTGCTTATCGCCTGGCGAGGTTCAATACAAGCCCTCCCAAATCGTCCCTTCACTATTTTGTGGGGGTTCCGATCACGGCTGCAGGAGGTATTCTTGCGATTCTCACGCTCTTCGGAAATTTCATCCCGAACATTGTGACAACGGTCATTTTCACCGCCATGTGCTTCCTCATGGTGAGCAGGATACGAATCCCCAGTCTTAAGGAAGTACCACTGCCGAAATATGGCACGATCGTGACACTCTTCATTGGTGCACTCCTTTTCGTCATTTATAAAGGGACTTACGAGGAATTTCCTTATTTAATTTATATTGCAACACCCCTTTACATAGCGTATCTCGCTTACAGATTCATCAAAAGATAAAAAATGACCCGGGTATTCATTTACCTGGGTCATTCCTTTAATATGAATCTTTCATACTATATATGTTCCTGCCAATGAATCCTATTCTCATGATATGAACATGGCCCTAAAAAGCTATGACACACTCACTGTCTTTATCCGTCCTGCTTAAATGTAACTCATCAACAGTCCGCCGACTGCTCCCGTTAACACGACTATCCATGGCGGTATTTTCCAGAAGACCAGCATGCTGAACAGTACGGCTGCAAAGGCAAAGTCCAGTGAAGAAATGATGGAAGAGGTCCATATCGGTTGATAGAATGCTGCGATGAGGATTCCTACCACGGCAGCATTCACACCCATCAGGGCCCCTTTTATTTTGGGATTCCGACGGAGGGTATCCCAAAATGGCAGCGTACCTACTATAAGGAGAAAAGCAGGGAGAAAAATAGCGAACGTTGCAAGCAATCCGCCCTGCCATCCATTGATCACTGCACCAATGTAAGCTGCAAAGGTGAATAGTGGTCCTGGAACTGCCTGGGCAGCACCATATCCTGCTAAAAACGCCTCTTCTGATAGGAGGCCGGTTGGGACAAACTCCCTTTCAAGAAGAGGCAATACAACATGTCCGCCCCCAAAAACCAACGATCCTGAACGATAAAAACTATCAAGTAAGGCGATCCATCCCAGGGACGTCACATCCCTCAAGACTGGAAGAAGAATAAGCAAACCGAAAAACAAGGTTAAACAGAAAGCTGCAAACCTCCTCGAAATGGGGAAGTTCACTCTCGCTTCACTGTCTGTAGTCTGTTGTCTAAACAGAAGGAACCCGATGAAACCAGAAAGGACAATGACACCAATCTGTGAAAATGCCGTTTGCCATAATAAAATGATCACTAATGCTAATAGTGCAATGGCTTTTCTCTTTAAATCAGGTGTCAGCTTCTGTGCCATTCCTATGATTGCATGGGCCACTACAGCGACAGCGACAATCTTTAGTCCATGTATCCAACCTGCATCAGCCACATCTAGACTTTGAAGAATGATGGCAAACAGGATTAAAGCGACGACCGATGGAAGGGTGAAGCCTAAAAATGAAACAATTCCTCCTAACACACCTGCCCGCATGATCCCAATCCCCATGCCCACCTGGCTGCTGGCTGGTCCGGGGAGGAATTGGCATAGGGCTACGAGATCGGCGTAACTTTTCTCATCCAGCCATTTTCTTCTCCGGACATATTCTTCATGAAAATAGCCTAAATGGGCAACAGGTCCTCCAAAAGATGTAAGACCGAGTCTCGTTGATATGATCAGTATTTCTAAGAGTGACTTTAACTTTCCTGATGTATTCACGATTATTTCACCTTCTTTATGAATCTTTGATTTCCTTAAATAACTCATACGCTTTATGTCTTGCTTCTTGTAATACTGCATTCCCTTTCTCCGTAGTCGAATAATATTTACGGATTTTACCTTCTACATTTTTTTCTTTTTTTGTCAGGAGTCCATCCGTCTCCATCGTGTGAAGGATGGGATACAGCGTACCTGAACTTATGCTGTACCCATGTTCTCTTAATTCATCCAACATCCAAGTCCCGTAAATGGGAGCTTCTTTCGCATGATGAAGAATATGGATTTGGATAAACCCGAGAAAGAGTTTTCGTAATACTTTATCTTCCAATCAATCACCTCCATATATTGGATCCCAATATCGGGATTCGATATCGAATTCGAATATAGGAACTATAACATGAGAACAGACCGAAATAAAAGAGGTGAGTGGAAGTTTACAAAATTTTAACGTTTGTGATAGGAAAAAACCATATCCTTCTTGGATATGGCAATGGTCAGATCATGTCTTTTTCTTGATGTAAAAAGGAATATGATTTTTTTAACCCTATTACAAATAAGAAAAGGGCGATATAGGCAGGCAGAAGGTGGATAAAAGAAGTGTAGCCGATGGCAAAATGGATATATATGCCGGCTATGAAGGCAGGGAGCCCACCAACTAACAGGGTCCACCATACCCACCGGCTTCCTTGTTGAAACCCCCAAAGAGAGAGCGTCAGCACCAGTAGTCCGACACTGAATAAGGCACTGCCGAATCCTGCTCGATCATGGGCAATAACCGGAATGAGATTTTGATTGAACTCATTCAGTATATCCGGTGTCATACATAGGTAAAGTAGATCTGTCGGAACAAAAACAGACGTCACACCATAGTAAGAAATCGTAAGTCCCCCAACAACGAATGAAAATCCAAGTACGACAAAGGCAAGCTGGCCATAAAGCGCTTGTAACCAATTGCTGTGATTTCTTCGATTTCCAGAAGAGGGTGTACCTCTTGTCTCTCTCGTATGAACCCAACCATGAATATAAAAAGGCAGCAATATGAGCCAGAATACAAGATGCAGCCAGTCAAAGTATCCAAATCCGATAAATAATAGTATCCCCAAAAAGCCGGTTGAGGCTCCAATATCAATGGATTGTTTAGCCCAAAGAAGACGTCTCCTTACTCCGTGATAAGCGAGCTGCATATAGACAATCCCACCTGACATCATAGTACCTGCCAACGTCATCCTGTCGTGAGCCATGAATTTCACTATAGAGTCATTAAATCCTGAAATAGTTTCCCTCTGCATCCCCAAATACTGTTCGTCATAGGGGAGAATCACAGACGTTAAGCTGAAAAGGAGAGCCAAGAGCCCCCCTATAAAAATAAATAAGCCAAATACCCAATACGAAAACCACCCTTTTTGTGGAGGGGGGTGATCATTCAAATCATCAAGTAATGCTTCGTTAATACGTTTGGTTAATCCCGGTCCAGAAAAGACATATCCATCAGAAAGCAGAATAAGGTCCGCCCCGGCATTTAAAAGTTTCAGCGCATGACACGGTTCAAGGACGCCGCCTGAAGAAATAATCGAAAGATCCGGGTAAGCCTCACGATAGGAACGGATTCTTGATATGAGAGCATCAAGCTCATCTTCTTCTACGACGATTCCTGCTGTATCCTGATTGTTCAGAGTGTGGCGGTCTGTCATGTCAGGGTTCGAGAGATACATTGGTTTATTGCTATGAATAGTTGGATGTTGCTCATTTCCCTCTAGTATATAAGCATCCGCATAAATGTCTAAATGTTCCATCATACTGGATATTTCTTCAGGGCTTCCGGATAAGCGAATGATAAATGGTTGCTTTTTACTATGTTTCTTTAATTTCTTTAGAGTTTCCTTTAATCCAATGGATTCAGGGGGATCTTGGAATGTAATCTGCTTCTTATGATGATCTGCTATAGGATAAGCGGAATTTCTTGCAGGATGTATGGTGACAGGACCTATTTCAATAAAACCAAATCCCAGATGGGTAAAGGCAGATGTACCGGATAATAATGGATCGATTTTACCGGACAATCCAACAGGATTTACACATACCAGCCCATCGATCTCTTTCTTCAGGCGGGGAGAACATTCTTCCCTACCCAGGAAATGGATGATGTGTGGCCCTTGTGGAAGAGAAGAAATAAGGCTCATCCCTTTATGGATAAACTCCCTGGATATATGTGAAGGAAGCTTAGATAAAACAGGTTTAAATATTCCATGATAAGACCAATCAGGCATAGAGCATCCCTTTCAATATAGTTTATATCCCTATTTTAACAGTGAATTTGAAAGAGGGGGACGGTTAAATGATTAAATCTGATTTATTCGGTGAAAGACCATTCCTCAATTGAGTAAGAAGAAAGTTTTTCTTATTGCTTGGAGGATTAGTCCTTTCCTCCCTAATGATGTAAGTTCAGTTATATGTTTAGAATTCTGCCGATATACTTTATAGGTTTCTATCAACTGAAAAAGGAGAGAGGGTATGATTAAAAAGGTATGTGTGACTGTTCTTGCATTCGTATTGTTTCTTCCTGGCTGGAGTCAGGCAGGATCATTTGGGAAAGATGACCCTTCAGGGGTTCCAGGGCAATGGTATGTGGGTACGACTCCTTCAATTGTTGCTCCTTCAAAACATCCTGTTCTGTTTGTTCACGGTTTAAATAGTTCTTCCAATACTTGGTGGAACGAAAACAATATGTACGACACCGCCTATCAAAATGGATACGAAACGGCTTTCATCGATTTGTATCCAACCAAGAATATGTGGGATAACGGTGCTCTCCTTGCCCAGAAAATCAGGGACATTTACACATACTACGGTGAGAAGGTAGTGGTGGTTGCGCATAGTAAGGGTGGAATCGACACGCAATCAGCACTTGTCCACTACGGTGCCTATCCCTATGTTGCGAGGGTCATTACCCTTTCGACACCCCATTATGGTTCCCAATTGGCGGACCTTGCCTATAGCAGCTGGGCAGGTTGGTTAACTGGGATCCTCGGAAGCAAGAATGATGCTACTTATTCTTTGCAGACAGGGTATATGGATTACTTCCGTTCTGAAACCGATCAACATCCCAATGTAAACCGAAATCCAATCTACACCTTTGGCGGTACGAAGTGGGGAAGCTTTGGAAGCTCTCTGTACTGGGGAGGTTTGTATCTTCGTGCTTATGGAAGTAATGATGGGGCTGTTACGGTCAGCAGTTCCAGGCTCCCATATGGTACTGAATTAAAAGTGGGAGAATGGAATCATTACACAATAAAGGAGGGCTCATCCACATTTAATTTATTCAAGACTTACTTGAACGAAGGAACCGAAACGACGGGTCATAAAACACAAAGTACCATCCAATCAAGTAATGAAGATGAGATTGTCTCTGTTGTCAGGGGAGGAGATTATCATGGAAGAAAACAAGAAAAGGTTATAGTGGAACATGGTGCACAATCTGTAACCTTTGATTGGATTAGCAACAGCCCATCATCACAGATAACCTTAGTTGATCCAACAAATAAAGCAACTTCATCTTTCAAAGTACAGAAAGACGAAAGCGAGTACTTTAAAGGTGCTTATCATCATACGGTGACGGTTAACGATCCGGCACCGGGGGAGTGGACAGTTGATGCTTCATCTTCATCACGGGAAAAGTATCTATTACGAGTTTCTTTCGAGAGTATGATGAATGATGCATTAAGTTTACAATTTGCACAGGATAAAATCAGTATGAAAGCAAAAGACAACAAGTTTAAACTTAAACAGGAAATCATCATTGAGTATTACAAAAATGGAAAGTTGAAACAGAGTAAAATAAAAGCAAAGAATTCCAAATTACCGAAGCTTGAAGAAGGCGTCTATAATGTGACAATTGATGTGACGGGGAAAAAACAGAATGATGCTTTCCAGAGAACCCTCATAAAAAGCATTTACGTGGATGGTTCCGGAAAGGTTTACGGACTGAAGTAAAGGGGATGGGGTTCGGGTTCGAGTGAGAAGCTGTAGTGTTCACAGCTTCTCTCCTTTTGTGACTGAATAGTTAGTCTTCCTCCAATAGAATGAAAATGGTCTGTGATTTCCTGACATGATAAGACTTATGATCCACACGCTATTCCGTATTTCGGTTCTAACGGTTCATTTTTGAGAAGAGGAAAGGTCACTTTAGAAGTATATGGTCAATCGGTCACAGGAAGAGATCTTTACCTTGCACAATTCGGGAACAATGATGATAACCCGACAGTCCTTTGTTTAACTCAGCAGCATGGAAATGAGGCACTTACGACTGAAGGGGCCCTGCAATTCATCAAGCATCTTACGTCGAATTCTAAAGGTGTGAAAGAAATGCTCCAAAAAGTAAACATATTGGTTGCTCCAAGATTGAATGTCGATGGAGCAGAAAGCGATGTTGATTTCTCACTGGAAGAGTATGTAGCGGGGACTCATACAAGGTATAATGCGAATAATGTGGACTTGAATCGGGATCACGTGGATCGCAATCAGCCAGAAACCAAAGCTCTTCATGAAAATGTCCTTCAGAAGTATATGCCGGATTTCATGATCGACCTTCATCATCAGGGAGCTGAAACCACTCTGGGAGATACTGACAAGCTTGTGTCTGGTTCGATTCTATATCCGACCAATGATCATGTAGATCCTAAAGTCGTGGAAAGGTCCAAGCAACTTGGATCGGTCCTGTATAATTCTGTTGAAAGCCGTGGATTCGGGACACTGTCTAAATATGTAGGTGGTACAGCGCCAACCATAAGCAGAAATGGACTGGCTGTTGAGTATGGAATTGCGACACTTCTTTTCGAAATGAGAGGCATGGCTGATCACTATAGAGAAGATTATGTTCTTGGACAAAAAAGCAATGGTTATCTCATTAAACAAGCAGTCATTAGCTTAGATGCTACTGCAAAGGCGATAGCAGACGGTTCTATTGATGAAGTGGACACTTCTTTCTGGGATACACTTCCTGAAAGCTCATATAATCGTAGCGAGAGTGAATAGGTAGATATGTGAAGGTGCACTTCCAAAAAGGAGGTGTGCCTTTTTATGTATTGGGCCATTGAAATGGTTTAATTCCTCTTTTCATTTGAAATTTATGAACTTACACGGGAAACAGTACCATTCACATTACACTAAAAAAAATGAAGGAGTATACGAATGTATGATCATATTGAAGTAACCATAACACCTTTAAAGTCAAAGAGAACCGTTCGTGTTTATCTACCCAATGATTATTATGTGATTGAAACCAGAAGGTACAATGTTGATGAAGATGCAGGATATGGCATGGTATGGTGAATAGGAGAATCTTAGATAAGTCCAATATGGATCTCATTGTGGTGGGTATTGACTGCATCGAAGGATTAAAGCGTTTGGATGAATATGGTCCATGGCAGAGCTCGGCCATGGGGAATGTATTTGATGAGAGTAGAACATCGGTCGGAGGAGAGGGAAAGGATTATATTGACTACATAGTAAATGACTTAAAGCCACGATTGATCATACATACCTCACCAATCCAGAAAAGTCCCGGGGGAGCTCATTGGGCGGACTGATCACTACATAAACTGCGTGTATATACCCCCACGTTATCAAAAGAGTGTCCTCTCTCTCATCTGCCTATTGGTTCAACCAAATCCAAGTAGAGAACTTGATCGAAGAAAGTGAACTATCGCAGGTCGAGGGTTTTTACCTGGATATCGGCACAAAAGAAAATTCAGAAAACCCGGATGATTTAACCTATATCGAATCAAGCAGGAAGGTCTATCGATTGCTCAAAGATAAAGTTCAGGATTGCCGCTTTGAGAGTGTTGAAGGGGCGAAACATAACGAAATTGCATGGAGAGAAAGGTTTCTATGATTCTAAACTATTTGCTCAAGGATTGAAAAAAAGACTTCCATACAGGAAGTCTTTCTCTATTTCACGATCAGAACTGGACATTTTGCCCGTTTGGCAACTTTGTGGCTGACGCTTCCGAGTACCATTTCCTGAAAAACATTCAAGCCCCGGCTTCCTATGACAACTGCGTCATAATCATGTGTATTTGCATATTCAACAATCGTCGGACCAGGCTCCCCATGCAAAAATATAATGTCATAAAGAATTCCATTATGTTTGGCCTTTTGTTCGATCATTTGCAGTTTCTGCCTTCGTCTATCATTGGCATCCAATCCCCAATTCTGTAGGATATCGTCTTTTGATTGCTTTCCGTCGACTACATACACGATATCCATCTTCGAGCGCTCATGGCAGCTAGCCAGCGCAATCGCTTTTTCACCGGCTCTTAAAGAATGTTCAGAGCCATCTGTTGCAAGAAGAATATGTTTGAACATTGCATTTCCTCCATCCAATGAAACCATTTAGTATTTAATTCTATACAATCAATCAAAACCCTTTATAGAATGATAAGATTTTTACATGTGTTTGAAGTAGGATAGTTTAATGATGAAATAGGGAGAAAATGAAAGGAAATGACTGTTGTTTGCGTTTTCATTACCATTTCACAAATGATCTGATCCATTATATAATGTCCTTTGTGTCAAACGGCCCCGACTTTCATGAGAGTTGAAAGTCACAACTAATCGAAAGAGGTGCATTATGATCTTTAGTGAAAAAATTAAATATGAATGGTTTGGGAATATTAGAGGGGATGTGCTGTCAGGTATAGTGGTTGCCATGGCATTGATTCCTGAGGCAATCGCCTTCTCGATCATTGCAGGTGTAGACCCAATGGTGGGACTATACGCTTCATTTTGTATTGCCGTTGTTATTGCATTTGTAGGTGGGCGGCCAGGTATGATTTCAGCTGCAACAGGGGCAACCGCTTTGCTGATGACCACATTAGTGGCAGATCATGGGTTGCAATATTTACTGGCAGCTACGATCTTAACAGGGGTGATCCAAATTGTCATGGGTGTCCTTAAACTAGGACGTTTAATGAAGTTTGTCCCACGTTCTGTTATGGTAGGTTTCGTGAACGCGTTGGCCATCCTGATCTTTACAGCTCAATTACCTCACTTTGTGGACCAGTCCTGGATGATGTATGCCATGGTGGCAGCAGCCCTTGCAATCATTTACATTTTACCACGTTTCACCAAGGCTGTGCCTTCAGCGTTGGTAGCCATTATTGCAGTAACGGTCTTTGCCGTGTTGACAGGAAGTGGTGTTCGTACCGTTGGAGATATGGGGGAGCTATCACAGACCTTACCCCTTTTCTTACTTCCGGATATTCCTTTAACGCTTGAAACGTTGCAGATCATTTTTCCATATTCTCTATCCATCGCAATCGTTGGGTTGGTTGAGTCCCTTTTGACTGCTTCTATCGTTGACGATATGACGGATACAACGAGTAATAAGAATAAGGAAGCAAGAGGACAAGGTATTGCCAATATCGTTTCGGGATTTTTTGGCGGTATGGCAGGGTGTGCGATGATTGGACAATCTGTCATCAACGTGAAATCGGGAGGAAGAGGTCGATTGTCAGCTCTTGTTGCCGGTCTATTCTTAATGGTTCTAATCCTTGTATTAAATGATTTCCTTGTTCAAATTCCAATGGCTGCCCTTGTGGGTGTCATGTTTATGGTTTCTATCGGGACATTTGACTGGTCATCATTAAAGAATCTGGACAAAACACCGTTTACCGATACACTGGTCATGTTGGTCACGGTTATAACTGTATTAATCACACATGATCTATCCAAAGGGGTCCTGGTTGGAATCATCTTAAGTGCAGTATTCTTTGCTTCGAAAATTTCAAAAGTCAATATAACAACAATGGCTTCAGAGGAAACTCATAAGAAGGTTTACAGAGTATCCGGGCAATTATTCTTTGCTTCTGTGACTGAGTTTGTTGAAAGTTTCAATTTCAACGAAGATGTAAAAGAAGTTACGCTTGATTTGACTCACGCCCATTTATGGGATGATTCCGCTGTAGGTGCCATCGATAAAATAATGATTAAATACCATCAAAACGGAGTTAAAGTAACGTTGATCGGCTTGAATACGGAGAGTAATAAGCTCATTGATAAACTGGCAGTGCATAATAAGCCAGGTGGTATGGATAAAGCCGTTAACCACTAAATCCTAAGTTGTAATCTTAAAAGCCCTTGGTCGATGATCAAGGGCTTTTAAATATCCTTTGAAGCGATGAGAAATGCTTGTCATGGAGTATTGGTACAGATTACTGATCCCTTCAGAGCCCTCTTTAACTCAAAAGCTTATCTGCACTCAATGAATTTTGTTTATGTCGGCTGGATAACTGAAAAAAATACAAATTAACTATTGAAATAAGCATATAAGTATTTTATTATATAAGCATTAGCTTATATGTAAAGCTCAACTTTAGATCTCTTACTATTTGAGCTTTCATAAGCAAGTAATATTGATTTGGGGGTGTTTCTATGCTTACTTCGTTAGTCGAAATGGATAGAGCGGCAATGATGCTGAAACTTCTTGGGGATAAAACCCGTCTAACCATGGTGAAACTATTAAGCACAAATGACTTTTGTGTATGTGAATTCGTAGAAATCTTCAAGATCAGTCAACCAGCTGTCTCTCAACATATCCGGAAACTAAAGGATGCAGGTCTTGTAAGTGAATCAAGAAAGGGTCAATGGGTTTTTTACTCTATTAACAAAGAATGCGATACATATCCTTTCATTCAAAGCTTGCTGGAACACTTACCAGATCAAGATTATCGAATGACACAATTAGAAAAACAAGGATTGCGTATTTCTTGTCAGGAGTAGGAGGACTTTACGTGTTATCAGTCATTTTAGCGACCATCATCTTTGTAGCTACATTGGTTTTGGTTATTTGGCAGCCTAAAGGTTTATCCATCGGCTGGTCTGCCTGTGGAGGAGCGGTTTTGGCGTTATTGGTAGGTGTGGTTGATTTCCAGGATGTTTTAGCTGTAACAGGCATCGTATGGAACGCGACATTAGCATTCATCGCCATTATCATTATATCTTTAATCTTGGATGAAATCGGCTTTTTCGAATGGTCTGCTCTGCATATGGCCAGAGCGGCGAAAGGAAATGGGATTAAGATGTTTGTTTACGTATCCCTGTTGGGGGCGGTAGTGGCAGCCTTCTTTGCCAATGATGGGGCAGCATTGATCTTGACACCGATTGTTTTGGCCATGGTGAGGAATTTGAAATTCGAAGAGAAGATGGTGTTTCCTTTTATCATGGCAAGCGGCTTTATTGCCGATACCACTTCATTGCCCTTGGTTGTCAGTAACCTGGTCAATATCGTGTCAGCGGATTTCTTCGATATTGGATTTGTTGAATATGCATCAAGAATGATCATTCCAAACTTCTTTTCATTGTTTGCAAGCATCCTGGTCCTCTATTTGTTCTTTCGAAAAAGCATTCCAAAGGATTATGATGCGAGCCAATTAAAGAAGCCGGTCGAAGCGATCAGGGACCGGAAAATGTTTAAGTTATCCTGGATCGTCCTGGGTATTCTTCTCATTGGTTACTTTATAAGTGAATCACTGAACATCCCTGTATCCATTATTGCAGGTGTTGTATCGATTTTCTTCTTGCTGATGGCTGGAAGAAGTTCTGCAGTCAACACGAAAACCGTCATTAAAGGGGCTCCGTGGGCAATAGTGTTCTTCTCTATTGGTATGTATGTAGTCGTATATGGATTGCGTAATGTAGGACTCACAGATGTATTATCCAATGTAATACAAGCTGCGGCAGATGAAGGGCTTTTCGTCGCAACGATATCAATGGGATTCATTGCAGCCATCCTGTCATCCGTCATGAATAATATGCCGACTGTGATGATCGATGCAATCGCCATAATGGATACAGATACGACGGGTGTGATCAGAGAATCACTTATTTATTCCAATGTCATCGGTTCAGACCTGGGCCCGAAAATAACCCCGATAGGTTCCTTGGCAACTTTATTATGGCTACATGTCCTATCTTTGAAAGGTGTTAAAATTTCTTGGGGGCAGTATTTTAAAACTGGAATCATATTGACAGTACCAACATTATTCATTACATTAATCGGGCTATATATCTGGTTAATGATCATTTCGTAAAACTAATTCATAAAGGAGCTTGATGAGCATGTCTAAAAAAACACTATACTTTTTATGTACTGGAAACTCTTGCCGGAGCCAAATGGCAGAGGGATGGGCGAAGCAACACTTAGGAGACGAGTGGGATGTGAGGAGTGCAGGGATTGAAGCGCACGGACTTAATCCAAATGCGGTAAAAGCGATGAAAGAAGCAGGAGTAGATATTTCTAACCAAACTTCGGACATAATCGATCCCGACATATTGAATAGTGCCGATTTAGTCGTCACTTTATGTGGAGATGCAGCAGATAAATGTCCTGTGACACCTCCCCACGTCAAACGAGAGCACTGGGGATTTGATGACCCAGCGAAAGCAGAAGGGACAGAGGAAGAGAAATGGGCCTTCTTCCAGCGTGTACGTGATGAAATCAGCCATCGCATCAAGACCTTTGCCGAGACAGGACAATAATCGTTAATAAAAGGCGAATCCTTCAGTACTTTCTTGGTACTGAAGGATTCGCTTTTTTTATTTTTCAACCTGGCATCTAACGATCATCATGGAAAAACCCAGTGGGGAAATCCGTTTCTAGTCAGGTGCACTCCTTATTTAATTCCAACTGCATCAAAAGATAGCTTTACTGCATTCACTTCTGCCGAACTGCTGCCATATATGTCAGTTGCTGATTGAACAGCTGCTGCTCGGGCCTGACTGAAAGTGGAGGAAGCTGTAAGGTATACAGTGTTCATTCGATAGTAGATGTCACCGAGCTTCTCACGTCCGATTCCAGGAACGGTGATGCCGTAATGAGTACCGCCTTCACTCAATAAGAAAGCCTGTTTGTTGATGATCCCGCTATTGGTATGAACCCCGCCATTATCAGCAGTTCCCGTATAACGCTTTGAGTAATGATCAGGATCGCCATATTTCGACGGGTCACTCATGGAACGGAGGGCATCTCCAGCAGTACCAGGCGTGTAGATATCTTCTCCAATTTCGAAATCCGGGTTCGATCCATTCTCATATTCAACCAATGTACCGAAGATATCTGAAATGGCCTCGTTCAATGCCCCTGATTCATTTTGATACACAAGATCAGAAGTAAAATCTGTCACAGCGTGAGTCAATTCATGTGCAACAACATCAATGCCTCCTGATAACGGGGCAAAGGTGGTACCGTCTCCATCTCCATACACCATCTGTGAACCGTTCCAAAACGCGTTGTTATATCCGCTTCCGTAATGAACGGATGACACTAACTTGGCACCTTGATTATCGTATGAATTACGGTTGAAGTGATCCTTATAGTAATCGTACGTGACTCCTGCGAAATAGTGAGCGTCCACTGCTGGAGCATCATATGCATCATTCAGGACATTATCGCTATCAGACCACAGTGTTCCCGGCAAGAAGAATTGCGGGAAGAACGTACGGTTGTTCATGTTGTATGTAAACACACCATTTCCCCTCGTATTATCCTGTAAATAGTACTTCCCGCTGGAAAGAGTGGTATTGAGAGGTTTTGAGTCACCCAATACCCCTTTACCCGTTCCCACTTGATTCGTCCCGGTTACTTCGTGCATGTCATTGTATTTATTTAATATCTTTCCTGTCTTTGCATCAATAAAATAATTCCAGTTACCAGGTGACGGCTCCAGATAATTTAAGTTTACAAAATAAGCGAAAGATGCAGAATCACCCTCTGAATAGACGACGAGTTCAGGTTTTGCGTCTTTTTCTAATTTTGGATCCAGCCCCAGGTCATTTTTTGCAATTTTTAAGGCTTTTTTCGCGTTTACTTTCTTCTTGGATGTAGACACTTTCTTATCTAAATCTGATACAACGGAACCCGAGAATGCTTGAAGCACCCCATTTTCTTTAACAACAGCAGACTGTGTTGATCCCCAAACAGGAACTCCCTTATATGTTTGCTGAATCCGGACTACTTTGTTACCAAGAGTGTCTTTTTCGACTGATAGGACTTTGAACTGCTCGTCCGCTTTTTGGTCAGAAAGTTTGAATGTTTTTTTGTTCTGCTCTACGAAAGAAAGGACGACAGACTCTGGTTTTTTTCCAGATGGAGACGATAGTAAGCCTGACACGAATTCCGGTGTTCCCGCTTTCTTGTTCATTTGGAAATGAGCTTTGTCTGAGGGAGCAGCCATTCCCCCGGTCGCCAGCATTCCAGATAGTAACCCGACTGATAAACCCACACTTATGATTTTTTTCTTTTTCAATCCAATTCCTCCTCATTTTCTAATAATTCTGTCAAAACAAGGATATCACAGGTAAGGAGAAGAGGGTATTGAGAAAATATAGGACTATATGCTGATAAGTACTAGCTTGAAAATGGTGCGATTCAGGAAAATTTTCATAATAATCCCTTAGAATTTCGAATAAAAAAATATGTCAGGGATGAGAGGGACGGACCTCTACTATTAAGATTTACAATTGAACGACTCCTTTTTATTGCTATAATGAACATGATGTGGAATCAGAGGTCCGTCCCTCTGAGGTGAAAGGTGGAGATAACCGTGAGTGGCTTGTATCTTTCCGGAGGTGGCGATAAGGAGCAGACCAAGGAGATTGATAGAATGTTTGCAGGTGAATTGGATGGAGGAAAGTCATTATTGTATCTTCCCATAGCTATGAATCCTGATGCCATTTCATACGAAGAGTGTTATAAGTGGATTCAGGATGTATTTGACCCTTTTGGTGTAAGGGACATTATCATGTGGGAAGACCTAAGGGAGAAAACACTTGATGATCTTATGGCATTTTCAGATGTGTATATTGGTGGTGGAAATACATTCAGATTAATGCATGATATTCTACAGAATGATTTTCACACTAAATTAATCAGGTTCATTGATGAGGGCGGAAGTATCTATGGAGGAAGTGCAGGCGCAATCATAGCCGGAAGCAATATAGGAACATGTTTACATATGGACGAGAATCAAGCTGGATTGAAGACGCTCAAAGGATTATGCCTGATGGATGACTTTGCGATATGGTGCCACTACGAAGAAGAAAATGATCATCTGATCCGATCTTTCATCAAAAGCTATGATAAGCCTGTCATAGCTTTGAGTGAAGAGACAGGACTTTACATAAAAAGTGGAAGCATTGTCGTTTTAGGTGCTAAACCAGCCATTGTTTTTGATGACGATTCAAAGAAGACTATAGAACCTGGTGGAATCATTTGAATGGAGAGACTGTTTTGCCGGGATTCTTAAATCACATAAAGAAAACCAGAAGAGAAGGAAGGTAAAGAATGAAACAAAATATTTATGATGACCCCACTTTTTTTCAGGCATATATGAACTTGCGTAAAAGCGGAGAAACGTATAATGACTACCTGGAGCAGCCTGCCATGAAAGAAGAACTGTCAGATCTTGAAGGGAAAAGCGTACTGGATCTCGGTTGCGGAACCGGTGGCTTAGCAAAATTCTGTGTGGAAAATGGGTCAATATCTGTAGTTGGAGTGGATATTTCAGAAAAGATGATTAACCAGGCACTAAAGGAAAATCAGGATGACAGGATTCAGTACGTTTGCAGTCCCATTGAAGACTTTAAAGGACCGCCAGCTTCATTTGACTTGATTGTCAGTTCTCTTGCCCTTCATTATATAGAAGATTACGATAGCTTAATTCGACAACTCCACACTTTTTTAAAGCCGGGAGGAGTATTTATATTTTCTACGGAGCATCCAGTTGTGACAGCGCGAAAAACCATGAAGAATTGGTGGAGAAATGAGAAAGGTGAAAAGCTTCATTGGGCCATGGATCACTACCGGGATGAAGGGAAGCGGGAACAGGAATGGTATGTAAAAGGGGTGGTCAAATATCATCGCACACTATCAACCTTAATCAATGGACTGATAACTCAAGGGTTCGTATTGGAAAGATTGGTTGAACCCCTTCCCACTGATAAAGGCCTGATGCTCTTGCCTAAAATAAAAAATGAAGAAAGAAGACCTTCCTTTTTAATCCTCGTATCATCCAAGAAAACCAGTTGAATTTTACAAGATACGAATCGATCTAAGAAGTGCATAAAAGGAATTAGAATAGAATTTGATCCTCTTTTTAACTCTTTCGAACCACACCTCCATTCTCTTGAAATAAAAAAGATAATGGAGTTGTGAAAGTGTTGTTCGACTAAAGCAGCATTTAAACATACACATCAATGGTCTATAACTTTAAGGAGAGAATGCAGTTGGAGGAATCCCTCTTAAATATATTTCGAGCGCTGGATCATTATGCAATTCTAATAAGTATCATTCTAAATGTGCTCATCAGTGTTCTTGGCATTATCCCCAGTTTTATCATTACAGCAGTCAATTTGAAATTTTTTGGTTTTGAACACGGAATAATGATTTCGATAATAGGAGAAGCGTTCGGTGCAATCGTTAGTTTCTATCTATATCGAAAAGGTATAAAAAAAATAGTAGATAAAAATATACTGAACAGGAAATATGTCACAGGCTTAATGACATCAGGAGGAATAGCAGCTTTTTTTATGATTATTGCCCTTAGGATATTTCCTTTTATCCCTTCAGGTGTTGTCACGTTAGCCGGGGCCATAAGCAAAGTGGGGATCATCCATTTTTCCGTTGCCAGCACAATAGGAAAAATACCTTCCCTTTTAATAGAGGCATACTCGATTCAGCAGGTGTTGCAATGGAATTGGGAAGGTAAAGTACTCTTATCTTTATTTTCATGCATACTAATAGGAATCATCTATATAAATAGAAAAAAATAATCACATTTGAGCACTGGTACCTTTTTTAAGGTAAGGAGTGCTACGAACGTATATGTTTAAGCAGAGGGCGCTAAGCCCTCTTTTTTATTTTGAAAAGATGATTGACAAAGTAGAGTAATTTCCTTATAATTTCAATAATTTTAAATATTACCAATCATCAACTGATGAAGAGAGTTTTAGTGAAGGAGTTTTATAATGAATCCCGTATTGATGGACATATCCACAGAAATTGAAACCGAAAGATTGCGATTAAGAATGCCTCAGCCCGCTGATGGAGCTAAAGTGAATGCAGCCATTAAAGCTTCCTTGCCTGAATTACAGCCTTGGCTGGGATTTGCCAGAAGCAATCCATCTGTAGATGATACGGAAACGAACACACGTGAAGCACATGCGAAATTTCTTACAAGAGAAAGCTTGAGGTACTTGGTTTTTCTAAAGGAGACCAATGAGTTTGTCGGATCTACTGGTTTTCACAACATCGATTGGACCATTCCTAAATTTGAAATAGGCTATTGGATTGATTCCCGAATGAGTGGCAAAGGCTACATGGTTGAGGCAGTAGGGAAATTAACGGAATTCGCATTGACTGAGTTGAAAGGAAAAAGAGTGGAAATAAGATGTGAATCAACCAATAATAAAAGTAAGGCCATTCCTGAAAGACTCGGTTATGAGCTTGAGGGAATTCTTCGGAACGAAGACCTGTCCGTCGATGGGGAGCGACTGACAGATACGTGTGTATATGGGAAAATATAACCTGTACAGATGCAATCAATACTTTTTTAAAAGAAAAGAAGAAAAGCATCAACTAGTCGTGACGCTTTTCTTCTTTATTTTTGACTCTTTACATGAGTTACGCGGCTTCAGACTCTTTTGAATGGACCTTCCTCATGAAATCGTTTACATCACCGGGTACTTTACGATCGATTTTAGAGACGATATACACAGAAAGGAAGCCAATAGGGACCGTGATTAACCCAGGTACATTGAATTGTAGAACTTCGGGGAGGCTGGTTTTAAAGAAAATCATATACATCGATGCTAGAAGACCAATAACGAGGCCTGAGATAGCACCCTTTTCAGTCATTCCCCTCCACCATATACCGAGAATGAAAATAGGGGTGAAGGTACTTGCGGCAACCGTAAATGCCAGTGCGACTAGATGTCCTATGGAAGCTTCTTTAACCATTAATCCGAGAATGCCGTACAGTACACCCAAAATGATGATTGAGACCTTTCCTGCCAATACACGCTCTCTCTCGGTAATGCTTTTCCTGAAGAATGTTGCATACAAATCATGTGCCAATGCACCGGAACTTGCAATGAATAAACCGGACAAGTTGGAGAAGACAGCAGCAAATGCACCTGCAATAACAAGTCCCAACAGCCATTCCCCTCCAAGGGCCTGGGCAGTAGAAGGTACGACCATGTTGTTTCCTCCTGCGATAAGATCCTTCATCACCCCGGGATCTGTATTTCCACTAAGGAAAATGGAGCGTCCCACGACTCCGAGATATACAGCAAAGAAGAAGAATACACTGGCAATACCGATGGCCATCAGTGCAGATTTTCGGGCAGCTTTAGCACTAGGATTTGTGTAGAAACGCAGCAAGATGTGCGGAAGGCCGATCGTGCCAAGTGAAAGTCCGATTGTCATAGAAATGGTTTGCAAGAATGAAGGAAAATAGTTACCTGTGCCTGTCCAAAGAGACCCGTCGAATGGAATATCTTTTCCATCAGATGAAAGTCCTGCCGTCCCTGATATCACACCTTTAAATTCATTGATGGATGCCAGGATTTCCTGATAGTGCAGTCCACCATAAATAGCCGCTCCCACCATAAGAAGAAAGGCCCCCAGCCGAATCCACAATTCAAGAGCCTGGTTAAGTGTCGTACCCTTCATGCCACCGACACCGACGTAAAAAATCATGACTGAACAGGTGAAGATGATTCCAAACTCATAACTTGTCCCAAAGAACATACTTAATATCTGTGCGGCACCAAGTAATTGAGGAGCTGCATAGAACCCTGAGATGGCCAATACGACCGCAACTGCAGCGAGTCGTGCCCGTTTGCTATGGAATCGATATGCTAAAAAGTCTGCAACTGTATAAGCCCCAAAACGACGAAGTGGACCGGCTACGAAGATTGCGAGCAAGGTTAGACCAATGGAAAAGCAAAAAGCATAATACGCTCCGTCATATCCAAGCTGATAAGTAAGACCTGCAATGCCAAGAAAGGTCGCTGCGCTTAGATAATCTCCTCCGATCGCCGATCCATTAGTAAACCAGTTAAAACTTCTTCCTCCTACAAAATAGTCTGAAGCTGTTGCATTACGTTTTGATAAATACGTGATATAAACGATGGTCCCCATTAAGAAAATCGTAAGCAGGAATTTGGGTTCTAATATAACACTCATCAATTGATCTTCCTTTCCTTAGAAGTTGCAGGGAAATGAATCTCTTGTTTCTTAACCTTTAGACGTTTCTCATAAAGAGCAGTATGTATAAAGGCGATGATAAAAGCCATGGCCATGGCTACGATGCTTGTGAAAAACCAGCTATACGTCATTCCTCCCCACATTCGTGAGAACATGAAACCTTCTGCATACCAATTCAATATAGGTATTGACAAGATAAAAATATAATAAAATACAGTCAGTTTAATACCCGTACTGAATTCACCTTTCATGATTTTTCTAGTTTCCGGATCGAGTGGCTCGAGCTCGCTGACATCTATTGTGTCTGCTTCCACATAATCATATTCTGAATAATCTCCTGCCATTAAAATCCCTCCTAAAACAGTTTGTATACTTCTTTTTCGCTCTGTTCGCACCGATTGTTGCTGTTAACATCATCTTTTAATGCTCTGTCAGCCAGTATGTGCCGGATGGTGATGGGGATGGCGGTCGGCCGAACCCCTGTAGCGGAAATGGACTTCTACTTTCTTCTATTGAACAGCAAAAAGGTTTATGGTAAGAGCCTCCTTTTTTGTGAACGTATCCTCCTTTATAGAATGTAAAATAGTGTTAAAATGATTTTACGATATTCAAAAGCGATTTACCTTACAATAAATTATCAGAAATATACAAATATTTAATCAAATCTTATTTTCATCCTATAATAAGATGAACGGAATCCTTCATTATGAAACTCTCAGAGAGGCAGTGTGGAATCTACAGTGTGTTCAATAAAATTATTTGTAAAGAATCAATTAGAGTATGAGGAACTCGAAGAATGGATTACAGAAGAATTCATGGCCAATATGATACTGGCAGAAGAAGCGCAGCCACAAATACATATTGCAATATACGAAGTAAGTACATGGCTTGATTGGGTGAAAATACACCGTATTCAAAAGCGTCATACCGGTTTCAGGATTATTGCTCTCCTCAAGCCTTCCTTATTATCAACACTCCCTCTTGCGCTTGAATTGAAACTTAGCAGTATACTTGTCAAACCAATCAAAAAGCATAAGCTTATTCGGACATTAAAGCAAATTTCAAGGGAGATTTCATACTCGGAGGAAAGCATTCGCCATGTGGATGAATCAGAAAAAGAGCTTATCCAGGGAAAACAAAAGAGCAATACCTTCCCCTTTAAGGAAACATTTTTCAGGAGGTTGCTCTCAGGTGACATAAATTCTGAAGAGGAATTGATTCAATCAAGTGCTCTCTTACCTGATGACGAAGGGCTGCCAAATGTGGTGTGTTTCATACAGGGTTTCATAAAATCCACGGTTGAGAACAAGGAGCAGGGCTGGCAAGCCTCGATACTCATTCAAGAACATTTTAGAGAGCGCTTTCAACTGATGGGGGTATCTTTTCTGTCATATCGTAAGCATTTACTTATGCTGATAAGGATTCCTTCTATGTATGGATCTTTAAAACACTGGAAAGAAGGGGAGTTAAGCATTATTGAAGTAATCGAGGAATTGGAGAAGGCGTATGGGATCCATCTTTATATTGGAGTGGGCACTATCTATCGTGAACCACTCCTCCTGCATCATTCCTATCGGGAAGCATATAAGGCGAGGCGTACGTCACCTTATGAGAGACTTTCCCTCCGTTACTATGAAGACATCACTAAAGACTACCAGATTCAAAAGAGCAAAGACTATATAGCTCGTAACTGTACTGATCATTTATCAATAAGACAAGTAGCGGATCAAATCAATATCAGTGTGCCGTATTTCAGCAAGATTTTCAAAGAAGAGACAGGGCGTAATTTCGTTGAATACGTTACCTATGTCAGGCTTCAGCGCGCGGTATGGCTGTTGAGGCATACAACCCATACGATTGAGCATATAGCTGAAGAACTTGGTTTCAACACACCAAATTATTTTAGTGGCACGTTTAAAAAATATGTAGGCCTTTCCCCGAGGGATTATAGACGAACGAAAGAAATCATGTTTTTTTAAATACATTGGGTGGTTTAAAACGTCCACCCAGAGTCAGATTCCCGCTCTTAAACTGTGGAATTCCTTCCAAGAAAGGCGCATCTATATTCGGAAGTGCCTCTTCAAAGATAAGCTGCTCACGTTTCATTCCAATCCTTCTTTAATAAACTGTACATTGCCAGATCCTCATAATGATCATAAAGCCATTGACCATCTCTGATGATCCCTTCCTTCTTAAAACCTAAACGCTCAGGAATCCCTATGCTCTTCTGATTGGATACGGCGCACTTGATTTCCACCCTGTTAAGGTTCAATTCAGTGAAGAGATAGCTTAACATTGAAGATATGGATCGTGTAATGATCCCTTTCCCTTGGGCTCCTTCAGAAAGAAGATATCCTATACTGGTACTTCTGGTTTTCCAATCAATATAATGCAACCCGATCATGCCGACTAACTTCCCATGATAACGAATCCCGGCATCGAACCCATTGTTGTCAGCGTAATTCCGGATCCAAATAGGTATGATCGGTTCAAGGTCCTCAGGGGATCGGCGTTTATCTACCCAGAGGAGCCACTGACGAAGGTAATCCCTGTTTGAATCTATCATTTCAAACAACTCCTCCTTGTGATGCTGTTGAAATAGTTCGATGGATATCTCTTGATCTACCTTGAATGAAAAAATGGGTATCAGCCCCTTTATAAATTTTAGAAGATTATACCATATATTGTGAGCCTTAAATAGAGTAATGGGCAATAATGAAAAACGGCACAAATTTAGATGGATCATGTAAATGGAAAGTTGAAGAATAGAGGAAAAATTGGATGGTTTCATTCGTCGGCTCAATGATTAAAGTACGCGCCACGTCCATTTCATCGTGTCTATTTAACATAAATACTGTATTACGGAATTCCAATTCTTCTCAACACTTATAAATCCCTTGAAACATTACCATACTTTAAGTAGTATAGATAAGTAGAAAATTGTAGAGTTTTTGAAATGAGGGTTTTAAATGGAGAAGAAATCCATATATGGATTGACATTAGAGCAACTAACCGCATGGCTGGTTGAAAACGGTCAAAAGAAATTCCGTGCTGCCCAGGTGTGGGATTGGTTATATAAAAAGAGAGTGACACATTTTGCGGATATGAAGAACCTTAATGCTGATTGTGTTCAGCTTCTGGAGGATCATTTTTATCTTCATACACTCACTCAGGAAATCAAGCAGGAATCAAAGGATGGTACGATTAAATTCTTATTCAAGCTTGAAGACGGAAACTTGATTGAAACCGTACTGATGCGTTTCAATTACGGTCTGAGTGTGTGCGTCACGACGCAGGTAGGCTGTAATATCGGTTGTACATTCTGTGCAAGTGGGTTATTGAAGAAGAATCGTGATTTATCCAGCGGGGAAATCGTTGAACAGATCATGAATGTGCAGCATCATCTCGATGCAGCAGGCAACGGTGAACGGGTCAGTCATATCGTCGTTATGGGTATCGGTGAGCCATTTGATAATTATGAAAATATGATGGACTTCTTCCGTGTCGTGAATGACCAAAAAGGTCTTTCAATCGGAGCCCGACACATCACAGTGTCCACAAGTGGACTAGCCGATAAAATTTATAAGTTTGCCGATGAAAACATTCAGATCAACCTGGCTGTTTCTCTTCATGCTCCAAACAACGAATTGCGTACGAAGATCATGAAAATCAATCGTGCGTATCCGTTAGAGAAATTAATGCCGGCCATTGATTATTATCTGGAAAAGACGAATCGACGCATCACGTTTGAGTACATCCTCTTGAGGGATGTGAATGATCATAAGGAAGAAGCGCTTCAGCTGGCTAAGCTACTGAAGAACAAGCGACACCTTTCCTACGTGAACCTGATTCCTTATAATCCAGTCGATGAACATAATCAATACCAGCGAAGTACGAAAGAAGCAATCGTTGAATTTTACGGTACGTTACTGGAGCACGGTATAAATTGTGGTGTACGTGTAGAACAAGGAACGGATATTGATGCAGCATGCGGTCAATTGAGAAGTAAGCAGATTAAGAAAGACAAAGTGAAATCTTAATAGAAGTGAAAAAGGCACATGAGTTCCTGCGTGGGATTTATGTGCCTTTTTGTCTGTTTAAGGATAAGGGGACACAACTTCCCGTTCCAATATGTGATAGGATGGAAATAGGATCATTAGAAGGAAGTGGATGCTGAATGATTAGTGAAGCTGAACTGAAAAGAGTACTACGAAGCGTAGATTTTTCCAATCCTGATTCAATTAAAGAATTGGACATGGAAAACATTCTAAAGGAAATGACCCTGCATATAGGTTCAAGCGACGGCGAGCTTAGGGATCAATTGATCTATACAAGTTTTTATAGGTTCATCGAAAGAGACTATCTATCAAACCAACAACTTGTATACCTTTTGGATACTTGTATGAATAAAGAGCATTTGTTTTTTGGCATCGGAAAAAAAGGGGATGATTCGGTTTTCACCCGGACATTTTCCTCTTTAGTCCTGGCTATAGTCCTTAAGAGAGATCGTCATCGTCCTTTTTTACCCACGGAAAAGGTTCAACAGGCATTCGAGGCATGCTTTCTCTATTTAGAAGGTGAAGAAGATACCCGGGGGTATGTTGAAGGCAAGGGATGGGCGCATAGTATTGCACACGGAGCCGATTTTTTGGTGGAAGTGATCCATCATCCCGCCTTTCCTGATGAGTTCCACAAACGTGCTCTGGAGATGATCAAAACCAGTTTATTGAAGGAGGCCGTTTACTGTGACGATGAGGAAGGCCGCCTGCTTTTTGCCATTGAAGCGCTCATTGATAGGGGAATGACTGATGAGACACTGCTTGAATGGACAGAAGACCTTGTTACGGCAGTAAACAGACATTATTTGAAAAAAGGATATTCACTTTATGTTTATAGAAACGTGACGAACGTATCAGATTTTCTCAGAAGTTATTATTTCCGCATGAAGTGGAAGGGGAATGGAAGTGACATCATGCACTTTATCGACAACGTTTTGGAAAAGTGGCATAACCACCAATTTAACTAAGAAAGGGGATCAACGAATGCAATCAGGACATCACGATATTACCATTATCGGTGCCGGAGTGAGCAGTGTCTTCCTGGCGTATACCTTAATGAAAATCAATGAACATGTTTCCATTCATATGATTGATCTTGGGAAAGAATTGAGTGAACGTGTATGTGGCTTAGATCAAGGTGGAGTGTGCACCTGTGACGGTAAATGCAGTAAATACATAGGATTCGCAGGTCTCGGGAAGTCAGAGGGGAAATTTAATTATACCAATGACTTCGGAGGAGAGCTTGGCAGGAAAATCGGTGCGCATGAAGCACGTAACTTGATGAAGGAAGTAGATGAGATCCTCTGTAAGTTTGGCGGAGGTGTCATCCCCTCTTATAGCACAAAAAATGAGGAGCTTTCCAGAAGAGCCGCTAAGGCCGAACTGAAGGTGCTCTCGACGGAAGTGCGCCATTTAGGAACCCGTTTGGCAGTGGAGGTTTTTCAAAAGATGTATGAATGTATGAAAGACCGTGTCACCTTCAGTTTTGAAACTCGTGTAGATTCCATCTCAAAAACGGAGGATGGGTTTCGCATATGTTCCAACAAAGGTGATTTCAAAGCCGGAAAGATCGTGATCGGCACAGGAATGAGTGGAAGCTCATGGCTGAAAGAAATAGCTGCATCACTTGGATTGAATCAAGGCGAAACACGGCTGGATTTAGGGATGCGTGTAGAAATGAAAGGTGATCAGCTTCGCTCGATTTTAACAGAAACATTTGAAACCAAGCTGAAGATCGAAAGGGATTCCTTCAGTGCCACTACCTATTGCATGAATCCCAATGGCAGGATCATTAGAAAACACCAGCATGGTCTGGTGATGCCTGACGGACAAAATGCTCGTGAAGAAGATGTGCCAAGCGCAAATCTAAACTTCAGCTTGTTTGTTCCACGCTATTATCCCAGCCATACCGAGGCAATGGAAGCTGCAACCGGCATTATTGGAGGGATTAATGAAGACCGTGGGCGTATTGTCGTTCAAAGGTTGGAAGATTTCAAGCTTTATCGGAGAACAGAAACGTTGAAGGGGAATCTTATAGGTCCATCCCTCATAGCAGACTGTGGAAATATCAAGGAAGAGCTTCCTGAATTGGATTGTATGGCGATGGAGGAGTTTATGGCCTCCCTTGAGAAACTTATTGGGGAAGGTATTCATGGGGATACCTTATTGTATGGACTGGATGCGAAATTTTATGAACCCAAATTACAAACGGACCTGTACTTTGAAACTGAAGTACCAGGCCTGTATTTAATAGGGGATTGTTCAGGTGAAACTCATTCTTTATCTCAGGCGGCCGCCAGTGGAATATATGTAGGACGATACCTAGGAGGACAGTATTTACCTTTACATGATAACCTTCCAAATCGTTGTGATCATCCTTCCGTTAGGTAAGAACAGGAAGGATGGGTGTATCTGGTTCATGGAATAAAGGAAGAGCATCATATTCAAGGAGTATTAAATGTTGTCCGGATCCCATCCAGATTGGGTATGCAGTCGTTCCTCATATATATGAACGTTCCCTGAATCTTAACAGCAGATCAAGAATAACACCGGTGCTTCTTTTTTCATCGCTGTCTATTGGACTTGAATAAGCTGCATCAAGACACTGTTGTACAAAAGGGAGGTGTGACATGAATTATTTAGGCCTGTTTTACCTATTTGCATTCATATTATTATTTTTCTGGGCCAGTAAGCTTGATACAGGCAAGTATAAGGTGTTCATATACTGTTTTGTTGCGACTTTTGTAGGTCCCATTTATTCCAGCGATACGGACGACGGGAAGATAGAAATCTGGTTTCCGGTGGGATTTACAGTAGCTGTTCTTTATTTGTTAGGGAACGAGCGGGGCGAATCTGTAAAATGGAAAGCGGCTTTTCTTGGAGTCATCATTGGAATCATTCAAGCTGTCAAACAAAACTGGTCCATCCTGTAATAATTGAAGGAAGAATGGTTGATGAATTTCTCCTAAACTACTAAACAAACAATGATAGGTTGTGATGGAATGCAGGAACTTTTTTCTTATAATTGGAAGATTCGACAAGATTGGTTTGAATGGTGCACGGAAGTTGATCAGGATGAACTGATCAGAGAGCGCTCAGGAGGGATGGGGAGTATTTTGAAGAACCTCTTTCATGTAGTGGATTGCGAACAGATTTGGATAAATCAGCTCCAAGGGAAGCCTGTAATGAGAAATGATATCCATCGTATATCATCCCTGGATGAAGTCATATCGTTTTCAGAGCTGACCCGTAAACAAACGGAAAGCTTTTTGTCTCTATGGACTCCAGCGTATGAAAAAAAAGAATATAACATGACATCCAGATCTGGTAAGTCATACAACTTTTCGTATAAGAAAATTTTACTGCATGTGGTGACACATGAGGTTCATCACATAGGACAGCTATCCGTATGGGCAAGGGAAATGGGGAAAAAGCCCATTTCCTCCGATTTCATTTTCAGATAATACTGAGCTACCCTTCTACTCAGTTCCAAGGATATCCTTCCGAAGTAAAGGCGGGTGGTGGATTCGATTCGTATCAAGTCTTATATCCACTTTTGGAAAGGCCAGAGGTACGGATCTATACTTGGACAAGACAAAAATATGATCAGCCGAGAGGTTTTCCAATCCCCTTGGCTGATCTTAGTATCAGGAAAAGATATCCCTCAATCTCTCATCCTCATCTACAATCTCCAATGCCCTCTGCCGATAATCATCGTCATGTAAATAGGTGTAACGATTAGGTTTAATCGAGGGACTCATTGAAATCGCTTCTATAAAATCTGCTTTTTGTAACCCGATCGTTTTCACATATTCAAAAAAGCCGGTTCGAGTAAACACTTTCTCTATCCGTTCTATCCTATGCTCTTGGACCTTTGCCATGATATAGGTGGCTACACCCACTTGTATGCCGTGCATTTGCGAGGTTTCCGAAATGCTTTCAAGGCTGTGGGAAATCAGGTGCTCTGACCCGCTGATTGGAGCACTATTTCCACTGATGACCGTCGAAATGCCTCCCATCGTCAATGAGCTGACCAGTTCCTTTAGAAACACTTCATTTTTCAAGTCATCCATGGGTGTCCGGATAAAGCTGTTCACAGCTTTCTTACTGAGCATGTAGGCAAATGCATTTATAGAACCAATCCCCTTTTTCTCTTCATACTCCCAATCATATAGGGCAGTCAGGTTCGACATAAGATCCCCGACCCCTGCAAGGATAAAGCGATCAGGTGCGTGCTTGATGATATCTAGGTCTACAATTATTCCATAGGGCACTTTGGCTGGAACCGTCGTCTTTTTTCCATCGACGATCAATGAGCAATTGCTGCTTGCGAAACCGTCGTTCGATGGGGATGTGGGAATCGAAATGAAGGGACTTCTTCTTGAAAAAGCTATATATTTCCCGTAATCGATGACTTTACCTCCTCCTACGGCAATCACCACATCAAAGGGGGGAAATGAGAATGCGGAAGAAATTAACCCATGGATATCCAATGTATCCTCCAACATGACACACTCTATAGAGAGATAGGACAAAGAGGTTTCGATTGTTGTCTTTAAAGTGGAGTAAGAGAACGTATCGAATAAGACTATTGCCGATGAGAATGGGTGTTTTTTGAAAATAGTATCCAATTGAGTTGTTACTCCTGACCCAATTTCTAAAATCGATGGAATCGGTACGTTTGTTACGCTATCTGACATAATGATATTCTCCTTTCACTATACTTTTCCACAATCCATACCGGGAATCCTTTAATTTGGTACCTTTTCTCCAGATTCAAATGTTTGACTTTAGAAAACACATGTATTATATTAATTGACAGGTCAACAATTGACCCGTCAATTAAATGAGGAGGAGGAGGCTGTGTCAAATTCGTGTCGTGAAGAAGAGAAGATAATCGTACAACTCAATGATATTTATAAACAAATGAGCCCAAAGTTCGAGCGCTGTACCGGGATCAGTCAGTCACGTCTGGACCTCTTGCACAAACTATTTGAAGTGGATGAGATAAGTCAAACCGCCCTTCAACGGGAAGTGAATATAGATAGTGCTGCCGTGACCAGGCACTTAAAGCAGCTTGAAGGAAAAGGAATGGTTTCCCGTCGGAAAAATCCTGAAGACAACAGAATCACCTTTGTCCGTCTCACCGATGATGGCAGGGGGAGGATAAAAGCTTACCGGGAAGAAAAGGAACTCTTCATCTCGAAAGTCTTTATGAATTTCACCAAAGAAGAGCGTTCAGCTTTATCAGGTATGTTGAATCGCATCCAGGTTAATGTTCAAAATATTGAATACAAGTAAAAAGGAGAATGTCTCATGAATCAAACAAAACTAAATGACTTTAACGAAATCATTACAGGACGCAGATCGATCCGTAACTATGATCCATCTGTAAAAATCAGTAAAGAAGAAATGACAGAAATTCTCACTGAAGCGACTCTTGCGCCGTCTTCTGTTAACCTTCAGCCTTGGCGCTTCGTCGTGATTGACAGTCCGGAAGGGAAAGAAACCCTTGCTCCTCTTGCGAAATTCAATCAAACCCAAGTGAAATCATCTTCTGCCGTGATTGCAGTATTTGCAGATATGAACAGCCTTGATTATGCAGATGAAATTTATGATAAAGCAGTCGAAGAGGGGTATATGCCTGCAGAAGTTAGAGATACACAGCTTCCTGCGATCAAGGGATTGCTCAAGTCTTTATCATTTGAACAGTTTAAAGAGATGAACCTCATTGATGCAGGATTAGTATCCATGCAACTGATGCTTGCTGCACGTGCACACGGATACGATACAAATCCGATCGGTGGTTACGAAAAGGATCAAATTGCAGAAGCATATGGCATGGATAAAGAACGTTATTATCCTGTTATGCTGATTTCAATCGGAAAGGCTGCAGAAGAAGGATATAAATCGGTCCGTCTGCCTATCGAAACCATTGCGGAGTGGAAATAACAAATCGGAAAGAGGAGAAAAGATATGATCATCATTCATGCACAGTTCCAAATCACCCCTAATAAAGAGCAAGCATTTTTAGAAGAAATCCGTTCTCTTGTGGCATCATCGAGGGAAGAGGAAGGCAATGTTTCCTACGATCTAATGAAGGATACCGAGAAAGAAAGTGTCTATACAATGGTAGAAGTATGGAAGGATTCAGCGGCTGTAGAGACTCATAATACGAGCAAGCACTTCACTTCATTCGTGGGAAGAGCTCCGGAATATCTGGCAGCGCCTTTAGATGTGAAAATTTATGAAGCAAATAAGGTTGAGAGATAGTGGTTAGGAGAGCACCCGGCATCGGCCGGGTGCTCTTTTATGTTCTTCAGATGAATTTCTAATGTTCACTTTTCTTAACAATCAAGCATTACAAGTACAAGTTTTTTTAATAGTGATACAACGATGCCAAGAATCCCTTCCATAGTGATTCTAAATTAATGAGATCAAAGTCTAGACAGCAATTCCATCATACCTCGATAATAATCGGCAGAAGTACAGGCTTCCGCTTCAAATGTTTGAAAACATACTGTCCAACGTCTTTTTTGATAGCCTGCTTCATTTCTTTCCAATCACGTATGTTTGCCTCGGATAAATCATCGAGAACTTTTTTCACGAGATGGTTGATCTCGTTTAATAAATCCTCTGAGTCACGTACAAATACGAAACCTCGGGAGACTGTATCAGGGCCGGAAATAACCGTATGATCCGATTTGTTCAGGGTGATGACGATGATCAGCATCCCATCTTCAGAAAGCTGTTTACGGTCCCGTAAAACAATTGATCCAATATCACCGACACTGAGGCCGTCCACATAAGTATCACCTGCTGGAATGGTGCGGGTTTGCCTGGCTGCTGAACTCTCAATATCGACGACATCTCCGTTTTTGATGATGAAGGTATTCCCAGTTTCAACCCCGACGGATTCAGCGAGCAAACGGTGATGATGCAGCATACGGTATTCTCCATGAATAGGGATGAAATAGGTGGGTTTCATTAACGTTAGCATCAATTTTAAGTCTTCTTGATATCCGTGTCCCGACACATGCATGCCGGTGGTACTGCCGCTGCCATAGATCACATGTGCACCGAGTTGAAAAAGGTTATCTAAAATGCGGGATACGTCTTTTTCGTTGCCAGGGATGGGAGAGGCAGCAAGAATGACTGTGTCTCCAGGGTAAACGTAGACGTCTCTGAATCTTCCGCTTGAAAGTCGACCAAGGGCGGCCATCGGTTCACCTTGACTGCCCGTGCAAAGAATGGCGACTTTTTCAGGTGGGAGAGCATCGATTTCACGTGCATCAATCAACATCCCTTCAGGAACAGTCAAATATCCTCTTTCCATGGCAATCGAAACGACATTTATCATGCTCCTTCCCAATAGTGCCAGCTTCCGGTTTGTTTTAATGGAGGCATCGACCACCTGTTGGACACGATTGATATTCGAAGCGAATGTCGAGACGAAGACCTTTCCGCCTGCCTTCAAAAAGGCCTCATCCATGTGATTTCCCACCATTTTTTCAGAAGGTGTCAGACCCCCTCGCTCCGCATTCGTACTTTCAGAGAGCAGTACCAACACCCCTTCATCACCGATCCGAGCCATTTTGTGGATATCTGAGGATTGGTGATTTGCCGGAGTTAAGTCGAATTTGAAGTCACCAGTATGGACGACATTTCCTTCCGGGGTATGGAAGACGATCCCTAAACAATCCGGGATACTGTGACTGACCTTGAAAAACGACACATTAATCGTGCCGAGATTCAAGTTGGATTGTGAGTCGACGGTTACAAGTTTCGACTCTCTCATCAGCTTATGTTCTTCTAGCTTGAGTTCGATTAAACCCAGGGTGAAATGAGTAGCATAAATAGGTATGTTTATTTTTTTGAGCAGATAAGGTATACCGCCTATGTGATCTTCGTGTCCATGAGTGACGATTAATCCACGTATTTTATCCCTGTTTTTCTCAAGATACGTAACATCGGGAATAATCAAGTCTATACCCAAGAGACTTTCATCCGGGAATTTACCTCCACAGTCAATGATGACGATATCATCACGGTGTTGGATGACGTACATGTTTTTGCCGATTTCATTGATTCCGCCTAATGCAAAAATGGATAAAGCCTGTTCATTTGTATGCAAGAATGAACCCTCCAAGATTAACTGTTTTGAGTTATTATTCCCAAATGGTGTGAATTCATCAAGAGTCTTTATGTTACAGAAGGGACCCAGTAATATAGTAGGTTTTTTATAATAAAAAAATTTCCAAAGCAAAAGATTTACTTTTAAGTGAATAATGGATGGATCAGAAGGAATTTACAGTATTTCACTAGAAGTAAAGTATAGGGTAAAAAAGTGCTTTCTGCCCATCAATACTAACCAGTTTATTTTATGAATAGTCCAATGTTGAAGAAAGGCGTGATTTTTACAGAAGCCCAAACGATTCCTGAATGAAGTTGAAGGAAAGAATGATCATGATTAATTGAAAAAGTAATCAAGTTTGTACATACACAAGGAGTGATATGAATGACATCAGCCGAAACGTGGACGAAGGTAGATGAATATTATACCGGTAAACTACAAAAATCAGATTCAATCATGGATACCGTTTTACAAGCCAATCATGCTGCGGGTCTGCCTGCTATCGACGTGTCCCCGAATCAGGGGAAATTCCTTTCATTGCTTGCCCAGCTTAAAGGGGCCAAAAGGATACTGGAAATCGGAACACTTGGCGGCTATAGTACCATTTGGCTTGCCCGGGGTCTTCCGGAGGATGGACGACTTGTAACATTGGAATATAGTGAAAAACATGCAAAGGTGGCAGAACAAAACATTCACAATGCCGGTTTCGATAATAAAGTGGAAATCAAAACAGGAGCTGCCTTGGATACATTACCGACTCTTGAAGGTCCCTTCGACTTCATTTTCATAGATGCCGATAAACAAAATAATGCCAATTATTTAAAATGGGCACTCTTATTATCACAGCCTGGTACGGTCATCATTACGGATAATGTGGTTCGGGGTGGAAAGGTGATCGAAGAAAGGGGTGATGATGAAAGCGTTCAAGGAGTAAGGACTTTCGTGGACATGTTATCTGAAGAGGCGCGCATCGATTCGACAGCCATTCAGACTGTCGGATCCAAAGGATACGATGGGTTCGTCATAGGAATTGTAAAGGAATAAAAAATGATTGCAATTTTCTTTCCTCTTCTGTAAAATAAATGAAAATTCAAAATCATACATGTCATGATAGGAATCAGTAGTGACTTATCTCCCTGTTGCAGAGAGCTGATGCTTGGTGAAAATCAGTACACAGATAAGAGCGAATTACCTCCTTAAACATTCTTTGTGAACATTGAAGTAGCAGAGAACGGCCGGTCCGTTATCCGTATTGAGTGGAAGAGAGATCTTCAATGAGGGTGGTACCGCGTAAACCACGTCCCTTTGTATAGGGACGTGGTTTTTTGGCGTTGAAAGGCGAAAGGAAGTATGTATGAACAGGAGAGTTGGTTATAGGGGGAATATGACCTTTTCGTACTATCTCATCATTCTTCATCTCGTTCAAAGAAGGGTCAATGTAAAAAATGATACTAACAAGAAGGGGGAAACATCATGCTGCACAAATGGGAATCACTCTCAAAACATCAACAGAACGAAGTCGAAAGGCAATTGGCTCAATACAAAAATGGCGTCCAGGAGATCATACCAGAGGCTGAATTGAAGCAGAAACTTGTGAACTCCATTTCTAAGGGGGAACCTCTAAAAATCAAACTGGGACTCGACCCTACTGCCCCGGATGTGCACCTTGGCCATACAGTCGTATTGAATAAATTAAGGGAGTTTCAGGAAAATGGTCATATCATCCAGCTCATCATCGGTGATTTCACTGGTAAGATCGGGGATCCGACAGGGAAATCTGCTGCAAGAAAACAATTGACTGAAGAGGAAGTGAAAGTCAATGCCCGGACATACTTTGAGCAATTCGGAAAAGTCCTGGATCAAGAGAAGGTGGAGCTTCATTACAATTCCCGATGGCTGTCGACTTTGGATCTTGAAGATGTCATTCATCTTTCATCAAAGATCACGGTGGCGCGGTTGATTGAAAGGAATGACTTTTCCACCCGTTTATCTGAAGGTAGACCCATTTCACTTCATGAGCTTTTTTACCCGATGATGCAGGGATATGATTCTGTTGCCCTAAAAAGTGATGTAGAGCTTGGTGGTACAGATCAGCAATTCAATGTATTGATGGGAAGGCATCTTCAAGAACATTACAACCAGGAAAAGCAAGTAGTTATATTGCTTCCATTATTGGAAGGTCTTGACGGTGTGGAAAAAATGTCGAAATCTAAACATAACTATATTGGCATTAATGAAGAACCTAATCAAATGTTTGGGAAGACCATGTCGATTCCTGATGAGTTAATTACGAAATACTTTGATCTTATCACCGATCTGTCATTAGAAGATAAGAGGAAGACCGTTAAGGATATAGAGGAGGGCACCCTTCACCCGAGAGATGCCAAAGTACTGTTAGGTAAAACCATCGTCAGAATGTACCATGGTCAAAAGGCAGCTGATCATGCAGAAAAACAGTTCAAGGAGGTTTTTCAAAAAGGGGCTCTTCCAGAAGACATTCCTGAAGAAGAATGGAGAGGGGTGGAGAAGGTCTCGGTTGTGGATCTCCTTGTCTCTTTAAACATGCAAAGCTCTAAGAGTGAAGCACGCAGGATGATCCTAAACGGAGGAATCAGAATTGATTCAAAGAAAGTGTTGGATGTACGTTCTGTAGTGTGGATTGAAGATGGAATGGTTGTACAGGTTGGGAAGAGAAAGTACAAGAAGCTTAGATGGAAAAGGTAGTTCTTTTACTCCTTTTTTTATGACAATCTTACACATTTAAGGTATAATTTACCTGAAACTGCGTTTGAATGATGTAATCCACTAAGGTTAGGATGATGGTTTAAATGAACCTCAATACAATGATTCACAATCATGCTGAACATAATCGTTTTTCAGGGTCGGTTGTGATAAAAGAGAAGGAATCTGTTCTCGTGAACTCTTCATATGGTCTCGCTGACCGTAGTAATCGCAGGCCAAATTTGATTGATACCCGATTTGGCATTGCATCAGGCTGCAAGTTATTTACTGCTGTAGCCATCTGCCAGCTTGTAGAGAAGCAATGGATATCTTTCCATACTTCTATGAAAGAGTGTCTGCCTTACTCTTTCCCCCATTTCGATGATTCTATTACCATTCATCACTTACTTACCCATACATCCGGCATTCCGGACTACTTTGATGAAGAAGTGATGGATGATTTCGAAGAATTATGGAAACAGACTCCTATGTATTTAATGACCAGGGGAGAAGATTTCCTACCATTCTTTCAAAATGAACATATGAAGTTTCTTCCAGGTGAGAGATTTCATTATAATAATGCCGGATACATCTTATTGGGATTGATCATCGAGAAGCTGTCGGGATTGACGGTACAAGAGTATATTGAAAGGCATATATTTAGAACTGGGATGATGAATGCTTCCGGGTATTTTCGTTTAGATCGTCTACCTGAGAATACAGCATACGGATATATTGATGAACCAGACCATGCATGGAGAACCAACTTCTACTCCATTCCAATACAGGGAGGAGCTGACGGCGGGGCATATGTTACAGGGCCGGATATGGTCCAATTCTGGGAAGCTTTCAAGTCAAATAAACTTCTAAGCGAAGAGAATACAAGACGGATGACTAGTCCCCATGTCAAAGTGAGAGAAGGAGTATATTATGGCTACGGCATGTGGCTCAACCCTCCGAATAAACATCAAGTGATGGGATATGATCCTGGTGTGAGTTTTCATGCAGCACATTACCCTGAAAGAGATATTAAAGTGGCTGTTCTATCGAATAAGAGCTCAGGTGCATTCGATCTCATTAAATTAATTGAAAACTATTTCACTGGATCAGGAGGAGAACAGCAATGAGTCTGGTTAAGATACAAATGGCTGATATAGACGATGCAGCCATCCTGACGGATATAAAAAAGAACGTTTTTGATGCAGAAAAGGTTAAATGGCTTTCAGACCAAGAGGATGTGGTAGATTATAACATTCAGCCTCCGGGTTACGACTGTATTGAAACGGGAAAATACATGATAAGGGAATTGAATTACTATAAGGTACTTTATGATGGAGAAATGGTCGGAGGATTGATTGTGACAGTCGTCGGAAAGCGCCATGGAAGGGTGGACCGGATTTTTATTGAACCACGCCATCAAGGAAAAGGAATCGGTACTGAAGTGATGAAATTAATGGAAGGTGAGTTTCCGAAGGTGAAGACTTGGGAACTTGAAACTTCCAGTCGCCAGGTAAATAATCATCAATTTTATGAAAAGGCAGGGTACAGGAAGGTTTTCCAATCAGAAGATGAGTTCTGCTATGAGAAGAAAAAGCCTGAAGAGGAAGGGACCGGGGATGAGATCAGTAAACTCACTATTCTCGGTGATACTTTGAAAGATGTCGACCTCTCTGAAATACAGGTAGAACACAGTAAAATGGTGAAAACGGATTTTTACGCTATTGATGGAAGTCACTCCTCATTCAGCAACAGTAATTTAAGCCGGACACATTTCAGCAATTGTAATCTCAGTCATGCAAGATTTCAAAATATCAATCTTCAACATACGTTGATTGCTGACCTCAATTTGAGTCACAGTGAATTTGTCCACGTGACGCTGGGAGGGGTACATATTCATGATACAACCCTCGGTGTTGGGGATGAACCGATGAAATTTGAGCGCTGCGAGCTAAAGGGGAGCAGGTTTCAAAACTGCAATATGACAAATGTTGAATTATCGGATTGTGACCTTAGAGGAATGAAGATCAATGGGATATTGGTGAAGGATCTCCTTGAAGCATACACTCAGGTGAAGAGATAGACACGGTGTTGAGACACCGATCCGGTTCGTCAATCATCTTCCATACATTCATGGGTAAGGAAATAGAATGAAAGATTCGTGTTGAGTAGAGAGGAGAAAAAGCATGGAGATACTGCAATTTGAACTGGTGGATTTACCGGCCTACAGGGCAATAGGGCTAACGTGGGAAGGTCCTTATACGGAAGTCCCGGAGCTTAAACGCCTGATTGAAAAGATGAGTCAGAGGATAGGGGAGCTTAAAGGTGCCCTCAAACCAGAATTGCAACTTGGCTTATCTTATCATGTTAGGCCAGACGGTTTCTTACATTATTCTGTTTATGAGGTGAAGAGCGATCAGATAGTTCCGAAAGACATGATTGAAATCAATATACCTGCTATGACCTATTTTAAGACTCATCACAGAAAAGGAGAAAATATTGGACATACCTATCACCACATATATCAATGGTTTAAAGACAGTGACTATAAACCATATCGTGATCCCGATGTCAAATATTTTGATGATCTTCCCATCAAGCATGAAAGATATCCCTTCGATAGGGATTTAGAAGATCCACATTTTGATATTCTGATTCCTGTTGTAAAAAAATGATAAAGATAGAAAGAGATCGTTGAGTTTTTCAACGATCTCTTTCACATGTTTTATTTAAAAATCCCAAAAGGCTTTCCAACGGGAAGTGCTTCTTTCCCAAAGTGAGTATTCAGAACACTCGCAGCGGAACCGTAAAAACTAAACAGTGCAATGAACAATTCAGAGAGTGCTGCTAATTTGTGCATAGGCTCAGGTGCAATCCCTAATGTTGAAAGGGAAAGACCGATAAATAAGAAATCGATCAGGACAAAAATGATGAATAAGACCTTATGCGTTTCCATGGCCCCTACTGTCATGAAAATACTGAAAATCAGATACCCGATATACGCAATCCCAAGCTGCTGCGGATCGACTGCTGAAGCTGCTGCTTCTCCAAATGCTCCGAATGAAATCAACCAGGATGTTCCCACCCCCAGCCAAAATAAACCGAATGCACCGAAAGCCGTCATTCCAAACGTGTTGTTGTGCTTGGCATCCCCAAAGCTTGCAATCAATTGAGCGATACCTCCCAAGAATATTGCCCATGGTAATACGAATGATACACCGTCTGTCCATCCAAGTTTGGCTGATGACGCAACAAGGGTGACCATAGCTAGTCCGAATAGACCAAGGGCGGAAGGGTCTGCTGTCGCTATTTGAACCCGTTGAGTGGTTTGTGTTTGATTCATGATGATACCTCCTAATAAACATACTTGACTAATTTACATAAAAAAGTCGCGGTATGCAATAGAAAATATCATGTAAGCGAAATTTTCATAAATTGTAATATGGAACGTTAAAGTAGTGTGTAATGATGGTATATATTTATTGGGAGAAATGCGCGATTTTGTCTTAAAAATGAAAAAATATTCCTCGATATAATGGAAGTACGAAGTTATCAAAAATCTTGCCGAGATGTGAATATCCCCGTGAACTTTTAAAAAAAGCATGAACCTTCTCATACTCTTCTCTGTAGTCAATCTGAAAACCCGTAGCATCTCTAGAAGTGCTACGGGTTTTGGATTCTCCCAACAAAAAACGCATGAAATGAGTTATTCCAACATAGATATCAGAGGGGGAAAAATTTTTCTCCAAATAAGTAGTCATCTGAGAGGGGTGTAAGAGGTGGAGAATTACTTTATATTCATGCTCATATTTCAAGCAGGGAGTTTCATTATTTCACTATTGAATCATATCGAAAAGTAAACTGTAAAAGCACCTTTTCCGTACTATGACTGGCCTCGTAGTGCGGATTTTTTTCTTTATGATTCTCTTTCCATTTATTCTATGCGGCTCAAACCGTAAATATACGTTTCTATTAATATAGTATTTGATCATACATGTTTCTTAATCATCACTTTGTTGTTATCATAAAGATGAAAAAGTTCGATCGGAGCTTTATACAGTTTCAAGGAAGGGAACCATACACTTGAAAGCCATAAATCAGAAATTTATAAAAAATCGATGCGGTACCGTTTCATACAAAAGTGGTCTAGCCTATTATCAATCAAATAAAGTAACGATTACTGAATATAGTGTCAATTACTGTGAAGCGGCTGTTATGGGGGAAGATGAATTTAATGTGACCATATCAGAAGTGAACAACGGTGACATCAGATCAGAATGCAGCTGTCCGAAACTTGCTTCCTACAATAAAGAATGTCAACATATCGCTGCAGTCCTGATTGCCCTTGAGCATAAACAGCGTGCAGGGGATAGACAAGGGGAAGAGGACACCGAAGACTTCTTTACTCTCTTCGAAGATGAAAGAAAGCGGACGACTGGTCGGCAAAGACACTTTGAAGACCGAGAGACCATTAGGGTCGACATTTGGATTCACACTATACATGTTCCAAGCGGTTCAGAGATGATAGGGATAGAATTGTCATTAGATTCAATAAAGATAAAGAATATCAGGGCTTTCCTGAATAGCTTGCAAGGGGGCACTGTATTCCCCGTTTCCGACTCATTTACCTTTGACCAGAAACGTCATTGCTTTGACAATGTGACAGATGTTGTTCTTCATCACCTGGTAAAAGTGTCAGTTGATGAGAGCTTGTTCTTCACCACAAATGAAAGTAACCCCGGTCGGATGTTGATTCCTCCGTCATCCTGGGACCGGCTGCTGCCGTTATTACTTAAAGCACCCAACGTCAAGGTGCAACAGGCAAATACTATTTTTGGAGAATTTCAACAAAAAGAGCTACCACTACCATTGGAATTTTCTTTTGGACAAGCTCAAGATGATGGGTACCGATTATACATTTCTGGATTAAGAACCCTGGTCATATTAAGTGACTATCAAACGGTTATTCATAAAGGAACTTTCACCTTATTAGATTCAGATGATTGCAAACGTCTGGTTGAATTAAAAAGGCTTCTGTTCATTTCAGGAGAAGACTTCATACCCATTCCACAGGAGCGGATAGGATTTTTTCTTGAGAAGGTTGCTACTGGATTGAAAAAGCTCGGGAATGTACAGCTATCAAAACAGCTTTCTCACAAAATGGGAGGTTCACCCCTCATTGCAAAATTGTATCTTGACCGGGTAAAGAACCGTTTGCTGGCTGGTGTCGAGTTTCATTATGGCCAGGTGGTTATCCATCCATTGGAGAATAGGGAGCCACCTTCAGGTTCCTTGATCATTAGAGAAACCGAGAAGGAAGATACAATCCTTGAATTAATGGAGGAATTCTCATTCGGTAGAACGGAAGGGGGCTATTTCTTACATAACGGGGATTTAGAGTATGAATTTTTAACCTACGGAGTACCCAAAATAGGAGGGCTGACTCAAATCTATGCTACTACGGCAGTAAGAAGTCGTGTATTCAAGGGTTATAATCTGCCTGCTATCCGGGTCAAGGTAAAGAAGGAAAGGATGAATTGGCTGGAATTCAAGTTCGAAATGAATGGAATCCCCGACAGGCAAGTCATGGAAATCCTTGAGGCGTTGGAAGAAAAGCGTAAATATTATCGGATGAAAAACGGATCACTCCTGTCCCTCGAGTCCAATGAATTCCAGGACCTTCAGCGTTTTCTGATTTCTTCCAAAGCGGAAAAGCATGATCTACTCAAGGGACTTGAACTGCCATTGAATCAGAATCTTCATCTCCTTGATACAGTGGATGAAAATCATACATTCAAATTGGATGCATCCTTTCATGAGCTTCTGGAACATTTACGGTATCCTGAAAAAATGACGTTTACTACACCGAGTACTCTTGAACCTCTTCTTAGAGAATATCAAAAAAAAGGATTTCAATGGATGAAGACATTGGCTTTTTATGGATTCGGAGGGGTTTTAGCTGACGACATGGGACTTGGGAAGACGATTCAGGCCATAACATTCATTGCTTCTGTAGTTGAGGAGATCAGATGTAAGAAACGTCCGGTTCTCATCGTTTGCCCTTCTTCCCTCACGTACAATTGGGACAATGAAATCGAGAAGTTTTATCCTGAGTTGAATACCATCATAATGGATGGGAACCGGCAAGAAAGAATGAAAAAACAGGAAGGACTAGAGGATAAAGATATTATCATTGTGTCTTATCCTTTACTTCGCAGTGATAGTCGATGGTATGAGGAGCAAGAATTTCATACCGTTATCTTCGATGAAGCACAAGCATTCAAAAACCCTCTAACGCAAACAGCCAGGAGTGTAAAGAAAATTGATGCAAATCATCGTTTCGCTCTGACCGGAACGCCTGTTGAGAACTCCTTGGAAGAGCTATGGGCGATTTTTCATGTCGTTTTCCCGACTTTATTCCAGGGTTTAAAAGATTATAGCCGGCTTACGAATAAAGATGTGGCTAAACGGATTCGGCCATTCGTCTTACGGAGGCTGAAAGAGGATGTATTATCAGAGCTTCCTCAGAAAAGGACAATAACCGAATCAAAAGAAATGCTGCCCGAGCAGAAAGAAGTGTATGCGGCCTATTTAGCAAAGCTGCGTCATGATACATTAAAACATTTGGACAAACATACGTTAAGGAAAAACAAAATCAAAATTCTCGCAGGTTTGACTAGATTGAGACAGATTTGCTGTCACCCTTCATTATTTGTAGAAGGGTATAAAGGAACATCTGCTAAATTCATACAGCTGATGGAGATACTGGAGGAATCCAGACTGTCAGGGAGAAAGGTTCTGATCTTTTCACAATTTACGACAATGCTTGAATTGATCGGCAGAGAGCTTTCTTTAAGGGGACGTACCTTTTTCTATTTAAATGGGTCTACTCCCTCTGAGGACCGGCTCAACATGTGTAATCGATTTAATCAAGGCGATGGAGATTTGTTTCTCATTTCATTAAAGGCAGGTGGGACGGGGCTCAACCTGACCAGTGCCGATACGGTCATCCTGTATGATACATGGTGGAATCCTGCAGTGGAAGAACAAGCCTCCGACCGTGCCCATCGCATGGGACAGAAAAACAATGTACAAGTCATTAAGCTCATCGCCTCCGGAACCATTGAAGAAAAAATGAACGAACTTCAGGATAAAAAAAGAAATCTTATTCAAGAGGTGATTGATCACGATGAACAAGGGACATCTCACATGACAGAAGAGGATCTTAAAGAAATATTATCATTATAACTCACCAACGAAAAGGCGTGCTTTTTATGACAAAAAGTATGCCTTTTCATTATATAACAATAATATTGACCAGTGTGGTCAAAATAGTTACAATGGTATTGACCAGAACGGTCAAAGGGTAGTCCTTTTGAAGGAGGAAAAAAGCAAAGTGTTTAAAACGTTAAACATCGATCCTGAGAAGGAAGAAAGAATCATTAATGCAGCTACGCAGGTTTTTGCGAAAAATGGCTATCAAAATGCATCCACTAACGCAATTGTGAAGGAGGCAAAAATATCGAAAGGTATTCTATTCCATTATTTTAAAAGTAAAAAAGATCTGTATGTTTCTCTATATGTACATCTGACGGATTTATTCACCGAGAAAATTTATGAGCGAATGGATTGGAATGAACGGGATCTATTCATTTTGATTCGGGCGGTGACGATGATAAAATTTGACCTCTTCTCCGTTTATCCTCATCTCATTCATTTTCTTTCCAGTGCATCACTTGAAGAAGCACCAGAAGTGAAAGATGACATAGAGAAGGTGAAATCCAAAATAGTGGATGACAGTTTTGCAAAATTATTCTCTAATGTCGATACGACGAAATTCAAAGATGGAATCGACGTGAAAAGGGCGATTCAAGTTATTTACTGGACATTTGAGGGGATTGCCAATCAGCAACAGCAAAAAGTCAAAACGATCTCGGTTGAGGAAATAGATCAGGAAGAAGTGATTGCTGAAATAGATTCCTACATTGAATTATTAAAGGCTGCTTTCTATAAATAAAAATGGGAATAGGAAAAGGGAGGAAGAGGTCCATGAATGTAATTGAAATAAATGGCTTAACAAAAATGTACGGAAAGTCGAGAGGGATTACGGACATTCATTTCCATGTGGAAGAGGGTGAAATTTTTGGTTTTATCGGGCCAAACGGTGCCGGGAAATCGACGACGATTAGAACGTTGTTATCTCTCATTCACCCTACAAGCGGCAGTGCTAAGATTTTCGGGAAGGACTGCATAGAGTTTGCTCCCGAAATCGCAAAGGAGGTCGGATATCTCCCGTCTGAAGTATTCTATTATGACAATATGAAGGTAATGGATCTTCTAAAATATTCCGCCAGTTTTTATAATAAAGATTGTATGAAGAGAATAAAAGAGTTAGCTGAAATGTTGAACCTGGATTTAACGAAGAAAATTGATGACCTTTCCCTTGGTAACAAAAAAAAGGTCGGAATCATTCAAGGATTGCTTCATGAACCGAAGCTGATTATCCTTGATGAGCCGACCTCTGGACTGGATCCTCTAATGCAGCAGAAATTCTTTGAATTGCTTCAAGCTGAAAATAAAAAAGGTGCGACAATCCTATTTTCATCACACATTTTAGGAGAGGTGCAGCGTTTATGTGACCGGGTGGCCATCATTAAAGAAGGAAAAATTGTTCAGGTTGAAAAGATCAGCACTCTGAAAGAAAACAATCATAAAAAATTCAAGCTGGAAGTGAGAAGTGACGTTGAGCGCTCTTATTTTGAACTTGAAGGTGTCAGTAAACTTGAAGTAGAAGATCATCACGTCAGTTTCTTGTTCAGAGGGGATATTAATACCGTCATGAAAAGAATCGCTGAAATAGAACTATCGAATCTTTGGATCGAGGAGCCTGATTTAGAGGAAATATTCATGCACTATTACGAAAAGGAGGCTTGATCCTCTATGAATATATTTCTATATGAGCTGAAGGCTTACCGTAAATCTTCGCTTATTTGGACAGGAGCATTAGTCGGTCTTGTGATCCTTTTTATGTCGATGTTTCCTTCCATCTCACAAGAAATCGATGAATTTAAAAAACTACTTGAAGGATTCCCTGAAGGAGTAAGAAAAGCATTAGGAATCCAGGTAGACAGTATAGGATCCCTAAATGGCTATTATTCTTACATTTTTTTGTACATTACACTATGCGGTTCGGTTCAGGCAATGAATCTTGGAATCTCCATTACTTCAAAGGAGATTCGGGAAAAGACGGCTGATTTCCTTTTAACCAAACCTATAACCAGAGCAAAGGTTCTCTTTTTTAAGTTAGTTGCAGCCATCACAACATTACTTTGTACAAATATCGTTTATCTGATTGCTTCATTAATGGTGGCAAATATCGTCAATCTAAAAGAATTCAGTCTGAAAGTCTTCCTGTTGATTTCCCTTACACTTTTGTTTACCCAACTGATCATGTTTGCGATTGGAACCATTCTAGCTGTGGTGTTCTCAAAAGTGAAGTCAGTCATTTCATTATCTCTTGGTGTTGTGTTCACCTTCTTTCTCATCGGGATGGTCGCTGCCACTGAGGAGGCCGGTCGCTATTTTACTCCCTTTAAGTATTTTGATTATACCTACATTATGCATCATGAAAAATATGAATGGACATATATGATTCTCGGCATTTTCTTAATAGTGATATCTCTCATTGCAAGCTTTATCATTTATAACAAAAAAGATATTCATTCTGCTTAGAAGGAGGGGAAAAGGATGAATATATATTGGAGGGAAATGAAGGCGCATCGCAAATCGTTCATCATTTGGTCCATAGGGATGATAGCGCTGATCGGCTCAGGCATGGGGAAATTTGCAGGATTTAATTCGTCTGGTCAAACCATGAATGAGCTAATGGAACAAATGCCAAAATCACTGCAGGCATTTCTAGGTGTCGGAAGTCTTGACTTGTCGACAGCGACTGGATTTTATGGAGTGCTCTATATTTATATCCTGTTACTGGCAACTATTCATGCTGTCATCTTGGGAGCTACCATTATATCAAAGGAAGAGCGTGACAAAACCGTCGAATTTCTATTTGTTAAACCCGTGAATAGAAATCATATCATTGGGGTAAAACTTATGGCGGCCTTCACCCAAATCGTGATTTTAACAGGTATTACATGGATTTCTACTCTGCTCATGGTGGGGCATTATAGTGAAGATCCTTCAATTGGGGGGGATATAGGGTTCACCATGTTAGCCATGTTTATCTTGCAAATCCTCTTTGTACTGATTGGTACATCGATTGCAGCATCGACAAAAAAACCAGGGAAAGCATCATCCGCAGCAACAGGCGTCTTATTGGTGACATTCATCGTTTCCTTTGCCATTGAACTAAGTGAAAAATGGAACGGTTTGAAATTTCTCACACCATTCAAGTATTTTGAAGCAAAGAGTTTGCTGGCAGGTGAAGGCTTGGATATGTTGTATGTTACGATTTCCATTGTATTGATAACAATATTGGGTGTCATGACGTTTCTGTTCTATAATAAGCGGGATTTGAATGTGTAGGATAAGTTGTAAAAGGATCTGCTTCAACGTGAAGCAGATCCTTTTCATAACCTAAAGGGACTTCTTCATCTCCTCAATCTGCCCCAAATGTCTTTTTTCGTGATACCCGATGAAAGGTACCCATTCATCAAGTCGTATCAGACCGAAAACAGGGTGTGGATACGCTTTTTTCTGTAATAATTCTTTATTCGTATGGTTAAGAAATTTCAATAGATTTTTTCGAGATGATTCCAATTTTGCCGTCACTTCATGAAGAGTCTGGAATTCTTTAGTAGGGGTGACAAAAGGTGGAGCATCTACTTTTGTAGATCGATCAAGCGTGTAGTGAATCGGCTTTGAAGGTACATCCTGCTCTTCTCCATTACTCAAGGTTGTTTTCATCGCTTTTGTCAACGATGTTTCCATCAGATATAAATGTTCTAACACCTGGATGATTGTCCACCTGCTGTTTTTGAATCTCGTGTTGCATTCTTCATCTGTTAATCCATGCACACTATTCAATACGTCAGAACGAATGGCTTCAATCAATTCAATCTCTTTCTCCATACAAGTTCCTCCTCACAGTAGCCTCAATCTTCATATTACTTCAATTTGAAGAGGGGCGTACAGTCATAACCTTAGTTGGTTGAAATAAAAAAAGCTCAGGAGATCTGAGCTTTTTTTGATGTGACCTTTATTCATTTTCATGTACAACCTTTTCCTGATCTTGACTCTCATCATAATCCGGGGCAACAGCTTTCCGTATGAATAAAGAAATAACGAAAGCGACTGCTGCCAAGGTAAGAGCGAACCAATAGGCATGGTGTACCCCATAGGTCATGGCTTCGTTCATCACTACATCTTTTACTTCATTCGAATGGCTCTCTATATAGGCCGCCTGCCCTTGCGTCATGATGCTGACAAAAATGGAAACTCCCAGTGCGCCTGCCACAGGCTGAAGGGTGTTGGCAATGGCTGTTCCGTGAGGGTATAAATGTTTAGGAAGTTCATTTAACCCGTTCGTCTGCGCTGGCATCATAATCGCTGAAATGGACAGCATGAGAATCATATAGAAAAAGACGAATAACCATATCGGTGTTGTAGGATCGATCGTACTGAAGAAAATCATGACACCTACCAGGGTCAGTGTACCAGGGATGATCAACTTCCTTGGGCCATACTTATCAAATAGTGACCCCATGGTTGGAGACATCAGACCATTTAGGAGTGCCCCAGGAAGTAGCAATAACCCGGCTGCTTTAGCTGAGTATCCCATTGGTCCTTGTAAATACATGGGCATGACGATTTCAGATGCAAACATGGCCATGATGACAATGACGAAGATTGATACACCCCTTGTGTAGCTTTTATATCGAAAAACGCGTACATCGAGTAGTGGTTCTTTAAGCTTTAACTGGCGTACGACAAATAGGATCAAACTCGTAACGGCGAGTGAAATGATCACGATGATCTTTAAGGATGTAAACCCTTCAGATTCTTCTCCTGCAGAACTAAAACCGTATACGATGCCTCCTATCCCACATGAAGAAAGAACAATGGATATGATATCTACGCCGGGACGAGTGATTTCGCCAACATTTTGTAAGTGTTTAAGTGCAAATAGGATCGAAAATACGGTAAACGGAATGACAGTTATGAATAGCCATCTCCATCCTAAAAAGTCGACAATCACACCGGACAAAGTAGGTCCAATGGCGGGTGCGAACATAATGACCAATCCGAAAGTACCCATAATTTTCCCTCTCACCTCTGGCCGGTAAATGAGTAAGAGAGCGTTCATGATGACTGGAATCAAAAGTCCTGTCCCAACCGCTTGTATCATACGACCGGCAAGTAACATCGGGAAGCTAAAGGCACCTGCGGCAATCACCGTCCCGAGAAGGAATATACTCATCACACCGATAAACATTTGACGGGTCGTGAACCATTGAATAAGCAGGGCCGATATCGGCATAAGAACACCCATAACAAGCATGAAGCCTGTAGCCAACCACTGTACAGTAGGTGCATCGACATTAAAAACAGTCATGAGTTCAGTAAGGGCAATATTTAATAATGTTTCATTTAATATGGCAAAAAAAGCTCCGATCATAAACGTAATGAGGATTGCTTTTGAGTTTATTTCAGGTGACATATCGATCCTCCAATAAAGATTAAAATCGTACAATTACCATCTTGCTCGATTTGAAATCATATCACAAGGGAAATATTCCGTTTTTAAAGCTGCAAACTAACTTCATTATAGGAATGACCAAACATTTCTTTTTTTAAACCAAATCCATTTTGAATCAAAACTATCACGGAGACTCTCATCTTCTTTAAAGCCTGCACCTATATAACAGTGTATGGCAATCAAGTTTTCAGGAACAACCCGCATATAAATCCAGGGAAAAGGGAAGCATCTGCTTTCTTCTTCCAGTTTCTCAATTAACTGTTTTCCGATCCCTTTATTACGGTAATGTGGGTGGACAATGAGGTGGGCGAGTTCCAGGTCCCTTTCCTCCTCATCCACCCAGATTTCACCATAAGCAAGCGGTTGATCATCTATCTGTAAAATATACCCATGTTGATCTTCAGCATCCAACCATTTCTCGTAGATTTCAGTGGAGAAAAGTTCCTTACCAGTAGTCAGCAAACTGACTGTAGGATCATTCAGCCAATCTTGTAGAAGCCGTTCATCTCTTTTTTCTGCTTTTCTCAACTTCAATTCACTTACCTCCGTCAAAGTGTCCTGATCATATCGTTTCCATTATAACAGTGAAAAAGGAAAAGAGGGGGTCACAAGGACACCCCTCAAGTATATTTTTATACTTCAAGCTTTCTTCTTCTGAAACGATGGAAGACAAGATACAGCATAGGTACTATGATCAGTGTTAATATGGCTGAGAATAAAATGCCTGAAATAATGGTGACCGCAAGGGGTGTGAATAGAGCATCACCGCTGACTGCAACTGGTATTAAAGCCACAATTGACGTCAAGGCAGTCAGTAGGATGGGGCGAATACGGGTGCGCCCTGATTCCACTACTGCTTCTTTCACGTTCATTCCATTTTTCAAGCCTTGTTCAATAAACTCGATTAAAACCACAGAATTTCTTACGACGATACCGGTTAGAGATACCATGCCCATTACAGCCAGGAAGCTGATTGGGGTTTGTGTTACAAACAGCCCAAGAATCGCACCTGCGATCGCGAGATATACCGCGACAAGAACTAAGAAAGGAAGTGATAAAGAATTAAATTGAAGGGCAATGACTAAATACACAAGGAAGATAACGATCGTAAATAAGATTGTAATTTCCGAGAAAAAGTCATTTTGAGCTTCATTTTCACCACCAAGAGTGATGGAGTAATTATTGTTGTCAAGATTTTTTCTAACATCTTTCACAATCCCCTCAACGCTGGCTTTGTAGTCCTCCTCATCGCCAGGGAATGCTCGAATTGTAATGGCACGCTCACCATCTATGTGTGGGATAAGTTGCAGTTCTTCTTTCTCCTCTTTTGTAACGAGCTCATCCAGGGATACAAGCTTAGGTGGACCATCAGAATTACCTGAAACAGAAGGAATTTCAAGAGAGGAGAGGTCAACCTCTTTTTCATACCCTTCCAATCGTAACGTCATTTCACGTTTCGTGACCCCATTATCAAAGGCTTTCATCGGTATTCCTTCTGTAGCCAATCGCAGTTGTTGGCTAATCTGGTTGATCGTGATTCCATTATCCTGCAGCAGCTCGCGGTTAGGTACAAACTCGACTGTCGGTTCCATTTCTCCAACATTATCAACGACAAGATCCGTATCTAACTTTTCAACTTCGGATGTAATCGTATCGCGGAGTTCGATTAACGTCTCCATTTCAGGACCGGAAACTGTAACCGTGACCGGAGCCCCGGCAGGAGGACCTTGCTGGATCGTTTCCATGAAGATCTTGGCATCAGGATATTCTGTTCTTAATTTATCCGTCCACTCATCAATCAATCCTTGGGCCGTCTGGTTTTCACGATCTACCCTGGCGACCAGTTGTCCGGTATGTTCGCCTGAATTGGATAGGGAGCTGTTAAATAAGCCAGGTAGTCCAGTACCTGCAAACGCTGTTGTTTCATAAACTCCTTCATCTTTTTTCAGGAGTTCTTCCATATCTGCCAGGGTTTCCGCTGTCTCCTCGATGGTGGTACCGATTGGCAATGTCACATCCACCGTCACTTCTTCTCTGTCAGCGGAAGGGAAGAATTCGAAAGGTGTAAGTGCCACAAGACCAAAGATGGCAGTGGTGAATACAAGTCCTATAGCGGATACAACAAAAGGTCTTTTTGAAAACTTTTTCAGTACGCTGTCAGCATAGAAATCTGACAGTTTGTTCAATGGCTTTCCCAGTAAACCAGGAGCATCGGAAATCTTTTTCGTTGTTTTACTGTAAAGAAGGTATCTCATGATTGGAACAAAAATCAGTGCAACCAAAGTAGATGCGATGATTGTTGTGATCAATACAGCAGGCAATGCCCTGATAAATGCTCCGTTCCCTCCCGATAAGAAAACGAGGGGAAGAAAGGTGAATACAATGGCAAGAGAAGATGTCACAATGGATATCCAAATCTCTTTTATTCCATTGACGGCCCCCAACAGCGCCCCGTCACCAAGCTTATAACGGCGTTGGATATTGTCATTCACAACAATTGAATCATCCACCAGGATACCGAGGGCAATGATGGCACCGATGACTGAAATCTGATTCAGGTCCACTCCAGAAAATGGTAGAGGGATGAGTCCCAATAGAACGGAGATGGGAACAGCCAATGCCACAACAAAAGCACCAGATACCGTCAGCCCGAGAGCTGTCGTTAGAATGACTGCGACAACAGAAATGGCAAGGGACATAAACAACCCATCAAATATGTCTGTCACGATCGATGCCTGAGAGTAATATGGTTCTAATGTCACATCTTGAGGCAGGGAGCCTGCCAAATCTTTCACTTTCTCATTTACTCTCTCATCAACAGTAGGAATGTCTTCTCCTGATTGAACATACGCTGTGAACGAAATGGATGGTTTCCCTTCGAATGTAACGACATCTTTCATTTCCTTAGGAGCCGTCTTAACGTTTGCAATATCCTTCAAAAAGACTGATTCTCCTTGAAGGTTCTTCCCTACAAAAATTTCGTTCATTTCTTCGAGACTTGAAAAGTGATCGACCGTTAATTGAACGACTTCATTATCAACCTCTTGTTTACCTAAAGGGGTTGGGTAAAATTCATCGTTTATGGCATTCATGACAGAGGAAGGATTAAGCGCTGAAGCTTTTAATTCATCCTGTTTTAATTCAATGACAATTTCTTCCTCGGGTAATCCCTTCACCGTTACACTGGAAACACCAGCAATGTCCTCCACTTCTTTCTCCCAACGGCTCATTTCTTCCCGTAGAGTGAGAAGGGATTCCCGGTTGTCGCTTGTCAGATGATAAGAGACGATGGGCATTTTCACCGTGGATTCGTTAATCTCGGGATCAAATACTTCGTCTGGAAAAGAAGTGGAGGCATCGGAAACCGCTTGTCGCACATCTCCAAACACTTCTTTTTTGTTTTCTCCATCTTTAACCTCTACAATAATAGTAGAGAAACCGGCTGCAGATGAGGAACTGATTTCTTTTATCCCATCAATGGACTGTAAGGAGGATTCAATGGGGTTGGTTACCGTCCTCTCAACAGAATCAACGGTTGCACCAGGATATACGGTGCTGACCGTTCCAATGTTTACAGTCGTTTCTGGGATTTCTCTCTGAGGTAACTGAAAAAAGGTGAAAATCCCGATAATTACAAATAGCAAGACAAAAATCAGGGTAATCTTTGAACGATTTAATATCGCCTTTAACATGGATTCATTCCTCCTTGATAAGAATTTGACTGATGGGTCATGAAGACATCGCTAAATATGAATGAATGCTGATATGACAGTCATTTATTCAATTGACTCACTAGTCATTTTACCTGTATATTTTCTTTAGTCAAGAAATAATGCTCTTCTAAGTTTTTCTCATTAGGTTAGAATGACAATATGAATTTTTCTCTGGATGTAGAGGTGTGAATAATGGATAAACGTAATTCAATTCTTGAATCTGCCGTGGATTTATTTGCAGAATATGGATACAATCAGACATCCATGCAGCAAATTGCAGAAAGTGTGGGTATCTCAAAGGGGTCCCTGTACTCATTTTTTCAATCGAAAGAAGATTTAATCATATCAATTTATGAACATTATCAGCAGCTTGTCTTTGAACGGGCTTTCGTCGTCGGTCTTGATGCGGGACTTCCCCCTTTGGAACGTTTTGCAAAGCAGTTTCAAGTCCAGTTTGAAGGGATACTCGAATATAAGTCTTATATGAAAATGCACATGCGGGGAGAAACGGTGAAGAACAGTGAGAAATTGGCTTCCATGGAGCACCGTATGAGAGGACGGTTATTCAGTTGGCTCGAGCATAATCTGTTGGATCTTTTCGGATCAGATATCAGTCCATATAAATGGGATCTCATGTGGATGACACAGTCCATTTACTCCTCTTATATGATGCTTTTGATTTCACATGATGAGCTTTTGGATCCAGCCATACTTGGGAAGCATGTAGTCAGGCAGATTACTCTCCTGGCAGAAGACTTTCTTGACGGGAAAAGCACACCTTTACTGGATGATGTGATGATGAAATCATTTTCAGTCAGCATGGATAGGGAAGGGGCTTTCATCTCATTCGAAAAGCGGGAAGAAGCATGGAAAGAATTATACAATTCAATTAAAGGATTGGAAGAAGATCGTGCCCAATACTATTTGAAGATTGCAAATCGTATATCTGAGGAATATCGTCAATCAGCCCCTGACGAATTAATCATCAAAGGATTATTCCGATTGATGGTGGAAGAAGATCGTCTTAAAAACGAAGCAAACACTTTACAGTCACATCTACTGCCTGAGAATGCATAAGGAATGAAACGGTTCTTCTCTTCAGTATCAGTCAGACATTCCAGGATCAAAGAATAGAAGGTGACAATGCAGTCAGCCTTAACCACGTGCATTTTTGGAATGCCCGTGTGCAGTTATATACTTGAGTATAAAAGGGCTAAACAATCGCAGTGTTTAGGTAGATGATTTAGCTTGGTCAGAATCAACTTTAAATTGATTCTGACCAGGGCGTGTTAAAACTTTTCTGGAAACTGCTTCGCAATACAAGCAGATAGGGTATCAGACAACTGAATAATATGACTCTTCCCGTTATCAAAGCTGTTAATATGTGCTTTCCAGTCTTTGTTAATTCGAGCGACCGCTTCATCCGTCACGAATTGTAAATGCATATATAAAAGATCTTTTAACGCCTTTTCTGACCAGTAAGGATTTGCTTTTGATAAGAATCCTGCAATATCATCTGCATTTCGATACCATTCTTTATTTAACTTCTTCACATTTGCTTGCTTTCCATTTTTAGCAGCATCAACGATTTTGCCTGCTAACACAATATGCTCTGTCAATAAATCGGCTAGTTTATTACCTGCTTCCTCGCCATAATAAGGTTTGATTGCGTTTCCGATGTCCTTCTGATTTTGAAGTAATCTTGAAAGAACCACGTCCTGATCCTCTAATCCATCTACAGCGCTGATCATGTACTGACGTGTATAGATCACATGATCATTCCATAATATCCTCATTTCTTCCTTTGCTTTCATACGGGAACCCGTTATGCACTCAGATTGTTTTGCTTCAGCAATAGGACTTAGCATAGAAAAGGAAGTCAGTGATATCATAAGGATGACAAGAAGTACACCAAGTTTTTTCATTAAGTCTCCTCCACTCATATAGTTTTCTCCTTGTATTATGACCTTCTTTTTCCCTTTCACCCACAGTGAAGGCAGTTGGTATAAAGTGTTAATTCCTAAAGAAGGGGCGGAACTCAACATTCTAATCACTGATCATCAATATGTAAAAAAAAGGCTGTCCAATTTTAGGGAAAAATCGTTGCTTGTCCACACCATCCGGTCATATTTGACATACAGTGTTCTATGGAGGTGATTCATTGCAAGAAGGAAAAGAACATCTTTGTATCTGTCGATTAAAACTCTGCCAAGCTTAACTTGAGAGCGCTATGTAAGTTGCAGCATCTGGATTTACTCTTTCTATCCTTGTTGAGTCAGTGAACAATGGTTATAAGATCAACAGTCCATACTGAAATATTGAAGCGGGTACAGTATGGAACTCCGTCGGTAAATGAAAAATATAAAGAAAAAGACAAATTACGCCCCATAAGAAAATCACCTTCATTTATATAGAGAAAAAAGAGGTCCTTTTTAATAAAAGGTACCTCTTTTTCTCATTCGGGCAACTGGTTCATTTAATATGTCAGTGGCAGTTTATTAACTGTTTAAAGAATGATTAGTAAGAGACATATTTTAAAAAATAAAAATGAACCTATAAAACCTAGGCACCCGGCAAATACTAAACGTATGTTCGGGAGGTGAATCCTATGGATGGAAAAAGTTTTGAACAAATTTACGAGGAATATAAGCAACAAGGAAACGTTCAGGTGAAAGTGGAAATGGCACATGAGTCTGAGGCAGGAGCGGAAAAAATTATAGCCGTTCGGAGAAATGCAGACGATGATCTCATCGCTTTCAAGACAGAGAGTGGAAGGGAATTGGATTATATCACCGCACTTAAGGACGCAAAAGAAGGTAAATTGGCTCATGTAGATGTCATTCATCGATACGGAAGAGATGTCCTTCGCAGTGAACCAGACGGTTTGAAAGAAAACAATTTAAGTGAATTGCCATCTTTTTAATGTGAGATTTCAAAAAGTAACAAAATGATGTTTAAGGCATCTTGGTTAAGGAGAGAGTCTAGATAAAAAGGCCATTACAAAAATTGTAATGGCCTCTTTGCATATTCATCTTGAAGGTTCAAGATGAATGATACTTTCTATGGTTGCCGCCAATTGGCTGAGGTTTGTATACTTTTCCACTTTCCTTGATTCAACATAAGTGATTTGAAAGCATTCTGTATCCGACTGGTAGGTAACGGTCATGATTGGTGAGTGATCTTGAGTTGATATCGTATGAACGATCTCACTGTCCTTGAATTCCTTAAGAGTCTTGAGCATGGTTACGATATTTTCTAGTGACATTCAATATGTCTCCCTTCTAATCGCTCGAGGGATTGACTAAATACAGTCTCTTAGACCCAATGAACTTTTATTATAACATAAATATATATGAATAGAAACGTTTGTTCTAATAAAGCGAAAACGGGCTGATAGTCACAGTCGATTAGAAACTCCCCTATCTTATTTTTCACGAGAGGCTGGGTGAGAAGGGGGGGATTTAATAATAGAACCAGTTCCAGAAAAAGTCTTCTACTCTATCAGTCTTCTGCATAAAGTGAACTATTAAATACTTTATATAGGGGTACTGTTGATGCCGTATAAGTCTCGAAACAATAATAGCCTGGTTCCGCTAGTGTTCGTCTCTATGAAAGCCATCATCCGGGTCCTGTTGATTGGGATCATCCTCATGTACTTGACAGTTTGGTTGATATCGTCAACGGCCATAAAACTGAGGGTGGATAGTTTATTGTATTCCTCCTTGTCTGAGCTTGTACCGAAGGAAACATTCCTTATGCTCTTATCACAAGAATTGACGGGGTTACGTGTCGAGAATGAAGAAGCATTAAATAATGATTTTGACTGGTTGGAAAGTGTTACGAATGTGTCACTTCTTGATGCTCGCAGTCTATTTGGCAGAGAAATTCCAGGAATAGAGAATTATCATACTCACATAGCCGTTGCGGGTAAAGGGACAGATATTACCAACCTTCCCAATGAATCACCCGCACCTACCGAAGATCAGCTGAAGGATCAGGAAATTGACCAGAGTCAAATTGATGAGGCGAACCACAACTCGGGAGAAGGAGTTGAGGAAATCGCTGAAAAGTCCGTCTATATCTACCATTCACACAGCTGGGAAGCTTTCAGTCCATTGATTAAAAATAATGATTCCCAAAACCCGGCCAGTACAAATGAGAAGGTTAATGTTATTGCCGTAGGGTCTAAATTAAAGCAGGAGCTCGAAGCTCGGGGGATAGGGGCAGTTCAGGATAAAACGGATATAAATCAGGCACTAAAAGATAAATCTTGGACATACAATGAATCTTATCAATTATCAAGGGGGTTGGTCCAAGAAGCAATCGCTCAAAATGACGACCTGACTTATCTTATCGATATCCACCGGGATTCCATGCCTCGCAGTATCACAACCAAAACCATAAATGGTAAGAATTATGCCCGTTTATTTTTTATCGTGGGGAAAGAAAATAAGAACTTCGAAAAGAACCTAAAAATTGCCAAAGAATTGAATGCTAAATTGGAAGAGAAATATCCAGGAATCAGCCGGGGAGTTTTCGTGAAAACCAGAACAGAAGGAAATGGAATCTATAACCAGGATCTCACGGAACGTGCCATGCTCTTAGAGTTCGGGGGAGTGGAAAACAACCTGGTGGAATTATACAATTCTACTGAAGCATTCGCTGAGGTTTTTGCAGAATATTATAGGAAGGATGCTGTTGAAGTAAATGCTCAATAACGAGTAGACGCTTGACGTGCACTATTTGGTGCACGTCTCATCTTTAAGAAACAGGCTCCTCTTTATGGAAGAATTGAATGCTGAAGTAAAGGACTCGTTTATGACAACGATTGGAATGAAAATTTCAAGAGTATATCCCCATTTGTTTTCCCGGGCTCATTTTTACCAATTCAGACACAGAATCGTTTTTGAATCATTGAAAAACGTGATAACCTGTATACATAAACGCAATTAATGGAGTGGATATCATATGAAGACAGTAGTTGTCGTAGGTGGAGGAATAACAGGTTTAACAGCACTATACCATCTAAAGAAAATGTCCAAAGAGCATGAATCAGACATCGAGCTAATCCTTATTGAGGGTAAACAGCAATTAGGAGGCAAAATCGTCACTGTAAGAGATGAAGAATTCATTATGGAAGCTGGTGCAGACTCCATCGTTGCACGCCATGAAGGTGTCATGCCTCTCATTGAGGAACTGAACCTTCAAGATGAACTCGTCTACAATGAAACGGGAACATCCTACATATTTACCAATGAGAAGCTGCATAAGATTCCTCAGGATACAATTTTTGGAATCCCTATGACTGTGGACTCCCTTAATGAAAGCACCCTGGTCTCAGAAGAAGGGAAGAGAGCCGCACTAAAAGACCTTGATTCGAAGAACGATCACTTCACGAAAGAAGATTCCATCGGTGATTTCCTAGAAGCCTTTCTTGGTAAGGAGATGGTAGAGAAGCAAATTGCTCCAGTGTTATCCGGAGTATATTCCGGCGATTTGTATGGATTGAACATGGCTACTACACTACCGTATTTGCTGGATTATAAAAATGAATACGGCAGTATTATGAAAGGTTTAACTGAAAACAAAACAAAATTCCAAGGTACCTCAAATAAAAAGTTTCTTTCGTTTGAACATGGGTTATCAACGATCATTGATCGTTTAGAAGAAGCTTGTTCTGGTGCGGCAATTTTAAAGGGTGTCAAAGTAAATAAGTTAAAAAAGAAGAATGCTCAATACGAGCTGACACTGAATGACCAATCGAATATTCAAGCGGATTATGTAATATTTGCCACACCTCATGATGTAACCCAAAAGATCCTCGATCACGAGGAGTTGGAACCTGAGTTCAATGAGTTGAAAAACTCTTCCTTAATTTCAATCTACCTCGGGTTTAATATTCCAGACGAAGAGCTTCCTGCTGATGGGACAGGATTTATCGTATCAAATGGTGGAGAAGTGAAATGTGACGCATGTACATGGACAAGCCGGAAATGGAAGCATACGTCTCAAAATCAAAAACTTTTAGTGAGACTTTTTTATAAAAGCACCAATCCTGATTATGACAAGATACAGCTATGTAACGAGGCAGAACTTATAAGTACGGCACTGCTGGATATCAGAAAGAGTATCGGTATAACAGGGGAACCCATTTCTGTAGAAGTGACGAAATGGACGGACTTGATGCCAAATTATCATCTGGAACACAGTCAGTCGGTGAATTCGTTGGAAAACAAGCTCTCAACAGGGTGGCCTGGTGTGAAGATTGCGGGAGCTTCCTACTATGGAGTCGGCATCGGAGCGTGTATTCAAAATGGTCTGAAAACGGCTGATTGGATTATGGACAAATTAAAAGACAAGGCTTAATCAGAAAGGGAAAAGAGTCTGGATAGATCCAGGCTCTCTTCCCTTTTCATGATTGAGCCTGAAAAAGTTCACTCTCTTTTTCTTTCTTTGAAATAGGCCAATGTGTGCTCTAATCCAGAAATCAGGTCATACTTAGGTTCCCAAGAGAGATTTTCAGATGCTTTTGCGTTTGTTAGCTGGCTGTGCATAATATCCCCATTACGTTTTGATACATAGGTAGGTGTTTTAGATAAGTTGAGCAGGTTTGAAAGCAGGGTAAAGAGCAGGTTTACGGATGTTTGGCTGCCAGAACCGATATTAACGACTAGGTTATCAGCGTTTGAAACCGAAAGAAGGTTTGCACGGGCTACGTCTTCTACGTAGACAAAGTCCCTTGTCTGGTTGCCATCTCCGTAAATGACAGGTGTTTTATCACTTAACAGCTGATCAATGAAAATGCTGATCACTCCGCCTTCACCATCAGTTCGCTGTCTCGGCCCATATACATTTGCGTATCGAAGGATCGTATAGGGAATATGATATAACCTGTGAAACAACTTGATATAGGTTTCTGACACCAATTTAGACGTTCCGTAAAAGGAAATGGGGCTAGTAGGACTTTCTTCGTGGATCACTTCATTTGTATATCCGTATACAGCACATGAAGAGGAGAAGATGAATTTTTTTACACCATATTTTATACTGTACTCTAACAATCTCACAGTTCCCAATACATTGATTGCAGCATCTTCTGCTGGGTTTTCCATTGATCTATCTACATTAACCTGAGCAGCCAGGTGCATAACGATGTCTGGTTTTTCTTTTTTGAAAATATGTTCCACTTTATCCGATAATATATCTTTTCGATATAGTTTCACTCCGCTTGGCACGTTCGCCTTACTGCCATTGGATAAATCATCTAGAATAATAGGTGTATGACCCTCAGATAGCAGCAAATCTACCAGGTGTGAACCTATAAATCCTGCTCCGCCAGTGACTAAAATCTTCATATTTGCTCATGGACCAGTATGTTTTCCCTCATGTAGAGTCTCCTTTCTTCATATATAGGTTTGATAGATTCGTTCCATTTTCTTCGTCATGATGTGACTGGACAAGTGTTGACGGGCATAGGATTGAGCGGTGTTGGCAAAGCGTTCACGTTCTTCTTTCTTTGTAATAAAACGTTTGATCGCATGTGCAAGCTGTTCGACATTCCCGGGATCACAAAGGATGCCTGTAATTTCATGCTGAACCATTTCAGGGATCCCACCACACGTGGTGGAAATCACGGCTTGTTGAGAAAACATTGCCTCCATGACGGATAGGGGAAAATTGTCATTAACCGTCGCTAATACATAGATGTCCGACATGGATAGAATGTTTGGTATATCGTTGCGATTTCCCCAAAAGATCACGTTGTCCAATTGTAATTCTTGTGCTTGTTTCACCAGATGATCCATCATGACACCATCCCCGACAATCCACACCTCAACGTTTGTCAGATGTTCACGTAACAAGGATAATGCTTCTAAGAGTAACCCATGCCCTTTACGCGGGGAAAGTCGGGAAACACATGTCAGGATGATGTTTTCGTGATTTTTCTTTGGGAGGGGATCATAGTCGATACCTGTATGAACGGTAATCATCTTTTCATCTGTTGCACCGAATTCCTTAAGGTTAGATCGGAAGGAATCGGCAATCAAAATGATTTTCGTACTTGCTTCAATCCCTATTTTCTCAAGTTGAGTGAAATATGCTTCCTCGAGGGAGCCTTTCTGCATTTTATCGAATTTTAATCTGCTTTTCGTAAAGAATCCGTGAGGCGTAAAGAATAAAGGTTTTTGATACGTTTGGTTTAAGTGACCCAGGATGAAAATGGCAAATAAGTCTTGAGCGTGTATGATGTCATATTGCTGGAGATTTTTTTCTTTCAAAAAGAGTTCGAATACATGTAGAAAACTTAAATTTTTAACGATTTTTTCATTGGTCTTTCCATAACGTTCAGTCATAAAGTTTCGGGCTTCAGAAGCCGCCTGGGGGACCCATTCTTCCAGTTGTTCTGAAGACATGTGGTTGGGTGCCAGGACATCTACACTATGACCGGCCTTTTCAAAACCGTTTTTAATGGAAGTGATGTAATGAGATAAACCGCCTGTATGAGGATATTGAAAAAACGTAACGTATAAGATTTTCAATGGCTTGGAATCATCGCCTTCTGTTTTCTGACCAAATGGTTGAATTGTGAAGGACTCCTCATTGTCTCGTTCCACTTTATAATACTGATCCATGATGGACAAAAGGGAGGGATGAATGTTGAGAGGGGGCATGCTACTCAAGTATTCTCATCCTTTCATTTTTATTTATAAATTCCCAGCTCACTTCCCCATGTTGAAATTTTTTCTAAGTGATAGGGAAGGAGTTCACCTCCACGATTATCGAAAATACGTCTAAGCTGAGTGTGTAATCCCTTTTCAAGAGTGCGTTGCAGATAGGCCATTTTATATAAATGAATGGGCTTGGTGCTGAATTCGATGCCGTATTTTTTCATTTCCTTCGTATAAACATCCACTGTATGGGTGCGAATCTCTTCTGCATTCTTTTGCCAATCTTTCCTGAATCCAAGTAAAATTTCTACCAGAACAATCATATCAAACCAGGTCGGTGAATATTTGGCTGACTCCCAATCGATGAATTGTATCTCCCAAGGCTCATTTTTACTGACATCTTTTGAGCAGATGTTCTGCATATGAAGATCCCCATGAGTAATGGAAGAACCGCTGTCCAATAATTCCGGGAAAAAGTCTGGACCGGTTCTGTACAGAGTTGTTAATGATTTGTAATGTGGCTTGATTATGTCTTTTAATTGCTTATCTTTTTTGGCCCTATCTAGAAACGTCACAGTATTGGTGATGAATTTCTCCCGGTCTTTTTTCATTTTTGGTGAACTGTAGAGGGGAAACCATGATTGGAAGATGTTTTTTTCTTTCTTGAAATTCCCCTCAAAAGTGTGGGCATGAAGTTTTGCAAGGCTAGGGATAATGTAATCAAAATGCTTGGGTGTGAATGTCAGCTGCCCCCGAATTTGACGGACGAACTCCATGAATACCCAAGTATCACTCCCTATTTTCTCCATTAAATATATTTCAGGAAGAAAATCCTTTAATACTGGGTAAGCTTGACTATAAACATTGATTTCGATTTCATTCTTGTATTTGGTAGAATGGTAGATTTTGAAGATGATGGGGTAGATGTCTGTATTCTTCTGTAACTGGATCTGATAAATGCTGCTTCTTTTGGTGGATTTAAGGTTTTGGATTGATCCGGGAAGGATGGTCACTTTATTCCCGAGTGAGGCAGAGAGCTTTTCTTCAATTGCATGTTTTTGGAAGTGGGCATACACTTCTTTTGGTGTGTACAAAACGCAATCACTCCTTTTGTTTTCTTTTAAATGCATTCCATAAGTGAGATGTGGTACTCCTTATAAAGGGCATTGGATCCTTTAAAGCAAAAAGAGCGAAGACCTTTCTCCCTCTTAACCCATTGAAAAAATCTATAAGGTTCATTTCACCGTTCTTCCTTTTTTCAAGAAAGGTAAGGAAGTAACGAACAAGGTAAATCCATTGAACTCCTTCTACCTGCTGCAATTGAGGGGAGGGGTTTTTACCAGTAAGGTACAGATAATACTGATAGGCAAAGTCCACTCCGGAATGCCCTGTCAAACTATGGGTAAGCCAGAAACGTGGATTGATTTCGATGAGCTTATATTGTCCGTCCCGCGGGTCCTTTTTATATTCAATCATACTGACTCCTTTTAGCCCAAGGGTTTTTAATAATGGAACACCTGCTTCTACAAGTTCTGGTATTCGCTTGCTTACGATATGCGCCCCCGTTCCAAACTGAGCCGGGAATTGGTGGTTTTTTTGAAGTGTGAAGAGGGCGAGCAATTCCATCTCTTCATTATAGAATGTGGCTACTTTATAGAAGCATTTGTTATCTCCAGGGATGATTTCCTGAATGATAAGCTCTCCAAATTTCCTGTATATAGGAAAGATTTTCTTTAATTGAATGGCGTCTTGTATATGAATGGCCTTTTTATTTACATGTTTTCTGAATTCGTGCCCGAATACAGGCTTTAGAATACAAGGAAATTCTAATTGACCGATTGCTTCTTCAAGTTGCTCTTCGTTTTCCACAAAAAAGGTTTTAGCTGTCGGTACATGATGTTTCAAGGCTAATTCATAGGTTTTTTTCTTATCTAATAGATCCATAATCAAAGAGTGGTCTGGATATAGAAATAAGTAATACTGTGACAATTGATCTCTGAATTTAGAGATAAAGACCACATAATCATCTGCACCTGCGTATAGAACGGGCTTATCTTCAAGTTGCATCGCTACATCTTTTAGAAAGGAGAGCAGCTCAGTTTCTTGGGTTAAGGGGCTTGGACATACCCCACAGGTGGCAAGTCTTGATTTTCCCCTTGAATGGGGGCCGGCAGTATCAAATGCGTAAACATCAATTCCTTTCGTGGAAAGAGCATGGATGATCCCAACCCCATTTGCGCTTAAATCAAGGACAACTGCTGGATTAGATGACTTCATATTTCCCCTCCTGAAACGAATAGACTTTGGTAAGTCTCAACAATCTTCCCAATCATAGCTTCACGAGTGAGATGTTTTCTGGCATATAGAGAAGCGTTGCTGCCCAGTTTCCTCCGTAGCGGCTCATTTGTAATCAAGTGTTTGAGGTGGTTGGCCAACTGACTGACATTTCCAGGTTGTACAATGATGCCTGTATCATTATGATGGATGATTTCCGTGATGCCGCCACAATCGGTTGTAAGTATGGCAGAACCGCTATGCATGGCTTCTATGATTGATATCGGTAAATTGTCATTGATAGTTGGCAGAACAAAAATATCCGTTTTGCTTAAAATAGCAGGGATATCATCTCGTTTACCTAAGAATCGGACGTTTGACAGTCTTAAAGATTGAACTTGAGCTTCGAGTGTTTCCCGCATTTCCCCGTCTCCGACAATTTGGACTTCTATATCATGACTTACAGTCTTTATCCGGGAAAGGGCATTAAATAAATCGGAATGTCCTTTTCTTGGACCAAGTCTGGCAATACATGAAATGACAACCTTTCCTTTTTTCTCGACTCGCGCCATTGATTTAAAATCAATTCCTGTATTAATGGTCGTCATCTTGGCAGGATTCGCACCAAGTGATCTCAATGGATCACGGAAAGAGTCACTCAAAATCACCAGATGGGTTGCATAGTCAATCGCCTTCTTTTCTATTTCTTTGTAGTACACCTCTTCTTCAGACCCTCTTTCAATCCGGTTGAACTTTACACGGCTTAGAGTAAACATGCCGTGGGGGGTAAATAGAAGCGGCTTATTTAGATGTTCGTTAAATCTTCCTAAAATGTTGGCTGTAAATAAATCCTGAGCATGAAGAATGTCGTATTTTTCCAATTTGATTGTTTTCATCATCTGCTCATAAATATAGAGGAGTCGGCAGCTCTGAATGATCTTACTCGTATACGTTCCATACCTATTTTGAAAAAAGTTCTTTAGTTCGGGAACAACAACTTCCCGCAATTTTTCCACTTTGCTTTGAGAAAACTGATTTGGAGAAATGATATCAACTTTATGACCTAAAGCACGCAGACCATCACGCATGCTTGTAATGTAGTTGGATAAACCGCCCGTATGGGGATAGTCCCAAAAAGTTGCAATCAGAATGGAAAGTTTCTTATTGTCTGTTTTTCGCTTCGTTTTTTCAGATTTGCTTTTCTTCTTACGGTCTTTCTTCCTGCGTTTAGACCCCTTGTCGGAGTCCTTTAATTTTGTCGTAAATGTCTTTGCTTTTATCCCGTAATAGTTGTCTAGGGCAGATACTACGTAAGGATAGGGGAAATATAGTTCCTTCATTTCCAGACCCTCCTAATAACTTCAAATGCCTCTGCATAACGGACCCCAACCGTCATGCCCCTTACACTTGCCAAATGTTTGATTCCCTCATAAGACCTTGGGTGAGGGAAGTCCCTCATTTCTACATCATAATGTTTTAAAGAAGCCAGTTTATCATCAATCACTTCTGAAATGTCTACATAATAATTGGGTTTGAATTGTTTGTCATTTGTCTGTGTATTCCATTCGCTGGACGAGACCGTTTCAAAGGTAATCAATTCAATCGGTTGATTGGTCGGTATAGGCCGGACTGCTGTTAAGACGGCTTGAAAGGTGATTTGATGATCACGATTCACATCTCCGTAATGATGGGTAAAAATTTGGGTTGGTCGGTAAATATCAATTAATTTTTCTATTTCTTTTGTGAAAAGATGAAGAGGCATCATTTCCAGTTCAAGATTAGGATGTTCCAGGAAAATGACTTCTTTAATCCCTATTTCTTTATTAGCTTTCCTGGCAAGCTGTTGAATATGATGGGCTTCTTCTTTCCTTCCATTTGCTGTAATGATCGAGACCACTCTATTTCCTTGATCTACTAGTCTTTTTAGTGTTCCTGCCGTACCGAGTAGTTCATCATCCGGATGTGCTGCTATGACCAATACAGTTTCTTTCATTCCCTTCACCCCATTTATATATCTATTACATTACTATATGTATCCTTATATAGAGTCGAAACAGACACTAGCACAGGGCTAAAGTCTGTTTCTTATTTCTTCTTCTTTTTTTGAGAAATGCTGATCCCACCGCTGATGATTTGTAGTCTTACATATCCATCCCCATCGATCCAAATAAAGAAATCAGGTCCTGCAGTCAAAAAAGTTCCTTTTTCATCAAGTAGAATATTTCCTGCAAATACGTTGATTTTGTCACCGAGTGTGAAATATTTATTCAAAATCGCCATCGTATTCACTGATTGGGAAGGAAGCGAGACCGGATGATCATTCCTTTGCTGTTTTCTTTGTTGGAGCTTTCCGCTTTCCAATGTTTTTGGCGGGTTCAACTTTAGGCTATCAGGGCGGTTATCACTAATGGATTTTCCAGCTGCGCTATCAGGTCGTTTCAATTTTAGATTTTTTTCAGCAGATGTGATTGAATGTAAACTAGTAAACCTCTCATTTTTAGGAAGTGTAGTGAAGTCTGTTTTGCTTAAATCCATTTTTTTTGATGACTCCTCTGTCTGGTTGACATCCTGTTTTACCTTTTTTGAGTCTGCATTTGATCGAAGGATGTGGAATTCGAAGCCTGAAGTACCCTTTCTATCGCGATTTACGATTTTTGCAGGTCTCCAATCAGTGCGAAGGAGTTGATATCTCACTTTGTCTGCTGCCAGGTTTGATTCTCGGATGTCAACATCAGTAGATGGCTCAGTTTCTGTTTTGTTCTTCACGCATTCTTTTGACTGGATGTCTTTCTTTCTAAAAGGTGGGTCTGCCTTTTTCTTAAGAGTATCTGCTTGTTTAATGTCATAGCTTTGATTGGACGGTCTGAGTTCATTATCTATTTCACCCGTTTTTTTAGAGTCATCATCAGTTAATGGCGTGCTTTTAAAAGGTGAGCTTGCAGGAAAGTGTGATTCTTTAGGTGATAGATTATGTTTTTTTTGATTCTTATGTTTTCCAATCGTTGGTTCACTGCTATCCAGTGTAAGATGTTTGTCTGAATAGGTATTCTGCTGAATATTTTTTGAACGTTCTGCTTTGAGCGGATTCTCCAGGTCTTCTGCCTTTTGTAAAGGTTGTATGTCAGGCGGCGAGTTCGCTTGATAACTTGATTTGGAAAGAGTTTTGCTGTGATCTATATAGTTGATTCTTTCTGATGAGGATATCCCTCTCGATAGATGGAAAGGAGATTTTCCTGATCGTTTATGCCTTCGTGGCTTAATTCGAGAAAGTATCATGCTCGGCTGCTGTTCTTCTGATTCAAGAGTGAGATCGAATGTAGGTCGGTCGCATACTTCATGATAATCAGTTGATTGGTCAAGACTGCTCATCATATGACTAATGATGTGAGATACTTGTGTTGAATTAACATATGCCGGATGTTGCTGTAATTCTTCATTAGCATTCACGTTTGTTTTTTTGACAGCATGATAGCTCACGAAGATGGATTGATTGTGACAAGGGACCAGAAGATCATCGTAATAAAAGGAGGAAAAAATCCTTGGCAAAATGTATTCATTTATAAAAAGACAACAATTGGGCATGAGCTTCACTCCATGTCTCTGTATCTATTGATAATCTATTCAAAAGCCCTGACAGAGTGATTCAAATTTTGGGGTTATACCACAAAATAGGCTATACATTCCTTTTTCACCTACATATATTGATAATGAATTGTAGACAAATTGTAAAGGAGTGGGAACACATATGGTTGATGAGTTTGAGTATGATGATTTCTCGAAAAGTGACAGCGACCATTACGACGATGATGAGCATTGCGAAGGAGATCCTGATGAGCAAGATGAGCTGTGTATAGGGGACCCTGATGAACAAGAAGAGTTATGCGTAGGAGATCCTCACGAAACGGATGAGTATTGTGAAGGAGACCCCCATGATCATCATGAATGCAAACCTGATCATTGCAAAAAACCGGACTTTGACCGGATTCCATGTCAATCCATTGACGAGGTATTGAATACAATATTCCAGTTGGGTGATCATCTTGAAGTATTAAACGAGGATGAGTTGATTGGCTGTGGAGGAACTTTTGTAGCAGCTTATGACAATATTCTGGTCTGGATGGATCATGAAGCAAATGTCAATTTCACAGATTTATGCGGCCCGATTAGTGTCAGGAAAATCGGTTCCAAACATAAGAGAAAAAAGAAAGAAAATGATAAAAGTAAGAAACATAAAGGAGATCACCATAGGGATAAGAAGAAAGAGAAAAAGTCAGGTTCAAAAGATAAGAAAGAAAAGGGTTCAAGAAAAAAAGAAGGAAGCAAGAAGGAAAGAAAAGATGAACGTAGTGTAAATGAAGAAGTCCTGAACTTCGTAAAACTTGAGAAAGAAGAACATTCTGATGAAAGTGCATCCGTAGTAACACTGGATGTTCATCTAGATTCAGAGGACACTGAATTGCTGGAAAGTGAAGCGGCTACTGAAGAGAACCTCCTTGAAAGTGTTTCAGGAGCTGTGATATCCGAATCAGTTGTGGAGGAACCTTTAGGGGAAATGGACTCAGAGACAGAAAGTGATGAATTATCAACAGAATATGCTGCTGACACAGAGGAAGTTATATACGATGATAGCCTGGATCCAACAATGGAGCAGGATACATGGGAAGATGAGGACGAACGGACTGAAGAGGCTTCTGGTGAAAATGAACTGACAGAGACTTCAAATGAAGATGAACGGACAGAGCTTTCTGAAGACGATACCTTATCTGTTAACAAAGATGAAACCTTGTTCATTCTAGAAGAGGATTCTTTGAAAATGGACTCTGATCTTTCGTCAACGAACTCTATGCCTGATGAGAATAAAGATTAATTACTCTAGTAAATGACCAAATACAAAAATTTTTTTGAAATCTAGTTATCTGCCTTAACGTATTTTTCGGTTCAGCATAAAAATAGAGTAAATACCGAAAGGAGGAAACATTATGTCTCATTTATTCAACGATGGAAGTATGGCAGATTTTCTTAATAAAATTTTATCTCTTGGTGATAAAATCGAAGTCCTATCAGGTGACGAACAAATCGAAGAGGGTTCATTTGTCTATGCAAGTGATAACTTCGTTGTTTGGGCTGACGACGACGGCCATATGAACACTTCCAATTTAAATAATGTAACTGTACGTAAAGTATAGTCAACATTATTTAATAAAAGCAAAAATGACTGGAAGCTCTCCAGTCATTTTTCTTTTCTAAAAAAACGAAATGATAGGTAAAAGCCCTATCAAATTCTGATTTATTTAATATAAATATATAGACTAATGTATCACGGTAAAGAAAGGAGGAGGCATTATGGGTTTTTCAGATAAACTTAATAAAGTACTAAAGCTTGGTGATAAAATCGAAGTTCTATCCGGAGCAGATAAAATAGACTGCGACGGAACATTCATTAAAGCGGAAGATCACTTCTTAGTTTGGTCTAATGGTGATGGGGACGTTTTATTTACGCACTTGGATCAGGTAACGGTGAAAAAAGTTTAATTATGATTGAGGTAGTACTCTTTATGAAAAGTACTACCTTTTTATATGGTCCTAGGCATGTCCAACCAATTTATTGAAAACGTTCTTCCCGGTATGTATGAAAGGAAAGGACGTTTTCTTATTAAGATATTTTTTAGTGGAACGAAATGGTACAGAAACGGAAACTACTTAAGTTTTTTCCAGGCATTATGGAGATCGGGGTCCAGTGTTTTAACATGACCCAGGAACTCGCCGGTTAAACCAAACTTCTTCATCCCTTTTAATAGCTTCGTTGGTACGGGAGAATCCGATGTGAACGCCCTCTTATGATCAATCACTTTGAATTCGCCTTCTTCATTCATTAACATATGACGAACCTCCGTATCCCACCTTGTGAAACCTAATCTCTTAAATTCTCCCAACACAAATAAAATCTTTTTGGTCATGTCCTCATCGATATGGCCTTGTCGTTTCATATGGCGGGCAAGAGATATTCCTTTAACAAATTCCATTACAATGTAATTGTCACCGAACTCGTAAAGGCGGGGCATAATGGGTGAGGCCTGCCCAATTTTCATCGCTTCCAATTCACGTTCGTGTGTTTCTTCTCTAAAAAAGTATTTTAAAACTTTATCTTCAGCAACCTTGTAAATCTCGCCGTCTTTCCCATCCCCGATCATCGCATAAGATGCTAATTCTTTTTTTGAAATTTTCTTCTTTCCTGCGAAAAGATTTTCCACCGGTCTTCACTCCTTAAAACGTAGTTGTTACTTTTTCTATAGTGTATGGAAATAGATATACTTTTGTAACCGAGCCAAATGCTGAAATTACGAAAGAACATAATCGACCGATTAAAGATATTCTACTAATTCAGAAACGGCTTAATGGTTGAATCGATGATCACTTTTTCCAGATTTCATCAGGATGTTCTCTCAAATTCACTGGACAATTGTTTTTTTATGTCACCACAGGATGTTTGTCTATACATATTCCTCTTGTCTTCATAGACTATAGTAATTCTGTTTAGCTATTCTTCATTGTTTAATAGGAATAAACTTGAAATAAGAAGAAGGTGAGAAATATGTCAACTAAAAGAGATCGCAATAAGGCTGATAAGCGAAAGAAATATATGGGGGAAAAAGATAAAAAAAGAAACAAAGAACCTGACGTTCTTCAACAAGAAGTCCAAGCCGTTCATGAAGAATTAGGCTCTTCTCGTATCCAGGGTCCTCAAGGCGAACCGGGACCTCAGGGAGAGCGGGGACTTCAAGGCGAACCCGGACCTCAGGGAGAGCGGGGGCTTCAAGGTGAACCCGGACCTCAGGGAGAGCGGGGACTTCAAGGCGAACCAGGACCTCAGGGAGAGCGGGGACTTCAAGGCGAACCCGGACCTCAGGGAGAGCGGGGGCTTCAAGGTGAACCCGGACCTCAGGGAGAGCGGGGACTTCAAGGTGAACCGGGATCTCAGGGAGAGCGGGGACTTCAAGGCGAACCCGGACCTCAGGGAGAGCGAGGACTTCAAGGCGAACCAGGATCTCAGGGAGAGCGGGGACTTCAAGGCGAACCAGGACCTCAGGGAGAGCGGGGACTTCAAGGCGAACCCGGACCTCAGGGAGAGAGGTGACTTCAAGGCGAACCGGGACCTCAGGGAGAGAGGGGACTTCAAGGCGAACCCGGACCTCAGGGAGAGAGGGGACTTCAAGGCGAACCGGGACCTCAGGGAGAGAGGGGACTTCAAGGCGAACCCGGACCTCTTGGATCATGCAATTGTGGTAGTAGTTATTGTACTATTTACAGAACTGGTGGAGACCTCATTATTCCAGATCAGCCTATCCATTTTAATCATACGGGTATCAGTTCAAAAGGGGACTATATTCACTCAGGAACATCTTTAATAGTAGTTTACGAGGGAGTCTATAAGATAAGTTATAACGTCATATTCACAAGTGGGAAAACAGGGTTCAGTAGAGGAGGGGCTTATGCAATATTCTTGAATGGTTCCATCGTAAATTCCAGCAGGTATGGAAACCAAATGGGGATTTTCACCACAGCTCCAGTGACACTCGACTCTATTTTTCAAGTCAATGGGGAAACAATCATTACGATACCTGCAGGTGGGAAATTAGAACTTAGGAATATTGGTCAGACATCGGATAATCTTATTAGTAATGTAGATAACACGTCCATAAACAGTGCAGGGTTAACCATAGTAAAAATAAACTAGAAATCGTGTACATCCCTTTATCGGATACCTTCAGAGTGTTAGGATGAAACATCGATTTGAAACTGCTTTCTATCATTTTTTAGTAGAAGTGACGTACGATTATATACATACGTCACTTTATTATATTTACGGGAAAGACCGTCTAATAGAAAGATGGAAACTATTTAAATGGTTTGCCATTACCTTTTCTTTTTCATGATTTCTAACCCCTGTTGATCTAATGCATATTTCACACCCTGTTGAAGAATGGAGAAGGAAGGGATCTGATTCATGCGATAACCACTCTTCGTTATTTGAATGCTCAATTCAGATGAGATACCCACCAATAAACAGTTGGTTCCTAAAAGTGTCGCTGCACCTACAAATTTCTCGATAAATGTAAGTGTATAGTCGTCGACACCACTAAGGCTCGTCAAATCGATAATTAAATACTCTGCTTTGTAACGGGGGAGATTAAGGAGTGTTTTATTAAGCAGTTCCTCTGCACGCACTTCATTATAACGTCCCACAAGTGGAACGACCAGAATAGATTCGAGTACAGGAATAATAGGTGAAGAGATCTCTTTGATCATATTTGACAAGACTTCTGTTCGAAGGTTCGTCACGCGCTCCAATTCTTTTTGTGCCGCTTTGGTTTGTTCTTCCAAGAGGGCATTTACATTTAAGGAAGGAGATATATCTGAAGAGAAAAACTCATATACACTGCAGTCATCCCCCTGTATTTGACTCTTCAGAACCCGGTACCAGACGTTTGAGCCAAACAACCCGGTAAACACGCCAGCCCAGTGCCCTGGTAGAAATGTCCCTTCGATTTCTTTCCCTTGGGCACGATTTACTTTGTACTCCCAGCCATTGAAGAATTGAACGACAGCTTTCTTCTCATTGATTGAGTAGGAAAGTATTTCAGTGATTCCCCAACCTGCGGTTACATAAATATTTGGAAGCTTTTCCAATATTTCATGTGTGCTTCCGCTGGAATCTAAATAAAACTCACTCACTATACGACCAGTTCGATAACCAGCCGTTTCAAGTACCAATCGAGCCTCTTTTTCACCTGCGATTTCCTCGATGGAGTCAATCAACGTCTTGAATGCAGTATTTACCCAAAAGAGAACGACTTCATCATTCTCAAACATAATGGAACCTTTGTCCAGGTCCCAATCGAATATAGAGCCATTTACATCAATATCATATTTTGTCATCACTTTACCCCCAACACCATTTTCGTATGTCTATCTCTTTATCCATGAAATAATAATTCAAATAATATTCTATTACCCTTATTCAATAAGATATAAACGAATTATTGTATAAGGTTTTTATTTCACCAAGGTTCTATTTCTCGCACTCCAATGAAGCTCTTGAAAGAGTGGACATCTTGATGTACAGCTGAATAATGTAAAAACCCGAACAATGTTACCTCCTTACAAAGAAGATAAATGAGTTCGGGTTTTTCGACTAATAAACGTTTGTTCCGGCCTCCTATGGTATTCTACCAATTGGTAAGAATGCCGGTACTATTTAGTTGATCGCTTCACATATGGATAAATGGGATCGACCAGATTGAATTCATATGTTTCCCCATTTACAATTCCTACGACTTTGTCACTGTCATACAGTTCAAGCAAGAATTCTGCCATTTCCTTGGCAGTATGATATTGGGGGACAGTGCCGCTATATTCGAAATCAGTCACACCTAACGAACGCTGAGCAAACTCGGTTTCAGTCGCTGCCGGAGCCAATACCTTCGCTTTCATACTGGCTCCTTGTGATTGGAGTTCCTGAGCTAGACCTTCTGTGAACGCACTTACATAGAATTTTGTTCCACAGTAAGTTACAGCATCTGCCACGATGGTATATCCACCTCCTGAGGAAACATTGATGAGCTGAGTGCCAGCCACACTTTTGTATTCACGGACAAACAGGGAAGACAACACGGTCAAGGCTTCGATATTAAGCCTTAACATGCTTTCAATTTTAGAAAGGTTTTGATCCGAAACGGAATCGAAATTACCAAATCCGGCATTATTAATAAACGTTTCAATATCATAGGGCTTTAAACTCTCATAAAAAGAATAGACGTTCTCACTTTTAGATAAATCGCTCGTCATGGTGACAACATCCACTTCAGGATTAATGGTCATTATCTCTTCTTTGAGCTTATTTAATTTGTCTTCTCTCCTGGCGACGGCAATAATATTCTTCCCCCTGGATGCAAATGCAAGGGCTGCTTCATATCCGATTCCAGAGCTTGCTCCTGTTATGACTGTATAGTTCATGTTTTATTCCTCCTGTCTTGTTATGGTACAATTTTATCGTAAGGGTTAGAGTTCACTCTAAGTCAAGTATTTATTCTATGGAGGAATCATACATGTATAGTATCAGCCAAGTGTCGGAAATCCTGGGGATAAATCCTCATACCCTCCGTTACTACGAAAAAGAAGGTATTATCACACCTGACCGCTCTACAGCAGGTGTTAGAAGCTACACAGATTCTCACATCAAGTGGTTGAATTTCGTCATGAAGCTGAGGGAAACAGAGATGCCGATTTCCGATATTAAGAAATATACACAATTTTACTTGGAAGGACCTCATACAACCAAAGAAAGATTAACCTTGTTAGAAGAGCATCAGTTAAAGATACAGAAACAGATTCAATCATTGGTTTCTACAAATGACATGTTGACTTACAAGATCGACACATATAAAGAGCTTATAGGCGTGAAAAAAAGCGAACATAATATACGGGTACTACCAACTACCATTGATCTAGAAAAAAACTGAATGTCAAACGAGCATGAGATCGATAGGGAGGGAACGATCAAATGAGCTCTTTTCTAACCTAGTCTTTTGAAGCAAGTGAAAATGATAATAATAAAGGTGATGGATACAAAGATGAATACTGAACTCGGCAAAGTAACAAATGATTGGTACTTAGCTTTTGAACAGTTCGATTGGATGAATCTCTTAATCTTCCTGATTTACGTTTCACTCATCTTTCTAGTGCGAATGATCATCCTTTCATTTACAAAGAGAATGAAGAACAGTGATAAGAAGTGGCTGTTTCAAATGGATTCCCTCGTCAGGTATCTCTTAAATTGGTTAACGACCTATGGAATATTATTATTTATCTTGTTTTACTTCTCGGATTCCTCTTGGATGTTTCGGGAGATTGTATCTGTTGGCAAGGTAAAAGTGACGTTTTTTCTACTTATCATCGCAATCCTCATTATTTCGATTGCCAACCGATCTTCCAAAATGATTACCAAATACTTACTTCCTGCTATATATCAGCGCTACGACTTAGATCGAGGCGTCCAATTCACTTTTGATAAAATGTTCCACTACAGTATAATGGTTTTAGCCATTTTCATAAGTTTGACAACGGTAGGCATTGACTTAAGTGCATTGACTGTCTTTGCAGGGATAATAGGAGTAGGAATTGGATTCGGTTTACAGAATATCGCATCTAATTTCATTTCTGGAATCATTTTATTATTTGAACGGCCAATTAAAGTTGGAGACCGTGTAATCGTGAATGAGGTGATTGGTGATGTGGAAAAAATCAATATGAGGGCGACGATCATCAAGACGCTGGATAATGAGCATATCATTGTACCCAATTCTTATTTTCTGGAGGAACAGGTAGTGAACCGTTCCTACTCTGATCCAAGACACCGTTTAGTCATCCCTGTGGGCGTGGCATATGGAAGTGATGTGGAGCATGTAAGAAAACTGCTTTTGGAAGTCGCAGAAGCAGAAGAAATTGAATCAGAAACAGTCCTAATAGAACCAAAGCCCTTTGTCAATTTCGTAGGCTTTGGCAGTTCTTCGTTAGATTTCGAATTATTTGTATGGATTACTAATCCAGATAAAGTCATTCCCATCAAGAGCAGTCTGCATTTCCGCATTTATAAAGCCCTAACAGACAACAAGATCGAAATTCCATTTCCACAACAAGATCTACATGTTCGGACGATAGATAAAGAAGCAGCAGAGTTGTTTAAAAAATAATGTTCTTTTTTCCATTGAGCGGATGCTTTTCGGCAGCAAGATCAGAGTTGTATAGTATTTCTATTCCATATGTGTTACCATTACATCTTAGAGTAAATAAAGGACGTGATCATTCATGATTAACATTCAAATCCCACAAGCGGATATTTCCATAACGGAACGAAGCCAGCCAAATAATTCAGATGAACCCAGGATTAAAAGTATCCAAGGCTTCATCGATCTTCATGAAATCCCGAGGGATAAGGGCGGTATTATTTTATTTTATAATATCAATGATGAGCTTCTATTCGTTGGGAAAGCAAGAAAATTGAGACAAAGAGTCAAAAAGCACCTTGAAGACAACGTCTCACCGTTACGTAACCACAGGGATGAAGTCTATAGAATCGACGTAGCCATTGTAGAAGACGCAATGGACAGAGATATTTACGAAACATACATCATCAATAAGTTACAGGCGAAATACAACGTAGATAAAGTTTTCTACCAATAAGAAACACCGAAAAGGTACCATTGTCAACTATAAGACACTGGTACCTTTTCAATAGAAAGATTCGATATGTTCCATTCATTCCATTTAGCTCTTTATGAGCAGTTCTATTCAGAATATGGTGGATTCCATTTAGTCATCAGCTCTTCCCGAATTCCGAAATACGTCGTATCCGTACGATCAGTTGCGCCATAAGTCACCTCACATTCATCATGTGTCCATCTAATCGTAATGGACACAATAACCGATGTCCTCCTTACACCGGCAATCTCTATGTCGACCGTCTGATTCAGATTAAATGATGTTTGAAAACCTAGTTCCGTCCTTTTAGTCGAAGGAGGGGAAGGGGCATCGTCAATGTTGACATACTTTCTATTTCTGTCAACTATGTCATAGGCAATAAAAGATTTTCCTGGTTTCATACAGTATATGATTTGTACGATCCTTCCACTCTTTAAGGTCGAACCTTCAAAAGCTTCATGAAAAAGATCTTCATACTCGATAACCTCGTTAAGCATAATGGGATTTATCGTTCCATTCACTGGATTACCTCCTAAGTATATGTCTGTAAAGCTTTTATAGTAATACTTATTGGAGGAGGGCCATACATAGAACAACAGTTGAGAATGAATAGAGGCACATAGATTTTATGGCTGTTTATTCGTAACAATATTTTCTGAAGGAGGGCCAATGACTACCCCGCTTGTTCCCTCGATGGGTTCGAGTGCTTTTTTCATAACTCTTGGGTTAATGTTATAGGCCTGCTGATAAACATCAAGTGGCGTTTTAGTCAACATGGTCGAGCCTTCCTGTGTTTGGAATTGATCGTTATTAAAGAATAGAAGTAACTGAGTGTTATCTGAATTTGCTGCAATCCAGTGCCAATACCCCATTGGGATAAAGACTGTTTCACCTGATTTCGCAAGATTAAATGTCAGTACATTATTAGTAGTCGGATCCAGGATTCCAATAGTGACTGAACCTGATACGAGATAAGTAAGTTCCCATGCATTTGGATGCCAATGGGGTTCTCGTATAAAACCTTTGGACATCCTTAAATTCGCAATTGAACCTCCAATCATGGCAGGCATTTGGGTAGATGATAGTAAATACGCTATATTTTCAGGATTTCTTTCAAACAGGACACTATTTTCTATGTCAAAAAAAAGGTTTGGTGAGCCTTTACCTGTCAAATTTCTATTATCGGTGATGTATCCCGATGTTGGATTGGTCATTTGATCTTCTCCTTTTCTGTATGATCTTATATATTCTATGAAAAAGAGAGAGTTTTGATTGGATACTTGTCCAGGTCTTTTTTCCTCAACATTTCACACCGTTTCTTCCTGTATTCATAGTAGATTCAAAACCTCCTAACGAAAGATACAAATAATGATAAAATACAGATGTAAATAGACTCATCCTATTAATTGATATGGATACTTCCACTCCGTATTTCCACTAAATATGATCATAAGGAAGGGTGAATGTGATGAATCTTGCTTTTACTAAAATAATTGAACCAGACACAATCGCGGTTAACGCCATGAACCGTTGGGATAATGATCCTGAGTTAATCCCATTCATCAGACCAAATAGGGACAGAAAAGACCTTGAACATCGCTCTAATATAACATTGAATGAATTGAGTAAGCGATTGGATACTCACCACATTTACCTTATCTATCTGGATCAACATCTGATAGGGGAAATGAATTATATGGTCGATCCCGGTCATCTGTACAAAAAAGAAAGAGGTACCGCTTGGGTAGGAATCACCATCGGGGAAAGGGAAGGACGGGGAAAAGGAATAGGATTCAAGGCCATTCAATACCTGGAAAAAGAAATTAAGAGGCAGGGACTGAATAGGATTGAACTGGGAGTATTTGAGTTTAATACTCAAGCATATAAGCTCTATCAAAAACTGGGTTACCAGGAGATAGCCAGAATTTCATCATTCACATTCTGGGATAATAGAATGTGGGAGGATATCCGGATGGAAAAGTATGTTGGAGAACGAATATGAAAAGACATACAGAGGTGAAAGTGGAGGAAGTTCCCGTAGAAGACAAACTCAAATTTTATCCTTATCTCCTTTTAGCAGATGATAGCGATGAACTCGTCAGGGATTATTTATTTGAAGGTGATATGTATTCCATTAAATATGGAAATCATATTGCCGGAGTCATTTTAATGCTCTTATCTTCAGAAAACGTAGTGGAAATAAAAAATATGGCTTTGGATGATGCTTATCGTGGAATTGGAATAGGGAAAACGGTTCTGAACCAGATCACTGAGATGTATAGGATGAAAGGCATGTTAAAGGTAATTGTGGGGACAGCCAATTCAAGTATCGGCAATCTTGCTTTCTATCAGAAGGCCGGATTTCGAATGACTGGAATTAGGAAGGATTTCTTCAAAAGGTATCCCGATCCCATTTTTGAAGATGGGATTAGAGCATTGGATATGGTCATGTTTGAGATGGTTTTGAGAAAGTAACCAGCACCCTCATTGTCATGTTTTTGAAATAATTGTAACAAAAATTCTCCCTCAGCTACATGACGGTCCTATTCAGCTTGCTTCATGTCCGTATGATGTAACATGAATGGGTTGGTATACCCATAACCCTAATAATAGTTTTCAAATTGATTTAGGATATCCAGTGCGCTTCTGTGTACAGGATACTCTTTCCTTTAACCTTACCTCGGATTGCAAAATTAAAGTGAATGTAAAATCGTGGTAACCATTAATCTATTGTCTTAAAGTAAAATGAAAATAGATTAATGAGGGGGCGAGCACATGGATGAAACGATTTATAATCATGAAGACTTATTTGAGATGCTGGATTCATTATTAAAGGAACCTGCAGAATTTTGGGATGATTTTTTTGCTGATCGTAATAAATCAGTACCCATTTTTGTAAATGCACCTGATGAGAATCTAGTCTCATATGTGAAAAGCGGGGCAATCACCGGGGGGAAAGTACTGGAACTAGGATGTGGGCCAGGCAGAAATGCGATTTACTTAGCGGAAAATGGGTTTGAGGTAGATGCAGTCGATGTATCGAAAACTTCCCTTGAATGGGCAAAGGAACGAGCAGATAAAAGAAAACTGAGCATAAACTTTCTTCACCAAAATATTTTCGATTTTGACAACAAACAAAGAAAGTATGATTTTATTTACGATTCAGGATGTTTTCACCATATAGCTCCCCATAGAAGGATGAGTTACATAAATGTTATTGATCAATCATTAAAGAAAGAAGGCTACTTTGGTATAACATGTTTTCTTAAGGGCGGTAAATTAGGCGGATCCGAAATATCTGATTGGGAAGTGTATAGAAGACGATCCCTTATGGGGGGGTTAGGTTATACAAAAGAAAGATTAAAGGATGTATTCCATTTATTAGAACCGATAGAAATCAGAAATATGAAGGATACATTTCCTAATGAAAAGTTATTTGGATCCTCTGAGTTATTGACAGGATTATTCAGAAAAAGTTCATTATGAACAGTGTTCACGGTGCTTGGTTTCTATTTCGTAACGTTGAAAGGCTCCATTTTCAACAAGAAAAGATGCATCGAAGATAAGCTTCAAACCTGCTCTAGGGATAGGAGAGAGGTGATTTTTCAGATGAATTCTATAGACTATGTATCTACCTATAAGGGGGCCACTATTTTGTTTGAAACAGTATTAGGAGAACCATCACCAAAAAATAATGAATCGGAGGGAAAGATAAAATATAGTATTCCAGGGTAACAGCATACTTCTTATGCACTCAAACAGAGGCGATTACAAATTTCCGGGAGGCGGTGTGGAAGAAGGTGAAACATTGTCTGTTGCACTCATCAGGGAAGTGACTGAAGAAACAGGCTACCTGCACTGTGTAGTTAAAGAGCCCCTAGGGATTGTTACACAAAGGCATATGGACGTCCATGAAGAAGATGCCTTATTCGAAATGACCTCCCACTATTTTCATTGTGAACTAACACACCGGGATAGAATTCCTCAACAGTTAGAAGAGTACGAATGTGAGCTTGAAATGATTCCTAAATGGGTTCCACTTGATGATGCCATTGAAGAGAACGAAAAGTTGGCGGGAAGGCTCGATCACCCTCGCTGGATCCAAAGGGAGAATTTTGTATTAAGAGAGTTGAAGAGCTTAACGTATCTGGGTTAATGATTATCCTATTCAGTTCAGGATATTTTTGAGCTTTTGAAATTTATGAGAAAAGGGCTGAGAATCAATGATCCCAGCCCTTATTATGCATAGTCATTGAAAGGTCAGCCCATACTTTTTAAGCTCTTCTGTATCATTCGGCAACGTCACATACCCCTCTAACTGCATATCAAGCTTTTCAAGCAGCTTGGAGGATGAATCATTATCATGGGTAGTAATCGCTACTAGACGGTTAAACCCCAATTTTTTTGCAAGTTTCACCGTAGCACTTGCTGCTTCTAGGGCATATCCCTTAGATTGATGCTCAGAGAGAAAGGCGAAGCCTATATCTACATCTTCCAGTCCTTCGCGTTTAATCAATCCACACAAACCTATTGGAATATGATCCTCCTTACGTTCAGTCAAGAATAATCCAAACCCTTCCCTTTCATACATGGCCCTTGGACCGTTCACAATGTAACTCCTTGCATCATCCAATGTCCGGATGCCTTTATCACCAATATATTTCAGCCATCCGGGTTCATTTAACAATTTTTGAATGAATCCTGCATCAGATAATTCGACCCATCTTAATATGAGTCGGTCTGTTTCAGTCACGTTCATATGAATCACCCCATTTATAATCGCTCATTCTTTATTCTAGCTTATAAAATAATGAAAATATATATCATTCATTCACAATCTCCAATGTTCCTTGAATCCTTTCATTCGCCCCTTTACGCCACTTTTTTACCGCAGAAAGGGATACATCCTCGATCTCAGCAATTTCACTTACCGATAACATATGGAAACATGTGTAAATAACCCACTTCCTCTGATTTTCCGTTAATCCTTCACAGTAAGATAAGAGAAATTCTTGTTCAAGTGCAACCTTTGCTTGGTCATCGTTTATTAACTCGAAAAAATCTGCTTCCTTGAAGATACTTTTTTCTTCATTTTTATTTTCAATGGTTAATTGTGAAAGAATCCTTCCGCGGATATATGAGTAAGCATATGCAGAAAAAGTCCCTTTTTCAGGATCAAATTTCTGATACGATTCCCAGAGAGCGATGAGACCGGTCTGGTAGTATTCAGGTTTGTTTTTGTATATGTGTAGAGAGTGAATGATCTTATGGATCATCATGTCATATTGCAAATGAAGGTCTTCGAATGTTCCCAACTTTTTTTCCTTCTGATCAGCGCGCTTCACTTTAAATTCCCAGGTATCCTTACCTTAAAAGGAAAGTGAGCGAAGGACAAAAGGGGCAAGTTTGGATTTTAATAGAAGAAACTCAGCTTAAATATGGATGAAAAACGCAATTCTTCAAGGGTTATAGGGATTACTTTATATCATTCTTATCATGCAGTCCTTATTGGTGATGTGTTTACGACTTCATACAATAAGCAATACTAAAAGGAAAAGCCTGAATGTAAGAAGGTGAGAATTTGCCAAAGAAGAACAGTTCAGCAACATTAGACCCGGAGAGCAAAATCCTAAAGCTCGAACGAATGTTAGTAGCTGTATTGGACTATTTATCAGATGATGATGTAGAAGAAATTGATATTGAATATCTCCTCACAAATACTAAGCATCTTCGTGAATGGTGGGATGAGTATCGTGAGAGAAATAAAAAGGTGGTAGAGGATGAAATAAGAGAATCTTTAAGCAAGTTGACACTCGAAGAATTAAAAAGTATTAGGGAACAGATTAAGAAAAAAGAATGACTAACTCTTAATGATAAGCATTTCTGGCTGCAGGGTTATATACACAAGAACTGGCCGCTAAAGAACAAAAGATAAAAGCCAGTGAAGTGATTGAAATCGATGCAAAACTATTAGTTCACAGAAAAAGAGTGACCATCCGGGGCAAGTCGAATTTGAAACAGGGGGTTAGATTAACAGCAACCTTGAAATTGTTTCCCGATTCTGCCACCATGCTAGACGTGTTGAACAGCAGAAGTGACAATGAACCTAAGGAGATCACCGCCAGATATACAACCGTTGAGGAAGGTGGAGAATTTTCGCTTTCTGTTCCAAGAAGCAGTGACGAAAAAAGGTATCGAGTGGACCTGACTTTAGATCCTTTAAATCAATCAAAGGAGGTTCAACACAAATATGGGATGTATGGAGAAAAAATGGAATCCAGCTTAGGATGACAGAAATGACAGTAGATGGAGAAATTGTAACGGGTATTACACTTAGTGCTCCCATCGTAAAGGCATCTGAAGGTGGAGCAGGTGGAAATTCAGAATATTTTACAAGCAGAAATTGATACGGTCTTAATACTAACTGCCAGGACTCACCTTTCATCCAATCTAATGAAAAGGTGAGTCCTGGCAGGAGATGAGATGTTCGGTATTGAATTCTATTCTAGACGCTGGATCAAATGGAGGGAATCTTTATGATTAAAAGCCCGGTCAAAAATAAGGTCAACCTCGTTTTTATTCCTGTAAGTAACATAGAAAGGTCGAAAAAATGGTATTCAAAGATTCTGGGGTTAGAGGAGGGGGAAGAATATTTCGATCATCTATTCGTCGCAGACATGGATGGAGCAGGTATGGTGCTGGACACAATGCCCATGTGGAAGGATGAGAATGGGAGTTTACCCAGACTGAATTTTCCGGCTATCCAATTTGCCACAGATAATATCTATGAATCTTATCAATTTATGAAAAACAATGGTGTGGAATTGGTAACGGATATCCAAAATGATCAGTTCTTCATCTTTAAAGATCCTGACGGAAATGTATTAATGGTGTGCAACTAATCAACAGCGACGGGAAACACTTTTGTGTCTCCCGTCGTTTCAAATGTTAATGAAAGATCGTTTATACATATGAGGTAATGAAAACATATAAGAAGGAGAAATAACCCATGTACATCCGAAATTCAGCAAAAGCCATCATCAGGAAAGAAAATAAAATTTTACTCACTAAGAATGAAGATGAAAACGGTATCTTTTATTTACTCCCAGGAGGAGGACAGGAGCATGGGGAGACACTTCATGAAGCTTTAAGAAGAGAATGCATAGAGGAAACCGGTAGAGAAGTGAAAGTCGGGGAACTTTTACATATAAGGGAGTATATCGGAAAGAACCATGAACATGCATCTTTTGATCAACACGTACATCAGATAGAATTCTATTTCGAATGTTTTTTATACAGTGAAGGGGGCCATGATCCTGAGCCTTCCAATCCTGATTCCCATCAAGTAGGGATTGAATGGGTGGATCTGAATATGTTAGTCCAATACAGATTATATCCAAGGAAGATCAGGCAGTATCTTACTGAAGAACTGCCTGGGAGAGTATATCTTGGTGACATCAACTAAGTAGAAATTGGGACATGACTAATTTATTCATAGCAGAATATCCATCCCAGACCGGTCAAATAGAATGTTGTCGAAGAATCCGGTCCCTTCATGCTCAAATTGTATATGTCTTCCCTTCATTTCCTTCCACAGGCTTCTCATTCAGATTTTCATTCCAAGCTCATAAAATCTTTTCATTCTGCCAGTGGATATTACCATTATATTCTAAAATAGGTTATGATAATGAAAGACTGGGATAGCCTTGTTCAAGATAGGGGATGAACATGAATCTCTTATATGTGACATGGGGGCTTCCAAAGACTTGGATTGAAAAGAGGGACACAGTGAGTACATTGGATCATATTTCACTGGAATTCTACCATGATAAATATAAACCTCAGTTATCAAACTACCATTTATCAGATGAACAAATGAGATACACTTCCCTTCCAATGCAAGCCATAAGCAAATGTTCACCAGAAAAAGAACGATTCCCGATTGTCATCCTGTACGAGGGAGAAGCTGCCGGATTTTTTGTGCTTCATGGATGGGATGAAGTGAAGGCATACTGGAATAATCGAAGAGTCATTTTGGTAAGGGCTTACTCCATTCACCCTGAATTCCAAGGCAAAGGAGTGGCTTCAAAATCTATCAAAAGGCTCGATACTTTTCTAAGCGATCACTTTAAGGATAAGAATGAAATGATATTAGCTGTCAATCATCAGAATATAGTCGCTCAGCACGTTTACAAGAAAAGAGGTTTTCTTGATACGGGAGTTCGTGTGACAGGCAGGATCGGCGAGATGTTGATTCTCCATAAATTCCTTGGGCAAAGTGCCTGGGATGCTGAATAAACGTATTAAGCAAAAAAGGGGAAGGAACAATATGTGTCCATCAAGATCCTACGAGATATGGAGCTGATATACGAATGATCAAAGCTGCTTTATTTGACCTGGATGGAACCTTGTTGAACAGGGACGCATCCTTGTATGCATATGTAAACAGGCAATATGATAGAATGCATGATTGGCTAGGGCATATTCCAAAAGAATCGTACATGAAACGATTCATCGAACTAGACCAAAGAGGTTATGTTTGGAAAGATAAGGTATTCAAGCATCTCATAGAGGAATTTTCAATCCCTGATATAACCTGGGAAGAACTGCTTGATGATTATTTACTAGAATTCAAGAACAGCTGTAAACCATTTCCACATCTACATGACATGTTGGCCGAATTGAAAGAGAATGATATCAAGCTTGGGATGATCACAAACGGTTATGGCCGTTTTCAAATGGACAACATTCTGAGCCTAGACATCGAGGAATACTTTGACGAAATTCTTATCTCCGAATGGGAGGGCGTAAAGAAGCCGGCACGGGAAATCTTTCGAAGGGCATGTGAGAGGTTGTCTGTAAAACCAATGGAGTGCATATTTATTGGTGACAACCCTGAGAATGATGTTTATGGGGCCCAAAGGGCCGGGATGAAAGGTGTATGGAAGAAAGATCACGAGTGGGGCAATGCCAATCGGGCAGACTTTGTCATTGATGATCTCATGGAGTTAACCAGGTATATAAGAAGTCTAGATTGACTCTTACACCTGACCCTAAAAGGTAAAAGACTCTTTCACAATGGGATAGTAGAAGCCATCCACTTGTTCCGCCCAGATTCACTGAAGGGAAAGCACCGTTCATCAGAGGGGATTTCTTAACAGTGGGAACGTCTTGCTTTCTGTAAGTCATGGACTATTTATGAAAGTAGTGTTAGCAAATGAATATCCAACCTTTATACAAGATTCATAAAGACCGATTGAAGGATTTTTTCCAGTCTCAATGGGGGAGTTCTGTCATGGTGATATCCAGTGGTGTATATGACTGCACCAAATTAGAAGGGTTTGCTGTTGTACGCGGTGATCACACAATAAATGGATTGATTACTTATGAAATAAAAAACGACGAATGTGAAATCATTTCATTAGACAGCCTGGAAGAAGGACAGGGAATCGGAACGGTGTTAATGGAGAAGGTGATATCCGTTTCGAAACATAAAAAATGCAACCAAGTTAAGCTGATCACAACCAATGACAATCTTGACGCCCTGAGGTTTTTTCAAAAGCGTGGATTTGTATTGAAAAAACTGCTAGTGAACGCCGTGGAGAAAGCAAGATTGGTCAAACCTGAAATCCCTTTGATAGGAAATGACGGAATCCCGATCAGGGATGAGATTGTCTTGATTAGAAAACTACATATGTAAAGAAGGGTGAAATGATGCAAGCTGAATTAATGGCTAAGGTAGAAGGGATTATTGGGAAAATATTATCAGTAGATGTTTTGGAAGACCAAGGCTGTACTTCAGAAGTACGGAGACTCCTCACAGAGGAGTCAACTTATCTCCTTAAAAGCTCTTATAAAGAAAAATACAGGGAATGGGTAAGGGAAGAGGCTAATAAGCTGGAGTGTCTGAACCGTCATCCTGAAGTACCCGTTCCTACATATTGTGGCTTGATTGATGAAGAAGATTCTACACATTTGGTGATGTCATTTGAAAGGGGGATCACGCTAACCTCTGCATTAAAATATGCATCGTCCCAAGCAGAAAGGAGTGACCTTATTCAAAGTTTCGGAAAATTCCTTCAACAGTTTCATGAAAGATTGCCTGTCTCTTCTATAGACCACAAGAGGGATTGGCTGCAGGAACAACTTTTAAAAGCAAAAGACTATGTCTTGAATAACCAAACGGACGGGACATTGGAATTATTGGATGAGTTGACATCGAATAAACCTAAAAGCATTAATCAAACGATGATTCATGGAGATTGCACAACCGATAACGTACTCGTTCAAGACGGAGAAGTCCAGCTCTTTATTGATATCGGAGGGATGTCAGTTGGAGATCCAAGGTACGACGAGGCGCTGGCCATCCGAAAATTCATTAACAGTCCTGAAGACATGGACGCCTTTTATAGAGGATATACCCGCTATAAAGTATCCAGAAGTGAGTATGCTTATTTTGAGGAAGGTCTATATGAATTTTTCTGAGGATTGATCATGCTATTGAAATTAGAAGATGGACAAGACTCCCGGCAATCTGTGTTATATGGGATCATTTCATCAAATGTTGGAGGCATCTTATGAATGACATGAAAAAACTTTGTAACTCGATCAATAGTTGCCTAATAAGCTCTGATTCTCCCATAGACGAATGGCAAATGGGGGAAATTATTCAAATGTTTCGTGTGAAATCTCATTTGACTCAAGGGGAATTGGCCCGGAGAGCAAACGTGAGCTCACAAACGATCAAAAGGATCGAAGGAGGAAACGTAAGGGTTAGTGATATCACTTGCCGCGGAATATTTGAGGCACTTGGAGTGAATATTTCATTATTAACCGAGTTATTAGATGAAGAACCGGAGCGTAGAATGAGAGAATAATGGATTAATGATTGTGTTATACCCTTAAAAGACGTTTTCAACCTTGACGTTCAGCCTTGATGCTCATCTAAGGCTGAACGTCAGGGGAGAAGGAAAGAACAGGATTATTGAATATCAAAAAAGGATGAAGTTCATGAAAAAATGGTGGACTCTTTGGTTTTTATCTATTCCAATATTTCTCATTTCGTTTGTTTTCTCATTTTTTACCGATAGTAAGATTGTCTATTGGTCTCAACAGGATTGCAAACCTGAATTTATTTTCACTCCTCAGAGTGTCAAGTACTGCAGTGATATATATGCAATCGATGTGTTACTCATTTCTCTTAGGGATAATCCCATCAGTTATATTTGTTTAACCTCGGGATTATATCTTATTGGTTTTATTTTCTATCAGAAGGTTCTAAATAACAGGCAGTGGTTTCGCGGGAAATGATACCTCTTATGTTGGACGTTTCAAGGAATATATAGTTGGTGATGGTAACGAAAGCTAAAACTGTCTTACATTACTAAACATATGGGGAAGCAAAGAATTGAATAGTGCGGGGGATAGGTGCTATATTTATCTGAACAAGGATATATGTACAAACAAACCTTTAATAGAATCCAGTCATACGAAGGGAGAATATATGAGAAATAAATGGGAATCAGCATTACCTTCTCTCTCTAAAGTCATCGTGTATTCCACTCCCGATAATGAACCCGTGAGGATGCATGGTGTGGATGACAGTCTAAGATGTATCGGAGTCGGGACGGATGCAGCTGTCTTTCAATCCATTTATGTTCCAGAGTATGCTTTCAAAGTTTACGCAGAGGAGAAAGCATCCAAAATAAAAATTGAAGAAGCTGTATACAGTGCCATTGGAGATTCCCCTTTCTTCCCTACCTGCTATGGAGCTGAAGATCGTGTTCTCGTTTTAAGTTTCGAAGAGGGCCCCACACTATTCGACTGTCTGCTTCAAGGGATTCACATACCAAAACAAGCGATTCAAGATGTTGAGGAAGCGAGGCAGCATGTCAGAGATATGGGAATGAATCCCCGTGATATCCATCTGAAGAATATTCTCCTTCAAAATGGAAGGTCCAAAATCATAGATGTTTCCGAATACGTCCTTCCAGGAAATGATTTCAGATGGGAGCATTTAAAAAAAGCGTACGAAGAACATTATCATCTCCTTGAAGGTAGAGCCGTACCGTTTTGGTTACTTGAAACGATCAGGAAATGGTATCACTCTTGGAGCAGACACTTCACTACCTTTGATGATTTTATGAAAATAGCATTAAAGTTTCTGCCGTCTGCTAAAGACTGAATTATCGCCCAGAGTCTTAAAAGCTCTGGGTTTTTTGATCTCTATCAGCTCTTGAGGTTGTCAAGAAAACCGTAGTCCCAATTTCACAATTCCAGCTTTTACAAACATTAACGCTTGTAATCATATCTGACGAAGGTATAATTTTTGGTAAGAAAGCGTTCTCTTTTTTTAGCTTGAATTATCCCAATAGTTAAAATACAGCGATGTTGTAGGAGGTTCAAATGAGAGAAATATTGCCTGGATCCGTAGTGTCATATATTCAGTATGGATATCAAAAAGTTCCTAAGAAAGTTAAAAGTCGATGTCCAAACTGCTCAAAGGTCAGTGAATTTATTTTGAAAGCCAATTTCTATCAAGTGAATAAAACAGGTCTGTTTGCAGAGTCCAATTGTTCAGAATGTAAGAAACCCGCTATTTTCGTTATTATGCTAAATGATGATTCAGGTAGCCGTGGGGAAGAAGCTGGCTTGTATATTTATGATCCCCTCGCTACAAACGGGCCATTGGATCAGATACAGGGAAATAAACGCATCCCACAAGATTTGGTCAGATCATTCCGATCGGCATTGAATGTAAGTCAATCCAAGGATAATTCTGCCACCGCGGTGATGTCAAAGCGTGTATTGGAAAGTGTATTGAAGAATTTTAACGGTGACAAAACAGTAGGCCAATCTTTAGCAGAACAGTTTGACCAGTTACCGGACAATGTTGATCTGTCGAAGCCGATACAGGCACTGAGTCACCTTGTCTCTCCAAACACCCCCTTTAATGAAATGCTGGAATTGGAAAGAGACATTGACGATGAAACGGCTGGTTTACTAATTGAATTATTAGAAGGTCTCATTGAGTACTTATACGTTCTTCCGGAAAAAATAGAATCACTGCAAGAAAGAATTGAAAAAAAATATTAATCAAGTAGAGTGCCTTAGTCTCGCACTCTACTTTTTTTGAGCGGTTCACTCCAGGTGCTTACAGTCGTCTATGGTAAAAAACATCTCGTAAAGAAAGGCTGATTGAGGTCCATTCCATTTTCCATTCTTTGTTAGATCCCCCTTTTAAGTCAAGAACTTTGAGGATTATGAACAGAATTTATTTAAATTTTTCCAAAACTAGTTTATCATTATGAGACAGAAGCAATTTATTCTTAAAAGAAGTCAACGGAATCAAAGGAAGGTACATTATGACAACAGAACAGAAAAAAAACATTACAAGAATACATATAGATGGGAAGGAATACATTCTCATCGGAACGGCACACGTATCGCGATTGAGCGCAGAGCAGGTAAAAGAAGTCATTGAAGACGAACAGCCAGACACGGTTTGTGTTGAGCTGGATGAACCCAGATATCAATCGATTATTGAGGGAGATAAGTGGAGAGACACAGACATTTTTAGGGTCATTAAAGATAAGAAAGCAACGTTATTACTTATGAATCTTGCAATCGGATCTTTCCAGAGAAGGATGGCCAAACAATTTGGAATCAAGCCGGGCCAGGAAATGATACAAGGAATTGAGTCAGCGAAAGAAACAGGTGCCGAACTTGTCTTAGCCGACCGAAACATTCAGATTACATTTTCACGAATATGGAATAGCGTCGGTTTTAGTGGCAAGGCCAAGCTTTTGACTCAAATCGTGTACAGCATCTTCAGTAACGATACCATTACAGAGGAAGAACTTGAGAAAATCAAATCTCAAGATATGTTGGATTCGATGCTGAATGAGTTCACACAGGTGTTCCCTAAATTGAAAACACCATTAATCGATGAACGCGATCAATATCTTGCTCAGAAAATAAAGGATGCCCCCGGAGAGAAAGTTGTGGCCGTCCTTGGTGCTGCCCATGTTCCTGGAATCTCAAAGGAAATCTATAAAGAGCATGATCTGGACAAGCTGAACGAAAGGCCAGCTAAATCAAAATGGCCTAAAATAATCGGTTGGGCTATTCCGGTCATGATTCTTGCTGTCATTGCTTATACATTTGTATCTAATCCCGATGCGGGAATCCAGCAGGGTATTAGTTGGATATTGTGGAACGGTGGATTCTCTGCTCTTGGCGTAGCGATCGCCATGGGGCATCCACTCGCGATATTAACGGCATTCGTAGCGGCACCTTTCACATCGTTGAATCCACTTCTGGCAGCCGGATGGTTCGCGGGATTTGTTCAAGCATATTTTCGCAGACCAAACGTCGGTGACTTTGACTCACTTTCAGAGGACGTACTTAGCATAAAAGGATTCTGGAGGAATAAAGTAACCCGTATCCTCCTTATTGTCGTCCTTGCCAACTTGGGAAGTTCTTTGGGAACAGTCATTGGCGGCGCCGATGTAGTACGTTTATTCATTGAAAATGTAAAGTGAATTGAAAAAGCTATCCATTTTGGATGGCTTTATTTCTTTAATAAACTTGGAATATTATGCTAAAATGTCTTCATAAAAAGAATAGGGGGTCCAGGCTATGAATCAATTCTTCTCTAAATATTCCCATTGGCTCCTTCTCATTTTGGTAGGACTAAGCTTTATGATGGGTTTATCAATGTTTACTAAATCACTTCAAGGTCTTATCGCTGGAATTTTCGGGTTTTTTGGGTTAATGGGAGTGGCTTATCTGGTGATACATATGGAGATACAAAAGAGGAGAAGAGCAAATTCAAAGAAATAGCTTTTTTCCTGCAGTAGGTAAAAGGATAAGTCCTAGTATTTACATGATCCAGCATGGAAAGGCGAATTCAGATAAGGGGAGGTTTCCAGTCCGGTAAAAAAAGTAATCCAATTCAAATTCAACAAACTTAGAATACCTGAAATTTTTCGGTTCAGTATGCGTTTTCAAATAGAATCTTTGGGTAAATAAAGATTAACCTTTACCCGAAACCTTGTGAGGAGAGAATAATGGGAGCTGTGACTATCGTTGCTTGATATACATGACAGATACTCGATTGTTTTGTATCAAACACATATGGCAAAAAAACAGGCTACTCGTAAATCCCAAAAAATTACGATTCAAATGCTTTCCCAATATACAGGTTTCTCTGAAGAAATCATTCTCGAAGCACTTGAGTTTGGAACCATTTCACCTGATTCATGTTGTTTATGATCATATACGTGTAAAGGTCTAAGAAAATTATCCTCTCCTCCAGGGTTCCCCACATGAAAACGTGTAATATTGCTGATGCAATTTCGTTACATAATTAATTTTTGAAGAATATATTGAAAAAACAAGCCTATATTTATTATAATAATAGAAAGGATTTATAGAGGAGGATCTAATGGACACCCACAGGAGTAAAAGGATATCAAAGTTATACCGAAAGTTGATTACTTCTGATGCAACACAAGCTTTCCTTATTTATAAAGGCCTAGATGAGACTACGAAAGCAGAATTACTCGATTTGGTGGCAGAGATGGGGTCTCAGCACTCAGAAAAACTTTTGAATAAAATCAGCTAATATACATGAACAGATTTGAAGACCTGGAGGGGTAACCCCTTCAGGTCTTTCCTAATTTTAGCTGTTTTTTCCATTCTCATGAAATGGATGAAACAGAGGAAGGTTCACTGTCAATACCAATCAGTCTGACAGCATCCTTTTCCATTTATAAGGAAAAACTTCATTTCTTTTCTTTTAATGCAGATTAACGATCTGTTTCCCTGAACATGATATCGATAATTTTCTCCGTATCCGTTTCAAACTCTATATCTACCAACACTCCAAATTCTTTCTCACCACGTCTTAGCCAAAGCTTGAATTTCTCCGTAGATACTTTTGATCCATTTTCTTTTCCAATATGAAGATAGTCGACGATTTCAGCATCTGGATATTTCTCTTGTGTCTTTTTCACTGCCAGACTTCCCCATTTTGCATATGAGGGAATTTCTTGTTGAGCATATACGCCTGGGTTCAAGTCAGAAAAGGGAGCACTCGCACTATATAGCAAACCAAGAACAATGAAGAGTTTAAATTTCATAATCAACACCTTAACCTTCTTTTTAGTTGTAGGATGAACCTGTCGCCTATAAAATATTCTCTATTCCGAAGTCATTACTATTACGGAGTGGATTATATATTTTTTAATCAGAATATTCTTTACTTGGGCATCATAACATCTTAAACTGTGATGGAGGAAGAAAATCTTTCCAATCATTTGAAAGGAGGCGAAGACGATGACCGGAATCGTCAGTGAAGTAAAGAGAATGAATGAAGATGAGGTTCTATACTTAAAAACTTAGCGCAGGAGGATCATATGAAGACTACGTTGAATCAAGTGAAGATCGTCGAATATCATGAAGGTTTAGCAAAAGGGATAGCAAAAATGTGGAATGAAAGCCGAGAAAATTGGGGTGGAGATTCCGTGGTCACAACAGAACAAGACGTAAAGGATAAAGAAGCAAACTCCACCAACCTGCATCTGTTTATTGCCTTGATAGGAGATGAGGTGGCTGGTTACTGTGGATTATCTGAGTATCGAGAAGATGAAGGGTCACTTTACATTCCACTCCTTAATGTACATCCCCACTATCACGGCATGAAGATTGGTAAACAACTTGTGATGAAAGCAATCGAAAAAACTGCTGAATTAAAATGGCCCAGATTGGATTTATTTACGTGGGCGGGTAATACAAAGGCCGTACCCCTATACAAAAAATGCGGCTTTTTTTGGGAAGATCGCGAGGATACGGTTCATTTAATGAACTTTATCCCGACAGTACTTCAAATTGAGTGGCTGAAACCATTTTTCGATAAACATGATTGGTATAAAACAAGTCAACGTTTGATTGAAATCAAGCCTGATGGCTTGAAAGATAAAGAACATACGTATTATGAGTATAAGTGGCAAGCAGGTGAGGAGTTCGTCCGTATTCAATTTGAGAGAACCGGACGAAGCATACGCTTAATCGAAACACAGGATTTCCTTGTGGAAATGAAGCTGTCAGCCTTTAAGCTTCTCGAAAAGCAAGAAAATCATGTCTCCTACCACATAGAGAACCGGAGAGAAAATCCATTAGAAATCTCCATGACAGGCATATCTTCCTCTCATGTGAAGCATGAATTAAATGAGTCTTTCTTAGTGAAAAAGAAATGGACGGGAGAATTCCCTGTCACGGTTGATATGCCTCCAAGTGAACCAAGCCCATGGAAAAAACACCCGACAGTCAGTGTGAATCTTGAAGTGGACGGTCAATCGATACCATTAGCTTTAGGATTGTTCCCTAAGCAAGCAGGGAAGGTCCATTTAAGAACGATAAAAAAGAACTGGAGACCAAAGAGTGCAGGAGTTCTGTATCTAGACATGGAGAGCCAATTAGAGGAAGAAGCTTCCTGGAAGATCAAGCTTCCCCACAACAAAATAGTTGAATGGGAAAAACAGGAAATTTATGTCAACACAGGGGTTAAGGAGCGAAAATCTATCCCCATACCCGTACGGTTACTGGTGAATGGCTTATTATCATTGAATCTTCAAGTAGCCGTACAAAGAGAAAAGAAGGAAGAGATAGCATTCAGTCCGAGAATCACCCTTGCGCTGCCAGGTTTCGGTGCAAAGTTTGGCGGGGAAACAGACGAGCATTGGCTAGGCTTTAACGGTCCAAATTTTGTAGAGATTGAAAAAAGGAATCATATCGTTAAAATCGGATCGACAAGATCCATACAGGATCCCATCACGTTCTTCACACCAAAATTCGGGAAGCCATATCATGAGGAATTTTCTAAAAGAGAAGCGTGTGCTGTCGAGTACATCGAGCTTCCAGAAGCATTCGTCATTAAAACCACATTGGAGTCTTTTGCTTTTCCCGCCCTTCTTTTGAACACCTATTTTAGGATTTACGGGGATGGGTTAGTGGAAATCAGTCACGAGGTTGTCAATAACGGGGAAAATGAAAAGAAGAAGCTTTTTCTTGCTCAACCTGTCTTTACGAATTTCGAAGGAATGGCGATTCCTCAGAAAGAAGGGGTCATGGTAGGAAATGAGTCACAGGTTCCATTTATAGAATACATCAAAGACAAAGATATGAGTGAACGCTGGGTATTCACACGCTCTACTGAAGGAGAAACGATGGGCCTTGCTTGGCCGGAAGGGTCCGTAGGGAGAAAAGAAGACTGGCGATTGGCCATTGAATATGAAATAGACGTGATTTCTGCACAGGAAGAAAAGTGTCTAGGACCGATTCAAGTAGGGATTAATACTTCTACAAACTGGTCCAGATGGAGAGAAATGGTTCGTGATGAAGGAGCAGCTGAAATGCAGGAGATACCTCTGTATTCCCTTGAAAAGGAAGGGGGAGATGTGGTTTCTTCCATAGGCGAAAAGATGAGGTACACATTCAGGTCTATGATGACTCCATACCTTCATGGAAAATTAACGGTAGAACACGGAAATGAAACATTTGTTAAGGAAGTCAGCAAAGAAGAATCCCTTACTCAAATTGATTTAGAAATAGAAAATTCTGATACAGGAATAAAAAGTCTTAATGGATATTTGAAGTCCGAGACTCAACAAGGTGAAGTAGAGTCTATTCAATTGGTACACGGCACGGGTGAAGTGATGGTTGAGCGTGATGGGGATCTATGGTCCGTGAATAATGGTGTATTTGTGTTTAAAGCATCTTCAGACTACTATCCTGGCATTTTTTCATTAGTATGCAATGAAAAGGAAGTCTTCGATCATCAATTTCCTGAACCTGGACCACGAGCATGGTGGAATCCATGGGGGGGAGGAATCCGATACGCATTCCAATCGGTGAGTACCTATTCCATGTTGAAGGAGCAAACGGATATCAAGCAGGTATTCAAGTTGGACCAGTATGGTCATCAGTGGACAGGTATCTGTCTCACAACAGATTTTAAAGAACACGAACAGATGAAGGGTGTAGTTCTCCGCCAATATGCTTTAACCCTTCCAGAAGTACCAGTCTTAGCTGTATACGCGGAGATCGAACAGGCCTCTGGGAGAACCTACGCAAAAGAGCAACTGGATCTGGAGGCTTTTTTCAAAAACGGTGAAACTCTTACTTCCACTTTCGTTACACTTCCTGAACAGGGAGTATTTCAAAAATATTATGCCGGCATAGAGGAATTCGTTTTAAGAGACACACCTTATATTATGGTTGGATCAGAGGATCAATCCGATTTTTTCACCTTTATCCATTCGAATACTAGAAAGCGATCAGAAGCGTATCTAAATAAAGAGGTTCTCCTTATTGCTTCAACAAAAGAGTGGTCTGCAGCTTCAGGAGAAACCATAGTGATAGAACCAAGCATTCTTTTCTATGGGAAAGTTCACTCTCCTAAAGCAATCAAGCCGCTACAAAACATTCGCTTCAACTAATATCACACGAACCTGCCTCTTGGGCAGGTTCGTCTTTTTCTTTTGTTTAATGATAGAGGGACGGACCTGTCATCTGTATAAGGTCCGTCCATCAAAAAAACCGGATACGATCGTATCCGGTTTTTTTGATAAAAGGAGTTCAATACACTTTGTCTCCATTAAAGATGGAATTCTTAACGACTACATAATCAACGGTCCTGATGGCTTCAAGCTTTGTTCCACCAGCGTAGGAGATAGAAGATTGAAGATCTTGTTCCATTTCGACCAACGTATGATCCAGTGAACCTTTATGTTCAACGTACATTTTTTTGCCCTCAACGTTCTTCTTCTCTCCTTTTTGGAATTCAGAAGCAGATCCGAAGTATTCTTTAAAGAGTTTACCGTCTTTTTCAATCGTGTCCCCTGGAGATTCTTCGTGGCCCGCAAACAGGGAACCGATCATCACCATGGATGCTCCGAAACGGATGGACTTCGCAATATCACCGTGGGTGCGGATGCCGCCATCAGCGATGATCGGTTTAGTTGCCGCTTTTGCACACCAGCGTAGAGCAGCGAGCTGCCAGCCCCCCGTTCCAAAGCCCGTCTTGATTTTTGTAATGCACACCTTTCCTGGTCCTATACCGACTTTTGTTGCGTCAGCACCCGCATGCTCTAACTCTCTTACCGCCTCAGGAGTTCCAACGTTACCTGCAATGACAAAGCTTCCCGGTACGTTTTTCTTGATGTGCTGAATCATGTTGATGACCGCATTGGAATGACCGTGTGCGATATCAATCGTGATAAACTCAGGAGTCAGCTTTTCTTCAGCTAATTGCTCTATAAATGAATATTCTTCCTCTTTGACCCCTACAGAAATAGAAGAAATGAAGCCACGGGATTTCATATCCTTTATAAATGAAATGCGTTTTTCAGGCTCAAAGCGGTGCATAATATAAAAATAATTATTTTCAGCTAAATACACAGCAATTTTCTCATCAATAATGGTCTGCATATTGGCAGGTACCACAGGTAACTTAAATGTATGGCCGCCAAGGGTCACACTGGTATCACACTCGGAACGGCTATTCACCACACACTTGGCGGGAATTAATTGAATATCTTCGTAATCAAATACATTTTCCATTATTACACCCCTAAACACGAATATTAAACTTTGATTATTTTATAAACGTTCGTACATAAGGTAATTTACCTTATTTTCTTATTCATGTCAAAGGATTTTATTATCCTAATTGGAAAGGTTTTCGCATTTGTAAGATATTCACTTATGAAGATGTAAATAGTCATTAATGGGACCAACCAGGGATGGAGTATGTTACAGTAGAAGGGAGGAGAGTGTTTATACACAAATCTGAATTCTATGAAAGGTGGTTTACCTATGTACTGGGTAATCGCTCTGTTCGATGAAAAAACGGAAAAGGTAATAGAAGAAATTTGGAAGGAACTAACTGCCAAAGACATTTCTTACTATGAAGAAGAAATCAATGATGCACGTCCCCATATCACACTGGGAAGTTATAAGGAACTGGACAAAGAAACGTACATACAGGCATTAGAGACTTACTATGAAAACAAGAAAAAGATTGATATAACCTTTAATACAGTCGGTTCATTTCTGAATTATGGAACACTTTTTTTCTCTCCGACTATGACGAAAGAACTTCTTGACTTCCATTCCTCTCACCATGATTTCTTTCGCGATTTCAATGAATCGGCTGTTCCTCTATATCTTCCTGGAAACTGGATCCCACACTGTACATTGGCCAATAAACTTTCACCAGATAAGTTATCTAAAGGCTTCAAGCATTGTTTAGAAAGAGGTGACACCATTAAAGGGAAGATTACTGGAATTGCTTTAATTGAATTGGTAGATGATAGCAAGGATTGCGTAGAAGCTCCTATTGTTTATTCCAAAACACTCTTAGATTGGAAATAGCCAGTGTAGCCTTCTATCTGAAGGGATCATTCCTTTATCCTTTCAAATGATTCTCCGGTCATCACGCTCATAAATCGTTGGAAAAAAAGCTCATAATCAAAAGAAAAAGCAATTCTATGCTTCTTTGCTGATTCTTCAAATTGAATATAAGGTCTTATATCTGCTATGCTTTGTCCCCGGTGGATGCCAGTGCTTGCTGTGACGATATGAACGGGTAATTGGTGAAACATGAACATGTCTTCGTAGACTGGGGCCATCAGGGTGATTGCATCGTGGACAGGGCTGCCTTTAATCAACGGATTTCGCTTTTTATAAAACCCATAGTAGTAGTCTAATAAAGGTTTAACCAGCTTGGACTTCCCTTTATAATCGATGTAATCCACCATATCAGGTGTTACGATCGCATGGTCTGTAACATTCAGAGGGATGATGGAAAGATTGTTTGCATAAGTCAATACAATCTTAGCTGCAATGGGATCAGAATGAAAATTAGCTTCAGAGACAGCTGTTACATTTCCAGGCACCCAGAACGCTCCACCCATGATGTAAATCTTTTTCACCTTGTTCATTAGACTCTGGTACAAAATGAACATATTGGCAAGGGAGGTCATCCTTCCAATATTTACAATAACTAGATTATCCCCATAGCACTCAATCAGCCTGATGATTTCAAAGAAATTCTCAATAACTCCTTCATACATACCTGGATTTATCGGCCCAAGTCCATATTCCCCATGTATTTCAGGGAAAAATTGAGGCTCCTCTGCAGTCATCGGAACCTCTGCACCTCCAATAATTGGAATATGATCTTTAAAGTTCAATAATTTCATAAGATAGTGAACACTCGACACTGCCCGCTTTCTTGGAACATTTCCATAATCCGCAACAACCCCGACCAATTCAATTTCTTCACTAAGATATGAATAAATCAAAGCAATGGTATCATCAATCCCAATGTCCGCAAATAACAATACTTTCTGCACCAATCCATCACCTTCTTCGGAGTATTTATACAAGTATATGGAAAAAAGCATTCGGATTATGTATAAATGAACTCCTCCGAAAGAACCAAATACTTTCCCAAAAAAAGCTTGAACTTTACGTTAACGTCAATGGTAAACTTGAAGTATCGAAAAATTCTAACAAAGAGATGATGATGATGTACACGATTACTCAATTGTCTAAGGAATTTAACGTCAGTACACGTACCTTAAGGTATTACGAGGAACTACATTTATTGCGTCCTGAAAGGAGCGATTCCGGAAGGAGGATCTATTCCAATGGTGATATTACCAAACTTAAGTTGATTTTAAGGGGAAAGCGTTTTGGATTTTCCTTGGATGAAATCAAAGAGATGGTCCTGCTGTTTGACCATGATCGAACGGGAAGGAAGCAATTAGAACGCACTGTTGAATATGGAAACAGAAGAATTCAGGAGGTGACATCATTTATTGAAGAACTTGAAGTCATGAAAGAAGAAATGGTCGAACTGAGGGATGAATTTGTCAATAGATTAATTGAGTCAAAGGAGGAAATGAATTGAGTATCTCAAGTTTGACAACTTATAAAACACCTGTACTTTTGAAGGAAATTACACCGAATAAAAAGAACGTGAAACAAGTGTTATGCGGGGAAATACAGGAGGTGAAATGATGAAGAAAATTAAAAACTTTTATCGTGAAGATCCGCATTTCAAGGAGTTGCTAAAGCAATATTTGAATGAGAATTTTTTTACATGGGCCGATCAGGAGCTGGATTCTTTCGGTGAACTATGTGCTGGTGACATAGATGAACGAGCGGCACACACAGATCGTGCCGGGCAGCCAAAGCTGATTAGATATGATCGATTGGGTGAAGAAATTTCTTCCATATGGGTGAATGAAGGGTATCGGAAAACTGTACACCAAACATATAACAAAGGGATAGTCGGCTATATCCATAAGGACATTCCCGACTTGGGTCACAAAGGAAACTATGTGTACTCCTATGCCCAGGGCTATCTGTTATCCCAATCTGAACCTGGTTTCTACTGTCCTGTCACTCTCTCTATGGCAACGGCGCTCCTTCTTGAAAAATATGCATCCGTTAGGGTGAGAGAGAAATTTCTGCCACATGTCCTTTCAACTGGAGAAGTTGAATTATATGAGGGGGCGACTTTCTTAACAGAACGTCAGGGAGGCTCAGATGTTGGTGCCAATGAAACGAAAGCTGTCAATAATGGTGATACGTATCAGCTTTTCGGTGAAAAGTATTTTGCATCCAATTCGGGAATGTGCGGAGTGGCCATGGTTCTTGCACGTATTGAGGGATCAGGGAATGGGTCAAAAGGACTCAGCCTTTTCGCTGTTCCATGGAGAAAAGAAGATGGCACGTTAAATGGGATTCGCATCAGAAGATTGAAAGATAAACTGGGTGTCCGGGCGGTCCCATCAGCAGAAGTGGAATTCGAAGGTACTGAAGCTTATCTTGTGGGTGAGCCCAGTCGCGGTATCTATTATATGATGGAGGCGCTGAATCTTTCCCGTGTCTGCAATGCTGTCGCCTCCATCGGAATCATGAGAAGGGCCTATGTTGAAGCGAGGAATTATGCGTTCTACCGTGAGGCATTCGGTCAGCCATTGCATCAGTTCCCGATGATTAAAGAAACCTTGACCCGTTTGGCAGCAAAACAGGAAGTAGAAACCAGTTCAGTCTTTTCCCTCGTAAATCTTTTCGATCGGGTCGTTTCGGACGATATTCCAACAACCGAAGAGGAGTCGGTTCTGAATAGACTCCTTATCGCGATTCTAAAAAAAGAATCGGCGGAACAGGCGATTCACTTCTCTCATGAAGCAATAGAAATGCACGGGGGAAATGGGTATATCGAGGATTTCGTCCTTCCGAGACTGCTTCGGGATGCTCAGGTATTGACGGTATGGGAAGGCACGGCGAACATTTTAGGCCTGGAAGTAGTAAGACTTCTGAACAAGAGCCAGGCACACGTTTATTTTATAAATAAAATGAAAGAAGAGCTATCGAATCTTCCATCAGATCTGATGGCGATTAGCGATCCGGTAAGAGAAGGGATCACTACCCTCGAACATGTATTGAATAAAGTATTGGGGGCAGAAGCAGATAGTCAATCCTACCATGCAAAGAGAATTGCTGAATTAATGGCTAAAATCTTTGAAAGTGTCATTGCCTTGAAAGATGCCCATCAAATGAGGGGAGACAGAAAGCGGATGATTGCTGAAGTATTTATCGAGCACACATGGAATCAAACTGAATGGGTGGATAACGAGATGAAATCCGTCCAATACTTTGATGAGATTGTAGGCATAAACGTGCGGGCATAATAAAACCCCCTGAATGCATCATGAGCGTTCAGGGGGTTTCTCTATTTTTCACAGCAGCACGGACAGTCACATTCTTTTTTCGTTTTGCATGTACAGCGGTCACATGTACATTCCTTTTTCACCAAGATCCGGCACCTCCTATAGCTGATTGTCTCCTTATTCATCGTTTCCAAAATGACAAAATGCATACATTTATAAAACAGCTCCATTATAGGATGAAAGATTCCTGGATGAGTTAAATTCAATCATACAAGAACGAAATAATATCTATTATTTTCATAGCATCCAACCAAAAACTTACCCCAATGAAACCAGTTCCTATACACAAATTGCTATTCATTTCACCTGAACTATTTCGAATCATACATAGGTTTATCCATTTGTTTACATTTTATATAATATAAGGTAATATATATCTGGAAGAAATGAATTTTGAGGAGGATGTAAGATGAAAAGACTATTATTACCATTTCTTTTACTCTCAATGAGCTTATTTATTGCTGCTTGCAGCAGTGATGACAATAGCTCAACTGACACAGAACAGGAAACAACTGCAGAAGAACCTAAGGAAACGTCTGATTCAGATGGAATGGAAATGAAGAGCGCTCTATTAGACTATCAAATGGAGATCATTGACACAGTGAATGCAAATGATTCAGCGATCTACGCCTTTGAATCAGCAAAGGCTAAAGAAGAAGACAAGCCCTCTGATGAAGAAATCGCCAAGTTGAAGGCTGATGCGGAAGCTGCAGCAAAAACCGTGGCAGAAGACGTTCGGGCTCTTGAAGTGCCTGCTGCACTAGATGCTAATAAAGAAGAAATCCAAGGGGCCCTGGAAGATCTTGCTTCTTCTTATGAAACAAGAGCTGCTAACCTTTCAGATGAAGCAAATGCTGAATATGCAGAATCAGATGAAAAATTTGCTTCGTTTGAGGAAAAAATGGCTGCTTTATATGAAGAAGCAGGCTTAACCAAACCTAGTTTTTCAGCAGATATTGTAGATTAATAGTGGAATTTAAAAGGGAATAATCGAGGTTTCTATTATTCCTTACTAGAAATGCGAACCGGAAAGGAATACAAGCATTCAATAATAGAGGGGCTGCACTAGCAGTCCCTCTATTACTATTAAAATGAATGGAAGAATAATGTAGAAAAAAACTGTAATCTAAATGGATAATCATGTTACAGTTAATTAAGTAAGAGGTGCTGTTATGTCAGGTATACTTTTCATCCTTATAACCCCAATTGTATTTTTCATTATTGTATTAAATCTCACAGGTTCATCCAAAAGAGACCATAAAAGTAACGACGGAGGCTATTACGGGACAGGAGGCAGTGAATTCTCAAACACCTCAGATAGTGGATCTGACGGAGGTGATGGTGGTGGAGGAGGAGGTGAGTAATACACTTCCTTCTGTTTTTCACATAATTTCAAAGGAGGTGATACCTTATGAAGCGTTATTATATACATAACCGAGACAGACAAATACATATCACAGAGTGGGGAGACCCGGCTGCCCCTGTAATATTCTGCCTTCACGGTCTGGGGAGTACAGGACTCAGTTTTATTGAAATAGCTGAGGAACTTAAAGGAGAATACCGCATCCTCTCCATTGATGCACCCGGACATGGTCTTACCCCTCCATTTCAGAGTGGGGAACAATATGAAATGGAAAGAATGGCAGATTGGTTGAATGAACTGATTGAAATGCTTGATATCCATTCATTCTATTTTTTATCCCATTCTTGGGGAAGTTTTGTGGCCCTTTTTTATGCTGCAAAGTATCCTTCTAAGATAAAGGGAAACATTCTGATTGATGGAGGGTATCAGGGAAAGCGGCATTCGAATCAAACCTTGGAAGAGGAAGTGGCATTTTATGAGGAGGACTTTGAACAGGTATTCGATACATGGGATGACTTTCTTTCACTAGTTAAAAGCGAGACCCTGAATTGGTCTTCTGCAAAATGGAAGGCTGCGAAAGACCTCGCTCTTTATAAAGATAACCGTTACTACTGGCATGCCAGGGGAAAAACAGCCGGATACATCATCCAGGCTATGCATAAGGATGAAGTCGAGGATATTTATCAGGACATAAGTGGCAACATACTTTTAATGAAAGCCACCCTTCCGGAAAGATTGGAAGATCACAGGAGTAAAACGGCCGCCATCTTTAGAGAAAAGACAAACGGAGAAGTATTGTCAGTTCCCGGTACCACCCATCTCTTGCACTGGGATCGCCCTGAGGCAGTTATTAAGGAGATCAGAAAACGTTGGGAAAGTTGAATATAGAGGAGGAGTCAAGTATGATTACTTTACAACCCATGAAAGACAGTGATTTTGAGCATTGGATTCAAGGTTCGATTAAAGAATATGCAGAGGAAAAGACGAAAGCAGGTAACTTCCAGAAAGATACTTCAATGGACCAGGCTGAAAACGAATTCAATCAGCTGCTCCCTGATGGCCTGCATACGAAAGATCATTTTCTATTTACTTTATTAGATGATAAAAATCAGGATAATGTGGGCACTTTATGGATTAACGTGAATGAAGACAGTCGAGAACTATTTATTTATGATATTAAAATCTATGAAGATAAAAGAGGACAGGGATACGGTAAAGGTGCATTGAAAGCGCTGGATACATTTGCAGCAGAACAAGGGATACCCAAAATATCACTCCATGTATTCGGACATAACAAAATTGCTCTGTCCTTATATGAGAATTCCGGATTTGAAGTGACCAATGTGTTAATGTCAAAATCGCTTTCCATTTGACGTAAGGCACCCTATTATCGGGTGCTTTTGCCATGAAAAGAGGTTCTACCATATGAATTCATCCAAGGAAGGTTATCTTTATTAAGACTCCTATTTTTTTGTAGGCAGCAAAGCTATGCAGATCACCTTAACCATAAAGCAAAGAAAGGAGGAGAAACATGGAAATCATTACATATGCAACAATGCTGGATGTAGATGCCATTCTGAAAATCGATATGGAAGTAATAGGTAACAACAGCAGGTATGAAGAAATCAAGTTGGCAATAGAGGAAAAGAGATGCTTAATAGCAAGAGAAGAAGACACTTGTAACGGATTCCTTTTATTCAACACCCACTTTTTTGAGTGTACATTTGTTTCCCTCCTGATTGTTTCACCAACGAAGAGAAGAAGGGGCTATGCTTCCTCACTTTTGAAATTTGCTGAAACCATTTCACCGACAGAAAAGATCTTTTCATCTACTAATCAATCAAACGTGGAAATGCAAAAAGTATTTCTGATAAACGGGTATTCAGAAAGTGGAAAAATTGAAAACCTGGACCCTGGTGACCCGGAAATTATCTATTTCAAGGAGAAGCAGCACGAAAAGGAGGCCTTAAAATGATCTTTGTACTAGTGATATTCCTTTTAATTTTCTCCTTTGATTTCACGAAATTCAGGAAGCAAAATCAAACCATGATCGAGCAGAATGAGAAGATTATCAAGCTTCTAGAGGAAATGAAAGATAAATAACCCCTGCGTAAAGAAGGCTCACAGGACAGGAGCCTTCTTCAGCTTGCATTAACAAATAGAAATATAATCTTCGTCGTAACTCTCCACACCTTGATCGAACGTGAGCTTGGTTTTGAAAAGGTATCGTACCCCGTTTTCATTTGAATATGGAAGAGTCTCAGGTATTCTATAGGTAAAGGCTAATTTGTTTCGTTCTTCAGCTTTGATGCTGTCGGACTTTAATACAGTAGTAGAGTCAATGATCTTTTCTTTCTTTCCATTGTTATCGAGCATCACCAGGTCACATTCTACCCGCTTGAGCTTTTGTTCAATAATCCCTCCTTCCAGAAAGAAATAGCCATGGAGGAGTTCACCTAGTTTGAACGAATTTTTTGGTAAAACAAGGTCAATCTTTGCAGAACCCACACCAATTAATGACATATATTTCCTTAAAATCATTTAAAACCCTCCTCGGCTGAAGAATATTTTTGATCTATCTTTTCTTCGATACCTTCCATGACTTTCTTATCATTTAAGATTTCATTCTTGTTCTGTTCTATTAGTTGAGTGAGACTGGTTTTTAGTTTTTTCATCGATTTAACTTCCTTTCAACATGAAATGAATATAGAAAAAGACCTTTACCGGAGTCGGTAAAGGTCTTTAAGGACATATTTAAGCCTTCACCAACTGGTAAAGGTCTCGCTAACAACGTAGTTGTCAATAAAGCCGAGAGTAAAGTACTCTGTAATGACGACTTTATTGTTAAAGCTACTCCCCTTTAGGAGAATATTAGATTATGTACATATCATAATCGATGGAGAAAAAGTTGTCAATACATCTAGCTGCCCATTATAGGATTTTGAATTTCAAAGGAACAGGCTTTAACCATTCTGCTCCAGAGTGATATCTGATAAGATATATCATTTGTAGTCCCATAGCAGGAAATCATCTGAAGAATAACGAAGTATACGGGGTAGAATAGTAAATGAGAAACAGAAAGGGGTCATCCTATGTATGAATTAAAGACCAAGGAAAATGACAGTAGTGTGATTGAATTCATCGAAGCCGTTGAAAGTCCCAGGAAAAGGGAGGATGCATACAAATTACTGGATATTTTCACTGAAACGACAGGATATGAAGCAAAAATGTGGGGGCCAAGTATAATTGGTTTCGGTTCATATCATTATAAGTATCAAACGGGACATGAGGGAGATGCACCATTGGTTGGATTTTCACCAAGAAAGGCAAAAATAAGTCTATATTTCGCCACAGGAGATCCTGACAGAGAGAAACTATTGGAGTCATTCGGAAAACACACAGCAGGAAAGGCATGTGTTTACATAAACAAAGTCGCGGATATCGATGAGAACGTATTGAAACAATTGATCAATGAATCCATAAGCTTTCTTCAAAAAACGTATCCTAATCCATAAGAATGTTTGTGAAAGGTAATTAGCCTGAATAAAAGGACTAATTACCTATTTTTATGATTCGGAATCATATAGTTTGAAATCAAAGTATTTATGCTATATTATTAATCTCGAATTAAAAATATTTCAGTTCAAGCTAATTTGTTGTTTTTTCTTGAACTGGGTATTAAAAATCATCCACAGAAAGGTACGATTCTACATGACAAAAGTTTTATACATTACAGCACATCCACATGACGATACACACTCCTACAGTATGGCAGTAGGAAAAGCATTTATTGATTCGTATAAAAAAGTAAATCCGACTCACGAAGTTGTGAATGTAGACTTATACAAAGAAAACATCCCACAAATCGACGCTGATGTATTCAGTGGTTGGGGAAAATTACAATCCGGCCAAGGATTTGAAGAGCTTTCCCAAGAAGAACAGTCAAAAGTAGGCCGCCTCGGTGAATTATCGGATCAATTCGTTGAAGCTGATAAGTATATCTTTGTAACACCATTCTGGAACTTCTCATTCCCTCCAGTAATGAAGGCATATATCGACTCAGTATCTGTTGCAGGCAAGACCTTTAAGTATACAGAGCAGGGACCTGTCGGGCTTTTAACTGATAAAAAAGCCCTTCATATCCAAGCAAGGGGAGGTATTTATTCTGAAGGTCCGGCAGCTGCCATGGAAATGGGTCACCGCCATCTTGAAGTGATGATGCAATTCTACGGTGTTCCTTCATTTGAAGGCTTATTCGTTGAAGGTCACGCTGTGATGCCTGATAAAGAAGAAGAGATCAAAGCTAATGCGATTGCAAGGGCGAAGGATTTAGCTCAAACATTTTAATTCATCTGAGTCAACTTCGGTTGGCTCTTTCTTTTATTAAGGCTCTTTACGTAAACATTGTTGCTAATCAGCAAGATAGAATAAGTTGATTTACGCTTCAGGATGCTCGCTTTCCCAGGGGCACGCCGGTGAGCCTTCTAGAGCTTAAGCCATGTGGGGTCTCACGTGTCCAGCTTCAGGGCTTAGGGGTTCGAGGTCATAAGGGAATAATGCCAAAAAGAAAAAAATGCCTTTAACTACAAACTCTTAAAGATGTTGAAGTAAACTTCGTAGACACCTAGGGAAGTTCGGGCTTGCTGATGAAGAGAAGCTCCCCACATCTTCCGGCAGAACCAAGTACTTTAATGCAACCATCTTTTAGAAAAGAGCGTTTAATAAAAATAAAGTCTGAGATCCTCCATCTTGATAGAGGATCTCAGACTTTATTTATTTCTTTATGAACATTTGCGTCCAATAATGACCGTACGATCCACCCTTCACATATCCCACTCCGATTTCTTTATACGTAGGTGACAGGATATTTTTTCTGTGTCCTTCGCTGTTCATCCATGCTTCAACAACTTCGGCAGGCGTTCTTTGCCCTGCGGCAATGTTTTCACCTGCTGCTTGGTAGGAGATTCCGAAATCCTTAATCATTTGGAAAGGAGATCCATAAGTTGGGGAAGTATGACTGAAATAGTTCTTTGCGATCATGTCTTCCGATTTGTATCGAGCCACACGGGACAATTCCCAATTTTCCTTCAAAGGAGGTAAACCTACTTTTGAGCGTTCCTGATTCACAAGCTTCACCACTTCATATGTATAACTTTGAGCGGTGTTATTGGCTCCCGGAATCGTAAGAGTTTGACCAGGATAAATCATATTCGGATTGCTGATAGAGGAATTAGCAGAAATCAACTCTGATACACCCACCTGATGCTTTACGGCAATCTTCCACATCGTGTCTCCATAGCTCACAGTATAGGTACCAGCTGCAGAAACTTTAGAAGTTTGACCAAAACCAATGACAAAAGTGACAGACAACAATAGGGTTGAAAGAAGTTTTAAAGTTTTCATAGTTCTATTGAAATATAATTCTGTCAATTTTAAAACAGGTAGTTGTTACCACCATACGATCAACCTGTTGAAATCAACATCTAGTAATTATTTCTAGGATTTTTTCAAGTTTATAAGTGGGGACTTATTCATTACTTGAATGCCCGGTTTAAAGATTAATGGAAAAAAATGAAACCTAACCCTCAAGCTGATCGTAATTTTAATAGGAAGATTTTTGAAAGATCTTCGCACTTCACTCACTTCGAAGGGGGAACACATTTTGTGGATCAACATCTTTTTCAGTGTCACCTTCATCCTGGGACTCTTGTATCTCATTCGATATCGATTAAACCTTAAATATTCGGCCGAAAAAGCAGCCAATGCCCTATTTCCCACCAGCGAAGAAGAGATGAACCAAATTCTGATTCCCAGTGAGTTCATGGAGATGCAGCCATTAACAAAGGGGACAAGATCTTATAAACTTGTGAAGTGGGGAACGGTAGGTGTCATATGCCTGTTTGCTGTTTTGATGATGGTAGTATTTTGGACCGATATGCTTCATCAATCTATTTTTAGTATTGTTTATCTCTTTTTCTTTCTGATCAGTTCCATTAAACACCGAGGAAATTTTTATATTGTAGCTGGAGGTCTCATACTGAATGGCTATTATTTTGCATGGGACAGGGTAAAGGGATATGAACTGGAAAAAATCATCAAATGGCATGAGCTATACGGGCTTGATGATAAGATCAATCATGGCTATAAATTAGCGGTAAAGGTAGATAACAAATGGTTTCAACCGCAGTTTGTAGTGGTTAGAGATCAGGTGCATTTGGATCGAATACTATCATTGTTAAACATTCATGGAGTAAAAAAAGTAGGAGAAAACTCGGAGACTCCAGTTTCCTCCTATACAGGTGTTGAATGATATTTTTACGAATGTCTAAAAAAAAGGCAAGAAACGATTGGTGAAGAGTTTAGAATTACTAACGAAAGAAGGAGAAAGATGAAGAAGCTGCCTGCAATGGAAGCATCCAAAAAATTTGTTTTAGAAACCTTTCCAACCTGCACAGGGGCACTTCTTAGTGGAAGCGTCGTAAGAGGAGAGGAGACCAGTACATCTGATCTGGATATAGTCATTATTGACGAAAACCTTTCTTCAGAATACAGGAAATCATTCATCTCACATGGATGGCCAATTGAAGTCTTCGTTCACAATCATGAAACCATACTAGACTATTTCGAAAAAGACTGCCAGAGAGCGAGGCCTTCCCTGCCAAGAATGGTACACGAAGGAATCCCGATCATCTATCATCCGATCATTGACACTCTCAAAGGAGAAGCAGAAAAACGTTTGCAGGGCGGACCACCCAAATGGTCCAGTGAGATGATCGATATGAAGAGATACTTCATCACAGATGCCCTCGATGATTTTATTGGTTCAACAGATAGGGGAGAAAGCATTTTTATTGCGGGATCCATCGGAGAATCCCTTCATGAATTTGTACTCCGGACTCATGATCATTGGATTGGGTCTTCTAAATGGGTCGTAAAGGCATTAAAGGAATATGATGAATCATTCGCTGAAGAATATGTACTTGCTTTCGATCAGTTTTTCCGTAATGGGGAAAAGCAGCCCATTATCAGATTAGTTGATTCCGTTTTAAAGCCATTCGGAGGGCGACTATTTGACGGGTTTTCAATCGGTGAGAATGAGTCTTCCAACTAAAAAAAGCCCAAATTGGGCTTTTTATTATACTAAAATCTGAAATTCATCATGATCGATACTGTTTACTCCGTCATCAAACACCAGACGGGTGACGAACTTATAAGAGACCGTTTCACTGCTGGGGGGAAATGAATCGGAGAGTCTGCATGAAAAGTGAATGGTGCGTTGTTCGTTTGCCTTCATTGTTGACGAGCTTAATATGGTATTGTGATGAAGAACCGATGATTCATCCGTATTTTGATCGTACTGCAAAAGGTCTGTTTCAATTCGTTTCAACTTCTGTTCAACACGCCCGCCAGTCAATTCATATTCCCCTTTAATGACATCTCCCGGGCGAAACTCTGTCTTATTTAATACCAAATCAATCTTTGTTGCACCTATACCGAACCTGCACATCAGTTTACTGAACATACCTGTCATTCAACCTCTCATTCTCTAGTTACCAATTCTACGCATCAAGGAGAGTTTTGGTTTCATTTTTCTTCACCTTTTCTACGAGTATATTCTAAAAGAAAAGCAGCCCATTTGTCTATATTGCTTCTTCGACATGTTTCGATAACTTTCAGTGAACGGAGCTTCTTTTAGATTCATAAGACACAGCATTTCCCAGCGATGTTCATTTAATGTAATTTATTCCATAAAGAGGTAGAAATATAGGGTGATTTTCTATAAAATAGGACTAGAAACTTATCATATTTTGGTAAAATACTAGCCTGAGAAGGGGTCATTCATGTGAAGGAAAAGAAGAAAAAGAAAAAAACCCATGTACCATTGAGAATGAATCTATTGTTTATTTCGGTCTTTTTTCTATTTTCACTTCTGATTCTTCGTCTTGGGGTTGTACAGATCGTGCAGGGAAACCATTATGAAGCAGAAGTGGCAAGAACCGAAAACGTTAAATCGCATAATGGAACGCCTCCGAGGGGCAAGGTCTATGACCGGTATCGAAATGTGATTGTGGACAACGTTCCTTTAAATGCCATCACTTACACGAGAACACAGACGACGAAGCCTGAGGAAATGCTGAAGGTCGCAAGGGATTTAGCTGTGTATATCGAGATGGAGACAGATAAAATCACAGATCGGGACCGGAAAGATTTCTGGCTGTTAAGTCATCCTGAAAAAGCCGAAAAGCTGGTTTCCAAAGAAGAATTAAAAAAGCTGGAGGACAATGAAGATTTGTCAAAGGATGACGTCAACAAAATGGTATATGAGCTTCAGCTTGCACGAATCAGCGAAAAAGACATCGAATCATTCTCAAAGGAAGAAGAAGAAGTACTGGCTATCTTCCGTGAATTCAATACGGGATATGCCCTTACGCCACAAATCATCAAGAATAAAGATGTGTCCATGGAAGAGATGGCACGGGTAAGTGAGCGTTTATCGGAACTTCCAGGTGTAAACGTTACCACTGACTGGGAAAGAAGATATGTGCATGATCATACCCTAAGAACGATATTGGGTAGAGTCTCGACCTCGCAGCAGGGTCTTCCTAGTGAACTAGTCAATGAATACAAGGCTCTCGGATACGCTCTCAATGACAGGGTAGGAACAAGCTATTTTGAATCGGAGTACGAAGATGTGCTAAAAGGACAAAAAGAAAAAATTGAGTACATAACGAAAAAAGGAAGTGTCCTAGATACCAAGCTGATAAGCGAAGGTCACAGCGGAAAAGATGTCGTATTGACCATCGACCTTCAACTGCAGAAAGAAATCGAGAAAATCGTAGAGGAAGAATTAAGTAAACAAGCATCTCAATACTGGGAATCCCCATTCCTCGACCGTGCATTTGTTGTGATGATGGATCCATATACTGGTGAAATCCTTTCCATGGTCGGAAAGAAATATGGCAAGAATGCCGAGGGTAAGACCGAGATGCAGGATTATGCTTTAGGAACGTTTACCTCGGAATATGGAGTGGGATCAGCGGTTAAGGGTGCGACTGTGTTGACGGGGTATATGACAGGGGCATTGAACGTCGGGGATGTGCTTTATGATGAACCGATTAAGATAAAGGATACTAAAGTCAAGAAATCTTGGTTCAGTGGTTCAAGATACTTGAGTGATATCGGTGCTCTCGAAATTTCATCGAACGTGTACATGTTTAAGACAGCTTTTAAAATTGCAGATGCCACTTATCGTCCAAATCAACCATTAAATATTAATCCCCAAGCATTTGATACAATGAGAAATTACTACAGCCAGTTTGGCTTAGGGGTCAAAACCGGAATAGATCTCCCGGGTGAGGTTGAGGGACTAAAAGGAAACGAAAAAAAACCAGGTAAACTTATGGACTTCGCCATTGGTCAGTATGATTTATATACACCTATGCAACTTGTTCAATACGCTTCCACCATTGCCAACGGCGGATATCGTATGCAGCCTCATATCATGAAAGAAATTCGCGAACCAAGCAGGGAAAGGGGTAAAGTGGGGCCGCTTTTATATGAGAACGATCCAAAAGTCTTGAACCGTATCGATGCGACTGAACGAGAAATTCAACAAGTTCAACGTGGCTTTTATCAAGTCACACATGGGGGGAACGGTACAGCAACAGTCTTTAGAAACGCGGCTTATGACGCGGCAGCCAAATCAGGAACGGCAGAGGCTTTTTATTACAGTCCCGAAGAAAAGAGACAGTACAGTACGTTCAACACCACATTAGTCGGCTATGCCCCATACAACAACCCGGAAGTGGCGTTTTCTGTCGTGTTGCCATATTCTCATCAAAATAAAGATCCTTATGTAAATAAAACGATCGCCAAACGGGCAATGGACAAATACTTCGAACTGAAGAAACAGTACGAAAAAGACGGATACTTTGACTCTTCCACCGAAGAAGAAGTCCGTAATGCTGAAGAGCTTGAGGAAACAGAAAATCAGGAAACAGAAGAGGAATAAATATAAACGTAATCCTTCAAACAGAAGGGTTGCGTTTCTTTTTTTGTTACGAACTTCCTTGTTCTAATATTCCTATAGTAAGCATAATTTGAATGGTGATTCTAAAGCTAACCACCCTTCATATATCCATGGTTAAAAGGACTATTTCCTTATATTCGTATTTATCATTGACAATCATTTAAATTTTGTAATTGAAAATGATTCTCATCACAGAAAAGAGGAGTACATAACTCTGCCGCCACTGTTACGTTTGTATTCTTCATTTCAGGTCTTGGCAATGGATCATCGTACCAGTTGTCCACGGGAGATATTGAATACAGATGGGTCATCTTCCATGCTGCCTGTAAACGCAGGTGATGGGTCCAAAACGAATACTACATAAACTTGTCCTGGCCGTCATTCGGGAAGGGGTGGTAATTTATACTTGGGATACAATGACTGGGCTAAAAAGGTATACATAAAACCAACCCATACAAGCATGATAACCTTTCTTGTAAGACATACATATTTATTATGTCAGATCGAAATAGGGGGAGACACAGGCAATTTATCTTCTGCCATTTGATAAACATCCCGATCTTTTTTGTATAAAGAATGATCAGATACTGTGTTCAGAAAGGACTACGTGGAAAAATTGAGAGCTGGGGACCTGATTGTCTTTTCATTAGCAGGAGCATATGGATGGACCATTTCTCACCATGATTTCTTATCCCACCCCCATCCTGAATTCCACTATTTAGAATAAGTTTGAGAGTATTCCTGCCTCATTTAATCCCAATTCATTTCAAAGAGAATGAAACTTATCCTTCCTTTAAACGTAGATCTATTTAAAGAAGTTTTCCGGTCTTTTAAGGAGGGATGATTATGCTTTGGTGGATCTTAGGTATCTCAGTCGGTTTCGGCATACTGAGCGGTCTGATCAGAAACAGATTTTCCAATCATTCTTTTAAAGCAGGAAATCAAAATGAACAACAGTTGCAGGAGGAAGAACGGGTAAAGGCTGGCAGCTGGTTTGGTGGAGGCCATTCATAAAGAAATGTCAGGAAAAACTTCCTGGCATTTTTTTCTGGGTTCCAGGAGAGCAGCGATCCATGCCGTTTCCCCAGGTAAAAAATCTTCATCAAAAAACGAAGGATATGGTAAAATAAGTTAATGTAGTGGAGGGAAGGACCTCAAATATATGGGAAGGGTTTGGAATACAACGATACACACATTTCCTTTTATTTGAGGTGTCTATTTGAGGTGCGTCCCTCTTATGGAAGGAGAAAGCTATGTCTGTGAAGTATTGGTCTCAGGTGGGTGTGGGGTTATTGGTATTTGGGTTTAGCTCGTTGTTTTCATGGTATGAAGGGAGTGCGCTATTGGATAATCCATGGGAATGGAAGTATTCAACTCCATTCAGTCAGATGGTCCATGGTACTGTTTCAATGGGAGAGAAGATAGTGGAAGTTGATTTCTTCGTATACGCTGCAAAGTTTTCACCACTGTTTCCCAGCATCATGCTGTTGAGTGCCAGTTATCTTTTGGTTCTCTTTGGGTACAGACTATTTAAACATCCTGTTTTTTCATTATATCTCTGCATGTTTGGAATCATGTACCTTTTAATAAGCGCTACTATCGCATCTTCTCCTACAACGGGGGGAGACATTCTCTTTTGGCTATTTGTCTCAAACGGACTTTTTCTGATCATGCTTGCCATTTTTTTTCATTTCTCTCCCTCTCTTATGAAGGGGCAATCCAATCAGGCCTGAATATTCAGTTTTAGGACTGCTTGTAAAGCTTTGTCACCTGGGATAATGACGATATGAATTCCCTGAAGAAAATGGGTATTGCTTGATGAAGCCATCTATCACGATTGAGGGAAGGAATGAAGACATTCAATCATCATTGACTCTTTGAATGTTTTTACATAAAACCATCACGTTTAACTGTACGGTTTACCTTAAATAAAGTATACTACTTTAGAGGTGATGTCCTTGGGAAGTTGTATCGAATAGGAGAACTATCGAAGCACAGTCAAGTGTCCAAAAGGACGATTGATTATTATACCAAAATAGGATTATTGGAATGTGATCGATCCCGCAATAACTACCGTTACTACCATGAAGATGCATTAGCTGACCTAAAGCTGATTGAACAGTGTCAGCAGATGAACATGACATTGAATGAAATTAAAGATCGATTGATGGTAATGAAGTCTGTGGAAGTAGATCCAGCGATTCTAAAGAAACAGGTCGAACATATTCGAAGTGAAATGGATCATCTGCAAAACGAGCTGCATGAGGTCCTTCTGGCTATGGAAAATCTAGAGGATGACGAGCGCAAACGCGTGTTAAAGCAGGTATCGCCACAGGCATCCGCACTATTCCAAACATTAACGGTTTTTTCTGGTTAATCCAGCATAATAGATAAACAACTACAGGAGAGTGACTTTTTTTTGGACGATATACCACTGAATTCATTAGTATTATTAGGAGCATTAATTCTTTTATCTGCCTTTTTCTCATCGGCGGAAACGGCTTACTCAAGCGTTAACAAAATCAGACTTATGAACTTCGTAAGTGAAGGAAGAAGAGGGAGCACGAAAGCACATTATATCGCTGAGAACTTTGATAAAGCACTGTCCACGATCTTGGTAGGAAATAACATCGTGAACATTGCTGCAGCCAGTATTTCAGCAAAGCTTGCAACAGATATTTTCGGGGGAAACACGGGTCTTGTCATCAGTACTTTCGTCATGACATTATTAATTCTGATATTCGGGGAAATCCTGCCGAAATCATTGGCAAAAGAAAATGCTGAAACCTATTCCCTTACCATATCAGGCGTGCTATATTTCTTAATCAAAATCCTTACACCGATCAACTTCTTTTTTATTAAATTAAAAGAGTTGGTATCCAAGTTCTTCTCGAAAAATCATGAGATGCCGTCAGTCACAGAGGAAGAATTAAAGGTGATGCTTGATATTAGTGAAGAAGAAGGAGTCATCGATAAAGAAGAAAGAGAATTGATTCATCGCTCCATGGACTTTGATGATATCCTTGTAACTGAGGTTCTGACTCCGCGTATCGATGTGAAAGCTGTTGAGGTGAACCAACCAATTGAGGAGATAAAGGAAATGTTCTTTGAAGAACGATTCTCCCGTATACCGGTTTATGAGGATCATATTGATAATGTGATCGGGATTCTTTCAGAGAAAGAATTCTTCACCCATCTGATTAAATTCGGAGAAGTGAATGTTAGGGAACTGATTCGTGAACCTATGTTTATATTTGAATCTGCCAAGATCTCTTCTCTCCTTACAAAACTCCAAAAGAACAATGTTCATATGGCCATTGTAGTGGATGAGTTCGGTGGTACTACTGGAATCATCACACTTGAAGATATTCTGGAAGAGATTGTAGGGGAAATTTGGGATGAGCAGGATGAAAAGACACATTCCATGAGAAAGATCAATGAAAAAGAATATACCTTCGATTCTCAATATCAACTGGACGAATTTACAGAGCTTCTTGATGTGCCCGAGCCGGAAAGTTCCTATCACACGGTGGGTGGATGGGTCGTTGAGAGTTTTGAAGACCTTCCATCCGAAGGGGATAGCTTCGATTATGAAAACCTAAAAGTAAGCGTTGAAGAAGTTGATAATCGTCGGGTACGTACCATTAAAGTTGAAATACTCGAGAAAAAAACGGAAGATATTGTTCAATAAGTGTAAAATAACAGGCTCTTCAATGCCTGTTATTTTTTTGGCTTAATATTGAAAGAAGGAGGCTGCTGTTATATGCACGAATCAGATACAAAGGAAGCTCTCTTAAGGGAACTGGAAGTTGTAGATAAATGGGCAGATGATCAAAAAGGGTTATGGTTTTGGGAGAAGATCGGACGCATTCCCTTTATGATCCTGGACCGAATCACCCCTCAAATGGTGCACAACAAGATTGGGCAGGCGTTGGATGAAATAGGGAGCTACATACAAAAGGGCGGAGGTTATCTTACAAGTGAGAAAGAAGTCGTAAAGCGATTTAGTAAAGTAACAGGCAACCCCGATTTCTCCGTAGAAAATATCTGCAAACTGCCTCTTTCTGATATGGATGAAGTCAGTGAAGGGATCGTTAGTATAAGGAAGAAGGTTGCCATGACCCAGGGAGCGACTACCGGCATCGGCGGTTTTCTGACTCTGAGTATCGATATACCTTTCATCCTTGGTATATCACTCAAGACTTTACAAGAAATCGCGTTGAGTTATGGATACGACCCAAATGATCAGCAGGAGCGTATTTTCATCATAAAATGTCTTCAGTTCGTTTCATCAGACATCGTCGGGAAGCAGGCTATCCTTCAAGAGCTATCAGACTTCAACAAAAAGGACATGGAAAAGAGAGAACAAACCCTTTCCCAGCTTCAAGGCTGGAGAGAAGTGATGGTCAGCTTCCGTGACAACTTCGGCTGGAAAAAACTATTTCAGATGATCCCCATAGCAGGCATTCTCTTCGGCTCCTTCATCAACAAATCCATGATCACCGACATAGGAGAAACCGGTCGCATGCTCTACCGTAAAAGAAGAATCATGGAGAAGCTGGAAGAGGGACGGACCTCTGAAATCTAAACCTATTGTCAAAAAAGGCTATGTAACGGTCTTTTTTAAACAGGGATAAAGGGGCAGAGGTCCGTCCCTCTGATCTTTGACTAAAAAACATTGGAGTTAATTATATGATGAATATAAAAGGGTATATGCTGGATGAAGACACTTTGAGAAGTTGGGGGAGCAGGCTGATTCCTGAGGTGGAGTGGTTTTATTTTGCTGCTGATGATGGTTTGCTTCCGATGGAGTCCCTTGATTCACTTGATTATTTCAAGGTCCCTATTGACCTTAGAACCTCTTATGCTACATGGGGGATCAGTAAAAAAGCTCGATTTTATGCGAAAATGACTCCTGAGTGTTTTGTCTCTTTAGAAAAAGAAACTCAAGATGAAATGGTGAGACGGCAATGGGAGCTTGGAAGAGGACTCCTTTTTACCAAAGAAGATCTCAGTGAGTTACTTGAAAATCCTAAACTACACCTTCCTGTCACCACACTACATACAGGAGAGGAGATCGTTCTATTCCACCGGATCTTATGGAATTCTCTTTCAGAAGAATCACACTATACCTTTCTGTTAAACTATGGATCCTTATGGGTAAATGAACAGTCCATATGGAAAGGGTTGTGTGCAGAGAGGAAACAAGAGGTATACATACAGGCTCCCCACCTAGAATCACGCTTCGACACATTTTCATCCAAGAATGGACCCAACTGTCTAGGGGCCGTCTCTACGGCTATTACAAAGGATCCATCTTATTTAGACCAATGGATCATAGGGGAAGAGTTTACCTCGATTCTTCAACAAGCGGAATATGCCCCAATGGATACCTCTGTATATAAACCAGATGATGTACTTGTTTGGTTTAATCAAAACAATCAGCCCATACATGCTTCCTATGTACTGACGAATAGCTATGTCTTTAATAAGCACGGACAAACCATGTTTAATCCGTGGCAAATTTTGAAGATAGGTGATGTATTGACAGCCTGGAGCAAATCCGATACCATCCTCGTTATCTTTAGACGCTAATATACGCTTCTAATTTATCATGATTAGTCATGTAATAGTGGAAATTTATCCTGTAGTCAGAAAGTTAAAAGGGACCTCCAAAAGGAAGTCCCTTTACATTATTCATCTTCGTTCTTATCTTTATTAAACCAAAGCGGGTCATCGTTATCCACTTCGCCATTGTAATTAATCAGCAATTCTTCTCCTGCTTGAATGTCTTTATAGGCATAAAAGTCGAAGGTATGGTTATCAAAATTAATTTCGTAAATGGTATTAGGTGAGTACGAATGGTTAAACAACATTCCATACCCTAATAGTAGTGCTGTATGATTGATCCCGTATTCAAATACATAATCCGCAAGGAAAGTTTTTTCAATATGTTCATGTTCCTCATTGGGATAGGGGATGACTGGCGCTTCATGAACCAGCTCTCCTTTGGCTATATCTCTTTTTGCAAAAACACCGCGATTAAGATCACCGTCACTCAGAGATGATATTTTCACTTCGATCATTATGCCACCTTCTTTCTAAATCCTTTAACTTAGTAAGCTTGACACGAACAGGATAGAAAAGCAACACTAAATCGCTCCTGGTAAAAGTTAATTAAACAAATTTCCCAAAAAACCTTGAATGCTACGTGCACTTCGTACCAGCCAGCTCGCCTTCTCCACTGATTCAACGGCGATGATATCCACTTTATAAGTAGGTTTTAGGTTATTAAAAATATACTCACTCTTTTCAGGCATTTCAACGATCATTTCTCCAATTTTTTCACCTTTTTCAATTGGAGCTTGAAGAGTACCATCCTCGTTAAGCTTAGCTTCATCTAATTTGACAGAAGCCTTTACCTTATCTTTCTCTTCTTTTGCCACTCGGATAGAGATAGGCTTTTGGATTTTGATGCCTACCGATTGTTTCACACCGTCTGGAACGTCTACCACTTGTTCCTTTTCTTTTAGAATTTCTTCTAGTTGATATTCAACCGTCTCAAATTCGTCAAATCCATAATCAAGAAGTTCTGTTGTTTGTATAAACCGTTCGGCACTGCTGGGCTGACCATACTCATCCTTGGCATCTAAAATGACAGAAATATATCGGACTCCATCACGTTCTGCCGTCCCGGTAAAAGTGGAACCTGCAAAGGGAGTGGTACCTGTCTTCAATCCATCCGCACCTTCATAATCATACGATTTTCCTTTTAACAGACCGTTTGTGTTCTTCATTAAAAGTTCTTCATCTGTACCAGGCCTGAAAACTTTGGATGGGAGTCCCGATGTTTCCAATACCTCCGGATAATCACGGATGAGGTAAAAGGCCAGAGTGGCTATATCTTCAGCCGATACCATATTTTCATCATTCACGTCAGTACCTTCCGGAAACATCCCGAGCATATCGTAATTACTCAAGCCTGAGGAATTAACAAATTGATAATGCTCAAAGCCCAATTCTTTCGCTTTTGCATTCATCTGTTTAACGAATTCACCTTCTGAACCCGCCACCACTTCGGATAATGCAATCGCTGCGCCATTTCCGGATTTAATGACCATGGCATCATACAACTCTCTGACCGAATACTCCCTGCCTGCTTGTAACGGAACATTACTCAATCCGGGGGCGTTCGCCAATTGATACACTTTTTCACTGACTTTATAGGTTTGATCCCACTTTATTCTTCCTTCATGTATGGCTTCAAGGACAAGGTATTCTGTCATCATTTTCGTCATACTGGCAATGCCGAGTAACTCGTCCTCATGCTCTTTATATACAATCTTCCCTGTATCTGCTTCCACTAAAATCGCAGCATCTGCATTGATATCCAGGTTTGTTTTTCCTTCTGCCGTCTGCTGAAAAGGAACCATGACCATAAAGGAAATCATCAAAACCGACAAGCTCTGTTTTATCGCACTCTCATTCAAATTAAAGACCTCCAGAAAACCAATATCACACAACAAATCATTCTACCATACAAGCACTAAAACCATCCACTTCCCTATAACCTTTTCAAATCGTTCATAACATTGTAAATAATTGTTTAGCAAAAAAATAGATCTCTTCAATAGAGGGACGGACCTTTAATCGCTGGAAAAATGAAAAACTGACCAATTCATCCTCATTGAAGGTCCGTCCCTCTTCCGCTCTCCATCACCAAATTGGAAAATAATTCTTGTAATGAATCTTTTAATCTGTTAAAATCACGTAAACCGTTAGGAGGAGAAAGACGATGATTACATATCCACAGCTTGTGAAAGGCGCAACCATAGGAGTTACTGCTCCATCATCCGGGGTTCCCGATGAACTTCATGATATCCTTAACCAGTCAATCAAAAAGATGGAAGATAAAGGCTATGCCGTTCAAAGCGGAAACACGGCCTGGACCCAGCACAAAGCCAAATCGTCCACAGCCGAAAAGCGAGCAGCAGAACTGAATCAGATGCTGCAGGATGAAGAAATTTCCCTGATCATCCCTCCATGGGGAGGACAGCTGCTGATTGAAATCCTAAACCTCATTGACTATGAAAAAGTCAAGACGAAATGGGTGCTTGGATATTCCGATACAAGTGTACTACTGATGGCTCTCACTTTAAAGACGGGCATAGCAACTGCCCATGGTACCAATCTCATCGACTTAAGAGGGAAATACACCGACTCGACGACAGTTCAATGGGAAACCGTTCTCTCATCAGGAGAGGGATCATCAGTGACCCAGTACTCATCTGAACACTACCAAAAGGAATGGAATCACGAGGTGCCTTCACCATACGTTTTTCATTTAACCGAGCCAACCGTGTGGAAAACGATGGGGGATCAAGATGTAAAAGTGAAAGGACGAATACTGGGCGGGTGTATTGATGTAATCCGACACCTAATTGGCACTCCTTTTGGAAATATTAAAGAGTTCAGGGAAAAGCATATTAAAGGTGAAAAGATCCTCTGGTATTTTGAAAACTGTGAACTAACGACAGCCGATCTGCGCCGTACACTGGTGCAAATGAATTTCGCCGGATGGTTCGAACATTCATCTGGAATCCTCTTTGGAAGAAGTGATGCCAACACGCCAGTCGGTGATTATACAGTCGAAGATGTTTACGAGGACCTTTCAACGGAACTTGGCATTCCTATCGTGTATGATATTGACTGCGGCCATCAGCCTCCTCAAATTACGTTAATCAATGGAGCGTTCGGAGAGGTAGTAGTATCCAATGGAATAGGGAAAGTCACGCAAACATTTAGTTAAAACTCAAAAAAACGTCCTTCTGAGTACCGACCCCCGAAAGTTAGAGTGAAAAACTAACTTTTGGGGGTAAGCACCCTGAAGGGACGTTTTTTTCTAATCACTCTGAATCTCCATATCGTTTCTCATTTAACAACCAAATAATCAATCCCCAAAGCCATCCACCTGTGACACAGATAACAATGATGAGAATGAGATGATCCTTCAAAACTCCGTATAAAATGATCGTAAAAATGAAGCCTGCAAAACACCCTCCATAAAGAACCGAAAAGAACCATTTTTCTCTGACGCGAACCGCTATCCACCATTTTCGGTATGGTCCGTTTGGATCTCTGCTATTGATGAAGAACACACAGGCATTCAAAAAAAAGATAAGACTGATTATCAGGTACATGTATGATTCCGGGTCTAACCAAAACACCAGGAAGTTTATGACTGAAGTGAAGGTGAACATCAGAAAGATCACCTTATTCTGCTTTAATTTATCCATTTACTAGCCCCCGATCACTTGTATTATATCAGATCATGTTCGACAGGGACCAACAAATTCCAACTCTTAAAAGGAATTTCCCTTCAGTTTCTAGAAGATTAGTAATGCCATCATTTATGGAAGGGAGTAAAGAATTGAGAGTGAAGGAAAGTATCAAAATGATAAGAGAACAGGTTTACAGATAGATACATAGGGTTCGGAAGATAGACGGGCATGGTCCCATCACTTTAAAAAAGCAGTATCAGATTTCGTAATGATAAAAGGCGATTATGCCTGTCATAAAACCTGTAAAGAGAGTTCATGAATAGAATAGATAAAGGGGAAATGAGATGTTTACATATATGTTGAACGAAAACCTGGAATTGAGATTACTAGAATTACAGGATGCAGAACGAATTCATGATTTAATCGACCAGTCCAGGAACCATTTGCGGGAGTGGCTGCCATGGGTGGATCATTCAACAACCGTTGAAGATACAATCGCCTTCATCAAGGGGACACGAACAGGCTTTGCAAACAATACAAGCTTGACGGCAGGGATCGTCTATAACGATGAACTGGCCGGTGTCGCCGGTTTCAATGAAATGAACTGGTCAAACAAACTCGCTGTCATGGGATATTGGCTGGGTGAAGGATTTCAAGGGAATGGCATCATGACCAAGGTGTCAAAGGGACTGACGGATTACGCATTTTCCTATTTAAAAATGAATAAGGTCGAAATAACTGCTGCAGAATTCAACTATCGGAGCAGGGCGATTCCTGAAAGGCTTGGTTTCACCATGGAAGGAAAGATCAGACAAAGGGAATGGGTCAACGGTCAGTTTGTTGATCATATTGTCTACGGAATCCTCAGAGACGAGTGGAAGAAATCTTGAATCAGGCATGGACAGACCGGTTTGATGGCCTGATTTCTTGGGTTGAAGACATCAAACAAAAAAATGGAAGCTCGGCTGCAGGCCTGTATATACTAAAAGATTCCCAGGTGGTTCTGGAGCATTATAGCGGAAATCACTCTCACGAGAAAGATGCCCCGCCAACCACCGCACGATCACAATTCAATGTAGCTTCGGCACGCAAAAGCTATTTAGGGCTTGCTGTCGCTTATGCATTGCACGACAAATGTATCTCGGGGATGGATGACCCGATCTTACGATATTTCCCAGAGTATGATCGACCACTTTACGAAGGCACCACCATCCGACATCTTGTCACCCATTCCCATGGCCTCGCTTCCAATATGGACGGAGTCATCTTCAGGGAATTTAAGGCTGGTACCAACTGGGCTTATCGTAACGTGGGAGTGGACATCTTGATAAGCTTAATTCATCGACTGTATGGGAAAGGGTTCCCGCAACTTTTGGACGAAAGGGTGTTCACTCCAATGGGTTTCAGTGAAACAGGCTGGAGGACAGAATCAAACGAACACCTGGTTCCCATTATTGATCGTAAGGATGAACCTCCTCTTTCCGGTCTGGAAAAGAATTCGGACGGGAGTGAAAAAAATCTTTTTGTTTCTGCAAGAGAATTCGCCCGCTGGGGGCAGCTCCATCTTCAGCATGGGAAGATGGGGGAAAGACAAATCGTTCCTCCAGAGGTGATTAAGTTGGCCACTTCCATTCAACATTCACCCTACACGGATCCCAGCCTTCCTGCTAATGGAATGTTCTGGTACATTCAAGATATCCCTAGGGACAAAAGTGAATTGGGGGAAATAGTCCCAGCCGGATCTTATCAAATCTTAGGTGATACAGGTCCTACGATTCTTGTGATACCTGCATATAAAGTTGTGGTGGCAAAAATGTATAATAAGCGCTACAACTACGGGGGAGAGCATTACCTGAAGTATTTAAGGGAGTTCAGTAACCAAGTGTGTGATTTGTTTAGCTGAGTTTTGATTAGAAAAATCTGCTGATAGTTTAATCGTATCTCAAGAGGCAGGGACTGGGAGAAATGAATTTCAATGAAGGATCATGTAGAAAATGATTTTTATTCTTTAACAGGTCTCAGGGAATGAAAAAAGTAAAAGGGAAATCTCTTTAGGAAACGTACCTTTTACTTTTACATCTCGTTATAAAAATAAGACCATTAAATCCTCATCGAAATATTCATTTTTATATTTCAATGCCCGTTTCTCAGTACCGTATGGTTTAAATCCGCAGGAGAGGTAAAGTCCTTTAGCTGTTTCATTGGTAGAGACAACGGTCAGCATGACTTGTTCGATTCCTTCCACCGCTTTAGCATGTGAAATGCAGGCTTCAATCAGCCTCCTGGCATATCCGTTCCCTCTATAGACTGGGGAAACATACATGGCAAAAATGGACGCTTTATGTCTCATTTTCAGGGCACTTTCACGTACGAGGGTGGCTGTACCCACCAGTTTCTCCCCAACAAAGCAGCCGAATGTGTGGCTGTCCTTCTGGATCAGTCTCCCTGCGGTCACTTCAATTGGATTCGGGCGCGTGAGAGCTTCTTCATAGCTGCTCCCGAAGCTTGAAGGACTTTGCTTCAGCATTTCCAGGCGAAGCTCCCAATACGCTTCGGCATGATTTTCATTGAGTAGTTGGATTTCCATATTTTTCTGACCTTCTTTCCTATACATGATATGATGAGAGGAGTCCTTATTTCAGCTACTCAAACCATTTTCGACATCAAGAGTCAAATCCCTTTAAATTGGAGGAATAGGAATGGAAAATTGTCTCGGCTGCCGCCTGGCAAATAAACAAGAAAGAACATTTATGATATATGAAAATGATCACGTTGCCTGCTTTTTGGATCATGTCCCCCATCATCCCGGTCATACCCTGATCCTGCCCAAGCAACATAAAATAGAACTGACAGAGTTAAATAAGGATGAGAGTCTCTTCATCATGGAGGCTTCAAAGCTAGTTGCAAGAACCATTCAGGCATTATATGGTCCAAACGGTATAACCATATGCCAAAATGGCGGCATTTATAACGAGCTGACTCATTATCATATGCATGTGATCCCCCGTAATGAAGAACCGGATCGGTTCGGAGACTTATTCTACGGAAATGCGGAAATAGGAACCCACAACGAATCAATTGAAGAAACCCATATCAAGATGAAGACAACTATCAATAGATTACTGGAAGAGGAGTAACCAAAATGACCATACATAGCAATCCTGAAGAAAGATTAAAGCGATACGCAGAACTCGCCATCAAGGTGGGGGTGAATGTTCAACCCGGTCAGCCCCTTTGGATTTCAGCCCCATTGGGCACAGAAACATTTGTGCGTATCGTTGTGAAAGAAGCCTATCTTGCCGGTGCAAAAAATGTGCATGTACAGTGGTATGACGAGGAAATCCTCCGAACACATTATGAATTGGCACCGGAGGAAACCTTTTATGAATACCCAAGCTGGCTCGCTGCCGCTCATGAATGGGTGGTTGACCATAAAGGAGCATTTCTGCAAATAGAAGCAAATGATCCGGACCTTTTGAAAGGCATCGATTCGGATCGAATTCTTAACTTTGAAAAAGCAAGTGGAGATGCACTGGATCGCTTCTATGAAGCAATCGAAAAGGATCAAATCAGCTGGTCGATCGTCGCCATCCCCTCCCAGAAATGGGCAGATAAGGTATTTCCCGAATTACCAGAGAAAGAAAGAATCCCGAGCCTATGGAACCGGATATTCACATCCGTCCGTCTCGACCAAGAGGATCCCGTCATGGCATGGAAAACACATATCGAAACCTTAACCAACAAAGCATCCGACCTCAATAGCTTAAAACTCAAAAGTCTCCACTATGAGTCAGAAGGGACGGACCTTACTGTAGAACTCCACGAAGATCACCTGTGGCTGACAGGGGCAAGCATCACCCCACAAGGGACGCACTTCATCGCCAATATGCCTACAGAAGAGGTTTACACCGTACCAATCAAGTCTGGAGTGAATGGTACGGTCAAAAGCACCAAACCACTGGCCTACAACGGCAATGTAATCGACGATTTCACCCTTACCTTCGTAGATGGGGAAATCATTAAGGTGACAGCAAGGGAAGGGGAAGAAATTCTGAAGAAACTAATATTGACTGATGAAGGTGCAGCGTACCTTGGCGAGGTGGCACTTGTTCCGCATCGATCACCAATCTCTGATTCAGGCGTATTATTCTTCAACACTCTATTTGATGAGAACGCATCGAATCATTTAGCAATCGGTTCCTCTTATCCAACTTGTATGAAAGACGGCAACATCCTGTCTGATGAAGAGCGGGAGGAAATGGGACTGAATGAAAGTGTGGTTCATGAAGATTTCATGATAGGATCAGCTCAGATGAATATCGACGGTGTGTGCCGTGATGGCAAGAGAGTCCCCATCTTCCGAAATGGAAACTGGGCATTCTGAAGATAGAATGGCTGCATCCAACTCATTCCACGAGTTCTCACCAATGTAACACTTCTTTAATAATGAAAGGAGACGACAGATGATCTATGAAATGACTGTTCAGCTAAGGGTTCCTGACATAAAAAAGGGACAAGAATGGTATGAAACTCTTTTACATCGACCACCTGATTTTATCCCTCATGAAGGGTTTGCAGAATGGGAGCTTGTTCCCGGATGTTGGCTGCAGGTAGCAGAAGGCAGTCCTTCGGTCCATTCAGGTCCCATCCGTTTAGGGGTAGAAGATATCTGTAAAGAAAGAGAAAGGCTGACATCCCTATTAGGGACGGAACACTTTGAGATCCATGCAAGAGAAGAGGTCCCTGTGAAATGGGGAACTTTTCGGGATCCATGGGGAAATGGAATCGGCTTGTTTCAATATCATGATAAATCTGAAATGATGAGACGTATCGATATGCTTAGAAATGAGGTATGATCCAAGAAGGGAAGGTTCTTATGGAAAGCCCACTGGCAAAAACGGAAGCGGAAGAAAATTTCTTGATTTCATGCCTATACCTGAAGAGGAAATATGGGATCACAACCCGATTGCCGGCTCTTTTTCGGTTATCATGGTAGGAGAAAAGGTACTTATGTGCTATAACGTTTTTCGTCAACAATGGGAACTTCCTGCCGGAAAAAGAGAAGGAAACGAAACTACCCGTGAATGTGCTCTAAGGGAGTTATTTGAAGAAACGGGGCAGCATTTGCAATATCTTCATTTCAAGGGTTTAATGAAGGTCAAAAAAGCTTCTGGTGCTGTTCAATATAACCCTGTCTATACAGCCTCCCTAAAAGAACTGCAGCCATTCATCCCTAATCCGGAGACCAATGAGATCATCTTATGGGATCAAAAAATGGATATTGGCACGATGGATGCTGTGGATGTGAAATTATTACTGTACCTTTAGATCCCTGGTTTTCTGAACAGTATGCGAACAATAAGCCCCCCTTCCTTTTCTGGAAGGGGGGCTTATAAGAGCATAATTATTCCTCGATGTTCATCTGAAGCTCATATTCTTTTACGTACGCCTGCGGCAGTAAAATTTTCTCGAAATCAAACTCTTTTAAGTCGATTCCTTTATCAACCTTATTTGGAAGGTCGGGGTTCGCTAGTGCACTGGTTCCCAGGCTGATGAATTCCGCATGTTGTTTTTGTAGGAGACCCTCCGCTTTGGAGGGGTCACCCAATTGCCCGTTGGCAATTACCGGAAGCCTGCTATAAAACGTCGCCGCTTCAGCAAGTGTCATTCCACCTTCACCGAATGAAGATACGGCACCATCGCCGTCGGTCGTATGGATATAATCAAGTTCTGTTTTCCCCAATGAAGTGAAGATCACCTCAGCCGCATTTTGTCCTTCCGGCCATTTGTAGCCTTGATCGGCGACTTTACCTTGGGAAACGCGTATTCCTATCACAAAGTCGTCTCCAACGGCACTCCGTACCTCGTGAATGACTTCGATCATAAGGCGCAGCCTATTGTCTAACGCCCCACCGTATTCATCATCGCGTTCATTTAAATAATCAGTCAGAAACTGATCAAGTAAATATCCGTTTGCTCCGTGTATTTCGACACCTTCAAAACCTGCTTCCTTGGCATTCACTGCACTTTCTACGAAGGATTTTTTAACCGCTTCTATTTCCTCACCTGTCATTGCTTCTGGAATAGGAAAGTCCCCAGACCCACCGTAAAACCCAAGTTGTTCCCCTCTAGGCGCAATAGCCGAAGGAGCCTTGGTGGTATCTTGATATGGATTTCCCTGGCTTTGCCCTCCTGCATGCATCAGTTGGGCAATCATCAAAGCACCGTGATTGTGAGCAGTCTGAACAATTTTCCTCCATGCGTCTGTTTGCTCCTGATCGACAATGCCGGGTTGGTTAAAGTATCCCTGGCTGTATCGTTTATCAGTATAGATACCTTCTGTGATGATGACGCCAAATCCGCCTTTTGCGAACCGTTCATAATAGTTTTCCATGATTTCATTGGGGATTCCGTTCTCTTCTGCACTCACACGGGTCATGGGTGCCACGATATACCGATTCTTTGTCAGGCCTGCACCCAGGTGAAAATCGAATCTTACGACTGTATAATGTGCTTACTCCCACTAGATGTAATAATGTGGTAAAATCATGAAGGACATATTTATAAAAAGTATATACGCTTCTATGGTATAATTCTTCCTCGTGAAAAAAAATATACTAAAATTAAGAGGGGGTAACGAAATGACATTTGCGGGTCAAAAGATTTTGCCTGCCATTCGCTCCATGAAGGACTTTGATAAAATGCTTGAAACCTCTTTTGAGTACGGGGTTTTTCTCGATCTTCACGTGGGGATGCTGAAAAGTGTTTTCGAATATGCTAAGAAACAGAACCGGAAAATGTTTTTACATCTAGATTTAATTCATGGATTATCCAGTGATGAATACGCCACTGAATATATCTGTCAGGAAATCAAGCCCTACGGGATCATATCAACAAAGGGAAATGTGATAAAAAAAGCCAGACAAAAAGGGGTATATGCCACACAAAGGATGTTTGTGATCGATTCCAGCGCAATGAAAAGAAGTATTGAACTTATACATAAGACTGAACCCGATTTCATTGAAGTGCTGCCGGGAGTGGTTCCAAAAATCATTAAAGAAATAAGAGAAAAAACCGGTAAACCCATTTTTGCAGGTGGACTCATTGATACGGTGGAGGAAGTGGATGCTGCCCTGCAGGCAGGGGCTACGGCCATCACAACCTCAGATCGGGCATTATGGAAACACTTTGATAGTAAATAATTTTTTATAGATAAATCTTGACAACGTTTTCATAACAAGCTAATCTTATAGACAAGTTAATACTTTGTGAAAGAGATTAAGAGACTCACGTGAAGTGCCCTTATTAATTGGGCATATTCCGTGAGTCTTTTTATTTTTTTCCATAACGAATGAAGAGAGGGAACAAATATGACTGCATTTTTAGGAGAAATTGTAGGAACAGCATTATTGATCATTTTTGGAGCAGGGGTGTGTGCCAATGTGAATCTTAAGAAATCCTTTGCTTACAACTCTGGATGGATTGTCATTACATTCGGTTGGGGCCTGGGTGTCGCCATGAGTGTATATGCCGTGGGTCAGTTCAGCGGTGCCCATTTGAATCCTGCCGTAACGCTGGGACTCGCCTTCAATGGAGATTTCCCGTGGAGTGATGTTCCACAGTACATCGTCGCCCAAATGCTCGGAGCGATGATTGGGGCATGTATCACATTTTTACACTTCTTACCTCACTGGCATGCCACACAAGATCCGGGTGTGAAGTTAGGAGTATTTGCTACAGGACCTGCGATCCCACACTATTTTTCAAATCTGTTAAGTGAAATCATTGGAACTTTTGTGTTAGTGGTAGGAATATTGTCTATAGGAGCGAATACATTTACAGATGGATTAAATCCTTTTATCGTTGGATTCCTGATCATCGCAATAGGGATATCACTTGGAGGTACAACTGGGTACGCAATCAATCCTGCCCGTGATTTAGGGCCCCGGATTGCCCATTTCCTTCTGCCGATCCCTGGGAAAGGCACATCAAATTGGGGGTATTCGTGGATTCCGGTGGTCGGACCTGTTTTAGGCGGATCATTTGGAGGCGTATTTTATAAAGCGATTTTCCTAGGACAATTCACTGCAAATTTTTGGATCGTCCTGGTTGTCACACTAGTGGTTCTTGGTGTCGCTTATGCAAGCGACAGAAAGATCAGCTTAGCCAAAAAAGTGCATCGACTATCAACAGATAATTAATTTTTGGAGGGATAAAAATGGAGAAATACATTCTATCATTGGATCAAGGAACAACAAGCTCAAGAGCGATACTATTTAATCGAAGCGGGGAAGCGGTACACACCTCACAAAAAGAATTCACTCAGCATTTTCCAAAACCAGGTTGGGTTGAGCATAACGCCAATGAAATATGGGGATCTGTTTTAGCGGTTATTGCAGGTGTCTTATCTGAATCGAGTGTGAAACCGGACCAGATAGAAGGAATCGGGATTACAAATCAACGGGAAACGACAGTGGTATGGGATAAAGAAACGGGAGAACCTGTATACAATGCGATTGTCTGGCAGTCCCGACAAACCGCAGCTATTTGTGAAGAATTAAAATCACAAGGATATAATGATACGTTCCGTGATAAAACCGGTTTATTGATTGATGCGTACTTCTCAGGAACAAAGGTGAAATGGATCCTTGATCATGTGGATGGTGCAAGGGAAAAAGCAGAGGCCGGTCAGCTTCTTTTCGGAACGATTGACACATGGCTGATTTGGAAAATGTCCGGAGGAAAAGCTCATGTAACGGACTATTCCAATGCATCCCGCACTCTTATGTATAATATTTATGATTTAAAATGGGATCAAGAATTACTTGAAATTTTAGGGGTACCTGAAAGTATGCTTCCAGATGTCCGTCCCTCATCAGAAGTGTTTGCCAAGACGGTTCCTTATCATTTCTTCGGGAAAGAAATACCGATTGCAGGTGCAGCAGGCGATCAGCAGGCTGCCATGTTCGGGCAGGCGTGCTATGAGGAAGGTATGGCAAAGAATACGTATGGAACCGGGTGCTTCATGCTTATGAACACAGGTGAAAGAGCCGTTAAATCTGAAAACGGTTTATTGACTACACTGGCATGGGGAATTGACGGGAAAGTCGAATATGCACTGGAAGGGAGCATATTCGTAGCCGGATCTGCCATACAGTGGCTGAGAGACGGCCTCCGTATGCTGAAGAATGCCAAGGACAGCCAAGGGTATGCAGAAAAGGTTGACTCAACAGAAGGTGTTTATGTCGTTCCTGCCTTTGTAGGGTTGGGAACACCTTATTGGGATAGTGACGTTCGCGGTGCGGTATTCGGTTTAACAAGAGGAACATCCAAGGAGCATTTCGTTAGAGCTACCCTGGAATCCCTCGCTTACCAAACGAGAGATGTACTGACAGCAATGGAAGCGGACTCTGGAATTTCACTTAAGAAACTGAGGGTCGACGGTGGTGCTGTCAACAACGATTTCTTGATGCAATTCCAAAGTGATATCCTGTCAGTCCCGGTTGAGCGACCTGTTGTAAGTGAAACAACCGCACTGGGTGCTGCTTATTTAGCAGGTTTAGCCGTTGGTTTCTGGAAAGACAGGGATGAAATTTCGAAGCAGTGGAATAAAGACAGGGAATTTGAACCTCACATGACCGCTGAAACTCAGGAAGAATTGTACAGCGGATGGAAAAAAGCCGTTAAAGCGGCTATGGCTTTTAAATAAAATGAATGTATGATATACTTTTTACAAGTTAATAAATTCGGTTAGAGACCACGAGAGACCAGACCTGCATTATGGAACCATTGACCATAATGTTCGTTTCGGTCTCTTTTTTTATGGTTAAACAAAAAACAGTGAGTGTAAAGACTACTTATCATGATTTAGGAGGATACAATTATGCCATTTTCGAGTACTTCAAGAACAGAAGTAAAACAAACATTAGCTTCTACTGACTTTGATCTAATTGTTATTGGAGGGGGAATTACAGGAGCAGGGATTGCCCTCGATGCCTCAAAACGGGGGATGAAAGTTGCATTGGTCGAAATGCAGGATTTCGCAGCTGGTACTTCGAGCCGATCTACGAAACTCGTTCATGGAGGTTTACGGTATTTAAAGCAATTTGAAGTGAAGATGGTCGCTGAAGTCGGAAAAGAACGTGAAATCGTTTATGAAAACGGACCTCATGTCACCACTCCGGAATGGATGCTGCTTCCTCTTCATAAAGGAGGTACATTCGGTAAATTCAGCACTTCCATCGGATTAAAGGTATACGACTACCTTGCCGGCGTAAAGAGAAGTGAAAGGAGATCCATGCTTTCTGTTTCAGAAACACTAAACAAGGAACCTCTCATAAAAAAAGACGGTCTGAAAGGCGGAGGCTACTACGTTGAATACCGCACAGATGATGCCCGATTAACGATCGAAGTCATGAAGGAAGCCGTTGCTCATGGCGCCACCATCATAAATTATATGAAATCCCAGAGATTTAGCTATGAAAATAAGAAAGCTACAGGGATAGAAGCAGAAGACTTGATGACGGGGGAGACCATTGAAATCCGCGGATCTAAAATCGTCAACGCCGCTGGTCCATGGGTGGATGATGTCAGGGGGAAAGATTATAGTACAAATGACAAACAGCTTCGTTTAACGAAAGGAGCTCATATTGTCATTGATCAAAGCAAGTTCCCCCTTCAACAGGCGGTTTATTTCGATACACCGGATGGACGAATGGTATTCGCAATCCCAAGGGATGGTAAAGCATACGTAGGCACAACAGATACCTTTTTCGACCAGGAAAAATCATCTCCCCATATGACTTCTGAAGACAGAGACTATATTTTGAACGCGATTCATTATATGTTCCCTGATGTATCTCTAAACAAAGAGGACGTGGAATCGAGCTGGGCAGGAGTCCGTCCATTGATTTTTGAAAAAGGCAAAGATCCTTCAGAAATTTCCCGGAAGGATGAAATCTGGGAAGGGGAAAGCGGCCTCATCACCATCGCCGGTGGTAAATTGACAGGTTACCGTAAAATGGCAGAGACCGTGGTCGACCTTGTATCAAAACGGTTAAAAGAAGAAAATAAAAAGAAGTTTCCCTCTTCTTCAACGAAACATATGCCGATCTCAGGGGGCCATGTCGGAGGCTCAAGAAAATTCCAATCGTATGTGGAGCAAAAGGCAGCAGAAGCGCTTCAATATGGGTTGTCAGAAGCAGAAGGAAGAAGGCTTGCCGGCATGTACGGTTCCAATGTGGATCAGATTTTCAAACTCGCTCATGCTTATAGCGGTACATCTGGTGAAAGGTCCGTCCCAGCCTATTTATATGCTCAACTCATATACTCGATTCAGGAGGAAATGGCCGCGACTCCCGTTGATTTCTTCATGAGACGTACAGGCGCATTATTCTTCGATCGTGAGTGGGTAGAGAAATGGAAGGAGCCAGTAATCATGATCATGTCAAAGCTTTTGAACTGGACTCAGGAGCAGGAACAACAGTATCGAGCTGATTTAAATCATGAGCTGGAGAGTGCTGTAGTGCCGGTAGATTTGCAGTCATAAGGTAGAAACGGCAGGTGTTTCCTGCCGTTTTTCATTGGTTTTGGTATCAAAAAAGATATGAATGAACGATACCTGTTCAATGATAGACTATGCCTATAATTATAGAAATATATGAATTTACGCTGAAATCGACCATAGCTTACTCTTCATTTCCGGAGAGACACTGTCACAACTTCCAAGAGAAGTTGATACCAAAAGTGAGATGCAGTAGATTTGACATAGAAATTGACTCGACTTCCTCGTTAAAAGGGTGGCTTCAATGGGATGAAGCCACCTTTTTTTGTTTAGTTTGATTTACGCTCTTTGGACAATACCCATTTTTGCTATAATAAGTGAGAGAAAAATACAGGGGGAGTTGGAATGAATCACAAGATAGCCGTAGTGACAGGATCAAATAGCGGATTCGGTTTTCTCTCTACACTGGAACTTGCCCAATTAGGATATACAGTTATCGCCACCATGAGAGATCCTGATAAAGGAAATGCATTGATACAACAAGCTGAGAAAAGGAAGGTGAAGGATTTAGTTCAAATCCTCCCACTGGATGTAACTTCTGAAGCATCCGTCAAAGCTTTTGCGAATTACCTTAAACAAATCGGCAGAGTGGACCTGCTCCTGAACAATGCTGGATATGCTTCTGGTGGATTCTCAGAGGAAGTGACCATCAATGAGTACAGAAACCAATTTGAAACGAATGTATTTGGTGTAATGAGAATCACTCAATGTGTCCTCCCTTATATGAGAAAGCAAGGGAATGGCAAAATCATCAATTTGAGCAGCATTAGCGGAAAATTCGGGTTTCCGGGTCTGAGCCCTTATGTCTCCTCTAAACATGCCCTTGAAGGATACAGTGAAAGTCTGCGATTGGAACTTAAACCCTTTGGCATTACCGTTCATTTAATTGAACCGGGCTCTTATCGAACGAATATCTGGGATACAGGAAAGAAAATCACCCCCCGTTCCCTGGAAAAAAACTCTCCCTATTATGCGTACATGAAGGCCATCAACAACGAAATCGAAGCTGGTGCGGAATCCCTTGGTGATCCCATGGAGATCGCTGCAGTTGTCCGTGAAATAGCTCTTAATAGGAAGAATTCATTCAGAATACCTGTCGGAAAAGGAGTACGGCTTACCTTGCTGATGAAAGCCGTACTCCCATGGACGTTGATTGAAAAGCTCATACTCAAAAAGCTCGGGATTAACTTTGATCAAGGTGAGGGACGGACCTGAAAAAGCGATTATTAAAGTTAGAATTTTACGAATTCTTTTCTGTTGAAGGAGAATTTTGTCAAAAAAGCGAATATCCAAGAGAGGTTGCCATATAGGGGGGATGACATGTATAGTTGGAAGGGTGCTTCGGCCCTTTGTATGCATGAAGGGCGTTTATTAATGGTTTTACAAGGGAATGCACAAGAAGAGAAACGATGGTCTGTTCCTTCTGGAGGACTGGAAGAAGATGAGTCCTTTCAGGAATGTTGTAAACGTGAAGTGTGGGAAGAAACAGGCTACCTGATCAATGTGGGAAAGCATGTGTATACAAAATGGGGAAATGAAGGGGAAATTTCTACAATCGTTCATTATTATGAAGCGGATCTTATCGGGGGAGAAGCGATCCTGCAGGACCCCGACCAATTAATACATAAGATAGACTGGATTTCTCTCCATGATATTCAGAACCTCCACCTTGCATTCCCCGAAGATCATTCCATCCTGTAAAGCTATATGAAGAGAAAGTCAATCAACCCATAGGACAGCATGTTTAGAAAATTATAAAAGGAGAGAGTAGTATGGTGAAACGTACAGGAGAAGTAGTAATGGGAGTTATTGGGATTATTTTATCCGCGTTATTTTCAATCATCGGTATCTTAATGAACATGGGAATGAGCAATCCTGAAATCATGTCACAGATGGAAGAAGGGATGGCAAGTGATCCTAACCTTCAAGCTGAAGGAATGACCCCGGGAGATATGGCATCTGTCATGTCAGTTGCGGAATCAATGGGTTCTTATCTCGTCATTTTGGGCATTATCGCTTCCATTCTTGGAATCATTGCTGTGGTTTCCATTGTGAAAAATAAAAAGCCTGTATTAGCCGGAGTCATGTTTATCATCGCAGCTCTTGTTATAGGGCTTGGAACCATCGGGTTTGGTTTTGTTCCAGGACTTCTGTTCCTCATCGCAGGAATCATGGCGTTTGTTCGCAAACCAAAGAAAACAGATCCTGTTTATTAAACCAATAAAAAAACAGCTTAGAGAAATTTTTCTCGAAAGCTGTTTTTTTATTCATATCCCACTCTGTCAACAAATAGAGTTAGATGATCACATTGTTTTGTACTGACTGGAGAAAATTCATTGTAAGCGAGTTGCGTTTAAAACAAAATTATATTATCTTAATAGTAGAACACCATAAAAAACAAGAGACACTGGCGGCAACCAATGTCTCTTGCTACACAGCAAACTGCAAGGAAAGCAGTGGCCCAATAGAGAAAGGAATATAACTCTACCCTTCAAAGTTTAGGCGCTTCATGAGGGTGGGGTTATTTCTTTTTATCATTCGAAATAACTATGGCAATGATCGAGACAATTAAAGAGCCAAAGGTAATCATTAGCGTCAATGCCTCATACGTTGTCACTATAAGCACCACCTCCTTCTATAAGGAAGTGGCCACTCCCACCCTACATTCACTGTATGGTTTAAATTATAGCACAAACTAATCCATTACTTTATAGGCAAGAGGTAGGATAAGCTATCACCTTGCCCGCGCAGCCACCCCTTTTCCATCCACAATAACCCCACTTAAAATACGAATATTTCAATCTCTCTGCTAAATGTGTTAGCATATATATGCCCATACGAAACACTTACATACCATCACAGTAATCAAGGAGGACAATAAAAAATGAATCAGCGGATAGAAATGTTAAAAAACTGGTTAAAAGAAGCGAAAATCGACGCGGCTTTTATAAACTCAACGGAAAATGTTTTTTACTTAACAAACTTCCACACCGATCCACATGAACGGTTAATGGGATTATTCGTCTTTCAGGAAGAAGAACCATTTATTGTTGTACCAGGCATGGAAGCACGCCAAGTAAAGGATGCTGGCTGGGGCAACGAAGTGATAGGGTATTCAGATCATGAAGATCCATGGCATTTCATTAAACAATCCATTCACAAACGTAACGTGAAAGGGAGCAAGGTTGCTTTTGAGAACGAAGTGCTAACCTATGGCCGGAGTCAGGCATTTTTAGACCTGTTTGACTCTCCTGCCATCGTCAATGTTGAAGATAAGTTAAATGAGATGAGGGTGGTAAAGGACGAGAAAGAAATCGAAATCATGCGTCGCGCTGCAAAAATGGCAGATTTCGGAGTGGAAGTAGGGGTCAGTGCCCTTGAGGAAGGAATCACAGAGATGGAAGTCCTTGCCAAGATTGAGTATGAGTTAAAGAAGCAAGGAATTCGTGAAATGTCGTTTTCTACTATGGTTTTATTCGGTGAAAAGTCCGGAGACCCACACGGCAATCCAGGAGATCGGAGGCTAAAGGCAGGTGACTTCGTATTGTTTGATCTTGGTGTTGTCCTAGAAGGCTATACGTCTGATATCACCCGCACTTTCGCCTATAAATCTGTTTCAGACAAGCAAAAAGAGATTTACAATACGGTTCTAAAGGCAGAACTCGCATCCCTAGAGGCAAGTAAGCCCGGCAATCGCATTGGTGATCTGGATCAAATCGCCAGGGATATCATTTCAGATGCAGGATATGGGGACTATTTTCCTCACCGCATTGGCCATGGCCTAGGAATCAACGTCCATGAGTTCCCTTCCATGAGCCATTTGAATGATGGGATTATAAAAACCGGTATGACCTATACGATTGAGCCTGGGATATACGTCCCGGAAATAGGTGGAGTAAGAATTGAAGACGACGTCCTTATCACCGAAGATGGATACGAGACACTGACAAAATTCCCTAAAGACCTGCAAATTATAGAATAAGAATCACCGTGAAGGCTGACTGAGATTGTCAGCCTTCTTTTTTTATAAGATGAAACTTATTCAGATTTCGTTCGTATGTAATAGATGGAATGGAATATGGTACAGGAGGATTGATAACAGTGAAGAATATCATAATCGCATTCAGCTTTTTAATGCTGACAGGCTGCGGGATACTTGAAGAAGCTAACAACAGCTTAACCTATGTAGAGGAAATGACGGAATACCTTAATGAAGCAGAACAATTTACAAATGACTTCCAAGGACTAGTTGAAGATGCAGCAGCAGATCCTTCCGCAATAGACACCCTGGAATCAAGATTAAAGGAAATGAAAACAGAAATTCAAGAGATCAATGATTTGACCCCTCCTCAATTGGCAGATAACCTTCACCAACAAGTTTTGGAGTATAACGGGCGGGCACTAGAAGGTATTGATCGTGCCTTGGTCGAAATAGATAAAGGCGAAGGACAGATTTCAGAACTGAAAGACCTTGAAATCGTGAACACTTTCAATCAACTACAAGATTTAAAAAGCAACTTAGAGAGTTTAAAACAATAAGTCAAGGGAGGACAGTTTAGAAATTATACTGTCCTTCCTTCATTCCTAAATAGATGACCCCACAGTCCCCCTTTGCAAGAGAATGTCAAATCAACACAACAACTAAATCCTTCCCAATCTTTTCTATAAATTTAACCAGCCCAACATATGACAGATAGTAAACAATATTGACTGTTCTCCATATGTAGAACAAGAGTTCTAAAAAACGTGATATAATGGAGGAATCATTTACGTGAACAGGAGAATGTTATGAAAGTTATTATTGCGGAAAAACCCGATCAAGGTGCAACCCTCGCTAAACCGTTTCCCCACCGGAAACGCCAAGGGTATATTGAGATACACTCCAATGATGTATTTCCAAAAGGGGCGTTTATCACATGGGCAGTCGGCCATCTCTTCCAACTGCAAGCTCCCGAAAAATATGAGGGAAAATGGAAGAAGTGGGCACTAGAGGACCTTCCCATCATTCCGACCCGCTTTCAATATGAACTGCAAAAGACAAAAGCAAAGCAGTTCACTGTCATCAAAGAGCTCCTTAAGAAAAGGGAAGTAACCGAGATCATCCATGCAGGGGATGCAGGACGGGAAGGTGAGTTAATTATCCGAAACATCATTTCCATGTCCAGGGTACAAAAACCGATGAAAAGATTGTGGATATCATCCCTGACTGAGAAGGCCATCATAAATGGGTTTAATGCCTTAAGAGAGGAATCGGAAATGAGAAGCCTCTATTATGAAGCCTATTCCCGTGCTTGTGCTGACTGGCTTGTTGGGATGAATGCATCAAGGGTGTATAGCATTCTTCTAAAACAGCAAGGCATGTCAGATGTATTTTCAGCAGGAAGGGTACAAACCCCGACCCTCGCATTGATTGTGAAAAGAGAGGAGGAGATCGAGAAATTTAAGAGCGAACCTTTTTGGGAAGTGAAGGCCAGTTTTCATATGGACCATCATGTATATGAAGGGATTTGGCAAAAGGAAGGCGAATCAAGGATACCTTCCAGGGAGCTAGCCGAAAAGATCGCTGCTTTTTGTCAAAATAAACCTGCTACAGTCGTTACAATGAAGACAGAAAGAAAAGAATATGCCCCTCCTTTACTGTTCAACTTGTCTGCCCTACAAGCGACCATCAACAAAATGTATAAGTTTTCTCCTAAGAAAACGCTTGATGTTCTGCAGAAACTGTATCAGAAAGGGATCGTATCTTACCCAAGATCAGACTCTCAATATGTAACGAAAGGCGAAGCGGAGACCTTTCCTGAGATCTTGTCCAAGCTAAAAGAATATCCTCCTTACAATAACTGGATCCCTGTACCAAATAGTTTATTGAACAATAAGAGGTTTGTGAATGAAGCCAAAGTATCGGACCACTATGCAATCATTCCTACTGAACAGGTAACAGATCCCCGAACTCTTTCCGGGGATGAACAGAAGATCTATGACGTGGTCGTGAAACGATTTATCGCTGCACATCATGACAAAGCCATCATGGACTATACGACCATCACTACGATGGTGGACGAAAGGGCTGAGTTTGTTTCGAAAGGCAAACAAGTCATTCAGGAAGGCTGGAGACATGTTCTGTTCGGGAACGAAAAAGATAAAGACGATGAACCAATCCTCCCCCCTGTAAAGGAAAAGGACAAAGGATCGGTAAAGAGAGTGGACATAAAGGAGGGCAAAACCCAGCCGCCCAAACGATTCACAGAAGGGCAACTGATCACATTAATGAAATCAGCTGGGAAATACATGGAGAATGACGAATTAGAAAAAGTGTTGCAGCAAACGGAAGGTCTTGGAACCGAAGCAACCCGAGCGGGAATCATCACCATGCTTAAAGACCGACAATACATTGATATCCAAAAGAACATCGTATACCCGACTGACAAGGCGAAGGTACTAATCCGGGCCATAGGGGAAAATGTGTTAGCTTCAGCTGAAATGACAGCTAAGTGGGAGCAACGGCTACAGGAAATAGGCAAAGGCAAAGCTTCCGCTCCCGAGTTCATGGAACAAGTGAAGAAATTAAGCGATCGTCTTGTTCAAAATGCCCTTCAAGAATCTGCGTCCTGGGAGTTTGGGGACCTTGATACTGCTTCCATTCAGAGAAAAAACCAAAAAGGAAAAAGAACAAATAAATCCAGTTTGGGTACATGTTTGAAATGCGGTGGTAAAGTCATAGATAAAGGAAAGTTCTATGGATGTTCGAATTACCAAAAGTCCAAGTGCAGTTTTACAATCTCAAAAGTCATCCTTTCAAAAAGAATCACCCAAAAAATCGTTAAAAAAGTGCTGGCTGATGGGAAGTCAGAACGAATCGACGGCTTTGTGAAAGGGGAAAAAGAGTTCTCTGCATACTTGAGCTGGGACCCTGACCAAAAGAAAATCCAGTTTAAATTTGATATGAACTAAGTCGCTAATACGGCTGGTACCAAAATTACTTCCCATGAATCACCGGAAAACATGGTAGAAGTACTCAATACCCTTCAGGTCAGAATTGACCTTTCTGCTGCCTTCTATGCGACTCTCACCAGGGAGTCGTTTTTTCCATACTAAACAAAATGAAGGAGAATAATTCAATGGCAGAAGTTTAATATTATGAAAAGTGGATAAACAATGAGTAGCATCAGCTTATTAAATGGAGGGTATTTACATTGAAAAAGATTTTAATGGTACTTACTAATGAAAGCAAAATTGATGATGAACACGAAACGGGCCTTTGGCTATCCGAGTTCGCTGAACCATACGAAGAATTTACAAAGCAGGGTTACCAAGTAGATGTTGCCAGTATAAAAGGCGGGAGAATCCCTTTAGATCCAAATAGCCTTGATGATGATGAACAGGTGGAAAAATGGAAAGGAATCACAAAGGAATTGGATCAAACGATGGTCCTCTCTCAATTGAACGTGAACGAATATTCGGGGATTTTCTTGCCTGGAGGACACGGAACGATGTTTGACCTCCCTGAAAACCCTGAACTTCAAAAAGCACTGGCTCACTTTGCCGAGAATAATAAAGCTATTGGATCCGTATGCCATGGTCCTGCCGGATTTGTCGGAACCAAGTTATCGAATGGAAAATGGCTGGTTGAAGGGAAAAGCTTGACAGCATTTACAAATGAAGAAGAACAACAAACGGGTCTTGATTCATTAATGCCTTTCTTACTGGAAACGAGATTAAGAGAGCAGGGAGCACAATTTGAAAAATCGGAAGCCTGGACTGATCATGTGATTACAGATGGAAAATTTGTGACCGGTCAAAATCCACAATCCAGTCAGTCGGCAGCTGAAGCCTTCGTCAAAGTTTTATAAAAAAAGTTCATTCTATACTGAATGATCTATTAGAGCATGGGGGATACTCCTCCATGCTCTTTTTCTCTTTTACAAAACCTCTATTCTGCGACCATTTATGATAAAATCGGAAAAAGAATAAAACGAGAGGAGAATCTCATGCAGGTCATTCGACTATTGATCCAAATTGGTATTTTAAGTATTTTCTTTGAAGTTGGAAAGTGGTGTAGCAGCTTCTTTCAGCTGCCCATTCCCGGGAGTATTATCGGGATGCTTTTTTTATTTCTATTATTATTAACGGGTGTGGTGAAAGAACGGTTATTATTGGACGGTTCAGGGTTCTTTCTCAGGCACTTTTCATTCTTTTTCCTTCCCTTAGCCGTAAGTGCCATGATATTGGGGCCTTACTTTATGGAATATGGCTGGAAGCTTCTATTCATCTTAATTGTGAGTGGAGTAATAGGTTTCATTTCCACTGCATTATCAGCTGAACGATTAATAAAATGGAAGGAGAAACGGAAACATGGCCACTCTCATTAGTTCCTTTCTGGCAATAGGCGTAACGATACTATATTTTCTCCTGGGTGTGAAAATTCACCGATTATGGCCCAATCCAATCACGATACCTATCTTTGTAAGTACGATAGCAGTCATCATCACATTGGTGATCGTGGATATTCCGTATGATCGCTATGCTGATTTCACATCGGTCATTACCTATTTACTTGGTCCTGCCACTGTATCACTGGCCTACCCTCTCTATCAGCACAGGAAGTTATTCGCTCAGAATGTGCAGCCCATCCTCTTCGGTCTTTTTATGGGGAGCGGCATGTCTATGCTCATTTCGTATTATTTCAGTCTGTGGTTGGGGATACCAGCTGAATGGAATCGCTCCTTACTTATTAAAACGATTACAACCCCTGTAGCAGTGGATATAGGCAAAGTCATACATGCAAACATCGAAGTGATCCCCACCGTTGTCATCGTAACCGGTATGTTCGGCGCCATGATCGTGCCGTCCATTAATCATTGGCTGGGAGTTATCCATCCTATCTCCAAAGGACTCCCATTCGGTGTGATCGCACATGGGGTCGGAACGTCCCAGGCCATTAAAGAAGGGGAAAGGGAAGGTGCTGTAAGTGGGGCTGCCATGGCATTAACCGCCACGATCATGTCCTTTGTCATACCTTTCTTATTTCTTTTGGTTTGATGCTCTTGTGGAAGGGGGAAGCTAGAGGAGAAACCTTTCTTTCATAAAGGAGAGACATTCCTATGAAACGCTTCCTAATGAAAATGCGAAAAGGGATATGGGTCGTTCCTGCCCTCTACAGTATGTCATCATTGATATTGGCCATCATGACTGTTTCCCTTGATACCTACTGGATTCATAAAATCGAGCCTTTTATCCCTGTCATGATGTTGACCAGTATCGATCTCGCCCAAACGGTACTGAGTGCCATTGCATCGTCATTGCTTACGATGACAACTTTTACATTTTCGACAGTAATGGTTGTTTTAACGACGTACTCTTCTCAATTTTCTCCCCGAACCCTGCAAAATTTCGTGAAGGATAAGACCACGATGAGGGGACTTGGGATCTTTCTTGGAGGATTTATTTACTCCATCATTTCACTATTATTTATGAGGCAAAGCTTAGAGGAACATTTAGTTTCTTCCGCATTTGTCGGGGTCCTTTATGCCATTGTCTGTTTGGCGTTTTTTGCATATTTTATCCACCATATTGCTACATCTATACAGATCAGCCGTTTAATTGAGCGACTAGAACAAGAAGCATTGAAAGTGATCGATTATTATTCCTCACTTCAGCAAAATCAGGAAGTGAAAGCATTTACAATGATTCCGGCACATGATGGTAATGGAACCAACATCCCTTCACATAAATCAGGATTTATTCAATTTATTGATTTGTCAGGATTAGTTCTTTTTTGTTCAGAAAATGATTCAGTGATTGAAATTCAAACAAAAGTTGGAGAGTTCGTTAAAGAAGGAGACATCCTTTTTACGATTTATGGTAACGAGATAAGTGAAGAAGAATATCGTTCATACATATATATTGGAAGAGAGCGGATGGGAGAGTATGACCTTGCTTATTCCCTTCAAAAAATTGTGGAAATTGCATTAAGGGCCGTTTCCCCCGGAATCAATGATCCGAACACTGCAAGAGATTCGATCAAATATTTAGGTCTTTTATTGAGCGAAACCCACGACATTAAGGATGGAATTGTAACATTAAAAGATAAAGACCGTTATCCAAGGGTATCGGTGACGATCTTTTCATTTAACCATATTCTGTATAAAACATTTTATCAACTTGTTCATTACGGTAAAGAAGATATATCTGTCATACTGGCCATCATGGATGCCCTTATTATGGTGTATCGTGAAGTCGATACAGATCGTAAGCATATTGTGTACGATTTTCATAAATATGTACTACACGGAATGGATAAAGACCAGATGCAAGAATGGGATCTATACTATATTAATGAAAAAATCGAAATGCTGAGACCTTAAAATTCAGCAGGCAGGTGAATTTCCTTTAAACTCAATGTTTTTACTTTACGTATTTCAAGAGAAGCTTTCCCTTTAAAAACCGTAGGTGTTTCGGTATAGTAGGGGAAGGTGAAATAACAAAAAGAGAAGGAAGATAGTATGATTGTCAAAAATGATGAAGATTTAAAAGCATTAAAAGACATCGGCCGCATTGTGGCCAACATCCGGGATGAACTACGAGCTCAGACAAAGCCCGGCATAACGACCAAGCAGCTTGATGATATGGCAGGGAAAATGTTTGAAGAAAATGGAGCCATTTCAGGTCCAAAAGGGGAATATGATTTTCCCGGATTTACATGTATCAGTGTGAATGAGGAAGTAGCCCATGGAATCCCCGGGGATAAGGTAATCAATGAGGGAGATCTGGTCAATATAGACGTATCTGGATCTAAAGGTGGATATTACGCTGATACAGGCATATCATTTGTTGTAGGCGAAGGAGATCAGAAGCTGACGGATTTATGTGAAGCTGCACTTAAAGCATTTCAAGCGGGACTGCAAAAAGCTAGAGCCGGTTCGAAACAAAACGGTATAGGCAAAGCTGTTCATAATGAAGCAAAAAAGAATGGTTATACAGTGATTATGAACCTGACCGGTCATGGTGTTGGACGATCCCTCCATGAGAAACCGGATCATATCTTAAACTACTTCGATCCATGGGATAATGCCCTGCTTAAAGAAGGGATGGTCATCGCATTTGAACCCTTTATCTCAACAAAAGCTCAAAATGTAATCGAAAAAGGCGACGGCTGGACATACATCACGCCAGATAACAGTCTCGTCGCCCAAATCGAACACACCATCATCATCACCAAAGACGAACCCATCATTTTAACACAGTAAAGCAGTGAGGGACGGACCTTCAATTCCGGGATTAACTCCCGGAAGACAGCTCCGTCCCTTTTTGTATACATTTTGTATAAGGGCAAACGTTGCATGACCGAGTGGAGCAGGGCTAATCCTGTTACAGCCATTACCAAAACGCTGAGATGAACTTTATGTAAATAATGTTAAGGATGGTACAAAATAGTTGTAATAGGCAGAAAGTTGGAGTAAAGTAGATGTATTATTGTTGTACAAATATTATACATACTAATGAAAAATTCGGAGGTATCCCCCAATGGCTGTATTATTTTCAAGGAAACCCAAGACTGAACCCGTCATTGTCCCTTCCTCAAACGTCATCGTCCTTGAAGACAAGAAATTGAGTGAAAGACTGCACTATATGCAATTTCAGGAACATCACTTACGTGAACTGAGAGAAGTTCTTCCCGTGTATGAACAATTATCAGATTCCTTACTTGAAACAGTGTTGGATCATCTGTACAAACATCCCAGCCTCGTAGAGATTGCCGTCAATCACTCCAGCCGGGAACGATTAAAGACGGTATTCCATGACTACTTCCGTTCACTCTTCTCCGGGCAACTAGATCAAGAATATTTCAACATGAGGGAGAGGATGGGGAAGATCCATAACAGAAATGGTGTTACAATTGATTGGTTCATTTCTACTTACACAACCATCCAACATCTATTGATCCCAAAAATCGTAGAGCTTTATCAAAAAGACCCATCCAAGCTTGCATCAGTCTTAGTCGCCATTGATCATGGAATACACCTGGATGCGAGCATTGTATCTGAATACTATATCCAAAGCAGAATGGACGAGCTCCAAAAACTTCACCATGAGAATCAGTCCCTTCAAGTAGAAATGCTGAACATGAACACAGAACTCGGATCTTCACTGAAACAAACCGAGCTAAGCCTGAATGAGACTGCCAAAAAAGCGGAACAGATTCGAGCAGAATCTGAAAACACCGAAAAAAGCAGCAAAAATCTTTTACAATTATCGAAAATGAACAAAAACCAAACAGATCATATGATTGAAAGTTTCGGGTTCATTACCGAACAAATACACTCACTTCTAAATGAAATTCAAGGAGTTAAGCACATAGCCGAACGGATTACGCCACTTTCCAATTCAATACAGAAAATAGCTGACCAGACCAATCTTCTGGCTCTGAATGCCTCTATTGAAGCAGCACGAGCCGGGAATGAAGGGAGGGGTTTTGCAGTAGTTGCTTCAGAAGTAAGAAAGCTTGCTGAGGATTCGAAAGAACTGAGCAATTCCATCCATCAACTAGTCAATAAAAGTAACAAACAAATCGGAGTTGTCTCAAATCGCGTCAGAAACATGACGGATTTGACGGAGAATTCCCGTAAAGAAATAGGAAATGTGCAAAGCGGCATCGTGACCGTCCAAATGGAGATGGAAAACTATATGAACATGTTCAAACGAAATCAAACCGATCTAAATCATATTGTAGAGTCCATCAAGCAGATCAATCACACGACTGATGAATTGGTTCGATTTGCTTCAACCATCATTCATAAGATGAACAAATAAATAGAAAGAGGGAAATCGGATTAAAGCCGGTTTCCCTCTTTCTATTAAACGATTTTCGTTTTACCGCACTCCTGGCACTTCCGATAAAACTTACCATCCAAGACACGCGATTTAAAAATATTGTTCCCGCATTCGCAGCGACCGCTGTGTTCATCGGGCTCATCTTTATAAAGTACGATCGTTTCATCCTGATTTTCCAACCTGCCATCCTCCAGTTCATTTTTTCTACTTATAGTATAGAAGGAATCTTTCATATTGTTAAGATTTATCTTCTATTAAATCAAAATTGGATTTTCTATTGTTGAAACGAATGAATGTTCACTTACGACATACTTGCCTGTAAAACCCTCAACAATCAAAGCAGATGTTCATTATAAACCTGCATACTGACTGAGTTTTACCATAGTATTCCTCTATATGATAGTTTATACAGAAGATCACTTTCTATTACAGCCTTGAAATATTCTTGACGCACGATATTAAAGTTCCTGTTATTGAAATGAGATTTTACTATGTTAGTATTTTCCCTGTTAGCAAAAATAAATAACCCGCTAGCTACATAAGGAGGAATATTTTCTATGAAACTAAAAAAATCGATTATTTCTGTGGCTGCATTTACTACACTTGCAGTGTCTGGTGGAGCTAGCGCTTCAGCACAAGACATCGAAATAAAAAAAGGTGACACATTATGGGGAATTGCCAAAGAATATGGAACTTCCGTTGATCAACTTATGAAATGGAACAGCTTGAGTTCACACATCATATATCCGGATCAGGAACTTAAAGTTTCGTCCAAAGAGTTTTATACAGTCAAAAAAGGCGACACTCTCTGGGGCATCTCTTCTCATTATGGAGTTTCCGTCGACAGTTTAATCGGGTGGAACGCCCTTGAAACAGATGTAATTGTCCCTGGACAAGAATTAGTCATTAATCTAGAAGATAAAAATACACCTTCAGCTACTGCACATACTTCTGAAGAAGCAGCCACGCCTGCCGAGGAAACTGCAGAAGTAGCTCCAGAAGCTGAAGCGCCGGCAGAAGAGACTGCTGAAGAGGCGGCAACTGAGGAGAATGCAGTGAAGGAAATCACAGTGGAAGCTACCGCTTACACAGCAAGCTGTGATGGATGCTCCGGTACGACTGCGACGGGTGTAAACCTATTAGAAAACCCTGATGCCAAGGTGATTGCCGTAGACCCGAATGTAATACCACTTGGATCAAAAGTATATGTAGAAGGCTATGGCTATGCAACTGCGGAAGATACTGGTGGGGCAATCAAAGGTAATCGAATCGATGTATTCATCCCTTCAAAAGACCAGGCCATTGACTTTGGAAGAAAAACGCTGAATGTAAAGATACTTGAAACAAAATAATAACCAACAACCGCTGAGTTTCATTTCTCAGCGGTTTTTTTATGTGCAATGAAATGAATCTTTATATGTACTCTTCTCCGCGAAAGTCCTTCCTGATTTATCCACTCATTTCTACTTATCGCTAAACGTTTCCCTATACTGAAAGAATATGGAGGATATTCCAATAGAGAAGATAGAAAACATAAAATATTACAGGCTTGTCACCTAATTGTTAACCGTTTATAAACAGTTTGTTATGATTCTGAGGTAAGTCTATGTTACTATTTCAACTGTTGGTTTTACAGACCATACACAAAAGGAGGAATTACACAAGATGAAAAAAGTATTATTTTCCATTTTTTCCTTCACAGTTTTTCTAACCATCGGACTTACTTCCGCCTCTGCGGAATCAAACGATACTGCCATAAATGATTATCATAATTTAGAAAAAGGCGATATTCTTTGGGAGATTGCAAATCGATATCATGTTTCGATAGATGAAGTTGGGACCCGTCAACAACTATTGAAAGAAGGCTATACTGTGAACGAAGATTCAACTGACGGACAAGCTGTTCAATCAGCTGAGATAGAAACAAGTGAAGACGACGTCGTCAAAGAAGTGAATGTGACAGCTACGGCATACACAGCCTATTGCGAAGGCTGTATCGGCATAACGAAGACAGGTGTTGACTTAATCGAGAATCCTGATGCCAGAGTCATTGCTGTTGACCCAAGCGTCATTCCTTTGGGATCTAAAGTGTACGTAGAAGGGTTCGGCTATGCCCGTGCCGAAGACACCGGGGGAGCCATTAAAGGAAACCGGATCGACATTTATATGGAAAAAGAAAAAGATGCCCTTAATTATGGTGTACAGGATGTTAAAGTCAAAGTCATAAAAGAATAAATTCATACAAAAGAGACTGGAACAAAACAAAAAACCCTCAGATAAACACGATCAATTCCAGTGAAGCCTCTTTATACCGCTAATGATTTCCGTGCAAGACTCCGCTTTCCGCGGGTAGCCCGTGAGCCTCCTCGGCAAGCCTCCGGGAAGAGAAGCGGAAGGGCTTTGCTCGAGAGGCTGGTGGCATAAGGCGAAACGGCCCTGGAGGCGTTCTTTGCCTTCATGGACGGTTTGATTTATGACATGTGCCTCTAAGCCCTGCAGCTGGACGGGTCTCACATTAGCTACTCTTCCTGCAGGAGTCTCCGTCTTGAACTCCAATCAACCGCTGGATAGAATTGAAATCTTAGGTGAATTTCAATAATTGAAAAACCCGGACTATTTCGCTTTTTCACAGGCATAATAGTCCGGGTTTTGTTCGGGTATACATCCTTTTGTCCCAGTCTTTTTTCATTTTTCATTGATTTTCAGGAAAAATGAACTTGTGTGATATTCTTATGATGCTCCATTGTGAGGTTCTTTACAAATTACCATTTATAAATTCCTATCGCCCTCGCGTGTGCCTGTGTTATTTTTGGCTGATGGAGCAACAGATTTCATTTCGATTTCTTCACCCATTTGTTGTTCAGCCATCTTTTTGGCAGTTTCATGCTGCTGATTTTTCTTGTTTTTCATGACGTAACCTCCTGTTCGTTTCTTTTCTATTTTTTACCTACATTTCAACATTATTACCCATTAAGATAATCGGCATTCACCATTCAGCATCCTATCAAGGATCGTGATACGTATCGAAAATGATGAGCATTCACAATTCCCTTTTTCTCTCGAAAAAAAATTTTTATGTTTCATCTGCTTTCCTTAAACAATAGGAATGAAAACGCAAAAACGACAAACACTATAAAAAAATATAAGCGTTTTTGCTTGCATTGTTAAACTTTTTTCTGATAGGGTAACAAATGTTGGTTTTATGAGAGTGTGGGAAGGGAATAGGAAATAAGTATTTATTCCTCCTCCATCCTCAGAATGCACATTTTCCCATCTGCATTAACTGAGACTCTTTCAATATGAAGGATCAAAACAGCCGGTGTACATACAAAACGATACACCTTACGTCCGGCGGTGATAACCTGAATGCCCAAAGAGCAAAAAATGAAGCAAAAATGGAAAGGAGAATTTTATGAAGAGGATATCAAATGTTTTCTGGATTACTGTAGCATTAGTTGCCCTTGCAGTAGGATATGGTGTTATGGCACCTAAATCCTTTGAATCTGTGACAGCTAATATGCAAGCGTTTATTACCTCAACATTCGGTTGGTATTATCTTATTTTAGTAACTGTCATTGTAATATTCTGTGTTTTTCTGATCTTTAGCCCAATGGGGACAATCAGATTAGGAAAGCCGGATGAAAAACCTGAGTACAACAAAGGAACATGGTTCGCTATGTTATTTAGTGCAGGGATGGGAATCGGTTTAGTATTCTGGGGGGCAGCTGAGCCACTGTCACACTATATTACGCCTCCACTGGCTGAAGGTGGGACAAACCAGGCTATCAAGGAATCCATGCGCTATACTTTCTTTCATTGGGGGATACATGCATGGGCAATCTATGCAATTGTCGCCTTAGCCCTTGCCTATTATAAATTCCGTAAAGATGAGCCAGGCTTGATCTCAGCTACACTCAAGCCGATCTTTGGGGATAAAGTAAACGGTCCGCTTGGGACATTAATTGATGTTTTAGCCGTGTTCGCCACTGTAGTGGGGGTTGCAACCACTCTTGGGTTCGGGGCGGCTCAAATCAATGGAGGGCTTTCATATCTTCTTGGAGTCCCAAATAACTTCACTGTTCAATTTATCATTATTGCGGTTGTAACCGTGTTATTCATGATTTCAGCATGGTCTGGATTAAGCAAGGGGATTAAGTATCTATCGAATACGAACATGGTTCTCGCAATCGGGCTGTTCGTGTTGATGTTCTTTATAGGGCCTACTTTATTAATCCTGAATATGTTCACGGATACGATCGGTGCCTATATTCAAAATATCGCTGCAATGAGTTTCCGCATTGCTCCATTAAATGAAGAGCATCGCGGCTGGATCAACGGCTGGACGATTTTCTATTGGGCTTGGTGGATTTCATGGTCACCATTTGTGGGGATCTTCATTGCCCGTGTATCCAGAGGAAGAACGATTCGAGAGTTTTTAATCGGCGTGCTGCTGCTTCCTGCTCTTGTAAGTTTCCTCTGGTTTGCAACCTTCGGTACATCTGCCATCGAAGTTCAGCAGGCAGGTACTGATCTTTCAGGACTTAACACAGAAGAAGTATTGTTTGCTGTATTCAATGGTTTCGAATGGTCAACAATCCTTTCGGTCATTGCGATAACACTGATCGGAACCTTCTTCATCACATCGGCGGATTCTGCTACATTTGTACTGGGAATGCAAACAACCTATGGATCGTTGACTCCACCAAACTACGTAAAGTTAACATGGGGAATCGCCCAGTCAACGGTTGCATTGATCCTGCTATACAGTGGAGGACTGCAGGCATTGCAGAACGCACTGATTGTGGCAGCACTTCCATTCTCGGTCATCATGTTCTTGATGATGCTGTCCTTATACAAATCGCTCACGAAAGAAAAGAAAGAGCTCGGCTTGTATATTAAACCTAAGCCAAGAAAAACAAAAGAACCAAAAGAGCATATGTAAGGAAAAGCCTGCGCCTGGAATATACCATTCCAGGCGCTTTCTTTTTCCCACGTCTGGTCATTTTACCCATTTTCTGTTCTTCTTTTTAGAATAAGTCCTTTATTCATAAGTATTTGACGCTTGTACCCATGCCTATTTGGAAAATGGGTGTTGATTTTAATTAACCTACAATTTGTCCACTACATACATTAATATCGTAGTAAGATAACTGGAGGTGACTGATGATGTATGGATACCCTGGATATGGATATGGATATGGCTGCGGTGGGGGCTACGCAGGTGGCTTTGCGTTAATCGTAGTATTATTCATTCTATTAATTATCGTTGGAGCAGCGTTTGTTTGTTAACAATAAATAAATAATCGTTTAAACCCCTAAAAGGCCGGTGACTTTTCTTTCTCACCTTTGTGAAGATAGAGCCGGCATTCAGGGGTCATTTTTTTATACATAATTGATTGTCATAAGAGGTTTCCCATATTAAAATACTAGAGATACCAATTTTCCCGTAAAGGATCGAAACCCAATGACAAAAAATGTTCACAGAAAAAATAGCCCGTCCCCTAAAAAACGATCCTCACCATTTACGGTCGTTCTGATCCCCATCATCATCCTGGCCATCTATTATGCCGTGAATACTGAGGGTGACAGGTATAATCTGTCTTCCTTTGGCAAAGAAGAAGTGCCATCAAAATATATTCCTATTTACAAGGCTGCTCAGGAGGAATACGGAGTACCGTGGTATTTACTCGCCGCTCATCACCGTGTCGAAACGAAATTCTCTACTATGAAGACCCTCGTTTCTCCCGTTGGAGCAGAGGGACATATGCAAGTGCGACCATAAGGTCGTGTAAGAAATCTTCTTTAGCAAGGAGCAGACGAAACCACAATGTCTGTCATCACCTAACTTATCCGTGAGGGAAACCAATATCGGGGAGTGTAGCATGTTAGGAAAGCCATAAGTTATCAAGTTACTATGATACGACTGAATGGCAAGATGAAAAGTTATAAACAAGGATGAAAGCTAAACTGCCTGAACGACAGTCCAAGGGGGTTAAAGGTCCACCTATAACGGAAAGTAACTATAAACGTTATACAGCCAAGAAAATAAGATAATTGGTAGCTTATTTTCAAATGCACTTTGATTAATTGCATGTCATTAGTGAAGTGGTTCAAGGCTGACCAATCCCAATAAGGGAATAAAGGACGAACGTCGCATCCGAAATTATAACGTGCTGGTTCTTACACGTACTAAATGGTGATTACCTACGTTGGAATGCTTATACTTGAAGCTATGACATAAGTGTCTGAATATCCAATTTGGTAACGGAGTTCTCGTAGTAGTCCGAGATAAGGAAAGCTTATCACATGGCGAAGGGGAACAGTTTATCTAGTCTAACTTAAATTGGAAAGGAGCGAGAGGCTCTATGAGAAGTCCAAAAGTAGTGTTAGACAATCTAGCGAAGCAGACAACTCGTAAAGATTACAAGTTTCAAAGGCTCTATAGAAACCTTTACAACATGGAGTTTTATCTTATGGCATATACGAAGATATACTCCAAAGAAGGCAACATGACAGAAGGTGTAGATGGACAAACCATTGATGGTATGAGTCTTGAACGTATTGAAAATCTTATTGAGAAGTTGAAAGACTTCAGTTATCAACCTAAACCGTCTAAACGAGTCTACATTCCTAAAAAAAATGGAGACAAGAGACCTTTAGGTATTCCATCTTTTGAGGATAAATTAATTCAAGAAGTTGTGCGAATGATACTCGAAGGTATCTACGAGAAGAACTTCTCAGAAACATCTCATGGATTTCGCCCAGAAAGAAGTTGTCATACTGCTTTAGCTCAAGTAAAAGATAGGTTTACGGGTGCTAAATGGTTTATCGAGGGTGATATCAAAGGATTTTTTGATAATATCGACCACCATAAGCTAATAGGGATACTAAGAAGGAAAATTGATGATGAACATTTTATCGGTTTGATTTGGAAATTCCTAAAGGCTGGGTACCTCAAAGAATGGCAATTTCATAAAACTTATAGTGGTACACCACAAGGCGGAATCATTAGCCCAATTCTCTCTAATATCTACCTGGATGAACTAGACAACTTTATCAAAACTTATAAAACAAACTTTGATAAAGGTAAAGGTCGCAAAAGGATGAGAGAATATCGCACTCGAGAAGCTAGACTTAGTAGAGCGAGAGCAAGATACAAAGAGAAGTGGGAAGAGATGAACATTCAAGAGAAAGAAGATGCACAACAACACATTAAATACCTTAAAAAGCACATGATGGAAATTTCATACAAAGAACCAATGGATGATAACTATAAAAGAATCCAATACGTCAGATACGCAGATGATTTCTTAATTGGAATTATCGGGAGTAAAGAAGACTGTAAAAGTATTAAGCACGATATCACTCTATTTCTTGAGAATGAACTAAAAATTGAACTATCACAAGAAAAAACACTGATTACACATTCTAAGAATAGAGCGAGGTTTCTCGGCTACGACATTAAAATCAGTCATGATAACCTCACGGCTAAAACTACCGCAAGTGGTCATAAGCAACGTACTAGAACCATGACATGCGAACTTTTACTCCCTCATGAAGTTTGGAGAAACAAACTGATTGAATTTAAAGCGCTGAAAATAGACTCAAAAACACAAAAATGGAAATCAGCTCACCGAGCACACCTACTTCAAAATGACGATTTAGAGATTCTATCTACTTATAATGCCGAAATTAGAGGTTTGTATAATTACTACAAATTAGCGACAGATGTCTATAAATTAGATAGCTTCAAACACATCATGGAATATAGCATGTATAAAACTTTCGCTAATAAATACAAATCAAGCGTTAAAAAGATAATCAGTAAATTCAGCATAAATGGTCATTTTGGCGTTAGATATGATACAGCCAAAGGTAAAAAGATATCTTTCTTTTATAATGACGGGTTTAAGAAACAAACCCACATTGCAAAAGAAGAAACTATAGACGCTATCCCTACGGGAAGAAACATCATTTATAATCGCACGGGTTTAATCGAAAGACTTTTAGCAGGACAATGTGAGTGGTGTGGAAAAACAAACCTTCCACTTCAAATACACCACATAAAGAAGCTAAAAGACTTGAAAGGCAAGAAGAGATGGGAAAAGCGAATGATTGAAAGAAATCGCAAAACCATGGCACTCTGTAAGAAGTGCCATCTTAACTTGCATAATGGGAAGCTAGATTGATAAATGGAGAGCCGTATACGTCGAAAGGTGTACGTACGGTTCGGGGAGGAGTTCTTGGAGACCTACCATAGAAATATGGAAAGGCGCCGGGTTCTTACTCTACTTCATGCCTTGTACATTTGTGGGCTGGTCTCATCCCAGTTGCACAGGTTTAGGCAAGGGGAATATCCCTGAACATCAAAAAACCGATCCTGCCACGATTGAAAAATATGGCGGATACGGGGTAGATGCCAACGGAGATGGTATAGCTGATCCTTTTCAAATCGAAGATGCAGTGTTCAGTGCCGCAAATTATCTGGCACGGAACGGAGCGGCAGACGGTAAAATTGAACAAGCCGTATTTGCATACAACCATAGTGACGAATATGTAGAAGATGTATTGTACTATGCAGACCGTTTTGTGAAGAAAGAAAAAGAAGAAGCTGACGAGGCTATGTGAATGATGACTTGCAGAGGTGAGACTGAGAAGTAAAAGGATGGTAGTTTAAATAAAACCCGAACTTGATTACCTGCAAAAGGTTATATAGTTCGGGTTTTATATCTTTTCTGAAAAACTAAGATTTCAATTCTACCCAGCGGTTGATTGGAGTCAAAGACATAGACCCCTGTGGGAAGTGTAAGTTATGTAAGGTTTTTTTAGTTTTGTCCCAGCCTCTTCTTACATAAATGTACCTCAAGACCACTAAAAGTAATTACATTTATATGGAAACACACCGAAAGCAGCCCAGTCCCCTTTATAGTTTAATAAATGTTTGACAATCATTCACCATATACAGTTTGTTCAAAAATTGATATGATAGTGTTCTTGATTTTTAACGGATGGTTAAGGTGATATCAATTGAAAGTAACAGAAATGATTACAGAGTGGCAAACCGCCCTGGATATGGAAGTTCTACAACTTAAAAAACGTGAAACATCCGGGGTATTGATTGAAGAAGGAAAATGCATACGCAAAGAAGAACATGCTTATATCTATTGGTTCACCCTTAGCTTTCCTGCTTCTTTACCTGAAGGGGGGAGTGTCGTCTTTAAGAGGAAGCAATCATCCTTCCCAGGTTTAGTGATAAGTTCAGAGGGCAGGGACTGTACGATTGAGCTCGATCAATACCTGGGTGACACCATCACTTATGGACAAATTCTACATGAACCATGGGAAATATTAGAGAAGCTCATAGATAGATTGGATGAAGCAAAGGAACGTCACGGAAAAACCCAGCGTATCCAGCAGTTAATGGAGCCGCTTAATGAAACCAGGCATCCAAAGACCACTTTTAAAAACCCTTTACATGAAGCATACGTTCGAAGTAAATATAACCCTGTCACGTTCCTGTGGGGTCCTCCCGGCACAGGAAAAACCTATACTCTTGCCAGGGTGGCAGCTTATCATTATTCAGAAGGAAAAAAAGTTCTTCTTCTTTCCCACAGCAATTCTGCAGTTGATGTATTAATAGAAGAAATGTATCATTTCCTCACTGATCACAACAGGTGGAAAGCAGGGGAAGTGATCAGGTATGGAAACAGTCGTAAACCGTTTAGTGAAAACATTACAGATTTAAGTGTCCTTCAATTGTTGGAACAACGGGACCCAAGCCTTGCAGAGGAAAAAGGTAAGGTCGAAACATACAGGAGAAGGATGAAGAATAAACTGGCGAAAAACTATACGGATTATGATTCCAATCGGTTATCCCAACTCGAAGTTCATTATCAAAAAATAAAAGAAACGTTTAAACGAAGAGAAGGAGAACTTGTCACAGATGCCAAAGTGATCGGTACGACTCTTTCTAAAGCGGCCATTGACGGGATGATCTATGATGAAGAATTTGATCTGGTTATAGTTGATGAGGCGAGCATGGCCTATATCCCGCAAGTGGCATTTGCAGCCTCACTTGGGACGAAAACCATTATCTGTGGGGATTTCAAACAACTTCCACCCATTTCAACATCTTTTCACCCCATGGTAAGCAAGTGGCTCAAGGAAGACATCTTTCACTCTTCAAATGTCGCACATGCTGTTAACAAAGGCAGGAAACATCCACAGCTGTTATTGCTTCCGGAACAAAGACGGATGCATCCGAGTATCTCGGCTTTTACCAATCGCTACATCTACCATTCGAAGGTAGGTGACCACCAGTCGGTAGGGGTACAGCGTGCGGTGATCACGAATAAAAAACCTTTTCCTTCACATGGCGCCGTGTTATGTTCACTGCAGGAAGGAACTGAATGGGCAGAAACCCATAAAGGGTCCCGATGGAATATCATTTCCAGCCTGCTGACAATCCAGCTTAGTTTAGATGCCATCAGAGACGGCATTCATTCTATCGGCATCGTCACTCCCTACCGTATACAAGCAAAATGGTATAATCTTATACTGGATGAACTGATAAGGAAGGAATATCCTCAGGCAAATATATTTGCCGCTACCGTTCATGGGTTTCAAGGTTCGGAAAATGACATGATCCTTTTTGACCTCGTTGATGGTGTATCCCATGGAAAGCCTGGAGCACTACTTACTCGAAAGGGAAGCGAAAGGCTCCTGAATGTAGCCATTACCCGCGCCAGAGGGAAATTTGTTTTAATCGGAGATGATCAATTCATCAAGGAGAAAACACCATCCACCCAGCCCATTCATCAATTCATTCGTCACCTTCAACATGAAGGTCATTCAGATACAGGTTCGTCCATCACCCCTTTCTCAATGAAGAAAATGAAATGGGTGGAGATAAATGATACGAACAGACTGATGAAAGATTTCAAGGCAGCCAAACAAAAAATTGTCGTTAACGTGGAACATCTAAAAGACATTCCTCAAGCATTACTTGCCTTATTAGAAGCAGTATCAGGGGATAAAGATGTCATGATTCGAAGCAAGGATGCTATCGTTCCTCACCGTGGGGCCCACATCAAAATGGAAAGAGCATTCACGAGTATTCCTTTCATTTCAATCGACGATAAAGTGATCTGGTTCAACTCCTTTCCGGTAAGTAAAAAAAGATTTCCATATCAAGTAAGGATATTATCAAAAAAAATGACCGGCCAGTTTCTCCATATGATCCAAGAAAAATAAGCGTTGTTCCTTTAGAATCCAGAAGTATCCATTTACTTCTGTCAAAAGGAACAACGCTTTTTTATTTTTCAACGAGAATACTACGGTCCTGTTTTGCTGTTACTCTGCCTATGATTTGTGCAGAGATTGAATGAAAGTGCAACGCTTCAATGTATTTTTTTCCTTGATCTTCTGGGAGACTGATCAATAATCCTCCAGAAGTGATTGCGTCGCAGAGAATCCATTGGTCTTCCATTGTAAGTTCCGGGTCATAGTGTACGTTTTCTTCAAGCCACTTGTGATTTGATTTGGAACCGCCCGGTATGACTCCTTGTGCAGCCAATTCCCTCGTTCCATCTAAAATGGGAATCAAGGAGTAGGTTAAGTGTATTGTCACATCACTGCCTTTAGCGACTTCAAATGAATGGCCAAGCAATCCAAAGCCAGTAATATCGGTCACTGCATTGGGCTCAAAGCGTTGTAAAACTTCTGCAGCTTTTTTATTTAACGTACTCATGACGTCTATTACTTCTTTTTCCTGGGATTCGCTCACTACTTTACGCTTGATACCCGTAGTCATGATCCCAACTCCAATAGGTTTCGTGATCAAGATGACGTCTCCTTCTTTAGCACCGTTATTCGTCCAATATTTTTTCGGGTGTACGATCCCGGTTACGCTTAAACCGAATTTAGGTTCCTGATCATCAATGGAATGTCCTCCAACCGTGACAGCGCCTGCTTCGATTACTTTACTTTGTGCACCAGAGAGGATGGAGGTAAGGACGTGACCTCCCAGTTTTTTTATCGGAAAACCCACAATATTCAAAACAGTTTTAGGGGTTCCACCCATTGCATATACGTCGCTTAGAGCGTTGGCTGCTGCTATTTGACCAAACGTATAGGGGTCATCCACGATGGGGGTAAAGTAATCTACGGTTTGTACCATGGCAAGTTCTTCAGTCAATTGAAAGATACCGCCATCGTCGGATGATTCATTCCCTACTAATAATGCTTCCGTTGATGGTTGAGGGGGCAGCTGACGCAGCACGTGCGTCAGGTCACTAGGACTAAGTTTGCAGCCTCAGCCAGCTTTTGACGATAGTTCTGTCAGTCGAATGATTTCTTCTTTACTCAAACTCTTCACCCCTTTATGTATGTATACTTTCATTGTACAGGATAAAAATACAAATGAGCAAAGCACTAGTCACTATAATGAATGGGAATAGAGTGATTTGCACATGTATCTTCTCTATAATAGAATGTAAACAAAGAGGAACTAAGAAAAAAGGAGGAATTTTCAAATGGAAAATCGATCCATTATACTTGAATTTTGCATGAGGTGAAACTACGCACCTAAAGCCGCGAGTTTCGCGGAACAGCTATTCAACCATTTTCGTACAGAGATTCATGAACTAACGTTAGTACCATCTTCTGGAGGAGCCTTCGAGATTACTGTGGACAATAAAAAAATTTACTCCAAGCTCGATACGGGGGTATTTCCAGAGATCAGCCATATCATTTCAACAATTGAATCCCTTTAGCAGAGAAAAAGGTCTGAGTTCGCCTCAGACCTTTTGAATCTATTTAGAGAAAGTGGTTACTCATTGGACAATCCCTGTACCCTGATGACATAGGATGTGGGAGAGGGGCAGTCCTTTTTCGGAACGTTTATTTCGATCGTATGATGTTCGATCGAATATGTGATGGCCCGTTGTTTCAAACAAAAAGGAAAACGAATGGTGCGGTTCCTCACCTTGATTTCATCTTTCATTAATATTGATAATGACAGTTGAGTGTCATCCTTCTTGATGATCAACTCATCCGGACAAATGTTTTCAGTCTCAATTTCTACAATGAACGCTTCGGTAGTATCCAGAAAGTCCACCCTGAATTCTTGTTCATCCAATTGAAACGTAGCAGGATCCAATAACCAATCCTTCATATTCTCTTCCCAGTTCTCTAAATAAAAATCCTCCTTATCCTTGCTCATTCACACCTGACCCCCAACATACTCTTTTACACATTGTATTCGTTCTAATTTAATTGGTGAGGGTGTTATAATCAGTATAAACGCACAAAGGAGGTCACCAATGAACAAGTTAGTCAGACATATCCCACCTATCCATGAACTTCAACATACCACTCATTTCCAAACTTTCCTTAGTAAACATCGACTTACCAAGGAAAGAGGGACGGACCTCATAAAAAAAACGGTTACCAATTTCAGGAATTCCATTCTGGATGGGCAGTGGGCAGGACCTCATCCAGAATCACCTGAGTTTATTGTCAAGTTGTTCACAGAAGCCGATTCATTGATGCACAAATCGTATTCCCTGTCACTTCGGAAAGTCATCAATGCATCTGGAACCATTTTACATACAAATTTAGGACGTGCCCCGTTGGCAGGGGATGTCCTTGAACATGTGAAAGACACGGCAGGTCACTACAGTAATCTTGAATACAATATTGATGAGGGGACCAGGGGGTCAAGGCATGTCCACGCTGAGAAATTCATCTGCGAGCTGACCGGGGCGGAATCGGCCATGGTTGTAAATAATAATGCTGCAGCAGTCTTCCTGATTCTTTCTTCACTTGCCAAGCATAAAGAAGTCATCGTATCCAGAGGAGAACTAGTGGAAATCGGCGGTTCGTTTCGCATTTCTTCCATTATGGAAGAAAGCGGGGCAAAGCTTTCAGAAGTGGGCACAACGAATAAAACACATTATAGGGACTTTGAATTGGCAATAGGAGAGGAAACGGCCATGATCATGAAGGTACACCAAAGTAATTTCGTGATCAAAGGATTCACTGCATCCGTGTCCACAGATGAACTTGTTCGGTTGTCCCGTCAACATCCACAAGTCATCTATTATGAAGATTTAGGAAGCGGTGCCCTATTTGACTTCACTCAAATGGGAATCGGAGCAGAACCCCTAGTGAAAGATGTGATAAAAAAAGGGGTGGATCTTGTTTCGTTCAGCGGGGATAAATTACTGGGAGGGCCTCAGGCAGGGATCATCGCAGGGAAAAAGCATTGGATCGAACAATTAAAAAAGCATCAGCTTGCCCGTATTTTACGTGTAGACAAAATGACCTTGGCAGCTTTAGAGATGACTCTCATGCATTATATAACAGGGGATGTGTTGGATAAAAACCCCACCATTGAGGCTATCACCAGGAAAAAAGAAGACATATTACAGCAATCCAGCCTTTTTTCTAAAGAAGGCAGGTGTCTGTTACCTGATTTCACTTTTGATATAATGGAAGGAAAAAGCCAGATAGGGGGAGGGACCATGCCGGATGTTGAGTTAGACACTTACCTTGTTTCCGTCACCCACAACAATATGTCAGCGAGGGAACTGCAAGATAAACTCAGAACGGGCAATCCCTCCATCGTTACCATGATTCAAGAGAATTCTGTCCTCTTTGATCTACGAACAGTCTCTCTGAAGGAACAAGGACAATTGCTCCATGCACTAAAAAATTTGCATTAAATAAGGAAAGGGAATGCAGGATGGACCTACCCATTCCTGCATTCCCTCCTAGAGACTACATATCGTGATGGCTATGTTGTTTTTGTCGGGTATGGTTTCGATTTTTCACTTTATGTGATCCACTTAACGCTTCCGGCTGTCCTGATTCTTTCGGTGCATTTTTACGCATATCTTTGCTGTCATTTTTATTCGTCATACATCATCCCTCCTGTTCTTAGGATGCTATGGTGGAAAACAGTTTATTCATGGGTATACTTTCAATCCACTTTGACCATACTAAAAAGGCTATTTTCACAATAAGGAGAGATGATGTATGCCATACCATAAAAATAAGCAGCAAGCTTATCAGGCTGCCGAACAGAGTGTGACTGAAGTCCAAAATACAATCAATGAACTGGTTTTGGATGGAGCCAGTTATGGTACACAACTGGCCCACTTAAAAAATGAAGTCAACGAAGCCTATCAACAGATCGAAAATGCTCTTGAAGTGGCATCCGACACACAGAGAGCACAGCTTCAACAATTTAAATCAGATTTATCATCCATCGTCAATGAAGTAAACGGACAAGTGTAAAGACAATAATCGAGTAGGAGGGGGTGACTAACCCCCGACCTCTCACACCACCGTACGTACGGACCCGTATACGGCGGTTTCTTTAAGATTGACGTATGGTTGAATACCTTTCATACAAGCTTAGGAGCCCTAAATGCTTCCAAAAAGAATTGTTTAGGGTTCTTCCTAATATAGGGCTATTCGTTATTCTCCAGTATCCCTTTCGGGAGTTTGCCCATTCATGAGCTTTTCGGCGAGGGACCCCTAATTGAACGAGATTCCGTTTCCTTGCTTTTGGTATTTTCCAGTCCTTCCACATACACATTCTTAACCTTCTTCTAATCCATCCATCTAACTTTTGAAAGATACTGGCTGTATCAGCTAAGGCAAAGTATCCGCACCAGCCCATTAGATATTGGTTGAGTCGATTGATTCGATACGCCATCGACCAGCCTTTTGACCTTGAGGTCAATGCTCGAATGTTCTCTTTCAATTTCATTAGACTCCTATGATGGACTCGAACTCTCGGAATTTTATGTGGAGTGAATGAAAAACCCAGGAACTTTCTCTTCCATGGTCTGTCAACTGCTGACTTTTCTCGGTTCACTTTGAGTATTAATTTCTTCTCAATAAAATCCGTTATCGAATTCTTGACCCGTTCACCAGCTTTCTTTGACTTTACATAGATATGAAAGTCGTCCGCATAGCGGACAAAACGGTGTCCTCTCTGTTCCAGTTCTTTGTCCAGTTCATCTAGGAGGATATTAGCTAACAGAGGACTTAATGGACCACCTTTTGGTGTCCCCATTTCAGTTCTTACAGAAACCCCATTCTCCATTACACCTGCTTGTAGGTATCGGTAAATAAGTTTAAGGAGGGTTTTATCCTTTATTTTCTTAGCTAATATACCCATTAATTTATCGTGATTCACTTTGTCAAAGAACTTCTCTAAGTCCATATCAATTACCCATCTATATCCTTCTCTTATATAGTATTTGGCTTGTCTTATTGCTTGGTGGGCCTGTTTGTTCGGCCTGAAACCAAAACTATATTTGGAAAACTCCGGGTCGTAGACCCTGGTTAATGTTTGGGCAATCGCTTGTTGGATGAATCGATCTACCACGGTAGGGATACCCAGTAACCTTATTCCTCCGTCTGGTTTCGGGATTTCGACTCGACGGAACGGAGAAGGTTTGTAGGTTCCCTCCTCTAATTGTTGACGTAAAGAATCCCACTGCTTCATGATATGACTTCGCAGGTTTTGTACGGGCATATCGTCCACACCGTGACTCCCTTTATTACGTTCAACACGTTTCAATGCTTGTATGAGGTTGTCCCGTGATAGTATTTGATTCATCATAAGATATCTCTCCTACGCGAGCGAATGGCTCTATTTCTTCCACTTTCTACTCCACACTCTCAAAGTCCCCCATGGACTTCACCATTTCCTCCTTTGAGTAGCCTCAAGGATGAGTTGTCTGTTTCATGATAGAAAGTGCCTCCCTAGGCATCGCTCTTTCTTAAAGATTCCGTCCTTCCCACCTCTCTCGAGTTAAGGTGGTACTATGACTTCTGCTGACTTCTGACAGTTCAGCTATTTATCACTAAATAGGTTGCCAAGTGTACTTGGCGTTCCGTCAGACCTCCCCGGGTAAGTGCACAAACTTCCTTTCCATGTACCCGCCTCATTTACTACATTCCCCTTTGGTCGTTGAACTTTGACTTGTTTTGCAGTCTCATTCAAGAAATGTAGCCTAGTATGAGATTCGTGTTCCTCGGGTCGGAAATTTGCTTACAGCTTCCTTCAGATTCCAGGTCACCCTGGACACCCTTGCCTTCAGCTAACGGCTACAACGACCTTCACCGTTCGGGACTTGAACCCTAAAGCGTGTGCACATGCCGGGCACACAAAAAAACCCGCTCTGAGGATAGTATCAGAGCGGGTTTCATTTTTGAATAAACAGGGTAGGGGAAGAAGGGAAGAGCTCGTTACATATAGACGCGTGATTTAGTTAGCACAGTATTCAATTGCCGACAATAAGAATTACTGATTGGTTTTACGTTTCTTATTGAACTGCTTTTGAGCTTCTGTCAATGGTTCATTTGAATACTCTTCATTGTAACCTGCACCTGTCCCTTGTGATTTAGCAGCATTCATACCGGTAATCACATGGTTTGCTTTACGTTTAGCCATTTTCTAGATCACCTCCATAAGAATAGAGTTCCACCTTATTCTTCGCCTTATTAGAGGGAGTGGCTGACAGATTTATTTTTTTAAGATAATATTTTTTTGCTGTTGACACGTTTTGACAAAGGCCGAAATGTTGTCATACCAATATTTCTCTAGAAACCTTAAGGAGTTTATGGTTTCAGATAAGAAAAACTTATCAAAAACAATAACTTTATTGTTATTTACTTATGTAATCGCTTGTATTAAGATGGAAATGTGAGAAAAGTTCGTTAGTTTAGAACGAAAACTTTTCGACTTATTGTGTGATGTAGTTTAGAGGGGGAATCGAAATGGCAAAGAACGATGTATTTAATGCACGGTCTTCTTTCGAACTAGAAGGAAAACGTTATCATTATTATCGTTTAAAAGCGCTTGAAGAAGCAGGAGTAACAAAAATTAATCGCTTACCTTATAGTGTAAAGGTATTGCTTGAGTCTGTACTTCGTCAATTTGACGGACGTGTGATCAACAAGGAACACGTTGAAAATTTAGCGAACTGGGGCTCAACTGAAGTGAAAGATGCAGAAGTACCATTCAAACCTTCCCGTGTTATCCTTCAAGACTTCACAGGGGTACCGGCCGTGGTTGATTTAGCATCTTTACGTAAGGCAATGGCTGATATAGGGGGAGACCCTCAAAAGATCAATCCTGAAATCCCGGTTGATCTTGTTATCGACCATTCCGTACAAGTTGATAAATATGGAACTGCAAATGCATTGCAAGCCAATATGGACCTTGAGTTTGAACGGAACGCAGAGCGTTATCAGTTCCTTAGCTGGGCTCAAAAAGCATTTGAAAACTATCGTGCTGTTCCGCCTGCAACAGGTATCGTTCACCAAGTTAACTTAGAATATCTGGCAAATGTTGTACACGCTGTTGAAACAACAGAGGGCGACTTTGAAACGTATCCTGATACATTGGTGGGTACTGATTCTCATACTACGATGATTAACGGTATCGGTGTATTAGGCTGGGGTGTAGGTGGAATCGAAGCCGAAGCAGGAATGCTTGGTCAACCATCATACTTCCCTATCCCTGAAGTAATCGGGGTGAAATTGACTGGAGAACTTCCTAATGGTGCAACAGCTACTGACTTAGCTCTTAAAGTGACACAAGTATTGCGTCAAAAGGGTGTAGTAGGCAAATTTGTTGAGTACTTCGGAACAGGAGTGGCAACATTACCGCTTGCTGACCGTGCAACCATTGCCAACATGGCTCCAGAGTATGGTGCTACTTGTGGTTTCTTCCCGGTGGATTCTGAGTCACTGGACTACCTTCGACTAACAGGTCGTGAAGAGGATCATATCAAGATGGTTGAAGAATACCTGAAGAAAAACGAAATGTTCTTCACTCCTGAAAAAGAAGAGCCAACCTATACAGATGTAGTGGAAATTGACCTTTCTGCCGTGGAACCAAACCTTTCCGGACCAAAACGTCCACAGGATTTGATCCCTCTTTCTGATATGAAAGAAGCTTTCCAACATGCAATTACAGCTAAAGAAGGAGTTCAAGGCTTCGGTTTAGATGCATCTGAAATCAATAAAACGGCTAAGTATACAACAGAAGATGGAAAAGATGTTGTGATGCCTACGGGAGCGATCGGAATCGCTGCCATTACATCATGCACAAACACATCGAACCCATATGTCATGCTGGGTGCCGGCTTAGTTGCCAAGAAAGCAGTCGAGCTTGGAATGAATGTTCCGGATTACGTGAAAACATCACTCGCGCCAGGCTCTAAAGTTGTAACGGGTTACCTAAGAGATTCAGGCTTATTGTCATACCTGGAAGATATCGGCTTTAACCTTGTAGGATATGGTTGTACAACATGTATCGGTAACTCTGGTCCATTGCGTCCTGAGATCGAGAAAGCTGTGTCAGATGCAGATTTACTTCTAACATCTGTATTATCAGGTAATCGTAACTTTGAAGGACGTATCCATCCACTTGTGAAGGCGAATTACTTAGCTTCCCCACCTCTTGTGGTTGCTTACGCATTAGCTGGTACAGTGGACATCGACCTCCAAAAAGATTCATTAGGTAAAGATAAAGATGGTAATGACGTATTCTTCAAAGACATCTGGCCATCACAAGATGAAGTGAAAGATGCTGTCAAGTCAACCGTTACTCCAGAATTATTCCGTAAAGAATACGAGCATGTTTTCTCAGAAAACGAGCGTTGGAATGAGATTAAAACAAGCAACGAGCCTCTTTACAGCTTTGATGAGAACTCGACATACATCCAAAATCCAACATTCTTTACTGGACTCGCGACTAATCCTGAAGATATTAAAGGTCTAAATGGTCTTCGTGTAGTTGGTAAATTTGGAGATTCCGTTACAACTGACCACATTTCACCAGCAGGTGCCATCGGTAAAGATACACCGGCTGGAAAATATCTTCGTGCCAATAATGTAGAACCTCGTGATTTTAACTCATATGGTTCACGCCGTGGTAACCATGAAGTGATGATGCGTGGGACGTTTGCAAACATCCGCATCCGTAACCAAATTGCTCCTGGCACGGAAGGTGGTTTCACCACTTATTGGCCTGAGAATGAAGTAATGCCAATGTATGATGCATGCATGAAGTATCAACAAGATGGTACTGGATTAGTCGTACTGGCAGGAAAAGATTACGGTATGGGATCATCCCGTGACTGGGCTGCAAAAGGTACAAACCTTTTGGGTATCAAGACTGTTATCGCTGAAAGCTACGAGCGTATCCATCGTTCAAACCTTGTCATGATGGGTGTTCTGCCACTACAATTCAAGAAGGGTGACAGTGCTGAGTCATTAGGTTTGACTGGTAAGGAAACCATTTCTGTCAATATTACAAATGATGTAAAACCTCGTGATATCTTAACGGTTACTGCAGTGGCTGAAGATGGATCGAAAACAGAATTCGAAGTGCTTGCTCGTTTCGATTCTGAAGTAGAAGTAGACTACTACCGTCATGGTGGTATTCTACAAATGGTACTTCGAAATAAATTACAGGCATAATGACTGCCTAAGTCCCGGGTTTCCCGGGACTTTTTTTATTTCTTCCATTGTTGTTCTCCAATACCTGGACTAAAAACAGACAAGCAGTCATAAGATGGTAATACGATTATTTCACAGAGAGGAGCGTTCTCCCTTGAAATCCATTTTTGGGACTTTGCTTGTGATTTTATTCATTTTCGCATTCTACATGGAAAATAAATCAAATCCCCATATCTTTTCAGAAAATACATTTCAACAAACAGAGTCGTATGATCAACTCATTGATATAGAAGAAGGAGAGTTGCCAGAAGCAACACCCTCAGAAAACTTTCCAGGACCAAATGTAGGAGACCGGGCCATCGACTTTAAACTTGAGACATTAGAGGGTAAATCCATTACACTGTCTGACTTAAAAGGAAAAAAAGTGATTTTAAACTTCTGGGCCACCTGGTGTCCACCCTGTAAAGAAGAAATGCCAATCATGCAACAATTCCATGAACAATACGGTACAGATGTAAAAATCCTGGCGGTCAATATCGATCCCCAATACAACGTAAAAGAATACCAAAAAGCAATGGGACTAACCTTTCCCATCCTCTTGGATAAAGACGACAAAATAAACAACGCCTACGACATCCTAACTGTCCCAACAACCTTTGTCATCAATGAAAAAGGCATCATCACCCACAAACAAATCGGCGCTCTCACCACCCTTGACGCCTTCACCGCATTAATTGAGTGAGGGACGGACCTCAACTTAACCTATAGCTAACCTCTTCCATTGTGACCTTTGTTTAAAATATCTGACATTTGGATATACTATTGGTAACACTACAATGGAAAGCGAGGGGAATCAATTGCGCAGACCTAGGAAAAAATCTTTTGCAGATCTTGTGAAAGAGAATAAAAAACAACTCCTTCTGGATCAGGATGCCATTGATGCGATTGAAGAACGAATCGATGCAAGACTTGAAATTAAGCGACCGATGGGCAAAGCCGAGTAAGAAATTACGAGGCTTATTTTTTTGTCTCCTTAAATGATTCTGCCAATTATTACGCCTTTTCTTCTATCCCATTTTGGTAATCATATTAGTAAGGAGGGGAAGTTAATGAGCAATCCAAAAGGAAGTCAGAATCATTTTGCACCAAACCATATCGGTACACAATCAAGAGCTGCAGGTGGCAACAAAGGGAAACAAATGCAGGATAAATCAGGTAAGCACGCTCAAGTCATCCAGACAAAGGGTGAATAACGCTTATTTATGAATAGGGTCTGACATGAAGGTCCGTCCCCAATATGAATAACAGGAGGAATGAAGGATGGCATGGAATAAACCGAATCCGGATGATCGCAGTGATAACGTAGAGAAGCTTCAAGGGATGGTTCAGCATACGATCGAGAATATGGAGAGAGCTGAGGAGTCCATTTCTTTCACTGACAGTGAGGAGCAGCTTCAGTCCATTAAAGATAAAAACGAGCGCCGCAGGGAAAGCCTGCAGGCATTCCGTAACGAGATCAAAGACGAGGCTCATCAAACAGAGCAATAATAGCCGTAAGACCCGAACAGCGAAGCCCTGCTGTTCGGGTTTTATCCTTCATCACCGAATCCAAAGCCAATCTGTTCATTGCACTCTTTAATTATGCTAAAATGAAAAAGTACTGACGAATAGCTTAAAGAGGGTGTAGTGAATGAAAGTTGCTGAAAAAACCATTGAGGTTCGATACGCAGAGACTGATCAAATGGGGGTTGTGTATCATGCAAACTACCTTGTTTGGATGGAATTAGGAAGGACTCAACTCATTGAAGATCTGGGATTCAGATATGCGGACATTGAAAAAGAAGGCATTCTTTCTCCTGTCATCGATCTGAATGTCAGCTATAAAACTCCCGTTCGTTACGGCGAGAAAGCGTTTGTTAAGACGTGGATTGAAGAATATGACGGACTGAGAATTACATATGCTTACGAAATTTATAATGGACAAAATCAACTTGCCATTACAGGACAATCTAAACATGTTTGTGTCAAGCAAGAAACCTTCCGACCGGTTTCAATAAGGAAGTTGTTTCCTCATTGGCATGACGCATACGAAAAGGCAAAGAAGTGATCGATCTCCCTAGTTAGGATGCCTTCTCAAAAAGGCAAGAAGGAAAGGAAGATCTCTATGGCATTCGGACTGACCAGACATGAATTACAAACATGGAAGCAGCGTGTAAAGCAGGGAGAGGTTGCATTCCTCACTCATTATTGGGTAGATGACCGATTTCCTCATGCACGATCTGTCACAAAAGTGGGCTGCAGTAATCTCATTACATTATCTCGATGGGGAGAAAAATATGGATTGAAGAAAGAATGGATTCATGAGAGGGAAGACGGTTTTCCCCATTACGACTTAATAGGAGACATTCAATATGAAATTCTCATTAAAGAAGGCCTCCACGACCATATCACCCGTTTTCTCAAAAACTGAAAATGCTGGCTATCGCCAGCATTTCAATCGGTCTTATTTTTTGTATTCGTAAGAAGGTTCCTCAAGCTCTTTATCGTAATGAACATGTAAATCATGACCATCGAAGAACCATAAATCTCTTTCTTCGATAAAAAATTCCCGGTTTTCGATTTCCACAAGTTCTCCAATATCAACCGGTTCGTCTTTGCTCACACCTAATGAAAAACTGTCATGCAGAGGACTGGAACCTCCATAACGTACATAAAAACGAATTTGTTCGCCTTCTTCTACAAGCATTTCGTTCTTAAACCACGAAAGAGCTTCTTTTGAAATATGTATCTTCATCGATGAGACTCCTTTCTCTACAGGGGATTTCCCCAGAGTGTTCTTGATTTCTGGACATAGAAGGTTTCATTTCATATTATATACATAGAAAAGGTGGAACATCTACTAATACGCATAAAGGATGAGACGAATGAATACTAAAGCATTATTATACTACATAGGTGCATTTATATTTGCCGGATTAAGTGTATTGACCTTCCTGCAACTGCACGATTCAAAATATCAGTTGGAAGCAGGGACCTTCATAATCATCTCAGCAGTCATTTATTACGGGATGGTGACACTATTCTTTAAGGGATCGCGGAAAACCTTTTTCCTGGCAAATGCCTTTCTGGCTGTTTTGGCCCTCGCAGGGATATTCTTTAATTCATTGCTCTTTGGCGGACATTAAAAAACGAGCTCCCTTGAACGGGTGCTCGTTTTTTGTTAACGCCTATTGCTTCGGGTGAATAGAAAGTGGCATTTATTCCGGTAGCCCATTCACCATATGAGAAACCATTTCTGCTTCTGAATACCCAATCATTCCATTGTTATTAGCGAAATCAAGAGGATAGATCCTGTAGTTATTGTATTGATGTTCATAAACAAACGTGGGCTGGAAATCAATTGAAGGGAAGCTGATGACAGATCCACCGGGATTCATCGTTTTTTCCACTTGAACCGTAACCATTCCCCCGATGTCTTTGAAATCATCTTTCTGTCCAGAAAGAAAATTTCCTAATGAATAGATGACAACTGCTTCTCGGCCGTCACCCGTCTTATACGTCTGGATTGGCTGCAGGACATGTGGATGATGTCCAAAGATGATATCGACACCGTTTTCCGTCAAAACCTTCGCCAGTCTTTCCTGTTCTTCAGTGGGGAAGCGCTGGTATTCATTCCCCCAATGCAGACTCATCACAACTAAATCAATATCCATATTTCTCGCTTTCTCAATTTCACGGATCATATTTTGTTCATCGATTAAATTGACTAAGTAGTCTTTTCCCTTTGGAACTGGTATCCCGTTTGTGCCATACGTGTACGAAAGCAGTGCGAACTTTATCCCATTGACGTTGAAAGTACGGATTCGTTCCTTGTCTTCAGGACTTTTAAACGCACCCACATACGGCATGGATATTTTCTCATAATAGTCGATCGCACTCAGAAGACCTTTCTCCCCTTGGTCCAAAGAGTGGTTATTAGCTGTCGTGACTGCATCTACACCGACGTTCTGTAATGCTTCTACAATTTCTTTCGGACTATTGAAGAGAGGGTAACTGGAAACACCCAGTTCCACTCCAGCCGGTGTAGATTCCTGGTTGGCAATCAGGAAATCAGGCGATGCCAGCATGTCTTTTATAGGGGCGAACATAGGGTTGAAGTTATACCCGTTTTCAACTTCCGCATCCTTATATACCGTATCGTGGAGCAAAATGTCCCCGATGGCGGCAAGAGTTGCACTGGACTTTATCGATTTACCTGATGCTTGAACTTCTCTTGTACTATGCAGGATAGAGTAAAAGTCCTCTTCCTCTTCACCTCTTATTGAACTGTTCCAGTCTGAAAATTGGTCATTGACAAGATATCCAATGACCAACAGGAATGAAGCACAAAGGAATAGTCCTGTCATTAATCGTCTTGTAGTCATATTTCATCATCCTTTATTTTTACACTACCTCTATTTTACAAAAAAAAATGGGGGATTGGGTGATATTTAAGAAAATATTGGGGTAAAATAGCCATTTTTGTGAATTTCGCACTGTTACGTATGACTTAAGATCACTCCCCGCAAAGAAAACAGGCCAGACGAACAGTATGTGCCGTTTTAGAGGAAACTGCCTCATCATCTTTCTCAAAAGAGTATATGGGTATACCTGTTTAATCCATTCAACCCATTATAAAAAGCACCCCTATATCACATGAGGGTGCCTTTAGATTTGGTGGCGTTACAGCCATTTAATTTTTGGTTCGGTTTTATTCTTTATCCGGATTATATTGGCCCGGTGCCTGTAAACAACGAAGAGGGTCAGGATTCCAACGACAATAATGAGAGGGACATCCCCAGTGAAAATCGAGTACGTAAAGGCAAGTACTGCAGCGATCATTGAAGAAAGTGACACATACTTCGTAACATATAAACAAAGGAAAAACACTACCAATAAAATTAAAAATAAAATGTAATGATACCCAAGAAGAACCCCTGCAGAAGTTGCGACTGCTTTTCCCCCCCTGAAGTTCGCGAACACGGGATACATATGACCGATCACAGCAAATACCCCGGCTAATAACATATGTACGTCACTTGCCAACAGCAATGGCAATAGAGTTGCCACGGTTCCTTTTAAAATATCCATGATTGTAACAATCATACCGGCCTTCACACCCAAGGTTCTGAATGTGTTGGTTCCACCCAGATTGCCACTTCCATGCTCACGGATATCTTTTCCGTAGAACGTCTTTCCTATCAGCAATCCTGATGGGATAGAACCTAATAAATATGATAATACGAGAATAAGGGCAAAAATCATTATCACTGCTCCTTTAAATGAACTAATCCACTTTTATTTTAACATGTTTTCCATAGGTTGGGGGAAAAATCATCAAAATATTTAGTACCTGTTCATAATAGTAGATGATATTATATTTTCTTTCAAATAATGATCCAGACAGTCATTTGTATGTTAAAATGGACACAATTTACATATTTGAAATGAAGGTGTACTAATATGCAACTGCTATTATCAGCCTTTCAATGGGTGGCCTTTATGGTCGCAGGCTCCATTGCCGCTCCTATTGCCATAGCTGATCTGTTCCAATTGTCTTCAGAAGACACAGCCGGGTTCATTCAGAGGACCATCTTTGTATTAGGTGCAGCCAGTCTCATTCAGGCATTATTCGGCCATAAGCTTCCCATCAACGAAGGGCCTGCAGGACTTTGGTGGGGAGTCTTCGCAATCTACGCCGGGTTTTCAGGGACCCTGTACAGCAGCCACGAAGAGGTGTTAACCGTTTTACAAGGCGGCATGATCGTAAGCGGAGTGATCTTCTTCATCCTTTCTGCAACTGGACTGCTGAGGAAGTTATCATCATTATTCACTCCGACGATCACCTTTATTTACTTGATGTTGTTGATTCTTCAATTAAGCGGATCTTTTATTAAAGGGATGTTCGGAATTCAGCAGGAAGGACAATCCCTTCAACCGCTAGTATTGCTCGGAAGTATTCTGACCATCCTTGTGGCATTATATTTCTCTGGTCATAAACGGAAATGGATCCGGCAATACTCCATTATTCTTGCTTTACTCTCAGGGTGGTTGATTTTTATCGCTATGGGATTGGCTGATGGGACAACAGTATCAGACCGCTGGTTTTCCTTACCCGACGTTTTAGTATTTGGAGCTCCTGTGTTCGATACGGGTGTCATTGTGACCTCAATTTTCATCACATTTTTATTAACCACTAATATGATTGCATCCATCCGAGTAATGGAAGAAGTGATGAAAGCCCAGGGGGAGCCGACGTACGAACGATATACGGAGAGTGGATTTTCCTCAGGTCTGAATCAACTATTAGGCGGCGTATTCTCTGCGATTGGATCTGTTCCCATATCCGGCTCTGCCGGGTTTGTTGCTGCTACAGGAATGTACTCGATCGTTCCATTCTTGATTGGAAGCGGAATCATCATGTTCATCAGTCTGATTCCTAAAGTGATGAATTTTTTTGCAAGCCTGCCTGCTCCGGTCGGATACGCTGTTACGACGGTCATTTTCATCAAAATGGTTGGCCTTGCCCTGGGAGAGTACCGGAAAGAAGCAGACATCGAAAGAATTCACTTTGTCGCAGGGATCTCATTGATAGTCGGTGTCGGAGCGATGTTTGTTCCAGCTTCCGCTTTTAAGGATTTGCCCGTCGTTGTGGCCTCTGTTTTGAACAACGGATTAATACTGGGCACCATTACAGCAATTTTCGTTGAACAGTATTTGATCAAAAGAAAATAACCCTTACTAGAGCCGTTGGGCATATTCCAACGGCTTTTTTGGATGTGTAAACGGTTGCTCATTAAAGAACCTTGTATGATGATTTACTAAATTTCATAAGCTAAGGGAACTAAGCCTATTCCTTGGACATCATGTTTACCTTTTGTATAATGAGGGTATCCCTTCTATGTTTAGTAAAATTTCTCAGTTCATAAAGCAGGTGGAAAAGTGATTGAATTCAAGAACGTAACAAAAATTTATGATGACGGCACCGAGGCCGTTTCAGGCATTAATCTGACGATAGAAAAAGGTAAGCTTGTCGCCTTGATCGGTCCGAGCGGATGCGGAAAAACGACTACAATGAAAATGATCAACAAACTAACCCGCCCTTCCGGAGGGACGATCCTCATCGATGGAAAGGATACAGCAGAAACCGATGAAGTGGAACTCAGGCGCAATATAGGCTATGTGATTCAACGAATCGGGCTGCTTCCTCATATGACGATTGAAGAGAACATAAGCCTCATTCCCCGATTAAAAGGATGGAAAAAAGAACAATACGAGGGACGTGTTGATGAGCTTCTAAATCTTGTTGGACTTGATCCCGGAGTGTACCGTAAACGGTATCCACTGGAACTGAGCGGTGGGCAGCAGCAACGGGTTGGAGTCATTCGTGCCCTGGCAGCAGAACCGCCGATCATTCTCATGGATGAGCCTTTCAGTGCACTCGATCCCATAAGCAGGGAGCAGTTGCAGGATGAGCTGAAAAGCATCCAAAACACCATACATAAAACGATTGTATTTGTGACACATGATATTGATGAGGCGTTGAAGATCGCTGATGAAATTGCCGTGATGCGAGATGGTAAGATCGAACAGATCGCTACACCAGAGGAACTGATAAAAAATCCCGCAAACCAATTTGTCCGTGCATTTATTGGCGAGCACAGGCTACATAAACAACCATCTCCAATGCAGGTGGTTCATTTAATGGAGGAAGATTCCACCTACAGCCTTCTTGAGGAATCTGAATATACAATCATCCATCATGATGCCACTATCAAGGAAGCTGCCAGGATACTTGTTGAAACAGGAAAGCCTTACCTCATGGTGGAAAGGGATGGGAGGCATATAGGGAGTGTCACGGCAACAGGAATTCTCCGAGCGGTCGCCTCAGCAGGGAACAAAGAGGAGGCAGGGTCTGTATGAATACTTTCACTATCATGTTCATCAGTACGATATCCAATCGTTCCGACGCCATCTTAACAGGGCTGTTTGAGCACCTTTACTTATCATTCATATCCATTTTTATTGCTATTGCCATTTCTTTGCCCCTTGGTATATACATTTCAAGAAAAAAACAGACGGCTGAATTTTTTATCGGGATAACAGCCGTATTCCAAACCATCCCGAGTCTAGCTTTGTTTGGCTTCCTTATACCGCTCTTCAGTACGGGAAGTGTCACAGCCATCATTGCCCTGACTGTGTATGCACTCTTGCCGATTCTCAGAAATACATACACGGGGATCATCGGAGTCGACGAGGGTGTCATTGAAGCCGGCAGGGGAATGGGAATGACAGACTCTCAACTACTCTTCAAAGTCGAGCTTCCCCTTGCCCTTCCGTTTATCATGGCGGGAATCAGAACGGCCACTGTCTTAACAGTGGGAGTCGCGACGCTTGCAACCTTTGTAGGCGCAGGGGGATTGGGTGACCTTATTTACCGGGGTCTTTCAACCTGGAACAATTCGTTAGTTCTGGCAGGGGCCATTCCTGCTGCACTGCTTGCTCTTACATTCGATTTCATCTTAAAGATGCTTGAGAGGATGACCACCCCTAAAGGTTTAAAAGCCAGAAAATAAACAACATTCAAAGGAGAAGAAAATGAAGAAAAAATTAAAACCCATTATAGTTGCTGCACTATTATCGATCCTGATCGCAGGGTGCGGTAATGGCGGCGGAAAAGACACGATTACCGTTTCAGGGAAGATGTGGACAGAGCAATTTATTTTAACCCAAATGATGGCTGAACTTCTCAAAGAAAAGACCGACCTTGACATCAAAGTCGAAGAAGGATTGGGAGAAGTATCGATTCTGACACCTGCTCTTGAAAAGGGCGATATTGATGTATATATCGAATATACAGGAACCGGACTTGAAGCGGTCCTGAAAGAACAGGCAAAAGAAGGGGCATCCGCTGATGAAATCCTCTCTCAGGTCCGAAAGGGCTATGAAGAAAATTTCAATGTCACGTGGTTAAAACCACTCGGGTTCGAGAACACATATACTATGGCATATACTCAAGATCAGCCATTTGATGCAAAAACATTCTCGGATCTTATCCCGCTTTCCAAAGACTTAAGCTTTGGTGCGCCTCATCAATTCTATGAGCGTGAAGGTGATGGATACGATGCATTCTCTAAGGAATACGGCTTCGAATTCAAGGAGAAAAAGAGCTTTGACCCGAACATCATGTATGAAGCCGTTAAAAACGGGGATGTGGATATCATTCCGGCCTTTACAACGGATGGAAGAATCCAGCGTTACAACTTAAAAACGACCAAGGACGACAAGGGATTCTTCCCTCCTTATGACGCTGCCCCGATCATCCGTCAGGAAGTTCTTGAAGAGCATCCTGAGGTGGAGGAAGTGCTGAATGAATTAGCAGGGCAAATCTCTGAAGAAGAGATGAGTGAAATGAATGCCAAAGTGGATATGGATAAAAAGGATCCAAAAGAAGTCGCAAGAGAATTCCTTATTTCAAAAGGACTGATTAAAGAATAAATGATTTAGAAGTGTCAGGCAGGATAGAGAGGGCGGTACCGCATCCTCCTATCTTTCTGACACTTCGTTCTATTTCGTTGAATTTATAAAATTTTGAAAAAACAAAGGGAAGTATGGTATAAAAGAAGAATAGGACTAAAGGTACAAATGTATCATGATCATGAAGGAGTTGAAATCATCCATGGAAAACCCATCCCGCCAGGAAATCGGCACGATCCTAAAGCAATCTAAACGCATTGCGGTTATCGGTTTAAGTGATAATCCCGAGCGAACCTCTTATATGGTATCAAAAGCGATGCAGGATCAAGGATATGAGATCATCCCTGTAAACCCGACCATCGAATCGGCATTAGGTGTGAAATCCGTATCTTCCTTAAAGGAAATTGAAGGATCGATTGACATTGTCAATGTATTCCGCCGCTCTGAATTTTTGCCGGAGATTGCGCACGAGTTCGATGAAATCGATTCTAACGTTTTCTGGGCACAACTTGGAGTAGTGAATGAAGAGGCTTATCGCTTTTTGAAGGAACGTGGGTATACAGTCATCATGGATCGCTGTATTAAGGTTGAACATGCTTTAACCAAATAATTCACACTCGTAGCAAGCGGCTCTTACCGCTTGTTTTTTTTCGGGCAGACCGTTCTTCAATCCTTTCCTAAAAAGAGATTTTCTAAGAAGAAATCCGGGCGAAATTAGATCTGTTCATGGAAATTACATTTGCGAAAATCAAATAAAACGCTACAATATAGCATAGTGGTTTACCTAAGAAATGATGATAAAAGGTAAACGAACAAACGTTCTTGTGTTATAGTTAACATATACATAAGCAATACTACCGTACAAGTACCGCTCGACGGTGATAGAAGTTTTGAAAGGGGAATGTTCGTGGCCAACCAGAATAAGACCATGGATTACAATGATGATGCCATTCAAGTATTAGAAGGGTTGGAAGCTGTCCGCAAAAGACCCGGGATGTATATAGGCTCGACCGATTCAAGAGGGTTGCATCACTTAGTATATGAAATTGTCGATAACGCCGTAGATGAAGCCCTGGCAGGCTTTGGAAACGAGATTATTGTTACGATACATAAAGATAATAGCGTCTCTGTGCAGGATAAGGGGCGCGGTATGCCAACAGGCATGCACAAGCTGGGGAAACCGACTCCTGAAGTCATCCTGACCGTTCTTCATGCAGGCGGGAAATTCGGGCAAGGCGGTTATAAAACGAGTGGAGGACTTCATGGTGTAGGTGCCTCTGTCGTAAATGCCCTGTCTGAATGGCTGGTGGTAACAATAGAGAGAGATGGAGTTAAATATGAACAGCGCTTCTCCAAAGGCGGAAAGCCGGAAACCACCCTTGAGAAAATCGGGAAAACAAAGAAATCAGGAACGTGTATACATTTTAAGCCTGATCCTGAAATCTTCAGCACCACCACCTATAATTATGACACGCTTTGTGAACGTTTAAGAGAATCTGCTTTCCTTCTGAAAGGATTAAAGATTGAAATCATTGATGAACGCCATGATCAAAAAGAGGTCTTCCACTTTGAGAGCGGGATACAGGCGTTTGTTCAATACCTGAACGAGGAAAAAGACGCGCTTCATAACGTGGCATTCTTTGAAGGGGAACACCATTCCATCGAGGTGGAATTCGCTTTCCAATTCAATGATGGATTCTCAGAAAACATATTGTCCTTCGTTAACAATGTGCGTACGAAAGACGGAGGCACTCATGAAGCAGGCGCTAAAACCGCTATGACCCGTGTCTTTAATGAGTATGCCCGTAAAGCAGGCATCCTCAAGGAAAGGGATAAGAACCTGGAAGGTACCGATATCCGTGAAGGCTTAGCAAGTATTGTGTCCGTACGCATCCCAGAACATCTTCTTCAGTTTGAAGGGCAGACAAAAGGAAAGCTGGGGACGAGTGAAGCACGTTCTGCCGTTGACGCAGTCGTATCGGAGCATCTTCTCTATTTCTTAGAAGAAAACCCTGACACCAGTTCCCTGCTTATCAAGAAATCCATCAAAGCGGCTCAAGCCCGTGAAGCGGCACGAAAAGCAAGAGAAGATGCACGTAACGGGAAGAAACGAAAACGCTCTGAAACCGTTCTTTCAGGGAAATTAACACCGGCTCAATCCAGGAATCCCCAGCGTAATGAACTTTACCTGGTGGAGGGTGATTCTGCAGGAGGTTCTGCGAAACAAGGTCGTGACCGTAAATTCCAGGCAATTCTTCCTCTTCGCGGAAAAGTCATCAATACGGAGAAGGCCAAGCTGCAGGATATCTTCAAGAATGAAGAAATCAATACGATCATTCACGCAATCGGCGGCGGAGTTGGACCTGAGTTCAACGTAGAGGACATCAATTACGACAAAATCGTCATCATGACTGATGCCGATACAGATGGAGCCCATATACAGGTACTCTTGTTGACCTTTTTCTACCGCTATATGAAACCGCTAATAGAGGCAGGAAAAGTCTACATTGCACTGCCTCCCCTTTATAAAGTAAGCAAGGGAGCAGGAAAGAAGCAAAAGCTCGAATATGCCTGGACGGATGATGAGCTTAAGGGAGCCATCTCCAAAGTTGGAAAAGGCTACATGATTCAACGTTATAAGGGTCTCGGAGAAATGAATGCCGACCAGTTATGGGAGACGACGATGGATCCGGAAACCCGTGCCTTGATCCGCGTCCGCATAGATGATGCTGCACGAGCTGAACGCCGTGTGACAACTCTTATGGGTGATAAAGTAGAGCCGCGACGTAAATGGATCGAAAGCAATGTAGCCTTTGGACTTGAAGAAGACGGAAGCATTCTAGAAAATGAAAACATTACGGTCGCAGAGGAGGGGTAAGACATGACAACTGTAGAAAGATATCAAGATTTGCCTCTGGAAGAGGTGCTTGGCGACCGATTTGGACGTTATAGTAAATATATAATCCAGGAACGTGCTCTTCCTGATGCACGTGACGGATTGAAACCAGTACAAAGACGTATTCTTTACGCAATGTATGTAGATGGAAACACCCAGGAAAAAGGATTCCGTAAATCTGCGAAAACCGTCGGTAATGTTATCGGTAATTACCACCCCCACGGTGATACATCTGTATACGACGCCATGGTGCGGATGAGTCAAACGTGGAAGGTCAGAAACTACCTTGTAGAGATGCATGGAAATAACGGTAGTATCGACGGGGATCCCCCTGCTGCCATGCGTTATACAGAAGCCCGGCTCTCGGCCATCTCCATGGAGCTTCTACGTGATATCGATAAAAAAACCGTGGACTTTGTTCCAAACTTTGATGATACCTCCAGCGAACCGACTGTTTTACCGTCACGTTTTCCCAACTTGTTGGTAAATGGTTCAACAGGGATTTCAGCCGGGTATGCAACGGATATCCCACCACATCATCTTGGTGAGGTCATCGATGCCGCCATCATGAGAATGGAAAAGCCCGATAGTACTGTCGATGATCTGATGACAGTATTGAAAGGTCCTGATTTTCCAACAGGCGGTATCATTCAAGGGGTTGACGGCATCAAGAAAGCCTATGAAACCGGAAAAGGAAAAGTCGTTGTACGGGGAAAAGCGGATATAGAACATATCCGAGGAAGTAAACAACAGATTGTCATCACGGAGATACCATACGAGATCAACAAAGCGAATCTTGTGAAGAAAATGGACGAATTCCGGGTAGACCGTAAAGTTGAAGGGATCGCAGAAGTCCGTGATGAAACCGACCGGGATGGGATGCGCATCGTTATTGAGTTAAAGAAAGATGCTGATGCAACAGGCGTATTGAACTATCTGTACAAAAACAGTGACCTTCAAATCTCTTACAACTTCAACATGGTTGCGATACATAACCGACGTCCAAAACTGATGGGACTTCGTGAGCTGTTGGATGCATACATCGAGCATCAAAAAGAAGTGGTGACCAATCGGACCAGGCATGATTTAACGAAAGCAAAAGATCGTCAGCATATCGTCGAGGGTCTCATGAAAGCCCTGTCCATATTAGATCAGGTGATTGCAACGATCCGTGCCTCGAAAGATAAACGGGATGCAAAAGATAACTTAATTTATAAGTTCCAATTCACAGAAGCTCAATCTGAAGCCATTGTCAGCCTGCAGCTTTATCGGTTAACGAATACAGACATTACAGCACTTCAGGCTGAAGCCGAAGAACTTGCGAACACGATTGCAGAATTAACGGCGATTCTTGAAAGTGAAAAGAAGCTGTTCAGCGTCATCAAAAAAGAATTAAAAGCGATTAAAAAGCAATTTGCAGACGCTCGTCGTACGAAGATCGAAGATAAAATAGAAGAAATCAAGATTAACCTTGAAGTTCTGATCGCCAGTGAAGATGTAATGGTTACGGTCACCCGTGATGGATACATGAAGCGGACAAGCCTTCGCTCCTATTCTGCTTCAAACGGGCAGGACCTGGCCATGAAGGAAACCGACAGACTCCTTGGTCAATTTGAGATGAATACAACGGATGTGCTGTTGGTCTTCACAAACAAAGGAAATTACATCTACTGCCCTGTCCATGAGCTCCCGGATATACGATGGAAAGACCTTGGACAGCACGTAGGGAACATTGTGCCCATCGATCGTGATGAACAGGTTCTCAAAGCGATACCGATTAAAGAGTTTGATCCTTCCCATTATTTACTGTTTGTAACGAAGAACGGCATGATCAAGAGATCCGAGCTTCCTCAATACAAAGCACAGCGTTATTCACGTCCCCTTGTCGGGATCAACCTGAAAGGAGACGATCAGCTTGTGGATGTACACTTGACTGACGGGTCTCAGGATGTCTTCATTGCAACCCACTTAAGCTATGGACTTTGGTTCTCAGAGGAAGAAGCGAACATCGTCGGACCAAGGGCAGCGGGAGTAAAAGGGATTAACCTGAAGGAAGACGATTATATCGTAGCAGGTAAAGTCCTATCAGATCCAGTGAAAGAATTTGTTTTCTTAGCTACCCAGCGCGGGGCAGTGAAGAAAATGAAATTAACGGAATTCGAAAAAACGTCTCGTGCCAAGCGTGGAGTCATCATGCTGCGGGAATTGAAATCTAATCCCCATCGCGTGGTCGGAATAGAAATCGCTAAAGATACAGATAAAGTTGGACTGATTACGGAAAAGGGAAAAACAGAAGAAGTGATCGTTTCAGATTTGAGGCCGAATGACCGATACTCGAATGGATCATTCGTTATCGATGAAAAGGATAGCGGCTCTGTATACACAACTTGGGTAGAATCAACCCTTATTGGTCCCAATGAATGAAATCAGTAAACGAAAAACGACTAGATACTTTTTCTAGTCGTTTTTTAATTGAGCACATTGATTGAATGGACTACTCATAATGGGTAAGATGGGTACTATTCGACAGCAGAAAGGATGTAAGAAGATGGACTTAGGATTAAAAAATAAACTGGTACTCATAACAGGTTCCACAAGCGGTATTGGGAAAGAAACGGCCAAAACCTTCTTAAAAGAAGGGGCGAATGTCATCATTAATGGACGGACCCAGGAAAAGGTCGACAATGTGGTTCGTGAATTATCGCCTTTAGGCACTGTGTATGGGATAGCTGCTGACTTATCACGTATGGAGGAAAGCAATAAATTATTTGCAGACATACAACAACTGGGCAGTCTTGAAGTATTGGTAAATAATTTAGCCTTTTTTGAAGTGAAGGATTTTGCTGATGTAACAGATGAAGAATGGATGCACTATTTCGAAACAAATGTTCTTACCGCAATAAGGGCAGCACGTCAATTTCTTCCGCAAATGCTCGAAAGAAATAGCGGGAGAGTGATCAATTTGGCAAGTGAAGCAGGAGTGAAGCCTCTCGCCCAGATGATTCCTTATTCTGTCACTAAGACTGCTCTGATCAGTTTATCACGGGGACTTGCAGAACTGACAAAAGGATCCAATGTAACGGTAAATTCTGTACTTCCCGGACCAACATGGACTGAAGGGGTAGAAAACTATATGAAGGGAGCAGCCGAAGCAGAAGGAGAAGAGCTATCAAGCTTTACCGAGAATTACTTTAAAAACAATGAGCCCACTTCTCTTATTCAGCGTTTCGCCACCGTTGAAGAAGTAGCAAGTACAATCGTATATTTAGCATCTGATAAAGCCTCTGCCATTAATGGAAGTGCACAGCGCGTAGAAGGTGGCATTATCCGATCACTATAAAACAGACAAAGCTCTTTGACCCCTGCTATATGGGTTAAAGAGCTTTTTATTATGGTAGTTGAATATTTAATGTATATTCATTCACCATTGTTGTACAATACCTGCGAATGATTGTACAACAATTTATATTCTTTCAGGAATCATGAATTTATGTGTTGAATAGGCATTTGTTTTTTGATAGATTAAGAAAGTGTCTGAATGGGTAAACATACAAAGGTTCATACATTATATGTCATAAACACAAACATCTAGGAGGAACAATCATGGAGTTATTTACAAGTATCATAGGCACCTTGAACGATTTTATGTGGTCATACATACTGATTGTGGCGCTAATCGGTCTCGGTTTATACTTCTCAATACGAACAAATTTCGCACAATTCCGCTATTTAGGAGAAATGGGCAGACTATTAACTGACAAGACTACGATTTCATATGAAGGCAAAAGGGGCATCTCTTCTTTTCAGGCTTTCACAATCAGTACCGCTTCACGTGTAGGGACAGGAAACCTTGCAGGAGTAGCAACTGCGATTGCCGGAGGTGGACCTGGGGCCGTATTCTGGATGTGGTTGATCGCCCTTCTTGGAGGAGCAACAAGTTTCGTGGAGAGCACGCTTGCTCAAATCTACAAAGTGAAAGATGGAAAAGACGGCTACCGTGGTGGTCCGGCCTATTACATGGAAAAGGGATTGAATGCCCGTTGGATGGGGATCCTGTTTGCCGTTATCATTACTTTCTGCTTCGGGCTTGTATTTAACTCCGTACAATCCAATACGATCTCACTGGCAATGGAAGAAGCCTATTCCTTTGATCGTATGACTGTAGGAATCATTCTTGCTGTCCTGACAGCACTAGTTATTTTTGGAGGAGTAAAACGCATTGCAAGCGTCACTCAAATTGTCGTACCGATTATGGCTGTTCTCTATCTGATTCTGGCATTCTATATTTTAGTCACGAATATTACCATGCTGCCTGATATGTTTATCATCATTTTTGAAAATGCGTTCGGTATACGTGAAGTAGCCAGTGGCGGTGTAGGGGCTGCCATCATGATGGGAATCAAACGCGGTCTATTCTCCAATGAAGCCGGTATGGGTAGTGCGCCGAACGCTGCGGCAACTGCAGGTGTCACTCACCCCGTTAAACAGGGACTTATCCAAACACTTGGTGTGTTCACTGACACATTGCTTATTTGTACAGCTACAGCCTTCATGATCATCTTGTCTGATCAATATACATCAGGAATCGATGGCATTCAGCTGACTCAAGCAGCCTTAAGCTTCCATGTAGGGGATTGGGCAGATACATTCGTTGCCGTCGCCATATTCTTATTTGCCTTCAGTTCGATCATTGGGAACTACTATTATGGGGAAACGAATATCGAGTTCATTAAACACAGCCCGGTTTCTCTATTCATCTACCGGATTGCCGTTCTAGGCATGGTGATATTTGGAGCTGTCGTCAAGTTGGATATCGTGTGGAGCCTGGCAGATTTATTTATGGGACTCATGGCCATCATCAATTTAATCGCCATCACATTATTAGCTAAAATCGCCATATCTGCACTTAAAGATTACCGTGAACAAAAGAAGCAGGGGAAAGATCCTGTTTTCTACTCTAACTCCATTAAAGGATTAAAAGGAATAGAAAGCTGGGATTCAAAACCTGAGACATCTTCGGACCATAAATAACGTGAAAGACCAACCGGATGAAGGTTGGTCTTTTTATCATACATATCAGGAGGATGATGAGATGGATCATTTCAGCCATTTAATGATAGAAATGGAGATACACTTGAACCCAACCATTATGAAAAGAGGACTGGCCTATTATAGAAGCAATCGAATTGTTGATGTGGAGATTTTTCCATCTCATGTTCATGGGAATGTGAATGGAAAAGGAGACGAGTATGAAACAATCGTGTATTTCGATCGGTTTGAGAGGAGCATTTGCACTTGCCCTTTTACCGGTTATTGTAAGCATATTGCTGCACTTGTTTTCACATTACAGGACTTCGGGATAGATGAGAGGACGTCAATATCTTCGACGATGAAAGAATTGAGCAATCGTTCAAAAGAAGAATTGTTACACTTGATTCAAGACCTGGCTGTAACAAACCCACAGGCCCATCAGGCTTTATTGAAACATAACAAGAAAGAGTGACGATGTTCGTTACATAGATTTTCCTTCTTTGGAGAAAATAATAACGAATATTATTCAATCAAGGAGAGAGAATCATGAGAAAAGAACTATTGTTTGCATTCGGTGCTTTCTTTGTTATGTCCCTCCATGCCATTGCGGGAAACTTTTCAAGTGAACAAGTTGAGAAACAGCCTGAGAATGAAATGACGATTCATGTGTATAAAAAGGATGTGACCGGCGATGGTAAAAAGGATTCCATAACGCTTAAAGCGATTCCTTTTTCTCCTGATGCCTTGTTTCTAAAACAAATTTGGGCAGATATTAAAACGTCTGAAGGCAGTGAACTTAGAATTGATTATGAAGGCGGTTATCAACCAAGAATTCAATTTGTCGACCTGAATCATGATGGTATAAAGGATATGTTGTATTCATCAGCAACCGGAGGCAGCGGGGGACTTTATACTGTAGCACTTCATACACTTGCAGAGAATAAGCTGGTTGACATAGGATTACCAGAACCATTGACAATCCAGGCTCAATTCCAAGATGACTACCAAGCATCGATTTCGTTCACTGATACGAATCAATCGTACACAGTGGACTTACGTGATCGAAAAGAAGACTACGACCGCCTGGGAATTTACACAGATGGAACCCTGAATGAACCAATGGAATTGATGGTTTTACCCTATGCATTTTTCGAGCCCGTCAATAGTAAAGGTAAACCGGGTAAAGGGCTAAAAGGATACCAGCAAATAAGCGGTGCCTATAAGGCAGACGGCATTGGTACAGTAACATCTTATTGGTATTATGAAGAGGATCGTTGGAACCTGATGGATATCAAATGGAAAGCAAATAAGTAACCTTATCTAGGCTGCCTTCATAGTCTGTTGTAAGCCCATTTTTTGTAAAGGAGGCTTACACATGAGTGAATTTAATCCTGAAAAGCTAGCCGTCACTTATTTGCCACCAGCTTCAGTCTTCCATCCCATCGATAACCGGAAATACACCTTGACCCATTCCGATACGACAGGTGAACTTTTCTTGAGTGTCGGTTGCCACTTTGATTTGGAGAAGGTCAATCCATCCATGAGGGATGAAGTATTTGGAGAATGGAGACGAGACCTTGGCCAATATACACTCGCTGGAAATGTATATGTTAGCGGAGGAGAATTCGACCAACAACTTTCCAATGTCCGGTACATGATTTTCAAAAAAGAGCTGCCATTGGCATTGACAGCCATGGTTAATGGAGATCGAGGTTTCTTTACCTATTATCCATGGCTCCTGGATGCCCCCATCTTCATATGCTTCGAATCCGTATTCCCTGAATTTCAGCAGACTCTTTATTTCGGGACCCCAAGGCAGTATTTAGTGAAATAATAGGCAGGCATAAAGTACTTCAATGTTTGAAGGCTTTATGCTTTTTTTCATTGGATCTGAAGCCGAGTGATTGGCTATCAAAGACAAGGAATGAAGAAAATAGGAGTAGATGGAACAGTATACGAACACTTAGGAAGCTAAAAGAAATAATGTACTTAATGTAGAAAATACAAAAAGTGAATATTATCTAACCGGATTGAAGAATTTTTCAATAGTGAAGGAGGAGTAGAAGTTAACGACTATATTTGTAATCCGTTTGAAAGTTAAGTTTGCAAGTTTTAGTTTATATATGTTCAATAAAACATTTACGATAATGGATATTGTGATTGGTGGAGGATTATTCTTACTATTTGGTGCATTGACCTTCCCGTTATTTTACATCTTTAAACCAGGCTATATCACAACGTTTGTTCTGATAAGCTTTATTCTACTCACATGGATCTCACAGCCTGTAACATCCTTTATATTAGGACACCTTCCTGTAATCACTGAATTCGTCGACAACCTATCTATGACGTTTATATATATAGCAACTACTATTGCTATTCTCTCTCTATGGAATTTCTTGGGGAGTTTCGACTTTAATATATTTGAGAAAAGAATTTTAATATCAAGTTAAATCAGCTAATATAGTGATCCAGAAATTTATGGTGGTCAGGGAACAGTAGGACTAGTCATTTTAGAGCAGAATAATGACATTGATTCTATAATAGTGCCTGTTGTAGGAGGCTTAATTTCGGGAAGAGCAGTGGCGGCTAAGTTTATTAAACCAAAGATACGTATCATAGGAGTACAAATAGAAGCATGTCCTGCCATGTTAAACTTGATCATTTCGTTAATCCAAGTACCGTTTCAACCAAAGGGAGCAGCGAGTATTAACATACACTTCACTCTCTTTGTCACCTTTTCCATGAACAATAACAGTGTTGGCAGAGACGTTAATGTCTTCTCTTTTGATTGGAATGGTCTGGAACTACCAGAAGACTTAATGTTTTATCAAAACGATAAATGTGTATCGGCTGGATATTCACACGAAGGATTTTTCATGGATGATGAAACTTTATGGAAAAGTTTCTTATTAAGCTACCGCGGGCGTTGATCTAAGAAGGATTAACGCTTCTTTTTGTTGAAGTTATTTATTGGACTAAAGGAGCGGGTTACTTGAAGAAAGGATCCAAATAATTGGTATCGAATTATATTATAAATTTCATAAGGAGATAACAAACGATGAAGCTCAATACCGTCCACATTGATAGATTATTTGTATAATGTACGAAAGGCTGGGATAAATCATGGCAAAAAAAGAAGCACCGAAAATTCAAACTGAACGATTGGTTTTACGTCCGAGATCGGAAAAAGACATTCCCAATATGCTTAAAATGTTTAACAATGATGAAGTAAGAGAATTTCTTGGAATTAATCCCCCTCGTGATGAACACTCAATGTTAGAAATGGTGAGGAATCGTACTGAAACAAAATGGACTGTCGCCTTAAAAGATACTGATGAATTTATCGGTGATGTAATGATTCCAGAAATAGCAGAAGGTTATCTTGGCGAAATTGGTTATCGCTTCATGAGAGAGCATTGGGGAGGCGGTTTTGCGTATGAAGCGGTTTCCGCGGTCATTGAGCATAGTAAAAGCACATTAAACCTTAAACGTCTATGCGCGACTATAGATAATAAAAATACAAAGTCAAAAAAGTTAATTGAAAGACTAGGATTTACTTTGGTAGCGGTGTTGCCTGAATCGCATTTACACGGCAGAGTTGCCGATGTAGCTTACTATTCTCGCATAGTCTAAGCATCCTGACGCTCTCCTTAGAAATATGAACAAACAGGTGAGTGTTTAAATGGGGATATTTTGGGTCTAGCGATGTAATTCAAAGTTCACGTAAACAGGGAGCTTGTTATCCATTTTGGGTGATTGAATCCCGGCCATAAAGTCGGATGACATCATGTGCTCTTTTTGACAGAACGATTTCAAGCTGGAAATACGTCTGCACACCGTTCGTGGTTTGTTTTGCTCCTGAAGCGTCTGCTGCTGGATGAACCTGCGAACGAGGGAGGGGTTCAAATCACTCAAAACAGTCGACGCGATTCTGCAGAAAGTTCATGAAAAGCGTTAAATCACTTCCAAAACTGGTTAGGGTATTTTTGGAATAATTTTTTTCGACGTCGAGATACAGCAAAAATTCATCCAAAGCATGTTGATAGTCCATGGAAAAGACCTCCAAATGATAATTATCTGGAGGTACCAACAAATTCTATCCTGAGTCAAGCGATTATCGAACAATGCCGGTGACTTATCAGGAAGATCCAGAAAATAATCTGGAACCATTATAGAGAAGTAACTCAGGAACTTATCAATATCAGTTATTATAGGAAGTATCTCATTTACCGAAATTTTTATTTCGTCTCAATATAAAGCGTATAGCCTTTTGAGACCTATTCAGTCATACTGAATTAACTTCCGATAATATATATTAGAAGTTAATAAACTTCTTCTTATCAGTTTATTCCTATTATTATTGGTTCGGGATAGGGACTTATATGGTATATCCTTAGCAATTATGTTCGCTTAAAGTAAGAATATTTCGAGGAGGAATTGAACTATGACTTCAGAAAGCCATGCTCTCACGCAAAAACAAATAGCAGAGTCATTTTCTAATGGTAATTTTGAGCGTACTTTTCCATTTCTAGCAAAAAATATTGAATGGAATATCGTTGGTGACAAAACCTTAGTAGGTAGGGAAGCTGTAATAGAAGAATGCAAGCAAACATCAAATTATTTCAAAACTATAACCACTAAATTCACTACATTGAATGTAATTTCCGAAAAAAATTGCGTTGCAGTAAATGGAACAGCTGAATTTATTCGCAATGGTGAACAATTATCTTTTGTTTCAGCCTGTGATGTCTATATTTTTAATGATAAAAATGAACTTCAAAGAATTGATTCTTATTGTATCAAATGAGAAGCTTTTCCCGTAAAAAGTATTTGTTAAGGCTTACAAGGATGAAAGTTTTGAACAATCGGGCGCGACTGTCGAATAACAAAAGTAGAAAATGATTGAACTTTTTTATAAAAATTTACATTGAGTCTTCAGGAGAAGAATCCATTTTGATTCATCTATTTTCAAAATGGATTCTTTTTTTAGTGATGGTGTTAAGGTTTGTGAGATGTTTTTGATCAAAGTTTATTCTAAAGCAACAATTCGTTAGGGCTTTTTATTGTGTCTATAAAATAAAGATGCGAAGCAAAAAAGGATGTTTTGAAGAAAGTTTCGACGTTTATAAAAAAGATTGTAAAAAAAGCAAATCCTGTTGTAAGTTATATCAGGGTTTTTTCTTTTTCCACAAACGGGCCATTTAATGGAAAAAATTCTGGGAAAACTATCCTTTTGCTTCTGTCTTATGATAAAATTTAGTTGTCTGAAAATCCCCTTTTGATTTTCAGTTCTATCATTTATACAGGAGGTAGATATTATGAAAGACAAAAAAATAATAGCAATAAATACTACGGGGGAATTGCCTAACTAATATATAACCAAGCATTTCCCCCAATCTGAAAGGGGAAAATCATTTGAACCAAGCATTACTTATTATTGATGTACAACAAGAATTAATAGAAGGAAATCAGGAAACACAAGCTGTTTTTAACAAATCCAAGTTGATTTCCAATGTAAATATAGTTATTGAAAAGGCTAAATTATTTGATATTCCTGTTGTTTTTGTAAGAGACACGGATGTTTCACAAGGTCAAGGTGAAGGGTTTCAAATTCATGAACGAATTAATGTGCCAGCAGAATCTAAAATCTTCGACAAAGCTGCTACAAATTCTTTTCATGGAACAGGGCTGCTAAGTCACCTAAGATCTCTTCAAATCAAACATCTGGTGATTATGGGATGTGCAACTGAACATTGTATTGACAGTGCTGTTAGAACTGCCACTATAAGTGGGCTCGATGTCACATTAGTCGGGGATGGCCATTCTACGACAGACAATGAGGTAGTAAGTGCTGAACAAATCATCAAGCACCATAACCACACACTACATGGACATTACAATGTTGAACACTTTTCAATTGTACGGAATTCCGAAGAAGAATTATTCACTCCTACTCATAATTCTTATAGATAAAGTCGTATAAACATAGTAATTGTCTTACGAACAGCTCCCAATTTCCTAGTAGGAAATTGGGTTGTTCATTTAGGAGAATATTCAGAAGCAAGGTTATTTAAATTGGATAGAAACAATTATGCGCTCATAATTGTAGATATTCAAGAAGCCTTTAATGCTCCTAAGTGGGCAGTTTAGCTTTAGAAGACGTTTTTGATAAAGAGGTGAAAAATGAATAATCGATGGAACAAAATCATATATAAACTTTGGTCTCCAATCTACGATAAGTTTTTTAATTCGGGAAATTTCCTTAAAGCTCGAAATAAGATATTTCAAGGGGAAAAGTTTGTTGAAAATCAAAATATTCTATTCGTTGGTGTAGGAACTGGAGCAGACTTGGAACTAATAGAACATAAAGAATTAAATATTACAGCAATAGACTACTCTTACGAAATGCTTGAGAAAGCAAAAGTTAAATTCAAAGATTCTTCAATAAATTTCTTGGAAATGGATGCTCAAAATATGAGTTTTAAGGATAATCAATTTGATGTTGTGGTAGGTAGTCTTGTTTTATCAGTTGTTCCTGATGCAGACAAATGCACCAAAGAGATGATTCGAGTTTTAAAACCGAAGGGAAAAATTTTAATATTTGATAAATTTTCACCTAAAGGAAAGAACCTTTCTCCTCTGAAGAAAGCAATTAGACCGTTAATCAGGTTATTAGGCACTGATATCGGTGTAAACTTTGAAACATTGTATGAGAAAAACAAAGAGGTTTTATCTGTTATAGAGGATACGCCCGTAATGTTTAATGGTATGTACAGAAAGATAGTCATGAACAAAATGAAAGCTTAATGTTCTTCAACTGAATATCTTGATACTGAGTATTCAAGAAACGGGACGCTAATGTAAGATCGATGTTCATTTATGTGTTCCTATAAAAAAGGAACTTTTTTTAATAGATTTGTATAAATCATCTTCCGAATGGGCATGCTAACACCATAGTTTACTTGGTTGGCAGTCTTGTAGGAGATGATAACGTGATAAGACAGTCCGAAGCCTGGCAGAAGTACTCGCTGTTCCCGTTGGTTGAAACGATACTTTGATGAAAGAGACGATCAAGAAGATTGCCTATTCATAACAGAAAGAAAACCCAAACACAGGATGAGCATTGATATGATTCTATACATTATAAAACGGGTTTCTAAACGAGCCGGTATAAAGAAGAGCATTCACCCTCATCAATTAAGACATAGCTATGCGACTCATTTGATTAATAACGGTGCGCCCCTTGAAGTGATCCAAAGCCTTTTGGGACATGAGAACAGTGAGACTAGAAAGATCTATGCTCAACTTAGTAGGAAGCTGGGCCAAGACTTCTATTGCCAATATTTTTATAATGTCAGAGCTTCGGCCCTCATTGGGTGAGGCTCTTTCTTCTTGTATTAGGACTTTTTATGGAATAAAAGGATTGTCAGTTCGAATGTAATTTGAAATAATTGGTAGAGAATCCAAAATATATAAGCGGGAGGATGAAAATGTCTAATTTTAATGTAAGAATACTTCAAACTAGAGGAAGTTCATTTGATATTGGCCTTGAAATAGGAAAGTTTTTTAAAGATACACCTGTAATGAATTCTTATGAAGCAATAACGAAACCTGAAATTGATTATGTAAGTTTGAAATCAATTTTTTCTTCAATCTCTCCCCATCTGCTTGAGGAACTAGAGGGAATATCAGAAGGTGTAGGCATTCCATTTAATAAGGCTGCTGCATTATTTAGTGGTTATGATCTACCAAGAGTTGCCGCAATGGGATGTTCTGCAGTAATTACAAATGAATATTATGTTAGAAATTATGACTTTTCTCCATTCTTATATGATGGTTTATTTAGCTTAATTAAATCTAATAATTCATATGCTTCAGCTGGATACAACCTCCAAGGAATAGGAAGGCATGATGGAGTTAATGAACATGGACTTGCTGTTGGATTACATTTTGTAAGTAACATGGAACACACTAAAGGTTTATCCGCTTGGACTTCCATTAGAATGGTTCTCGATACTTGTTCTTCAGTGGATGAGGCTATTCTCCTGTTAAAAGAGCTGCCGCATTCTGCTTGTTACAATTTCTCAATGGGAGATCGAAAAGAGGGGCTAGCGGTAGTAGAGGCAAGTCCACAAGGAGTTATTACAAGAGAACATTCGGATCATTTGACATGTACGAATCATTTTCAACAAGAGAACCATATACATAAGAATAGGCAGTCAATTGAAGGATCGATTAGGAGAAACAACTATTTACAAGGTATCCAGGATGCTGAATTGACACAGGCTGAATTGGTATATAAGTTCTCAGTCAAAGATTCTCCTCTGTTTTTTAGAGATTACAAAGCTCTATTTGGAACTCTTCATACCTTTTCATATTCTTTTAATGAAGGGAAGGTTGTTACCACAATTGCTCAGAGTGAACAATTATTAGAGATAGACTTCCAAGACTGGGTTGTTGGAAATGACATTGCAGAGATACAAATGGATGGGCTGATAGAAAATATTTAATATCATTTTGGACTTAGTACAGGTTACTAGAATAAGCAGTGCTAAAAGCTGACGTAATCCCAAAGGGGATTGCGTCTTTTTGTCCAATTTAGGAACAAGAGCATTGCCGAAGCTCGAAATTTTTGAAATAATTAGTATTAGTTCAAAAAAGCTGAAAAAACATTTTAATATGCAAGAGAGGGTGAAGACCGATGATTTCAGAACTTGAAAAGTCTGATTATTACAAGTGTAGAGAATTAATATATGAAAAAGGACCCTTAGAAGCAGAAGCTGTAATCGAAGGATCGCATCCTGGTCGCATATTTGTTGATGACATTATTTCTCCTACGTCTGGATTCATTTGGTTGGGGAGTAATAATGGTTTTATCTTTATTGGGAATGAAGCAAATGAGGAATTTAATTTCGAATTATACGTTTTTTTTAATACAGTAATCAAACTTGATGCCTATAAATTAGGTTTAACAGCTTTTGAAGCGATTGGAAATCATTCGAAATGGAATGATACTTTTAAAAAAGTATTTGGTGAAAATATGAAAGCTTACAATCAAAGGGTTTATGAATTTAAAAAAACCGATTATAGAAAGCAAAATGAACCTGTTATTGAGCAGGGGTATGAAGTAATAAAAATTACCAAAGATATCATTGAAAACAAAGGTTATGTATCGTTTGAAAACATTAATTTTTTACGCTCGAAAATCTTGGAGTTTTGGAATTCCTTTGAAGAATTTTTAGAGGATGGTATTGGGTATATTGCCGTTTATAAAAATGAAATTGTAAGTGTGTGTTTTTCTGGTGTAGTAGCTGGAATCGTACATGGTGTTGATATTGAAACTTTAAAACATCATCAAGGAAAGAAGCTCGGACAAAAGGTTGCTCATTTATTTGTAAATGAACTTATAGACAATAATATTACTCCGTATTGGGATTGTATGGAAATAAATAAACCTTCTGTTTCGTTTGCAGAAAATATTGGATTCAAGAATGAATTTAATTATATTTGGTATAGCATCTCTTTTAAACAAATTTAGTTTTTATCTAAGAGGAGAATAAATAAACACCAGTTATTTCCTTATTCAATTATCCGAGCAGTTTAGTTGAATAAGGATTGGTGTTAATATAAGTTAAAAATGGATTGGTATGGAGGAGAGTAAATGTCAATAAATAAAGCAATAGAAATTATAGAAGCTAACCAAGAAGAAGCTGATTTTATTGGTGAAATCGATGAACAAACAATAATTGATGCAGAAAATAAATTAAAGGTGAAATTTCCTAAAAGTTATAGGGTGTTTTTAAAGAAATATGGTTTGGGAGATATTTTTGGACAAGAAATTTATGGTCTAGGAACAGATGAAACGGGAGTTCCGAATATGATTTGGATTACCAAAGAATTAAGGGAAACAGATAGTTTGCCTAATAATCTAATTTGCTTTTATTTCGCTAATGATGGCGAGTATTTCTGCCTGGATTGTTCCAAAGTCCAAAGTAATAATGATGACAATGCACCCGTTGTTTCGTTTATCAGTGGACTTTCGATAAAAGAACAATCATTTGAAATGATTGCAGAGAATTTTGGAGACTTTTTAGCAGAGTTATTAAAAAATTCTCTAGAAGATTAACTACTGAGTTCTACATAGCTTTATTCTAAGGTCCATTCCTTTAACAGGGAAGCAATGCATTTTCTTATTCAAGTAATGGGCAGTAAAGTTGAAAAAAGGCAGTTGTTATAGGTATCTATATCGAACAAACTATAACTATAAAGGCGGTAATTTTTTGAATTTGAATATTGCATTGGCACAATTTGAACCATCTTTTAAAATACTTGAAAATCTACAAAAAATGCTGGGGTTAATTTCACATTCATCAAAAGGGGATATTGTAGTATTTCCAGAAGGATGTTTATCGGGCTACTCAGATAACCTTGATTTTCTCCACAAAGACATTATGAAAGATATTGAAAACGCCATAACCAAATTACAAAAAACAGCCAAAGAACAAGACGTTCATTTAATCTTTGGTTCTTGTATTGTAGAGGAAGGTAATTGGTATAATGCTGGTTTTTACTTGTCTCCTAAAGGAATTAAGCATACATACAAAAAGGTTAATTTAGCCTATCATGAGAGAGAAATTTTTAAAGCTGGAGATAAATTATCTTGTTTTTACATTGAAATAAATGAGAAAAAAATAAAATGTTCAATTCAGTTATGTAGAGAAATTAGATTTCCTGAACAATGGAAATTCTTATCACTACAAGGTTCAGAAATCTTCTTTTATTTAACTAATACACTTGGACCCGAAAAACAACCAGTTTGGGATGCTCACTTAATAAGCAGAGCTGCAGAAAATCAACGTTATGTCGTATCTTCTAATATTACTAGCGATGAACAAGGATGTTCAACAATGATTGTCTCTCCTAAAGGAAGTATAATTAAGGAACTTACACCTAATATTGAAACAATAGAAAGAATCAATATTAATTTGAAGCAAAATTCCGATTGGTACTTAACGCAAAGTAGAACTGACTTGTTAAAAATTGTTAAAATGTAGTGTTTTCGTAAAGGGGCAGCGCGTGCGGTGAGGAGCAGGGGGAAAGCCCGAGATAACTTTAAACGCTTACCTATTGCTAACATTAACTAAGATCAGCTAATTGATTGTCATTGTTCAATTATTGGGCAGCATTCCTGTTATGAAGAAAAATGGGGTTTGAACAAAAAAATAACCTCTTGGTATGATATGAGTGTCCAGAGCCGGCAAGCAAAACGGACGAAATCATATCTACCAGGAGGCCTTCATAATGAATTATAACCAAAATGAAAAGATTGCTCAAATCACTTCTCAAACGCTAATTATAGGTGTAGACATTGCGAAATTCAAGCATGTCGCACGAGCTCAGGATTTCAGGGGATTGGAGTTTGGAACCCCTTGTCACTTTGACAATACCAAAGCCCATTTCGACTTGTTTCTCAATTGGATCAATCAGTTGATGAACCAAAATAAGATGGACAAGGTGATTATAGGAATGGAACCTACAGGACACTATTGGCTTAATCTCGCCCATTTCCTGAAAGAAAAGGAGATTAAGTTTGTCGTGGTGAACCCTATGCATGTTAAGAAGTCGAAGGAATTGGATGATAATTCACCAACCAAAAACGATGTGAAAGATGCCAAAGTAATTGCCCAGTTAGTCAAGGATGGAAGGTATGCTGAACCAAATATTCCGCAAGGAGTTTATGCAGAACTTCGTGTAGCCAGAAAACTACGCGACCTTTTGACTGTAGATTTACAAGCGATTCAGGGTCAAATTCACAACTGGTTAGATCGCTATTTCCCTGAATTCTTGACCGTTTTTAAGGATTGGGAAGGGAAAGCAGCACTACAATTATTGAAGTTAAAAGTATTACCACATGAGTTGGAACTTTTATCGGATCAAGACATTCTGACTCATCTTAGAAAGACTGTAAAACGTGCGGTTGGACTCCGTAAAATTCAAGAGCTGAAACGAGCTGCCAAAGACTCAATTGGCATTCGGGAAGGTTTGAAGATGGCTAAATTAGAGCTTCGCACTTTACTTGAAAAGTATGAGTTGGTAATCGAAAGGTTCGAAGAACTAGATTCTGATATAGAAGAACTTCTTGAAAAGATTCCTGGTGTTCCACAGATGTTAGCTATCACAGGAATAGGCAGGGATACAGTGGCAGGGTTCTTTGCGGAAGTAGGAGACATTAGAAACTACTCCCATCCCCGCCAGATCATTAAATTGGCTGGACTTAGCCTGAAGGAGAACACCTCTGGAAAGCATAAGGGACTAACGAAAATTACGAAACGAGGAAGGAAGGCACTTAGGGCTCTGCTCTTCCGAGTAGCTATGCCGTTGGTCGCCAAGAATGCCGCCTTTAAAGCTTTACATCACTATTATACTACTCGACAGAGTAACCCTTTGAAGAAGATGCAGTCCATGATTGCCATCTGTAACAAGCTAATACGGATCTTATTTGCGATTGGCACAAAGCATTGTGAATTTAGTGAAGAAAGAATGTTGAAAGACATTCCTCATCTGGCTTCATTACAGGCCGCAGCCTAAGTTTCACCGTTGTTTTTTAGTATTTTTCTAAAGATTATAGTCATAGACATTTGAAGCACGGATTAGTCAGTAAAACAGTTAAAGTACGGGCATAGACCCTGTCGGGCAGCATCACTGACATCCACCTCATGGAAAGGTTGGACGAAGGAATTTTAGAGCATAGACTCTGGGAGAAATGGGAGGGTTGACCTCCGTGAGAATTGTGGAGATCCACCAGTGCGACCATACTTTTACTAGTTAACCACTTTTTGGTTTGAAGTGGCTAGGTAGGTTAGCTTTCTTTTTCTCTTTATGCCCAAAATTACCCTTACTTTCAACATCTATCCATACCTCAAATGTCTTAGCTATTTAAATCTCTTAGGAATATTGAGAATAAACGAGAAAACAAGAGTTATCTCTTTCTTTATAGAGGGAGTTTAACTGAATATAAACCAAGGCAACTTTAAGTGGGAAGTTGCCCTGGTTTTTTAAAAGAATAAGTGGAGTCTAAAACTTCACTTTGTCCTTACTCAAATTTTTTGTAATCAGCCTTTTTAATAACTGAATTTCTTCCTCGGATGCAAAGTACCTTTTGGGCAGAACAATAGCTTTTGCTCTTGATACATATAACCGAAACATTTCAGTGTTTTCATATGCTGTGCGAATTTGTTCCCATTCTAGATAGTTGTTTGACTTGCCTATTTTCTGATGAATCTCCTGAGAACTAATTATATAAGTTATCTCTCTCTTAACTAGGGGATCACTTTTATATTCTCTGTACGCTTTTAGCTTAGTTATAATCTTTAACCCTATTAGAAGAACGCTTGATAAAATCAGCGAAAACAATGCGAAGAAGATATAACTGAAAACATCATCAAGGTCTTCCGCATTCCAAGTTGCGATTACGAATGTGAGGAAGGAAAAAATCATGAACGAAAAAAAAATCGTATGGAGGATTTTCTTAAAATGATAATCCCCATGCTTTGTAAATTCTTTCTTAGTTAGCGTGCCGCGTAAAATAAGTGTATCCTTTTCAGGGCAACAGTCTTTCTCCATTGTAAGGACATTTCTCCTTTCAATAACAATTACTTTTTTAAGTTTAACATAAAGTTAGAGCATTTTTTCTAATTCTGTATGTATGGAATGTAAATTTCCTGGAAAGTCGTGGTCATCAACTTTAACCTCTACAAGTGTCTGTTGTCATTGGGCAACTATTGAGCGATATTCCATTAACGGGGGCTATAGCGGAAGTTCGTTCGGGTATCTGATCTTCAGCTTTTTTCTTTGTTCAGTTAAAGGAGCAGTTTAATTCAGTAAAAATTTGTTTAAAGAAAGGATAATTTGTAGTGATAAATGAAGAATTAAGGGATGCTATTTTGAAGTTGAACATTGAAAATTCAGCGATGGAACATATAACAAAAATTGGTGAAGGTGCCTGGCACAATGTTTATAAAATAGAAAGAAAACATGGAGGAGATCTTGTACTAAGAATAAGAAAAAAGAATTCTTATGGACAACTACAAGAATATCATGAGATCGACTTGATTACTGAGTATGAATCTTCAAAAGTGTATTATCATCAGGCTAACCGATCTTCTTTTAATATTTGTCCTTTATTCTTTGATTATTTTTATGAAGAATCATTGGTTTTTACGATAGAAAGTTATATGGGTAATGGAAAAAAACTTCAGTATCTCAGTCATTCTGAGGGCTTTGCCATTGGAGAAAAATTAGGGGAATTCTTTAAGGATATGCATGAAAAAATTCCCGAAATAAAAGGATTTGGAAATATTATATGGAATGGTAAACAACTTGAAGGGAATATTCAACAAGAAACCAACCTAATTTGGCAAAATGATAACGATAACTATTTAAATGTATTAAATGAATTGACTACTACAGATTTAAAAGTTGATCGAAAAAGAGTTGTAGATAAAGTAATCAACATAATTGATAAAAGACGCAAATTTCCACAAAAGATATCATTAGTAAATCAAGATGTAACACCAGAAAATATTATATTTAACTTAGAAGATACTTCTTTAATTGATCCATATCCACGCTTAGATTTTGATTTGAAATATGCTGGATATTTTGTGTTTTGTTACAAATTTCTAATTCCTGCATATTCCAATGCACCCAGATACCAAAAACATACCTATGCCCACAATTCTAAAATAATGAGTAGAATTGCCGATGGTTTTATGAAAGGATACACAAAAAACAAAGAGAAACTGTATCATCGCTTAATGGAGGAATATGTATTATGGGTATTGTTAGAAACTCATGAACACTATGAAACACTAAATAAAAGTGAACTGCCCCCTAAGACACTACAACAAATGGGTGATAAAGATATGATTAAGAATAGATTATCATTATGCTTGAGAGAATTGGAAAAATCTATGCTCTTCTTGAACTAACGGATGCGCTAATGTAAGATCGATATTCATTTATGTGTTCCTATAAAAATCGACCTTTTTTTCATAGATTTGTATTAATCATCTTCCGAATGGGCGTACTAAAACCAAAGTTTACTTGGTTGGCAGCCTTGTAGGAGATAGTAACGTGATGAGACTATCCGAAGCCTGGCAAAAGTATCAGTTAGATAAAAAGATTGAAGGGTATTCTCCGTTAACGTTGAAAGCATATTGTTTTCAATACAGTCTTCTGTTAAAACACTTTGGTGATATCAGCATTAAGGACTTTACAACCGACGAATTGAAGAATTATTTGATTAATTCAGGAGACCATTTAAAACCGGCGAGCCTTGGGCATCGAATAATCCAGCTGCTAAGTTAATGGAACCGAAGATAGGAAAAAGAATTCCTAAGTTTTATACGGATCTTGAAATTGAACACTTAAGGGAAGCTTGCGATAGCTCCCTGGAAAATGCCTTTTTTAAAATTTTTTATTCGACAGGTTGCAGGCAGGATAGGGGAAATTGTTAAACTTAACCGAGAAGACATAAACTTTTCAGCTAACTCTGTTATTGTTCATGAGAAAGGTGACAAAGAGAGAGGAGTCTATTTTAATACTCGATGTTCCCTTTGGTTGAAACGATAATTGGATGAAAGAGTAGATCAAGAAGATTGCCTATTGATAACAGAAAGAATAGCATTCACCCTCATCAATTAAGACATAGTTAAGCGCCACTCATTTAATTAATAACGGCGCACCTCTGGAAGTGACCCAAAGCCTTTTGGGACATGAGAAAAGTGAGACTACAAAGATCTATGCTCAACTTAGTGGGAAGCTTCGCCAGGACTCTATTGGTGTCACCGCCACACTAGGTTATGCGAGTCAGAGCGGCTGGCGCCCATCGAATTACCTTCCAGAATCATTAAAGTAAAATTATATAGGGAGGGCTCATAGATGTATACTTTGTACGAGTTGATACCCGCTTATGTGTTTGGGATTATATTGATAATAATTTCAATATATCTATTCTATATTGCTTTTTTTAAGAATCCAAGTAAAGGTGAATATATAATTGGTAAGATGGCCTTTGTTATGATATTTTTTAGTGTTTCAGTCAGTGCACTATTTGCTGAATTCAACACTGTCATTGCATCAAATGTATTACTTTACATTACAATCCCGTCAATATTTATTTTTGTTATCATTGCTTTAATTAATAAGCAAAAAGGAAGTAGACTTTGAGATTTTTAGGAAGTTCAGCTTACATGCTAACGGGTTCTCGATTAGGGATGAAAAGAGTAATTTAGTCAGTCAAAAGAGGCTGGGACATATCCAGCTTCTATTAGAAAAAAAGGTGATACCTCTTGATTTAGTGAATACTAAGTCAGGAGGTGTTTTTATGTTGGTTACATTTGTACAAAAAGACTTATCCAAAATTTAGGAACTAATTATAGAAGGTATTCTAACTGAAGGAGAATTTATTCAGCAGGAACAAAGATTTTGTAATAAAAAGAATATACCTCAATTTATGTTGAAAATAAAACGATGAAAGGAGGGGATAAGATGAGTGGTCAAGTTACAAACTACTTAGATCCTAAAAGAATTAACTTTTTCAATATGAATGGGAAAAACGTTTATCTGAAATTGACAATGAAATTAACAAATTAAAAAAGTTAGATACAACAAAATTCATTATACAATGTGTAGATTCAAGAAGTGACGTTTCTATTTCATCAGACCACTGAAGAGTCTGCTGCTCAATAAACCGGCGAACGAAGGAGGGGTTCATATCGCTCAAAACAGTCGATCGCTTATGATCCTGCAGGAGTTCATGAAAAGCGTTAAATCGCTTTCATAGCTGGCAAGGGTATTTTTGGAATAATTTTTTCAACGTCGAGATACAGCAAAAATTCATCCAAAGCCTGTTGATATTCCATGGAAAAGACCTCCAAATGATTATTATTTGAAGGTACCAAAAAATTCTATCCCGAACCAACGGATTATCGAAACATGCCGGAGACTTATCAGGAAGGTCCAGAACATTATCCGGAATCATTATTGAGAAGTCACACAGCAAAAACTTCTCAATATCATTTATTATGGGAAGTGTCTCATTTACCAAAATTTTTATTCTGTCTCAATATAAGGCGTATACTAGCCTTTTGAGACCCAATCATTCATTTTAGATTAACTTCCTATAATATATATTATGTAAACTAGAAACAAATGAAATAAGAAATCACAAACTAAAGCCTCTCCTTCTGACGAACGACATAAATGTCAGGATTCTTCCTCTATTGCTTCATTTTATATTATTGATTATTTAAATTAGTGAATTTTTACCCAGCTTATAAAATTTTTTGATATGGGTGATTATAATCGCTCCTAAATGTAAAAAGTTTGCTAATGTGGACAGTGACTCTGGACTGAACTTGATCGAATCGTCTTTCTCAGCTTTAATATATATTTGATAAAAGTACAAGTTTACCACAATCAACATAAATACAAGATTAACTAACAAACAACCACCTCAAAAAAATATGTATCATAAAAGCCTATTCATTAACATGCCATTTCCCTACACATTCCCAGGCAAGAAAATCCGAAACGTCGTCCCCACTCCCCGCTCGCTTTCCACCTCTATTTCACCCTTCAACCTTTTGACGATTTGATAGCAAAAGGTCAAACCGAGTCCCGTCCCTTTTTCCTTGGTCGAGTAATAGGGTCTTCCCAATACCTTGAGTTGTTCCGGAGACATCCCTGATCCATTATCTTGAATCAGTATCATGATTCTGCCGTCTTTATGTACAGTGGCGGCCGCGGTGATTTCTCCATTTTCTTTTACCGCCTCGATGGCATTTTTCAGAAGATTGAGCAGTACTTGCTTCATCTCAATCTTTATCCCTTTGATCATCAGGTCATTTTCGATGTTTCGATAGATTTGAATGCTGTTCATGACAGCATATGTAGACATCACGTCAACGGATTCATTCATGGTGTCGGTTAGACTGAACACCTCGTAATCCTCCGTTTGCGGCTTTGCAAGGGATAGGTATTGATTGATGACGTCTTGTGCATGGTCCAATTCCTGTATGGATATGTCAATAAAGCTCTTTTGTTGATTGGTTAATGTTTCTCTCTGCAAGAGCTGCATGAATCCTCTTACAGTCGTCATGGGATTTCGGATTTCATGCGCAACCGAAGCCGCCAACTGGCTTACTACATTAAACTTTTCAGCCTTCATGAGCTCTTTTTTGATCCTGGTTTGTTCCAGCCGGTTTTCAATCAGATACATGGTCAGGATCAGCGTGATCCATATGATCAAGGTAGAGCTTGCCACAAGTGGGAGCTGCCCTACTTCATTGTTCTGAAGTAAATACAGGGATCTTGTAACCGGGATGAACAAATAAAAGACCGAAATCAGGAGCACTTTATTCTTCCAGGTCAACTTTCTATACCATCTCGATAATGGGACCAGCAACACACCATAAATCGCATAATTCACGAGCAAAAAAATCCATACATGGTGTGTAAAGAAACCGATCACCAGCATGGCGAAGAACGTACTGACCCCCACTCTCTTACCGCCATAAATAAAGGCAAGGATAATGGGAATCACTTTGAAATCGTACACATATCCGCTAGAGTAAACAACGGGGAAGGTCATGGTAAACACTAAGATAGCAAAATTCATGAGAAAGAATTTAACGGGAAAACCTTTTGTGCCGCTGTCCGATTCACTCATAACCATTTGAAATACAAGAATCGTAAATAGAATAAATACCACATGTAAAATTAAATGATGGACAGTCTCTACCATACCAGGTCTCCTTTAAGAAAAAGCGTCTACTCTAATTCTTCGACATCCTTATGGGAAATCCTTTCCATTCATCACGAACATTCGACAAAAATCAGGGACCCACAGGGACAGGTACCTTGGTTCCTCGCAGATGAGAGCTTTTTTCAAAAGTAAGGCCATGGTAATCCAAGGGTCTTTTTATCTACAAAAAATCGAGCATGAGATCTAACATGCTCGATTTCATATGATTAGAGAGTTCACTTGTTACTACTTGCCTAGTAACTTATCAAAGCACCCTGATTCATTAATTGGAAGTTGACTTTAAAAGGGTGATACCTATGATGATGACAAATTTTTTTCGAACAGGAATACTTGCATTCACTACTCAGGGAGAGTATCCGGAGCCCAGATCGCCAAGTCTTTACCCGGTAGTGCACTTATCAGTTCACTTTCTCCATAAATTCCTGCTTGCCAACATTCAAATTCGCCATGATTTCCGCTTATAAATAAGGAATAATCGTTTTCAAATTGAATGAGTAAGTGGAGAGCATTGTCGTCAACCAGTTCTACCTTTGTCACCAGTTGTCTTCTCATTCGAATGATTTGTAGAAATTTCTCCTCTTCCGAACTATCTTCTAATTCATCCTCACTGAAAGGATACTGTTTTACTCCGGGGTCCAGGAAACACCACGTTGATTCAATGTTTAAGAAGAGTTGAGGATCCTCAACATTGGAACAAGTTGTTTAAAAGGTCTTCAGCTTGAACTTTATCTCCTTTTTTCTTGAATTTTTTTTTAGCTTTAATATTGTGCTTATCTGTCCCTCGTAACATACTACGATATGAAGCTTGCCTAAGTCGTGTACTGCCTCACCTTCTCATAAATTGAGAGGAAGCTTTTATTCGTCTACAAACGTCTTAGGTATACCAAGCGATCGATATTTCTGATAATCACTTTATTTAACTTGCAACTGAATGTAAATCTTCCTCTACTTTCTGAGTTCCTTCATATAATTTGTCCGCATATTCTTTAAGGTCCTCCCAGCTATCCCTTGCAATATTAAGGTCTTCTTTGATAAAAGAATAATCATCGGGACTTAATATTTCAATATTATTTAATAGACTGTTATATTTCGCGCCGATAGTATTCCACTGATTCGAAATATTTTGGAGTGATGTGATGGCGGTATCTATTGTCTCATTTAAGTATCTAATCTGATTGTTTATAGTTGTCAGCGTACTTATGGCTGACTGTGAATCTGAAATTCTCTTGTTTAGCTTTTGTATTTCTTTGTTGGCAAAATCGATATTTTTCTTGGCTGTAGCAATCATTGGCCCTCCGGCAATACATCCGATTAGTGACAGACATAGGAGTCCACCGGTAACAATCATATCCTTGTTCTTTTTGATGGCATCATTGTGCTGTTGTATTTGTTGCTGGAGTAGTGGAATCCCACTTTCGTGACTCGTAATAATACTGGAAATTGTATTGAGATCATCATTAAAATTACGCATGTCCTCTCCTATTTCATTTCGTAAGTCAATGAAATTAACTAACAGTTTATCTGCATTTTCTTTATTTTCTAAAATGGTGGCATATAACGTTTCTAACTCTTTTTCGAAAGTAGCCGTGTCATGAATATTGATCGCACTTAGTAAATTAAGATAATGTACTTCAAAAAGAGATTGATAGTCAACAATATCCTGGTTTACATCCACCATTTGAGGTTTAAGTTGATTTGTCCATCGGTCGGCATTCATTCGTGAATCTTCCTGATGGACCCTGATATTGTCTTTAATATTTTCACTGATGAAATTTGAACCTGTAAAATCTACAGGAGTTTGTTCTAGCAACGTAAGGGAATAGCTATCCATGATCAGCACATTGGATGCCATTCTCTCCATGGCATTCTGGAAATTATCAGGACCTAAAGAATAGGTTCCATTTTCAGTAGCAAAAGCTTGGTGTGGTATCAGACTATATGACAAAAATAGCATTATTATAATAAATGAGAACAGTTTATTAATCCGGGCTTTCTTCAAAGTAAACACTCCCCTTGCTCATTTAATAGGAGATCCCCTTTTCGAGAAGATCTCCACTGTTTCTATTAAAGAGTTTGTGTATCTACAATTTTGATATCCTCAGCATAAATCTTTTCTGCATACTCTTTAATGTTATTCCAGCTATCTTTCGCGATACTTAAGTCTTCTTTAATGAAAATCAAATCATCAGCACTGATAGCGTCAACATTTTGAAGAAGCGAATTGTACTTGGATCCCATCGTATGCCATTGGTTTGAAATGTTCTGTAAGGCAGTAATAGCAATGTCAATGGTACTTGTCAGATATTCAGTTTGATTTTTGATATTGGTTAACCCTGCTACTTGTAATTGAGCCTGAGAAATTTGACCAGTAATGTTCATGATATCTTCTTGTGCTTTGTCCATTTCCTTCTTCGCTAGTATGATTCCGGTGGTCCCTCCTCCTACTGCTGCTGTACCTCCGGCAATCAATGCGATCCCAAGAGGTGTTCCTGCACCAGTGGCGATAACGACGGAACCTCCGATGATTGCAACTGGTCCTAAAGCCGTTGCAACAGAGGATCCAATAATAATCGCATTGTATTTGTCGATTGCCTGATTGTACGTCGTCAATTGGTTTTGCATCAGAGGGATACCTGCATCCTGACTTGCCAAAATTGACGTGATTTGGTTGGCATACCCTTTAAAGTTTTGTGTATCCGCGGTCATTTTGTCCCTGAAAGTTCTTAATTCCAGTATGAGCTCATCTACACTGGCTTTATTATCTGAAATACTGTTCGACAACCTTGTCAGTCCCTTTGTCAAGGTTTCTTTATTTTGGTTATCCACTGCTGTAACTAAGGTATTATAATAGTTTTGGAACTTTGTATTATAATTGATGATATTTTGGTTTGTTGTAATAAGCTTGGGTTTAAGGTCATCCAACCAGTAATTTGCATTCGTTCTGGCAACGGATTGGTGATGGACGATGCTTGATTTCAAAGCTTCATTAACAGTCGTGATACCATTGAAATTCGCATCGGCTTGTTTTATGATCGTTAATGCATAAAGGTCCATTACTAAGGCATTTGAACCTGTACGTTCCATTGCATCCCTAAGGCCATCGGGTCCTAATGAATAACCCGGGTATTCAACTTCATGGTTTATGGCCACGACTGGTTGATTCGATTTAGTAGCAGCTTCTGTTGCCGATGCTTTGGCAGGGACTATATTACTTGCCGATAAAGCTAGTAAAGCTGTTAACGTCATTATTTTAAATGGTATTTTTTTCATATTCCTCTCTCCCTCTTATTGAAATTCATAAACTATCGAACATTTACATTCGTTACGAAATCTTCGAATTGATTTGTTTGCTTGTCCATTTCGTCACTCATGTGTTTAAAGTGTGATAATTTCTCTTGTAAAGCCTTTATATCCACTGGTTCATCTGTTGATGTCATGTTCATCAATTCTTTCATAGCATGATTGAATGCTTTCCAATCTGTCTTCAAAAAGTCCAATATCATTAATTGACGGTTAATCATTTCTGTAAATCCATCAACTTGATCCTCAATCAGAGTAATCTGGGTTGCTTGAATTTGTGTATCGGACAACTGTTGTATCAATGGAATCAGCTCTTGTTGTTTTTGCTGAATGGTTAAAGCTGCCGCAGATACTTGGCTATCAGAAAGGTCGATCAGGTCGTTGCTAAGGTGTTCAATTGATACAAAATCAACGGTTTTCGTTTGAGCCCCATTGGAGGTAACTGTAAACACTTGCTTTCCGATATTGATTGACCCGTTAATTATTTCCTGAGGACGATTTAATATGATGGTGAGCTCAGCTTGTATTTCATCTTGAATTCGTTTAATCTCTTCTCGAATTTGTGGGATGTTTCCATTTACACCTTGCAAAGCTTGAATCGAAGCATTTGCACGTTCTGAAAAATTTTCACTATCTTGAATGAGCAATGTATTATAACGAATTAGTTCCAATGAAGTCATATCCATATTTCCCTCAATCTTTTGCGCTTGAGCCTGAAGTCTACCAAAAGCATATTGAAAGCTTTCTTTCGCCTGTGGATCATCATTCATTTCCTCCGATAGTTCAGTCAGCTTGCTGTAATAACTATCGAACCTTGAACTGAACCTCATCATTTCTTGATTCAAATCAATTAACTTAGGGTTGTACTCATCAACCCATTCCCTTACATTGTTTTTGGCGAATAATTGATGATTTGTTATGCTGGGCATCGACTCAATCTTCACTTCAGGCTGTTGTAATATGACTAGTCCATATGCTTGAATAAGCGGGGTCTGAGATCCTAACGTTCGGATCGAGTTGGAAAGGGTGTTGTTCGAGATCGTGTTTTGAGTCATAGAGTTTAAATATTCTTGTTGTGGGTTTGCAGGTGATGCACCTACGGGGATCATACAGCTAGCAGATACCGTCGTTACCAATAAACCAGATATTAAAGTCTTCTTCATCATTCTCATTTCCTCCTGTTTGTTATTTCATTACCTACTATTCCAAACATTATTTCAGATCTTCAACTGACACCCTCCTCCCTACGAGATTACATTATTATGAATTGACTAATAATGTTGAATCCGATTATACATATCCAACATCCAACGGTGAAGTTAGTATGCTTAAAAGAATATCAAGTTTTGTCGAAACAAGAAAAAAGACCTACATTCAACTCTTCGATTGAAGACCACTATACCTGCTTATCACAGAATAATTTCCTACACGCGTTTTTATGTACGAAAAAGAAGCCCAGATAATCAAATCTGACCTTTGTCGTGTAGGAAGTGAATGGTCCAAATCAACATCAATCCCGAAGAACTAAGTGACATTATCGTTCTAAAGGCTGACATGACACTTAGCCTATTGGCTTATAGATACATTTATACTATCTTAATAGTATGAAATTTCAGATAAAGGAGAATGGAATTATGGTTAATTTAAGTAAGATGATCGTCATTTTGTTTTTGATATTCTTATTGTTTCAAGAAAGGAAAATGTATGCAAGTACCGGAGAATCTGAAGGCAATGATTACCCAATTTTCCTAATACATGGAGTAGGTGGTTGGGGGAAAGAAGAAGTGTCTAATTTTTATTATTGGGGGGGAATTCATGATATAGAAAATGATTTAAACAATCAAGGATTTGAAACATTTACAGCTGCAGTGGGACCTGTATCAAGTAACTGGGATCGAGCAGCTGAATTATTTGCCTATATAAAGGGTGGTACCGTTGACTATGGGGCTGCTCATTCTTTACAACATAATCACCATCGTTTCGGGAAGAAATACTCTGGAGAAAAAACGGATTGGGATGAGGAGAATCGAGTACATCTACTTGGTCACAGTATGGGTGGACAAACTTCAAGAATGTTGCTGGAATTACTGAAATCTGGCAGTAAAGAAGAAAAGGATTTTCATAAGAAGAATCCTCATGCTCAACAAATGTCCAGTCTTTACGATGGAGGAAAAGATTGGGTTCATAGCATCACAACCTTGGCGACTCCTCATGATGGATCTCCTTTTGCTAATAAACTAGAAAACTTTATGCCCTTTCTAAAAGGGTTTGTATACAAATATGTTAATTTGGCAGACCAGCATTCTAATGAATCTTTTAACTATGATTTCAAACTGGATCATTGGGGTTTGAAGAGAGAGGTGAATGAACCGACTTATTCGTATATAGAACGAATGTATAACAGCCCTTTCTGGAAAACAAAGGATACAAGTCAATATGACCTCTCAATAGAAGGAGCAAAAGAGCTGAACGAAAAAATGAAAACGTATTCAGATGTTTATTATTTTTCTTATACAGGGGATGCTACATTTCATTCTCCCTTAACAGGGTACAACCTCCCCCTCCCTTCAATGAATCCACTATTATATCCTTCTGGCTTTTACATTGGAAGATATGGAAATAATCAACTTGGTTCTTCATGGTGGCCAAACGACGGTCTAGTGAGCGTTCCTTCTTCACAATATCCGAATGGACACAAGGCTCAACCTGCACAAAGTACGGCTGAAAAAGGCGTTTGGAATTATCATAAGACTCAATATAGATGGGACCATGCCGATTTTATAGGATTGAGCTTGTATGACACTGTTGGATTAAGTGATATCCGTGCCTATTATCGAGAAATTTCCATGAAACTAACTTCATTACCAGTCAACTAAGGTCATGGAAATAATGATTTATATCTTTTATGAATTCTTTTCATAGGAGTTTTACGAGAATCCTAGCCAGCTCTATCCATCGTTTTTGAAGAAGGAGAGGCCTTATGCCATCTTTTGTATTACTTCTGTAAGGGAGATAAGAGTACCCACTTACAATTCTTTTTTGCTATCTGCCTTTATACGTTTAAGGTACATCAGGCTATCTCCCATCACAGGATTAAATACTTTTGAAACAGGTATTGATCCAATTTCTGTTGGTGGTAAATCAGGTTCCTGCACCCCTACGTAAACAATCAGTTCAGGATCATCCGCTGGAGCCATCCCCAAAAATGAAAACAAATATTCATTGGATGCAGTTAAATATCCTCCACCATTTGGGTTTGGTATCTGGGCAGTACCTGATTTACCAGAGACTTGAAAATGATTCAATTGGAATTTGCTCCCTGTTCCTATATCGGACGTGACAGTCGACGTTAAATACTCCCGTGTTTTATCAGCAGCTTCTTTGGTAATTGGAGACCTTATGACCTCTGGGTGAAATTCTTTAACGATTTTGTTTGAATCCCTATCTACTATCCGTGAAACTACATATGGTTTCATCATTTTCCCACCATTAGCAATCGCCGATCCTGCTTGGATCATCTGAAGTGCTGTCACGGTACTTCCTTGACCGAATATTGTAGTAGCTCTTTCGATTGGATTGTTATATTGTACTATTCCTTTTGCTTCATTTTGAAGGTTAATGCCTGTTTTATTACCGAATCCAAATGATTTTAAATAAGTGTAATACTCATCTGTTCCTATTTTTCCTAACAGATTAATAAAAGCTACATTTGAGGACCGTTGTAGTCCCTCTAAATACGAAATTGTTCCCCATCCTTTCCCTCTATTCCAATCCTTTATTGGTGAAGGGTAGCCATCTACAAAAGTCTGCCCGGATTTATAATATTCTTGTGGGTCAAATACCATACTATCCACTGCAGCGGCTAAAGAGAATGATTTCATAGTGGATCCTGGTTCAAAAGAGGTTTCAACTATGAAGTTTGACCAACTGTCACGTATACCTTCTTTTGTATCATTATTGAATGATGGTCTTTGGGCCATTGCCAGTATTTCTCCAGTAGTGGGATCAGATACAATGGCAAACATTTTTCTAGGGTGATACTCGTTATCAACGGAATTTAATGCATCTTCTAAAATTTTTTGGATGTTTCCATCTATGGTTAAATAAACATCATCACCATCCACTGGGGGAATGATGGTCTTTTCTGAATCCGGTAATAGATACCCCCAAAAGTCACTTTCATATCTTATCTGACCATCCTTACCACTAAGGTATGTATTTAAACTTTTTTCGATGCCCATTATACCCTCGTTTTGTGTGTTCCCATTCCTCTTCGCATCGGCTTGAGTGAGACCAATGGTATGAGAAGCAAACATCCCTTTTGGATAGGACCGTCTATTTATAGTAAGAAACGTAATTCCCGGTAATTCTTCCTTTTCAATTTTTTCTTTCATTTCGGTAGAAATTCCATTACCTACAGCTCCTAATTCCACTTGGAATTTCCCTTCATTATTTAATAGTTTGTAAATTTCAGTCTTTTCTAACTTGATATATCTAGACAACACATCAGCCGTCCTATTCTTGTTGACAACATGGTTGGGTTTTTTAGGGTTAGATGTTACTGACTCAGATAAAATCGCTATTATTTTATATGAAGGAGTGTCTTGTGCTAGAACATGTTCGCTACGGTCAAATATCGTTCCTCTATTTGCCTTTAATATATGATTCTCTAAATATTTATTAGATGCTTCTACAACTAAATTTTTCCCTTCTATTTCTCCTGTTACTTGTATATAAAGAAAACGAACAAATACTATTGAAAATAGGAGTGAAAAAGTACAGAACAAAAAGGCACCTGCCCGATTCATATTTGGCGGTTTTTTATTCATTTAACTCACAACCTTAACTTCGTGTTTATTCATACTGTCCTTTACCTAATCTTCCTTATTCATTTGAGTATACATTATAGTAATTATCCCTCCCCTCACATGAAATACATTAATACAATATAGGTAGATCACCTCATAAAATTTAAAATGGTTCCACTCATTATTTGAATTCGACTACTCATCCAGTTTTAGAAGATTGTGGAGATAAGTCTTCAATAGAATATTATTCATTGGATAATATTAGACTAATTTCTACATTTTTCTACAAATCCCAAAACATCTTAACACTAATTGATTTAGTTTAAATCCCTCTTTTTTACCGAGTTAAAAGTACTAAAAATCTTTTTTAGGGAATTCAGAAATTTGAGACGTTAGCTATTATAATATTCATCATATTCTTGAAACGAAAATGAACATTGATCCTTTATGAACAGTGTTCTCGTGCTTCCGCTGTATGCAAGCCCAATGACTAATAACAGTGTGAATCAAATTAACTGTCTTCCACCATATGGATGCAATGTTTTTTTTGATCATCATACCTCTGTGTCTTTATATTCAAATAATTCAACCTCCTCCTTAACTCCTACTAATCTCCCAGTGACTATGATTCGTCATTTTTCGCGGTTAAATGACTATATTCGACGTCTGGAAATTAACGAACATAGGAAAACAATGGGTACTAAGGATTGTATTGGTAACTCCAACATTAGACCCTTCTCACCCACAAATGGCTCATATATAGTTAGTTCGATAGTATTTAGGACAAAGGAGATGGAAGAATTGAATACAATTCAACTTAGTAGGAGAGAAAGAATAGCTATTGAAAAGAAGAAAGCATTTAAACAAAGAAACAAAAAATTAACGATTGCCACTACTGTAGGAGCACTGTCTGCTCTTATACTCACCAATGGAAATGCAAGTGCTTGCAGTGCAGAATATACAGTGAAAAAGCATGACACATTATATAGTCTAGCTAAAAGATATGATGTTACAGTCGATCAACTAAAAGAAAAAAACGTATTAATGTCTGATAAAATTTATGAAGGTCAAGCGCTTCTGGTGCCTCACCTAGAAAATCATAATGAAAACAAATATTCAGTCCAACGAGGAGATACATTATACTCATTAGCCAAAAAATATGAAACAACAATCGCTTATTTAAAACAATTAAACGGGTTGGATTCAGATCAAATTAATATTGGACAATCTATTTTGGTTCCTGTTGAACAAAACAAGTCAAATGTTGGAGAAATATACACCGTAGTTCCTGGTGACACTTTATGGGGCGTAGCTCATCGGTTTGGAGTAAAACAAGAAGACTTAGCTAAATCAAATGATTTGAAAATGGATATGTTACTCATAGGTCAAAACTTACTTATACCTGGAAAATCCGAGGTAACTGAAGCAGAAATTATTGGGGCATCTGACAAATTCACTGTTGAATTTAAGAGAAATGGTAAAACATTCGCATTGAAAGTCCCATATGGTTCTTCTTCTGATTTTCAAAAAAAGTCCGGTGTCTTCGTAACCGTCATACATAAAAATGGTGCTGTCATTTCAGCAACATAATGAATACCTTATTAAGGTATTGGATATGGGATTGGATATTTCCATTCCCTTCTAAATACGTGATTGTCAAGAGATACCACAGGGACAGGTACCGTGGCACCTCAACGATAAGCGCTTATTCCTAATACGTCAGAAAAAACGCCCCATGGCAAACAAAGGACGTTTCCTATACATTTTTTGAACTAAATTGTATTTTTCAAACATTTACTCCATACTCAGGAAAAGGGTATAACCACGATTCACGCGGCGGATTTCTGATTAAACATACGAGAAAATCGAGAATCATGACCCAGTGTCGAATTTTCTTTATTTATGAGTACTCAAAAAAGCACCTGACCCCCGATACACTAAAACGTTCCCGTGTTGGGGGCAGGCACCGATAATCACATTTATTGCGCATACAGTTCTACTATTTTTTCTATGGGTAATTGATTCGAATGACTCAAATCAACAAAATAGGGTAACTGCCATTTTTGAGTTTTTATCGCTTGTTTGCTAGTTGGGGTATCCCAACCAGGGTAAACTCTGATGGCCATCTTCCCTTTTGTAGTACTTGTTTTAAGAATATTTCGTTTGGCAAGGATGTCTTTCGGGAAAATAAATTGTCCCCATTCATCCTTACTTAAAAAGGTAGTAACAACCAATAAGTCGGGGGCCTCTTCATATGTAAATGGTTGATTGTTATCATTTTCGTCTTTTTCCCAAAAAGCAACAAATTGCCCTACCTTATTAGGTGTTGTTTTTGCCACTCTAAATCGAACTGAACGAGAAGCTAATTGAAAAGTACCAGCACCGTAATGTGCATTTTGTTTTTCCTCTTGAACCGATTTTATCTTTAATTGATTAGGTTCATAAACTCTTTCGTTTACATAGGTTAATGCTTTCATAAAGTTGTTCATTTCTTCACTCCTGGTCTTTCTACTATATAATGCAGGCACCGATATTTTAGATCCTATTGGTCCTGGGCTTTCATATAAGCTCTATTCCTTAATTGAAAAATAAAATATGTAGCCGCCCAGCCATATTAAATTGGAAAAATACGTTCACGACATCTCTAAAAGAAGCAATCGGATAAATACCGCTAAGAAGTAAAGTTGGGAACACAGTGATCAGCATGACCAAATAATGAACCATCATTTGGTTAAAGAAGCTCCTTTTTTTCATTCTAAATTCGCCATCCATTTTTTCCGATTATAAAATGATACGATTTACTTGTTGTTTCGTTTCAATATTTTCCAGAAATTTTCCCGGAACGAAAAAAACAGGCCCCCCTTATAAGAAAGCCCATTTCTCTATTCTTAACTCAATTTAACTGGTGAATGTCTATCATCAGAATCCCGGTAAGATCGAAAGGAAACCAATTCCTTTCCATTTAAAGAACCATCCAGTTGTAAAATACGGTCATGGGTGGTTTCTAAGTAGAACCGATAGTTATTCAAGTTCAGTCTAAAAAAAGAATAGATGTTGCCGAGCAGACTCTTCTTGATTTCATGTGTGTCAGGGTGTATCTGAATGAAATCCGCCAACTCCTGAACGGAAGCTGTGGGAATGTCAGCAATAGAATAGTACGTCCCCTTCACATTGTGTTTGAACTTACTCATTGCAGCCTTAGCCCTGTCTTTTAAGTTTCTGCCATCTAACTCCATACGTCCACTCCTCTTTCGTTCCTATTAAGAAGAATCCCCAATATTTCATAGAATAAACCGAAATTAGAAAAAGGGACTTCCCCCTGCACACTGAATACAGCACGTAGAGAGAAAAGACCCGAATTATAAATCACTTCTGCTCGATCATCTGAATAAGGTTTCCCCATGTATCGTCGAAGACAGCAATGGTGATATCGCCCATTACGGTTGGCTCCATCGTAAACGTTACTCCCTTGTCCACTAATCGCTTATGCCATACCTAAACTTCACCTTAACAGGTTGAGACCCCAAATTTTCTAAATTGATATTACTATCAGAAAAACAGAAAAACCCATATCTCTAAAGATACCGGTTTTTCTGTTCTATTGATTTATGAAAATCTCTTAGTCTTGCCCCTCACCAGAAATCGTGTCTATACCTTGAGAAGCCCATGATGCCGCTTCCTCCTGAGGTCCATTTCACATTGGGCTCATATAACTCTTAGCTTAGGCCAGATTTTGTTAATCCAAACGCTTTGTCAGCTGAACCTGGTACCGATTTAAACGCAATACTTATAAGGTTCCAAGCATTAATTGCCATAACCGAGAATGTAAGGTCTGATAACTCTTTTTCTGAAAACTGAAAACGAACACGGTCATAAACGTCATCAGACACACCATGCTCAGGCATCTTTGTCAAAATCTCTGTCCACTCTAGTGCCGCACGCTCACGTGGACTAAATAGTGTTGATTCACGCCAAATGGTAGTGTGGTAAAGACGCAGCTCTCTCTCACCATGGATTTTAGCTTCTTTGACGTGCATATCTAAGCAAAAGCCACATCCATTCATTTGTGAAGCTCTAATGTGCACTAAATGACGGATTGATTCTTCAATTGAACTTTCCTTCTCTTGCATGCTAAGTTCCATCAACTTTTTAGAAAATTCCGGTGATTCTTTCATGTAATTCACACGTTCAGCCATAATTGGTATACCTCTCTTTTCCTATTTTATTCAATCATGTAGATTGGTTCTTTCCCATTCAATGATGCGTTTACATACTATTTACAACCCTCCTTAGTAAATAATTGGATGAATCAGATGAAGTATTAAGTGATCTTATGAAGGCAACTAACCTTTTGTAATGCTGCTTTCATTACTTCTCCTCCATCAACACCTATATAACGAGTAAGTCATTCATTCTGTGACAGGGTGTTCAATTAAAATAGTTATATATATATTTCCATATGATTTTTATCCATATTTAGAAAGTAGTTGTAATATATGTTAATATTTTTTTAAGAATAAATACTTTATTTTGTCACAAAACTGCTCCTCAGCTCGTTATATTTGTAGCCCATTCTACAATCGGTGAATTGTAGAAAGAGAATGGAAGTGAAAATGTGCAGGAAATGTACGAAAAATATAAAATGTTGCTGTTTAAACTCGCCTACCAACTGACAGGATCGGTTTCAGATGCGGAAGATGTCGTCCATGACGTTTTTATAAAATTATATGACGTTCCTTCGGATAAGTTGGGTGAGCCTAAAGCCTATCTTTGTAAAATGGTAACGAATCGATGTCGGGATTTACAAAAAACAGCTCGCAAGAAGCGAGAACAATATTTTGGAGAATGGTTACCAGAACCCTTATCTAAATCTGCAGAAGATACAATAGACTCCGTTATCCGTGACGATGAATTGTCTTATGGGATACTTGTGCTACTTGAAAAGCTTACACCAACGGAACGTGTCGTTTTTGTCCTTCGAGAGGCACTCGGTTTTGGTTATCACGAGATAGCAAAGCTCATTGAAAAAAGTGAAGTGAATTGCCGGAAATTATTCAGCCGTGCAAAAGCAAAGATGGGGATTAATTTTGAAGACGATGTTCATTCTGAAGCAGCTTCTCAAGATTTAGTTCATGATTTTATAATAGCACTCAAACAGGGAAACCTGAATCAGGTCATATCCAAGCTTGATCAAAATGTGGTACTGGTGTCAGATGGAGGAGGCAAGGTGTTGGCTGCCGTAAATCCAATTTTAGCACGGGATCGCGTTGTAAAGTTTCTGTTTGGTGCAGTACGAAAATCTTCCATTGTTGATGGAAATTCACATATTGAAATAAGTGAAATTAACGGGCAACCTGCTCTTATTCTCCGTTCAAACGAAGGTATTCATACAGTGGGGATGTTTCATGTCGAAAATAATATGATCCACAACATATATATTGTCCGGAACCCAGACAAGCTGAGGCATGTAGGAATATAAAAAATTCTCCACAAAGAACACACAAAGAGAAAAGAGCCGATCCTTAGGGTTGGAAAAATCGGTTTTTTCCATGTCGAAATTTACTTAGCGTATGTAGTTTGTAGGCGGGACCCCATGAGTAGCTTTTTGTTATTTATATTGAGTTAATAACAAAAGATCTATTGCACATTCGACGTTATTGTGTGGTAAGCAAATGGTGAACCACCTTCCAAGATCGGGTGCTATTGCGGCACAAAGTGGAACCTCTTTATCACTAGATCAAACCCAGTTATTCCTTTGAGAAGCTGGGTTTTTAAATTAGATGTGCAAACTATCTCCTAAAGTGACAGATATGACATTTTTTAGTTTGAGATGTACCAAATCTCTATTCATTACTCTCTGTTCAAAAACATTTTCATTTTACCTTTCGCTTAAATTAAATTAGAGCAGACAGTTCATTTACTATCCTCAATAGAGTGAGGCTGGGACAAAAGGATTTTTACTCAAACAAAACCCGAACCATTATACCTGAAAACAGGTAAAACAGTTCGGGTTTTGAATTATTAAAATATACCTAAGACTCCAATTCTACCCAGCGGTTGATTGGAGTGCAAGACGGAGACTCCTGCGGAAAGCGGAGTCTTGCACGGAAATCATTAGCGGCATAAAGAAGCATCACTGAAATGGTTCATGTTTAAGCGAGGTTGTTATAGTTTTGTCCCAGCCTCTTCATATTCTGCTGCAGCAGGTACAGAATCCATGAAGAAATCAGTATCATCACGTGCCACGATCTTTCACTACTCACAGATAAAACCCTGCTATACGAATATTAAGATAAAAGCCAGACCCTCTAAGCTATTGATATCAACCGTTTTGCGCTTTATTTCTTCTCAATTTTCATCGGTTGATACTGGAACTGAATCCCTTTTTCAACACTTTCGATATCACATAATGGAATAAAACTGGTCGTACCTGGAACAAGTAAATCATCAATTTCAAGTACACTATACTTCAAGCCCCGGAACCTTCCGACGAAAATCCCAGCAGAAACATCTCCCAATCGAGTGATTCCAATCGTATCTCCGCAACGGAACTGCTCTCTGATTGTCTTCTCTAATCCAATGACACAACAATCGCATGTATCTACTTGATGATGGTCACGATGATCATCATGCTTGTACCCATTGGATTTATGGCAATTACAGTCATGATAGTTGCTATTCATATTCTTCCTCCTTTCTACTCTAAGGATAATCTAGGATATGAAAAACTGAAGCGTGTTTCATCCAATTTCAGAGAAAACACATGATCGTACTACATTCACTCTATAAATCCTAATGTCTGATGACCTATATGAAAGCTCAGAGTGTAAAACCCCTGAGCTATTAATTCAATTTTTCAGTAAATGGCATTACTTTTTTTCAATTTGCATCGGTGGCTCCTGGAACTGAATGCCTCTTTCAACACTTTCGATATCACATAATGGAACAAAACTTGTCGTACCCGGAACAAGTAGATCTTCAATTTCAACTACACTATATTTCAAGCCTCTGTATCTTCCGACGAAAATACCTGCCGCTGCATCTCCGAATCGAGTGATACCAATCGTATCTCCGCAACGGAATTGCTCTCTGATAGTCTTCTCTAACCCGATGACACAACAATTGCACGTATCCACTTGATGATGGCCACTATGATCATCATGCTTGTCTCCACTACATTTATTGCAGCTACAGTTATGATAGTTACTATTCATATTCTACCTCCTTTCTACAAAGGATACTCTAGTATATGAAAGCATAAGTAGAATGGTATAGGCTTTTATTTCAATTTGAAAAACACTTAGATATACTGAGTATATCAATGACTATTTGATAGAAACTATCCCCCCTCCCATTTCCTTCCTGCTTACACTCTCTCTTTTTGACAGAACCATTTTACATATTAAAATTCCAGTCAGGATTACCATAAGGGAATAGGTCTAAAAAAATCCTAAGCCATTGGGGCTTAGGAGAAAGGCATTTATGAAATTGATCATACAATCTTTCCGTTTTATTCCCTGTCCAAGCTTGCAGGCTGTGGAGGCTGTTCGAGCCATTGATTGGCTATCATGATATTCGCCCCTTTACGAGCAAGTTTAGATGTCTCTGTTAAAAACTCCATGTAAGCCGTTTTTAAGTCATTTCTCATACTGGCGGCAAGCGAACTGGCGTATCCAGATATACCTGATGCCATCATAGTTGACATTTGATACATCATGTACTTGTTGGAGAAAGCGGATTCCGTAATGGGATTTACATGGATATCAGAGGGCATAGGAGCAGACAGGTCAGAAGAAGTTAAAAACGTTGACAGCTTGCTTATGATCTCCTTCCCCATATTCACAGAATCTGACATGAAGTCTCTTACCTCTTTATCCTCAATCGTCTGGCCAAAAGCTTTAGTAAAGGTGATGCCTGTCAAATTTGCTTCCAGATTACCGAATACATGAGAGATTTCTACGGCATTTAAAGGCCTTTCTTCTCTAATCAGACGATATCCATCCAGATATTGCTTTCCCTTTATGTAAACTGATTGGGTGTTTGGCTGTATGTGTGGTGGTCTTACATAAAGACCTTTTTGGAGCAACACATCACTGACGCTGTTAAAAACCTTAAAGGCTCGAACAGTACATTTTTCATAGTGAGTACGAATATCCCCCCTAGTGGACATGGTCATCATTAATCCGCAAGCAGAAGCCATCACTCTAGATAGATTCTTGATATAGTAGAGTGAAAATGAATCTGAAAACAGTTTTTTGGCTTTTGTATTCACATCCTCGTCACTGAATCCAATAGGTATTGGCAGGTTTTCTTTTTTTATAATCGATAGTGTTGCTTCTTTTGTCTCTTCAACAATTGTAAAAGCCTCTTTTAATACGGATACGATTTCTTCATCCTTAGTGGTTGCAATTAAATAGAGTAGCATACAGCGGCTATGTGTATGGCTTATATATTCCTGCCATAAGGAAGCTATCTCTGAAGAAGTTAATTTTATGAGATTGGAATTTGACATAACGTCCCTTCTTTCATTAATTCTTGAATGATCTTTTCATTAGCCTTCCACCCTCAATATCAAATATTCTTCAAAAAATGTTCGTATATCGTTCTCATTCACCCGCGTCACGGAAGATCATATACATGCCTTTTTGATAAAATCAGGAATTCCATCTTTCACTTTTTCTTAAGGGAATCAAGCATGTAACGATCATGCTTAAAATAGGACAGAAGGAATAAGATTATTGGGACTATCCCCCCATAGAGCAAAACATATATCTGCATGGTTTGAGTAAACTCGATTAAATAAGAGATATTGGGTAATAAATCTAAGGAAAGGACATACATGAGTAACCCCAATGGAAAGACGAGGATTTTATAATCATGCAATTCAAATGTCTGCGCGAGCCCTAATGAAACGATATAGGTAAGGATCGTCAATTTCATGAAAACCGTTGTAAACCAAATGAATGCCATCATGGCTTCTACCCTTTGAAAGAACCCCCCTAAATTGATTTGCTTGGCCAGATCATAGCTCGAGTAGATGCTTTCGGTTGTTTCACCTACCCCTGTGACCAGAATAGACAGAAGGGAAATCAGGATAAGGCAGCACCCGCCAATCATCGTTCCGGAAATGAAGCCTTTTCGAACCTCTTGTGTATTCACATATGGGACGATCATTAAAAACACAACCAGCTCTAAAAAAGGAAACGTTAGAAAGGAAAAGCTGGCGTTAAATACTGGTTTAAGTCCGAATTCCAATATGGGTAAAACATTAAAGATGTCTATTTGGGGAGCAACTGCCAGAACAAGGATCAAAAACAGGAGTATAATCCATGGAAGAAATAATTCCGCTGTTCGTGAAAAAGACTCCAGCCCATGTCTTACAGCATAAACAACCACAAGTAAAAAAGTTAAATGAATGACTTGAATCGGAGTCTCCACCATCATCACCGAAACCATGAAGTCCCCGATATCCCGCAGGACAAATAAACACAATAAGAAGACAAACGTAAGAAAATAAAAAACAGAAAAGAGTTTCCCCAGCCACTTCCCAAGTATCAGCTCCAACATCTGTGAAAAGTTTTTACCCGGATATCTGGAAGCCAGTGCTGTGTATAAAAAAATTGCTGCAATTCCTACTCCTAACCCGATCATTCCAGAAATCCAGGCGTCTTGTTTTGCAGTTGATGTCAGGATAGAAGGAATGATTAAAATGGTACTTCCAATCGTATAGAGTAGAACCAACACTGTAAATTGCCTACTGCTGATTTTTCCTTCCTCCAACATGTTTCGTACCCGCCTTCTTTATTCGAATAGTTTATAAAAAGATGAAGTCACCGGTTTGAGAATATAGTCAATCCCTTTTAATGGGGTTGGAATCGGTCCAATAAAACTTTGATAAATCAATAAACCTGTCCCTACTCCCAATAGAATGATAAATGTCCAGAAAGCATTAAACCGACGTTTTTTCCATAGGGGTACACCGTCCACGTAGATAAAAATCAGTAAGACAGCTAAAATCCCAAGCATTTTCCACATAATCTCTTACTCCCCGCTTCTGTTGACTACGGAATGATTTCGTTTCCCTATTTGCCGGATTTGTGCGCTTACTTGTACCTTTACGGGCAAATCGTCGAAGTGTTCATCCCATTGTTCCTTTACATCCTTCCAATAGGAAGGCCTCTTCCGATGAATTACTTCTCCAAAGCCAAAAATATCTACATGATACGTTTCCTGAGCCGTTTTGATGGATTGTTGCATTTTCCCCTTAATATCTTTCTGCATTTGTTTTTCTAGGTACTTAATCGTCTCTGATTTTTCGAAATTCATTCCGCATTCCACTTCGCCCACATTCCCCATTGCCTTAAGGAGGATTTCAATGGAGGGCTTTCCCTTGGTGAAATGTGCCTTAATCTTTGACTTCGTTTTCAGAATTTCGATGGCCACACTCCCTTTTTCACTGCATGGTACGGTCACAATGGTGCTTTTTACGTTTCCGTTTATATAGTTATAGCCTTTGCTTTCCGCTTCAGTTAACCAACCTTTCAGTTTATCCTCTTTGAACAGTGCCAAATCTGTGTATTGCAATCGAACAGGAGGATCTGCCGATTGAAGATTGGCTGAGGGTGTCCCCTCTTCTGGATGACCAATAATCTTTACCCCCGTAATCACCGCTTGTTTGCCTGGGCTGATGAACTCATCAATCAATGTCCCGATTTTCAGGGCAACGGTGGGAGCCCAGACGTTTGAAGACGTTTCTAATTTATTGAACAGGTTCTGAGCCGTGATCTTTTCCACCGGTACTAACATTTTTAAAATTTGTTGGGCTTCATTTTCTTTTGCAATCACCACATAAAAATCAGTTCTGAATTCCTGGTCTCTCGCCAATAAATCCATAGATGTAGCAATTCCTTCTTTGGCTAAGTCCTCTCCGATGACAAGCATTCTCAAATGCGGAAAGAATGTTTTAAGAGGAACGGTCTTTGTCATCTTCCTGAGAGCTTCAAATACAGTTTCCCCTGTTTCCTGATATACGACGATAGGGGCTTTGTTTCCACTTGAATGTTTACTTGAAATTTCCGCGGGATTCACGAGTTGTACGGATACAAGCACCTCATCACCTGCTTTATCGAATCCCAATGCTACCGCAATGCCGATGTCATCAAGCTCCCTGCTATTCCAGCAGCCACTAAGGATTAATGAAAATGTAATCAATACACTCAAAAGCCTTGATTTCATCTCGTTCACCTTCCTGTTTTGCCTTTGTTCGATTGTTTGTCCTGACGCACAATATTTTTCTGACTGATTAGGCGCGGCCTGGTCAATAAATGTTTTTGCGGGAGTCTTAACAATGTATCTTTTTGATCCTGTTTAATATACGGTGCAACTGGAGACATAAACGGGACCCCGAAGGAGCGCAGACTGCTCAGATGAATGGCCAGTACAAATAACCCTAGAGCGATCCCGTATAAACCCAGCGTAGCCGCCAGAACCATAAATAGAAATCTTAAAATCCTTATGGAAATGGCAATATTATAAGACGGGATGATAAAGTTGGAAATAGCAGTAATGGAGACGACGATCACCATGGCAGGAGAGACAAAGCCTGCTTCAACAGCTGCTTGCCCAATCACCAAGGCACCTACAATCGACACGGTTTGTCCAATGGTTTTGGGCAGTCGGATTCCCGCCTCCCTTAATATTTCCAAAGTGATTTCCATGAGAATCGCTTCAATAAGTGCTGGAAAGGGAACGCCTTGTCGTTGAGCAGCGAGGCTGATCAACAGGTTCGTTGGTAACATTTCCTGATGGAAGCTACTTAGAGCGATATAGAGGGACGGTCCAAGGAGAGACACAAAAAGACTGAACACCCTCAAGATTCGAATGAGACTCGCAATATCCCACCTCTGATAGAAATCTTCAGCTGAATGGAAGAATTGAACGAATATGGCCGGAACCAACAATGCAAAGGGAGTTCCATCCACCAATATGGCGATTCTCCCTTCCAATAATCCTGCTGCGATCACATCAGGTCGTTCAGAATTATAAATGGTGGGAAATGGAGAGTATGTTTGATCCTCAATTAATTCTTCAATGTAATTCCCTTCTAAAATCCCATCTATATCAATCCGGTCGATCCGTTGAAGGACCTCATCAACAATCTTGTCATCTGCCACCCCATTGATATACATAATGGAAATATCGGTTTGGGTAGAACGTCCAACATGCCTCTCGATCCTCCGAAGATTGGGGTCTTTTATCTTTCGGCGAATGAGAGCGATATTCGTTTTCAACGTTTCAGTAAAAGATTCCTTGGGACCTCTCACAACCTGTTCGGCTGTTGATTCTGATACATCCCTCACCTTCTGACTGGATGTCTTCAGAACAAACCCCCTCGATACACCGTCAATCAGGATGGCGGTATCTCCACATAATATCGATTTGATGACTCGATCAAAACATTCAACCTCACCTGTATTGCCGGGTAAGGAAGAGTTTGAAATGTCCTCATACAAATGCAGATCGACCAAAGACTGCTTAAAGTCCTCAATGACCGAATGATCAACCATTCCATCTAAATACATCAAACTACCTGCCTGTGTCTCCAATACAAATTGACTAATCTGTAAATCTGAAGTATGACCGAACACTTCTTGTATGTTTTCAATATTTACAATTAACTCGTTCGATAGTGGTTTAACAGGAGCATTCGAAGCGCTGATCTTCTCATTTGACCTGTGAAATGACTGTCGATTCTGTTTTCCACTGCGCATCATGACCGCTCCCAATGACTCATTTCTTTTATCTTTCCTTGATTATAGGAGACTATTCATTATTAGGTACCGATAAGCAAAAAAGCGAATTGAATATTCCTCAGGGTTCTAAGCTGAGAGCACGCATGCCACCTCTCAACAACATAAAAAGAAAGTATCGATATGGCATGAGTTTAAACTAAAAAATATACCCTTCTCATCATACAGAGTTTAGTTGATACATATATTTAAAAAGTTTAGATCCTGAATAAGGGGTGAATCAGCATGAATCAATCGACACCAGCGTATGTCACTCAAGTTGATCCATATGTATACCAAACACTCCTCAGCATTACGGGGAACATGGTAGTCGTTCAAACCACTCAAGGCACTGTTTCTGGAAAGCTTAAAACCGTTATGCCAGATCATATTGTGGTGAAATCAGGGGGCTCTCCTTTTTATATCCGGACTGCTCAAATTGTTTGGGTCATTCCAAGAGGATAAGGAGGAATCACAATGATTAAACGGGAAAACCGAATGTTAATTGCCTTACCGGTTCCCGAGCACGGGGATCCGAATGCAGCAGCAGCAGTTCAGGAGCTTTTAGGGGGCAAATTTGGAGAAATGTCTACGTTAAACAATTATATGTTTCAATCCTTTAACTTTCGTCGAAAAGATAAACTTAAACCATTTTATGATTTAGTTGCCAGTATCACAGCCGAGGAGTTCGGTCACGTGGAGCTTGTCAGTAATGCCATCAATCTCTTATCAAGAGGAAATACCTTTTATACCGGTGATCCTGACGTTACTCCCTTACGCACAGGAAAGGACAGCCGGAATACGTACCAATTCATCGCCACGGCCCAAACCGCTTTGGCGGGTGATTCCATGGGTCGTGCCTGGACCGGTGACAATGTATTTAATAGCGGGAATCTGGTATTGGACCTCCTTCATAATTTCTTCTTAGAGGTTGGGGCAAGAACACATAAAATGAGAGTGTATGAGATGACAGAAAATGAAACAGCCCGTGAAATGATCGGGTATTTACTCGTACGGGGCGGCACTCATGTTCTGGCCTATGCAAAAGCTCTGGAAATTGCTACAGGTGTTGATGTAAAGAAATTAATCCCTCTGCCCGATTTGGCAAATTCAAGATTTGACCATGCCCGAAAATTTGAAGAACAAGGATTGGCGAACGTTTTATACACTTGGAACGACGTAGGGGAATATGCGGATATCTCTCAAATATGGAAAGGGACAAATCCTGAAAATGGAGAGCGGCTGATTGTGAAGCAGGGAAGTCCTAAAGGAGCTCCTATCCCAAATCTGGATGATCTTCCTGAGGAATTCGCACCAGGCATCGATCGGGATGATTATGAACGAATCGCAAAACGACTGATGGAAAATCTTTAATAGATAAGTAATACGCATGATAGCCTGTACCTCTGTTCCTGTCTGATTTTTCACTTTTGAACAAACCAAAAAGCCTGGAAGTGTATAATCTCCAGGCTTTACTGAATTCCTTCCTTCTTTTTTCTCCTTTTTCCTTCTATTTTCATACTAACTTGCTTTATACCTCTGGATAGAACAAATGTTCTACCTCCTATAAAACTACATTTACTTATTATATAATGTTAGTTCTTTCTTATTTTTTATGGATAAATATAACTGTTAAAAAACCGTCATCCATTTATCAATCGAGATGACGGTTATTACATTGTTATGTCTAAGAAGCTTTCTGCTCATTCACCACAACATTCAGTTTCCGTTTAGATAATCGATTAAAGAATATATTTAACCCAATGGCTGTCACACTGCCTGCAACAATTCCATTATCCGTAAAAATCCGGATGCCCGATAGCATTTCTGCGAACAACTCAGGTACAGCAGTTACCCCGAGTCCCATTCCGACAGAGCAGGCGATGATCAACAGGTTTTCCTGGGATCCAAAATTTACGTGACTCAGCATTTTAATTCCGTAGGCTACTACCATCCCGAACATGGCTACCATTGCTCCTCCAAGTACAGATGCAGGGATGACGGTTGTAAGTGCTCCGATTTTCGGCATAAGCCCCAGAATGACCAGGAAAATCCCTGTAGCATATATCACACTATTCCGTTTCACTCCTGAAAGCTGTACCAAGCCGACATTCTGAGAATATGCGGTGTAAGGGAATGCGTTGAATAATCCACCAAGTACGATGGCCAACCCTTCTGCCCGGTAACCTCTAGCTAAATCTTCTTCGGAAATCTTTTTATCACTGAGGTCTGCAAGAGCGAAATACACTCCTGTTGATTCTTCCAAGCTGACTGTTGCTACTAGGACCATAGTGAGAATAGCTGTTATTTCAAATGTGGGCATCCCAAAGTAGAAGGTTTCGCCACATGGAACCAGGAAGCATCACCGACAGCGCTGAAATCAACCATCCCCAGTATAACTGCAACAGCCGTCCCTGCCGCCAATCCAAGTAAAATGGAAACAGAACGGACAAAACCTGTAAAGAACTTGTAAAGGAATAAGATGAATAACAGAGTACCGAAAGCCAGAGACAAGTTTTGTAACGATCCGAAATCTGCACTCCCTTGTCCGCCAGCCATATTGTTCATGGCGACTGGAATCAGGGTGATCCCGATGATAGTCACAACGGAACCCGTTACAACAGGTGGAAAAAAGCGCACTAGTTTCCCAAAGTATCTTCCGATCGCAACGACGAAAATACCTGAAACAAGAATCGATCCATAAATAGCGGAAATCCCATACTGTCCTCCAATGGCGATCATGGGTCCCACTGCAGTGAACGTACAACCCAGTACAACGGGCAGTCCGATACCGAAGTATCGATTCTTCCACACCTGCAGCAAGGTTGCGCTAGGATTGATCGATCTCGTGAAACAAGCAGGGGCGGAAGTAGCCGGGATCGGAATCGTCATTGAGAAATCCTTTCAATTCGGTGGGGAGATCGTCCGAGACAGAGGCTATAAGGTTGAATCATTAGCGCAAATCGGGTCTCTTACTAACGGTGAAGTACAATTTAAGAAAGAGGAGTCGGGTTTATGATGAAGGAAAAGCCTCTCAAACTGGCATCACTCGGTATTCAGCATGTTCTTGCCATGTATGCAGGAGCCGTCATCGTCCCCCTTATCGTAGGAGGGGCTCTTGGACTGACGGGAGAACAACTTACGTATCTCGTATCCATTGATATCTTGATGTGTGGAATCGCAGCCTGTCCGTTAGCCAGGAAATCATCAATCAAAAGAACACGATCACGTTCTTTAATGTATGTATCTGAAATCGATATCGTATTTTCTTCCTCTTTAGTGAATGAGTACACTTTCGAAGTCAGCACACCTTCTGATAGAGTCAAAGATTTCCGCTTACGGGCGAATACAAGGGGCACATTCATGTGAAGAGCAGCCATCACGCCTGGTGCAATTCCTGATGATTCAATGGTAAGTACTATTGTGATACCCAGATCATGGAACCGACGTGCAAATTCTTTCCCAATTTCCATCATTAGCTCCGGATCCACTTGATGATTCTAGAATGAATCTACCTTTAATACAGTATCTGAGAGAACGAGACCCTCTGCTTTGATCTTGCTTTGTAATAACTTCATCAATCATACACTCCCTTACCTGTTGTAGACACTAAAAAACCCAAAGGAAAATTGCTCACACAGGAGTGAGACAATGACCTTTGGGTTAGAGGAAGAGCGTCCATACAGACGAACCTATCATTGCTCACTCATAGTCGGATCATTTACGGTAATCCGGTAGAAACTCGCAGGCCATATCCCCGCTATTATATGAGTGAAAACGAATATTGATTTGATATTGGATAGTATACCGGCTGATTACGTATTTGTAAAGACTCATTTCCTAACAATAAGACGAATTCATTCGTTAATGTTCGTAAAATAAGACAGAACGGATGTAAAGTCATCTCACTTTACATCCGTTCTGTCAGTTCTTTTAAACGTTTCCTTTTCTCTCCATCAGATACATCTGAGGCTTTGATTTCTTTTCTTTTTTGAGAAATCTGATCGATCTTTTCTATATAGGCATCATCAAATGGCTGGAAAAATTGATCCGTGAGTTTTTTGGCTAAGAATGGGCTTGCTCCACCGGTTGAAACAGCAACGGTCAAATTTCCTTTTTGCTTATAGGAAACCATGTGTATATTCCCACAATCCCCATCATCCGCCACACATATTAGCTGATTATCTTTAGAGTACGCCTTCACCTGTGCATTTACACTTTGTTTATCCGTGGCAGCAATGACGATAAACGCCTGTGTTAAATCATTAGGCATCATTTTTCTCTTGATCCATAGTATTCTGCACTCTTCGTGTAACAGCCTGATCTGTTCCACCACATCCGGGCTGATGACTGTAACCTTTGCTCCCTTCCCCAAAAATACAGAAAGTTTACGGTAAGCTACTCTTCCTCCTCCAATGATCGTCACTTGTTTTCCTTTGACATCAATCATGATAGGCAGCATGTGATTCACCTCTATTCCAAAGGGAGTCCTTTACCCGGTCCAGAAATGCTTCTTCGACAAGAGAGTCATATCCTAAATAATCCCCCAAAATGATCTGCTCGTTTTCCGTTCCGCGGATATCGGTTTCGATTCCTTTCATGAGCATCCCCGTAAACAAGAGATACGGGATGAAAATGATGTTTAAGTCCGTATTTCTTACGGATTCCAATGTTTCGGAGAAGCTTGGTGTGGCTGCTGTTAAATAGCATGTTTTTACCGCCCTTAACTTTGTTCCCTTCAGAACAAGGTCAGCAATGGCACTGAGATCCCTTTTGACATCGGGATCTGAACTTCCCCTTCCTATTAATATGGCAACTGATGACGAATCAATGAAAGCAGCATCTTCTATCTTTTTGATCACACTTTCAGCCATTTTGTCGTGAACACCAATGGGACGCCCCACATTCACCTTTATTGCGGGATACGTTTCCCTGCATTTTTGAATTTCAACAGGAATATCCTTTTTGGCATGAACCGCCGTCAAAAGGAGGAGAGGAACGACTGAGATGTGAGTGGCTCCTTTTTTCACGCAGATGTCAAATCCTTGTTGAATGGAAGGGGAGGCAAGTTCCAGAAAGCTTATTTCCTGGATATCTGCCTCAATATGTTCCTGGCATCGTTTGATGAAAGCGACGGCCTCCTCACAGGCTTCCGGTATCCGACTTCCATGGCAAACGTACAAGACTGCACGCTTCATCTATAATGCCTCGCTCATGATCATTTTCTTTTCAAACCATTGAATTTTCTCACGATAACGGACCACTTCTCCCACGATGATCATGCTTGGATTTTCAATTTTCTCTTTCTTAACCATATCGACGATTGTGTCCAGTGTACCTGTTACGGTTTTTTGCACGTCTGTTGTTCCCCAGTGGACAAGGGCCACTGGTGTATCCTTGCTTTTTCCATATTGGATAAGCTTTTCTTTAATATAAGGAAGGTTACTGACACCCATATAAATGGCAAGGGTATCGATACCCTTGGATAAGCTTTCCCACTTTTCATCTTCCTGCTGATGGTTTTGTTTGTGTCCAGTGACAAAGGCAACGCTTGAACTGGCATCACGATGAGTAACTGGAATCCCCGCATAGGCAGCAGCCGCTATTCCTGACGTAATACCTGGGACGATTTCAAAGGAAATCCCTTTTTTCGCGCATGCCTCTGCTTCTTCTCCACCCCTTCCGAATACGAAGGGATCTCCTCCTTTTAATCTCACCACCACTTTCCCGCTTGCTGCGTAACGGACAAGGAAATGATTGATCGTCTCCTGTTTCATCGTATGATAGTTTGGCAGTTTGCCGCAGTAGATTAAGTCAGCACCATTCTTCGCATAAGAAAGGAGTTCTTTATTCACCAATCGGTCATAAAGAATGACGTCTGCTTTTTGGATTGCTTTCAGCGCTTTTACCGTGATCAATTCAGGATCTCCAGGACCCGCTCCCACCAAATATACCTTTCCCATTGTTTTCCTCCTTATGGTTTAATGATCGTTTCCTGTTCGTGCAGAACAAACCCTGCACCATTTCCCCGGATCCTGCGTTTTTCATAAAGAGAGATGTCCAAGATCTCCTGCTTTTTCAAGAAATACTTCTCGAGTTCAATCTCAACTAAATCAAAAGCTTTCTCATCTGATTCAGCGGCTACCACTACAATCGTAACGTATGCGTGAGCGGTGACTTCAAACCGATACAAGTTCATCTGATTTCCCCCCTCATGCTTCCTGAAGTGACTGATTCAGGGATTCCTGTAGCGTCGTTGTTCCAACTCGGTTGATGTAATCGTAAAATGCTTCACCCGGTTCCTTCGTATTCTTGAAATGAATGAGCAGCTCCCTGACAACCTCAGTCAGGTTTTCTGCCTCCACTTTTCCTTTTAACTTCTGATTCAACTTTCCTCCATCTTGAAGGGTACCACCGATGTAAATCTCAAAAGCTTCGATCATTTTCTTATCTTTTGTTCTCATTTTTATTCCTTGAAGGCCAATATCAGCAATCTGGCGCTGACCGCATGAATTAGGACATCCCACCATATGAATTCTGACCGGCACGTCCAGTTCAAGTTCTTGATCCAGTTGATTGGCAACCTGTCTCATCCGTTCCTTCGTTTCCACTAATGCAAGATTGCAATATTCGATACCTGTGCAAGACACTGAATATCCGATAAACGATAGGGGGCTCGTTGAAATCCGGTCAAAGATTTTCTCGGAAAGTAAGGACTCCACGTGTTCATCCGGAATATTCGGAATGATGAGGTTTTGGGAATTGCAGTTGCGCAATTCACCGTTTCCATATTTCTTGGAAATCCTTGCAAGCTCATACACTTCATCCGAATTGAGACGGCCTACAGGAACATTCAGTCCCACATAATTGAGCCCTTCCTGTTTCTGAGGATGAACACCATAGAAATATCCTGCGTTCCATCCTTTTACGGCACTAGTCCCCGCTGGTAGAAGCTTTACATATTCCAGTAACTTCTCTTTGAACTTCTCCGGCCCCCAGTCAGCCATTAAAAATTTAAGCCTGGCTAAATGCCGCTTCTCCCGATAACCGTAGTCCCGGAAAATGGTCGTAACGGCAATGGAGACATCCTTCACTTGATGAGGAAGAACGAAAACGTCCAATTCCTGTGCAAGAAACGGTCTGGCAGACAATCCCCCTCCGATTTTCAAGTGAAAGCCGACTGCCTCCTTGCCATCGATCCATTTTTTTGCCGGAACAAAAGATACACAGTTGATCTCGGCATTTGAGGCATTGTTAACATTAGAGGAGATCGCGACTTTATATTTTCTCGGCAAATTTGAAAAATCTTCGTTATGCTGGAAGAAATCATACACTTCTTTCACAACACCTCTTGTATCAAATAGTTCATCAGGATCGATACCAGCCAGAGGATTTCCAACAATGTTCCGGGTAATATCCCCGCATGCACCTGCAGAAGATAGTCCCACTTCCTCCAAGCGTTTGAATATATCGGGAATCTGTTCGATCTTCAACCAGTGAAACTGTACTGCCTGCCGTGTGGTAATGTCATAGACGTCCCTTCCATACTCTTTACAAATGGAAGCAAGTGCTCTTGCCTGATCATACGTTAAGATCCCTGATGGAACATTCACCCTCATCATGAAATACCCGTCTTCCTTTGGTCTCTGAAGGTATAGGCCGGCCCATTTGAATTTATCCCACTCTTCTTTCGGGATGGAAGAGAACCCATTTTCGGCATAATGGGGTATGTCTTCAAAGATTGACAATCCATCTTTCTCAAGCTTCCATAATTCCGTTTTGTTCAATTTCTCATTTGACTCCCATGATTTGGAATACGCCATGATTCTCTCTCTCCTTATATCAATTGTTTGTGTTTTAATTCTGACAGCAGGCTCTCTACACACTCTTCAATGGTATTCTTCTCTGTATCGAGAATGATTTCCGGATTCTCCGGTTCTTCATAGGGGGCACTGATTCCCGTGAAATGAGTAATTTCATGTTTTCTTGCTTTTTTGTATAAACCTTTTGGATCTCTCTTTTCACATGTTTCGATTGAACAATGAACGTACACTTCCATAAATTCTTCTGGTCCGACTAATTTACGTACAACATCCCGATCTTCCCTGTACGGGGAGATAAAGGCGGTAAGGACGATTTGCCCGCTGTCAATGAACAGCTTGGAGACCTCGCCTATTCTTCTGATATTCTCTTTGCGATCTTTCTCGTTAAATCCTAAATCATGATTCAATCCATGACGAACATTATCCCCATCAAGAACATACACCTGCTTTCCCTGTTGAAATAGGGAATGGGCCAAGGCATTGGCAATCGTCGACTTTCCTGAGGCCGACAATCCGGTGAACCAGAGGATGAAGCTTTGGTGTCCATTCAGGGAGCGTCTCTCCTGTTTCGTTACGGTAGTTTCGTGCCAAACGATGTTTCTTTTTTTTTCACTCAATCGATGCACCTCCTCAAAGCGTTTGTTTCGTTTCCTGTTTTAGTCCCCTGATCAACACTTCAATCACTTCTGGTCGACTAAAGGTTGAAGGTGGAATTTCTCCCCTTCGAAGCATCCCTCTCACTTTCGTTCCTGAAAGGATGACGCGGTGTTCTTTTTCATGAGGACATGTCTTTGTCGTCGCCATTCCTTCACATTTCTTACAATAGAAGCTATGCTCGAAGCAGAGCGGTATGATCCCGATTTCTTCCTCACTGAACTGATCAAATATTTTCTGAGCATCATAGGTTCCGTAATAATCACCGACACCTGCATGATCTCTTCCGACAATAAAATGAGTGCAGCCATAGTTTTTTCGTACTAACGCATGAAAGATGGCTTCTTTTGGTCCTGCATATCTCATGGCTGCAGGAAAGACTCCCAGAAATACTCGGTCATCCGGGTAATAGCTCTTTAGTAAAACTTCATAACTTTCCATGCGGATCTCCGCTGAAATATCATCTGCCTTGGTTTCACCCACTAATGGGTTCAAAAACAAGGCATCCACCGTTTCCAAAGCGGTTTTTTGAATGTACTCATGTGCCCTGTGAACAGGGTTTCTCGTTTGAAAACCGACAACCGTTTTCCACCCCTTTTCCTGGAACAGCTTTCGTGTTTCATCAGGATCAAATGTATACTTCTGAAAAGGCTTAGTCAGTCTCTTAAGCAAGGTGACCTTGCCTCCTATATACACTTCCCCCCGCTGGAATAATTTCTTTACGCCAGGATGTTCTTCATCGTCCGTTCCGTATACTAGAAGGGCTTCTTTTAGTTTATCGGGTACATACACATCCTCTACGTCAATGAGCCCATACGTTTCTCCTTTATATACGAGCCTGCTCTTTACCCCTATCTTTACGGAACCAGCTCGATCTCTATCAAGGGGAAGGGTAATAGGGATACTCCAAACACACCCGCTTTCAAGCCGCAATGTTTCTACAACGCTCTTATAATCTGCTTCTGTCAGGAATCCGTCTATTGGACTGTAAGCACCAATCGCAATGAGTTCCAAATCACTTACTGCGATTTCATCCAGTGGGATTTCCTGTTGAACGTCCTCGAATGATTCTTTAGGTAGATAGGATTGAACCAGTACTCCACCGTGGGGTTGTAAACTCATTCTCCATTACCTCCTTAACATATTGATTTAATCGGAATTAAATTTATATACCGCCTCCATCTTCGTGGACGGACCGCCTTTCTTCACTCATGACCCGCATGAGGGAGAGTGCCCCCACAGTGGCAATGATGACACTCAAAGGAACAACGATTGAGTAGACATCACTATGGATAAAAATTTTAACCAAAAAATATGAAATACTGAGGGAAATCAGTGGAGAAACCACCCAAATTTTTACGATTTTCTTTACAATCTTCTTTTGCAGCATACGTTTACCGTTTTTAGCCATTCCAAGACCGATGATGGAAGAGGACGTAACCTGCGTTAGAGGGATCGGCAATCCATAGAGTGAGCTCAACATAACGAGGAATGCTCCTGTGGATGAAATGACGATTCCTTCTGCTTTAGAGTATTGCGTGATCTTCTTTCCATTTGTCTCCACCACCTTTTTTCCCAGTAAAATGGCTCCCAGTGCAACAAATAAACCACCAATCAAGATCCCCCTTGAAGGTGAGAGTAACCCCGCACCCACCAGAGGTCCCACAGCGTTTGCCACGTTATTCATCCCTGCTGAGAAAGCTTCAAAGAATCCGGCGGTAATCAAAAGGTAAGCAAGCCACCTTTTTTCAAATTGATACCCTCGCTTTTCAAGTCCAGCTAAACCTATACCGAAAAGCCATGTAACCCCAAATGCGACAACCGGGACAATCACCCAGAATGACATGATGGTGATCAGAGACTTTACATAAAGAACCTGATAGGCTACCCCCACTCCTACAACCGCCCCTACTGTGACTTCGCTGGTGGATAACGGAATGCCGATTACATTCGCCAGGAACAAAGAACTCGTCGCCGATAACAAAATGATGATGACGATTTTAATCGACAATACATTTTGTGGAATGATCCCTGAACTGATGGTCTTTACTACCTCTCCTCCCCCCAGGACCGCTCCGCTCAGGACACCGGCGGCACATATCCATAATGCTGTCCTGATGTTCTTTATCGCTCCCGCACCATATGCAACGCCCATCGATGCTGCCGCTCCACTGGCACCGATATTCATAGCAAAAAACAAGCTGATGATGAGGGCCGAAATTTCAAGCAAAGGTGTTCCCCCTTTTTAATGAAGGCCGCATTCCGTCTTCCCCTTCCCCTTCCATCTTCCGGAGCGAAGATCATTCATATCGATGGCCGGTGCTGTGCAGTGGAAGCAGCCTATGCTCGGATACCCTTGATCATGGAGGGGATTATAGGACAGGTTATGTTTATGGGCATACCTCCAAATCTCCTTCCAAGTCCAGTGAATCAGTGGGCAGATCTTAACGGATTGAAATTTATCATCTTTATTAATGAATTCAACGTCAGCCCTCGTCGAAGATTGTTCCCTTCTTAACCCTGATATCCAGGCATTCCCTTTGGATAAGGTTTCTTTCAATGGGTCAAGCTTTCGAATTTGACAACACATGTTCGGGTGTTTCTCCCATAGCTTATCCCCATATACATCTGCCTGCTCTTTGATAGTCAGACTGGGCGTTTTCATGAGTATGTTCAGCCCCGGATAAGTGTCCTTCACTTTTTCAATGATTTCATACGTTTCCTTGAAATGAACGCCTGTATCCAGGAAAACAATGGTGGCAAGGGGTTGTACTTTGGATATGAGGTCAATGAGTACAATGCCCTCAATCCCGAAACTACACGCATACACTACACTTTCACCGTAATGGTTATAGGCCCATTTCAGGACGTGCAATGCCCCTTTATAGACCGGATCCACTTCAAAATCCAAGGTTGGTTGTTTCCAAGTTTCATAGGTTAACATGATACACACCTTTCCCTGATGCTTATCCAACTAAAAAGAGGCGATAACAAGATAAAGGGGATCCCCTTTATCCAGCTATGCGCCTCTAGTTTGTCTAGTCAGCTTATTTAATTCGGACTTTCTCATTTTTCTCTAATTGAATGACTTTACCATTCTGAACCACGATGGTTATCGATCCGAAATTCATCGTTTTCAACATAGAAGTGATTTTGTCCACGACTGCCTCATACCCAGCTTCATGATTATTATCGTTCGCCACATGATCCCCCCAATTTTCATCTTATCCAGAAAAAAATCAAGAAAAAAACAACCCCCCATTTTGGAAAGTTGTTCAGGTAAGTTTACCTTATCTTCCAAAATGACTTTACATTTTGCTGGAATTAGCACCTTACAATACGTAGGTTGCTGGGCTTCACAGGGCCAGATCCCTCCACCTCTCTGGATAAGAGTTATTCTTTTTAATATTCTAAATAATATCACACTTCTAGGGAAAGTCAACCCGAGTTTTTCTATCGGATTTATGTCTTTCTGCTTATTTTGTGGCAAAATTTCAATCCTACTTATCTTTATTCCTTTATTCGAAGCTTTACTACACTATATTTACTTAATGACGATAAAACTGAAATGTCAGTTTCCCGTCGATCACTTTCTTTTCGTCTTGATTTATGGCTGAAACGTTAAAACGTGCATGATCGATCCCTGTTTCAACTACTTCTGCTCTTAAGGTAATCACGTCGTGGAGGAAGACCATTCCTTTAAACCGTACTGAATACTCCCTCATATATCCTTCTTCATAGTAATCACTGAAAAGCTTGGACAGATTGCCCATTGTCCACATTCCGTGGGCAATGATTCCACGGAGACCAAGTTTACGTGCTTCTTCATCTATTGTATGAATGGGGTTATAATCCCCCGAAGCCCCTGCATATTTGATCAGGTCGATTCTCGTAACAGGTTCTAACTCAACTTCGGGAAGAAATTCACCGATACGATAGGACGATAGTACAGTCATTTTCCTAACCTCTCCCTTACTGCTTCTGTGATGATGACAATGGATTCCGCCGTAAAAATCCTGATCCCTGCCTGATCTTCACCAATGTCTTCTATCACAAGGAAACCTAATGTTCCATCCGAGCCTTTACGTTCATAGTAATCTTTTATTTCGGTATGACAGTGAATACGTTCACCAACTTTAAGTGGTCTTTTATAGTGAAAAGTTTGTTCCCCATGGATTAACCCGATGTTTGGAAGATGAAACCCTTCAATCGTTCCAAAATCAAACACACGGGGAAATGTAGGGGGAGCGATATTGTCCTTGTAACGAGATCGTTTACCTGCTTTTTCATCAACATATAGAGGGTGGGGATCTTTGATGGCTTCTGCGAATTTCCGCACCGCCCCTCTCTCCACATCATTTGCTACGGATGTTGAACGCTTGCCTATATGAGATTGAAACATACCATTCTCCTCCTGTTAAGCTTTGGGACCTCCGGCTACGTAAAGCACTTGACCATTGACAAAAGATGACTTTTCATCTGCAAAAAACGCCACTGCATGTGCGATATCTTCCGGCTGTCCGCTTCTACCGACAGGAATCCCTTGAAGACTAGCCTCTACCAGCTGTTCAAACGTGATTCCGATTCGCTTTGCCGTCTCCCTGGTCATTTCTGTTTCAATAAAACCTGGAGCTACTGCATTCGTTGTGATTCCGAAAGGCCCCAACTCAATGGCAAGGGTTTTCGTTAACCCTTGTAACCCGGCTTTAGCCGTGGAGTAGTTTGCCTGTCCCCTATTCCCGAGTGCCGAGGTAGAAGAAATATTGATGATCCGTCCGAATTTTTTCTTCACCATATACCCTTGAACTGCTTTTGCCACATTAAACGAACCCTTCAAATGGACATCCATGACCGTCTGCCAGTCGTTGTCACTCATTTTAAATAGCAGGTTATCTCTGATGACCCCGGCATTATTGACGACAATATCAATGGAACCAAAGGTATCGACTACTTCCTTGACAGCCATCTCCACTTCCTGGGACTGAACTACATTCGCCACTTTTATATAAACATCATATTGTTCTAACTCCGCACCCACATTACTTAAAGCTTTTTCATTTACATCAAGGATGGCTACTTTTGCACCTTCTTCCGCAAAGAAACTGGCGATTGATTTCCCGATTCCTCTGCTTCCCCCTGTCACTAAAGCTACTTTTCCTTTAAATCGTTCACCCATACATACAACCTCCCTGCCTTGTACAATTTGTCTTCTTTCTCCGTTTTAATAGATACCTTAAAATGATCCGTTTTTAAATCTATCCAAGACGATTTAATGCAGCCTCGTTCCCCAGGATGATCAAGGATTTCGCGAATCGGTCAAAATCCTTAAAGCGGGGATCTTTTGTTTGGCCCATTTTATACCGGTAGTAAATCTGCTGGACGATAACGGCGAGCTTAAAATAGGCAAAGGATAAATAGAAATGAATGTGATCCACATCCCTTCCACTCTTTCTGGCATATTCTTCGATAAATTGTGCTCTGCTGTAGAAGCCCTCCATCACCGTTACAGGAGGCTTACCAATTCCGAATTTCAATAATTCAGGGTCATCATATTGGATCCAGTATCCCATGGCCACCCCCAAATCTGCCAGGGGATCTCCTACAGTTGCCATCTCCCAGTCAAATAGACCCACCATGGACTTCAGGTCAGAAGAGAACATGGCATTGTTCAATTTATAGTCGTAATGGATGATAGTGGCTTCAGCATTGCTCGGTACATTCTTCATCAGCCATTGTGTCAGTTGACCAACCTCAAGGATTTCGCTGGTCTTCGCACGTTCGTACCTCCTAACCCACCCATGCACTTGCCTTTCCATAAAATGGTCAGGCCTGCTGATTTCATGAAGACCTGTCAGACGTGGATCGATGGAATGAAGTTCAACCAGTTTAGAAACCATCTCCTCTGAGATTCTCTTGCATACATCGGGTGTGACATGAAGGTGTGGAGGAAATGAAGTATCAAATACTTCACCCTTTTTCCGTTCCATGATAAAGAATGGAGTGCCCACAATACTTTCTTCATCTGAGAATACGTACGGCTCGGGTGTAACACCGAATAAAGGTTGGATTTCCGACAGGATACGATATTCCCTTTTCATATCATGGGCCTTTGGCGCGATGGGTCCTAAAGGAGGACGCCTCAGAACCCCTTCCCAATCACCCATTTTTAATAGATACGTAAGATTGGAGTGCCCGGCAGAAAATTGCTGAATCAAAAGCTCTTCTTGCATCAGTTCAGGAAAATGTTCATCCAGGAACTTTTTTATATTCGACCTATCCAATTCTTCTCCCTTTCGTACCGATACTGTTTCATACGCTGCTTGATCAGTCATTTAACCCCTCCAAAATTAAGAATATTCAGTTTTTTTACGGACACAGATGTTCGGTTAACTGCGCCTTTAACAGTTCAGGAATCATTAGGCTTTGCTGCTGAAGAAAATCGAAATAAACCATTACCGCACTTCCCCTGGCAATCAGTTGATCCGTTTTCCCACACAAAATATCATGCTCTAACTGAAAGCTCTTTGAACCGATTTTTGACAGGCAGGTGGTGACCTTCAACTCTTGATTAAAATAACCTTGAGAAACAAAGTCACATTTGGTTGAAGCCAAAATAAACCGCCAGTCCGTCGTGTCCAGTTCGAATCCCAAGGCTTCAAAAAATTTAATTCTTGCTTCTTCCAAGTATATAAAATAGGTTATATTGTTGATATGACCTAATGCATCTGTTTCGCAAAATCGACTCGTTACCGTGATGCTTTCCATTATTTATTCCCTTCTCCCTTCGTAAAGACCAACCATTCAGTATGCTAGGAAGGGGAGGTCTGAACTCCTCTTCCCTTTTAGCCCTCTTCAATTCCTCTTAAAATCATTTCGACGAAAGTCCCTGCAATTTCCCTTCCAGATTTCGAACCATCAGGTTTATACCATTGGTAGCTCCAGTTCATCATCCCGAGTATTCCGAATGTCACAATCGACACGTCAAAGTCCTTACGAAAGTCTCCTTTCCTTTTACCATCATCAAGAAGAGCTTCGATATTATATCGATACATATCCCGCTTTGGCTCAATTATTTCCAGGCTTTCCTGACTCAGATGCCTGATTTCCCTGAAGAAAACTTTGGCGCTGCTCCCTTGTTCCTTAATGTCCACTATGGAAAGATGGACGATGTCAAAAAGCTTTTCTCTGTAGCTTTTACCGTCATCTTTAAGTATACTTTCCTGTTTTGACAACAATTCATTTATATAGCGGATGTGAATTTCACGTAAAAGCTCTTCTTTACTCGAGTAATAGTAATAAAATGTTCCCTTTGTTACCCCGATTGATTCTACTATGTCCTGAATGGAAGTAACGGTAAAACCTTTTTCATCAAATAAACGTATAGCATGATCTGTCAGTTTCTCTTTCATAAATAGTCCTCTCAATCTGTTAAACGATCACATGGATGATATCACATTCCTGTTTTTGTTTTGAAAGGGTCACCACCATTTACATACAGCATGCAACGGTAATAAAAAGATTCCCTATGGACACCATTCTTTTCATCCGATTCCATCGGTGATGATGTTCACCCTCCTTTTAGCGTTATCTGCCCTCACTCTTTAGCTCACCACGGCAGAATCTTTATCATATTTTAGAAGTTCCAATTTGGCCAATTGTGCCCTGTGCACCTCATCGGGTCCATCGGCAAGACGTAATGTACGGGCATTTGCCCATTGTGCCGCCAGTGTAGAATCTTCTGAAACCCCGGCTGCCCCAAATGCCTGAATTGCCCTGTCAATCACTCGCAATGCCATGGATGGAGCCACCACCTTAATCATGGCGATTTCCTGTTTTGCAGCTTTATTACCCACTGTGTCCATCATATGAGCCGCTTTCATCGTCAGAAGACGCGCCTGCTCGATTTCAATCCTCGAATCCGCAATCCATTCTTGTACAACGCCTTGTCCAGCCAGTGGTTTCCCAAATGCTTCACGCGTCCGAACGCGCTTACATAATTCTTCCAGGGCTCGCTCTGCTGCACCTATTAAACGCATGCAATGATGAATCCGTCCCGGACCAAGCCTTCCCTGAGCAATGGCGAACCCTTTTCCTTCTGCCCAGATCATATTCTCAAGAGGAACCCTGACATTCGTAAAAGTGATCTCTCCGTGGCCATGGGGGGCATGGTCGTATCCGAAAACCGGAAGCATTCGTTCTATTTTCACTCCCTGTGTATTCAAAGGGACGATGATCATGGATTGTTGTTCATGCCGAATTGCTGTAGGATCGGTTTTCCCCATTAAAATGGTAAAGCTGCATCGTGGGTCCCCGGCCCCGGAAGACCACCATTTCTTCGCATTTATGACATATTCATCACCATCCCTTATAATACTTGCTTTAATATTCGTCGCATCGGATGAGGCAATGTCAGGCTCTGTCATAGAGAAACAAGATCGGATCTCACCTTGAAGGAGGGGGCGAAGATAATGCTCTTTTTGGCTTGGTGTCCCGTAACGTTCCAGCACTTCCATATTACCTGTGTCAGGTGCGCTGCAATTAAAGATTTCAGGCCCGATCAGGGATCTGCCCATTATTTCGCAGAGAGGTGCATATTCAATATTCTTCAGTCCGGCTCCATATTCGCTTTCAGGGAGGAATAGATTCCATAAACCTTGTTTCCTTGCTGTTGCCTTTAACTCTTCCATGATTGCAGGAACGGCACTCCATCTGTTTTCCTGTTGATTTAATTGCTGTTCATAAACAGCTTCACTCGGATATACGTATTCTTGCATGAACCGTGACAGTTTATTTTGATATTCTTGTACTTTGGGAGAATGGGAGAAATCCATTAAATCCTTCCTTTCCGGTTTTCATACATTCAGGATTCACTTGGCTGATGAGCCGCCGTCAACGACTAGAACTGCACCAGTGACAAAGTCAGATGCGTTGGATGAAAGAAACAGGGCAGCTCCTTTGAGGTCATTTTCGTTACCGAAGCGGTTTAGCGGAGTTCCGTCCAAAATGGCTTCACCTGCCTGGGACAGGACACCTTTGGACATTTTGGTCGGGAAGAATCCCGGGGCTATGGCATTTACATGGATCCCCCGTGATCCCCATTTGACCGCCAAATCTTTCGTGAAATGTATGACAGCCGCTTTACTGGTACTGTAACCGATGGCATCCATATAGCGGGGGTCTGTCCCTTGTAGACCGGCTACGGATGCAATATTAATGATTTTCCCTGCTCCTTGTTCGATCATGAGTTTCCCGACTGTCTGAGACATGAGGAAGGTGCCGTTCACGTTCACATTCATGACTTTCTGCCAAGCTTCATAGGGCATCTCCTCTGCCGGCGCACCCCAGGAAGCACCGCTGTTATTCACTAAAATATCTATTCTTCCAAACTTCTTTTTGGTTTCATCTACAACATGCTGTACGTCTTCGGGATTGGTGACATCGCACCTCATCGCAAGTGAACGGACGCCCATCCCTTCTAATACTTTTTTCACGATTTCACACGCTTCCACATTTCTGGAACATAGAACAACGGTTGCCCCTGCTTCAGCAAATCCCGTAGCGATCTGTTTTCCCAACCCCCTTCCTCCACCTGTGACGAGGGCCACCTTTCCTGAAAGATCGAATAATTCCTTTACATGCATGATTCAGCCTCCTTATTCTTACAGAAATTCCATTCACATACCCAAGATACTAACCGGTTGGTATGTACACTATCATCGTAAATAATATAGTCAGAATTTTCAATTATAATGACTTGAAATCATCCTTTATTGTTACGTTATTCAGGTAGTGATCCCTACAGGACAAAAATTCGAATCACCTTATAAGCATAGTCAAATGCAAAGAAGCTACCAGACGCCATTTCCTGGTAGCTTCTCGTACGTACTGATATCTTTATTTATCTCCAGGGTTCGCCCTGGCACCATTCTAGTAGTGCACTTATCCTGTTTCACCTTTGGGAAGCGTCTCTTTATGCTTCTGCTTCAACCATTTCTTTGTTATACGTTTCTGTGTCCAAGTCTCCCGTCACCTTACTTGTTATGATTCCTGATGTCATTGCACCACTTACGTTTACCGCTGTTCGCCCCATATCGATTAATGGTTCAACAGAAATCAATAGACCCGCAAGTGCCACCGGAAGATCCATTGCAGAAAGTACCAGGATCGCAGCGAAAGTTGCTCCTCCCCCGACTCCGGCAACACCAAAGGAACTGATGGCCACAATGATGATAAGGGTAAAAATAAAGGAAGGTGTCAACGGATTGATACCTACCGTTGGAGCGATCATCACGGCAAGCATGGCAGGGTATACACCTGCACAGCCGTTCTGACCGATGGATAACCCGAATGATCCTGAAAAGTTGGCTATTCCTTCTGAAACACCAAGCTGATTCTTTTGTGTTTGAATGTTGAGAGGTAAAGTTCCTGCGCTGGATCTTGACGTAAAAGCAAATGCCAATACCGGTAATACTTTTTTCATATATGTCACAGGATTTAATCCTGCAAGTGTCAGCATCATTAAATGGATGGCAAACATTATCAGCAAGGCAACATACGAAGCACCTACAAATTCACCCAGCTTCATAATGGCATCAAAATTGCTCAATGCCACCGTTTTAGCCATAATGGCTAATACACCGTATGGAGTAAGTCTCAACACCATCGTCACGATCCTCATAATGACAGCATAGAGTGATTCGACCATTTTTTTGAAGAAAGCAGCTGCTTCCGGTTCCTTGCGCTGGACCCCAAGGTATGCTATTCCGATGAATGCTGAGAAAATCACAACGGCAATGGTTGAGGTTGCTCTTTGGCCCGTGAAATCGAAGAATGGATTAGCAGGTAAAAGCTCCAGAATTTTTTGCGGATAACTTTGACCTTCCAGCGCAGTCGCTCTCTCCTCTAATTGCGCACCCCTTGCCGCTTCTGCATCTCCTTGATCGATCTGAATGGCTTCGAGATCAAAAGCAACTGTGGTGCCAATACCTACAGCTGCAGCTACTGCAGTGGTTCCTACCAGCAATCCAATAATCAGAATGGAAATCTTCCCTAAGTTATGAGAGCGCTTTAATTTAGTGAAAGCTGATAGAATAGAGATAAATACCAAAGGCATTACAATCATTTGCAGCAGTTTGATGTAGCCGGTCCCAACGATATTGAACCACTCAATGGATTGGGTCAGATTTTCATCTGCTGCCTCATATACCCACTGGAGGCCAAAGCCAAATAATATCCCAAGTCCAAGTGCCGTAAACACCCGTTTGGAAAACGAAAACTTTTTCTTTTGCATATAAAGTAAAACACCAATGAGAACAAGAAACACCAAAATAGTTAACAATACAAACCAAACATTCATTCTTACCCCTCCCTCTTATCTTTGATGATGATACAAGTCAGACCGAGGTCTACTGTATAGGTATGATGGGAGAGGGAGAGATATGTTTCCGTAATGGATTATTTTTGCCATTGGACAACACTCACGACTCAAGCAGGGTATCACGGACTGCACGCGCCAACATTCCCGTCCGGCAAGGGTTCCTTGAAATGGCGGAAATGACCGCAACCCCGTCCGCACCTGCCTTCAACACCTGAGAGGCATTTTTTTCATGTATTCCACCGATCCCGACCAGGGGAATGCCAATGCCCCCGGCCCTTATAGACTGGATGACTCCCGGACCCCGAACCTTTCTGCAATCCTGCTTTGTATCCGTAGGAAACATGGGACCCACCCCAAGATAATCTGCACCAGATTCCATAGCCAATCCGGCTTCTTTCCTATTATGGCACGAAACCCCGAGCAGCTTGCCCCCGATTTTCCGGCGCACACCTTCAATAGGTGCATCCTCCTGTCCGATATGTACGCCATCTGCATCGATAAACAGTGCCAGCTCTACGTCGTCATTCACGATGAATGGGACACTGTATTTCCGGCACATATGCTGCAGCTCAATGGCAAGTTTCACTCTCGCATGTCCTTTTAACCCTTTCGTTCCTTTTTCCCGGAACTGAAACATCGTAATGCCTCCTACAATGGCTTCTTCCAACACCAGGACGGGATGCTTCAAACAATTTTGGCTCCCCATTATAAAATATAACTCCAGGCTTTCGCGGAGATTCATATCTTCATTCCAGCCTGATAAGCCCAATGATTCGTGGGACCATGATGAGTTCCGATACCCAAAGTGTCGCTGATTGCTGCTGTTATAAAATGTTTTGCCGTTTGAACCGATTCATGGACCGTAAGACCCTTCGCCAATTGGGCTGTGATCACTGCAGAAAAGGTGCAGCCTGTACCATGTGTATGAGGTGTGGAGACCCTGGGGCTTGTATACGTATAAAACCTCTTCCCGTCAAAGAGTATGTCCGTTGCCAGATAAGATTCGGCTCCCGATTGGTGACCGCCTTTGATGACCACATGTTTTGCCCCCATATGGAATAATGCTTCTGCTGCTTTCATACAATCACCATCATTCTGGATGTCCATGCCTGTAAGTGCCTCAGCCTCTGGAATATTTGGGGTTATCACATAGGCAAGTGGAAGCAGTAAATGCTTAAGTGCATATACTGCTTCTTCTTCCAGCAACGGAGCTCCACCTTTTGCCACCATTACGGGATCCACCACCAGAATATCCCAGGAGTGTGAATGGAGAAACGCGGCTGTTTCCGAAATGATATCCCCATTCACCAACATACCTGTCTTGACCGCTTGTGGCGTCAAATCTTCTGCAATGGAGTTCAATTGCTCTATGACCGTCTCCGGTGATAACGGATACACACTTTGTACTCCTTTTGTATTTTGCGCCGTAACCGCGGTCACAGCAGACATGCCATACACCTTCATTTCCTGAAACGTTTTAAGATCCGCTTGAATACCTGCTCCTCCCCCGCTATCTGACCCAGCGATCGTCAATGCTTTTTGAATCATTTTTCCGCCTCCAATCAACCTAAGTAACGATGATAAATCGATTTTGCTTCCTTCATATCTTTGGTGCCGTGAATGAGGGTCCGCCCATCCTTGAAGAGAACCATCCGAAATGGCGGGACTTGAATGGAAACCAGGTAGGGAGTGACATCCGCCTGGACGCCTTTACTTTTTAGAGATTCTGCAATAGTACGAAGATTCACCTCCAGTGGTGATGATGGTCTTATTTGAACAGAATCCCTGCCGCAAAGAACAGCCGTTTTCGTTTGATTTTCATACTTTAGAAAAGGATAAATCCGTTGTTCTCCACATGAAGCACACTCTTCTCTTTTTAGCTTCCTTACATCCATTTCCGTATGTTCATTTCTCCAAAGATCGAAGGAGAGTAGTTTTTGACTCAATGCATCAAAATCTTCCACTAACAGTTTCAATGCTTCTGTTGTCTGGTATGAAGCTACCATGGAGACGGCAGGACTGATGATCCCGGCTGTATCGCACGTAAGTCCACCTATGGGAACCCTTTCGATTAAACACTGTAGACACGGGGTAATTCCCGGGATAATGGTGAATGAAACTCCGTAACTTCCTACACAGGCACCATAAATCCAGGGAATTCCATATTTTTGAGACACGTCATTGATCATCATCCTGGTATCAAAATTATCCGTAGCGTCCATGATAAGATCCACACCTTGGACAAGCCTGATCAGCTCTTCCGGCATGATGTCCATGATGTGACCTTCGATATCAACAGCCGAATTAATCTCCCGCAACCTCTTTTCTGCTGCTACAGTTTTTGGGAGACGTTCTTTTGCATCATCTTCATTGTAGAGTTGCTGGCGCTGTAGATTGCTCCATTCCACATAATCACGGTCTACAATGGTCAGCTTCCCGATTCCTGCACGCACAAGGGCTTCGGCATTACTTGTTCCAAGTGCGCCGGCACCTATGATTAACACATGTTTTTCCTTTATTCTTTTCTGACCTCTTGATCCAATAGGACTGAACAACATTTGCCTTGAATATCTATCCTCACTCAAACACTCATCCCCTCTGAAGGGCTGCTGCCTGTTGCATATCGTTTCTTCGGGATTCTCCCCGCTTCAAAACCGAACCTGCCCGCCTCAATCGCAAGCCTCATGGCATGAGCCATTTTGACCGGGTCGACAGCAGAAGATACGGCCGTATTAAGTAATACGGCATCTGCACCGAGTTCCATAGCGAGAGCTGCATCTGCAGGAGAACCAATCCCGGCATCAATAATGACAGGGACCTTTGCCTGTTCAATGATAAAGCTTAAATTGACTGGATTAATGATCCCTTGCCCGGACCCTATCGGGGATGCACCCGGCATGATGGCATGGGCCCCCAACTCTTCCAACCTTTTTGCAAGAACCACGTCATCAGAAGTATAAGGAAGAACCGTAAACCCTTCTTTTATTAATTCTTCTGTCGCTTTCAATGTTTCAACCGGATCGGGGAGCAGTGTTTTATTGCACCCGATCACTTCCACTTTAATCATGTCACATAGCCCTGAAGCCCTCGCTAATTGAGCATGCCTGACAGCTTCCTGTGCTGTTTTTGCTCCTGCAGTATTCGGTAATAATGAGTAGTTTTCAAGGTTCAGTTTTTCCAGGAAATTAGGCTGACCCGGTTCAAATATATTCATGCGCCTGACTGTAAACGTAAGTATTTCAGCTCCTGAAGCCTCTACTGCTTTCTTCTGGATATCAAAATCAGGATATTTACCTGTTCCTAATAATAGTCTTGAATGAAAGGTATACTTACCGATTTTCAACATCTTAACCGCCTCCTACAAATTGGACAAGTTCAATCGTATCCCCGTTTTTTACTTCTGCTGTTTCATGATGACCTTTTTCAAGAATGATTCCATTCTGTTCAACGATTATCAACCGATTTACACATTTAAGATGGTGGATTAAATCAGCGATGGTCCTTATTGTTTCTGGAACCGTCACCAATTGACCATTTAAGCGCAATTCCACTGTCTTCACCCCCTCCTATACTCTGCCAGTGGATAGGGAATGTCCTTTTCAATCATGGCTGCTACCAATTCACCTGTGATCGGGGCAAGAAGAATCCCATTCCGGTAATGTCCCGTGGCAACGGACAGGCCATCCCATTCCTCACTTCTCCCAATGAAAGGCATTCCCCCTTCAGTTTGAGGTCGTATACCTGACCAGGCTTTTTCCCATTCTGCATAGGATAAATCGGGCAGTATCCCTGTCGCAAGCTTCATGAGATGCATTAATCCATCTATGGAAATGGTTTCGTCGAAAGTATGTGATTTCTCTGTTGCACCGATTAAAAGCCTGCCTCCCATCTTCGGAACAATATAACAGTCCTCTGTGAATATGGTACGTTTCACCATTCTGGGTGAAGCTTTAACAGAAAAACATTCTCCTTTAACTGGATAAGATTGAAAAGGAACATTTAGCTTAGTCAGCAGGGACTGACTCCAGGCGCCCCCCGCAATGACCGTTTCCTTTGCGCTAAAAGGACCTGCGGAGGTCTGAACACCCTCTATCCTGTTGCCTTTTATAATAAAATCATGAACGTTCGTAAATTCTTTTATTTCCGCACCCAATCTAACCGCCGCAAATCCCAACCCCTGCACAATCATCGGAGCTGATATATTTCCATCCTTCGGGATCCATAGACCTCCTGTCATGTCCTTGGATAAATGAGGTTCATAGAAAGACAGACTGCCAGGGGATAACCACTCAAGCCCTTCTTCTTTTTCTGCAATGGATGTAAGCTCCAGTAAACCCTTCGCGTCTTCCTCTGTCTTCGCCAATTTAATCATCCCGTTTTCTACATATTGAATATCGATCCCTGTTAATTCTTTTAGCTCCTCAGCTAATCCTGGGTACATATCCCGACTCGCCTTTGCCAACTTGTATAGAGGGCTTCCGCCGTGTAATTCTGTCTGGACGCCAAGCATTCCTGCGGCGGCCTGAGATGCTTTTCCCCCGAGCTGATTCCTCTCAAGAAGGAGGACACTCCTTCCTCTTTTACATAACTGATAAGCGATGGAGCAGCCAATCACTCCTCCCCCCACAATCAGTACGTCATATGTCTTTACCATACCAGTTCACCTCCTTACGCAGTTCTTTATCATAAGAGCTGGCTGCCTTTACGGGATCCCCTGCAAGAAAAATTCCTGATAAGACCGCGATCCCCCTTGCTCCTGTCTGCATGACTTCCGCGACTCTCTCAGGTGTGATGCCACCGATCGCAATAGTGGGTACAGGTACGGACTGAACCACTCTCTTGAATCTTGCCAATCCAATACCCGCTTTCCCAGGTTTCGAAGAAGTCGCATACACATTCCCGCAAAGCAAAAAATCAGTTCCACCTGTAAATGCCTCCACTGCTTCTCCTTCAGAATGAACAGACGACCCCAATCTTAGTGAGGGAAAGGCATTCTTCACTAAATGGATGTGGGCACTTTGATGGCCAAGCTGGACTCCTCCTGCGTTCTTCATAAGGGCTATGTCCGCACGGTCATTGATATGGATTTTCTCCAAAGGGATCCCTTCTTTCTCAAGCTTTTCAACGGCCACTATTATCTGTTTACTTGTCCATCGTTTTTCACGCAGGTGAAACAGGTCTACAAATGGGGAAATGTGTTTCGAGATCTCCACGAACTCTTCCATTGATTGTTTCCCAGTGGATATGACATGAAGTTGTCCTTTGGATTCACCTCTCATGACGAACATCTCCCACGGGAAAAATGGGCAGGTGGATGGAAGCATAAAGGCTGACCAATATGATGAGGAGAATGCTGCCAACAAAGTATCCATCATATCTTGAAAACCCCACTCGATAGTAGTAAGATCGTTCCCCTTCCCCTTTAAATCCCTTCGTTTCCATCGCCACGGCGATCCGGTGTGCCTTTCTGATGCTTTGGGCCAGGAGCGGGATCATGTAGCATTTCATTTTGTAGATCAGATTTCGACTTTCATCTATCCCCCTGACTTTCATGGCATTGCGGATCGTGACGATTTCCTCTGCCATTATGGGGATGAGCCTGAAAGCAGCCATAAAGCTATAGGCGTACTTAGGCTTTATTTTCATCTGCTGCATAAGTGAATAAAAGAGAAGCACAGGCTTTGTCGTTATCACAAATAATAAGCCCAATACAGCAAATACAAAGGCTCTGACCCCGACATGAATCCCACGGTAAAAGCTTTCTTCCGTTACCTGTATCAATCCCCACTTCAGCCATATCGTCTCCCCTTTACCGAAAAGGATCATCGATGAAGAAGTGGAAAGAAAAACAAACAGAAATGGCAGGATCATAAGTATCATGATCCTTCTAGGAAGCCCTGAGAAGAACCAGAGCATGAAAGAAATAAGCAGGGTCAAATAAACCAGCCAGTTGAGGTGATGAACAAATAGAATGAAAAGAAACACTCCGCTCAAGGCCAATAACTTGAAGCTTGGATTTAAGTGATGCAGCCATGTATCCTTATAGTTGATTTCTAGATTCATAGTGCTTTTCTCCTAACAACTTCATTATCAAGATCTTGAACAAGCTTTCCTTTCTCAATCACCCATTTTCTTGTTGCATAGTGGTCCATAATCATCTGATCGTGCGTTACCATTAGAATGGTATATCCTTCTTTTTGGTATACCTGGAGCATGTCAAGGAGGGCGAATGTATTGCTGGCATCCTGACCGAAAGTTGGCTCATCCAACAATAAAATTCCTTTGTCCATGACGATGGATGCTGCGACGCTTAATCTCCGCTTTTGGCCCATGGATAAATGATAGGGATGGTGAAATTTATAAGATAAGAGCTTGAATCGTTTCAGAAGTCTGTGAACCTTTCTCTTGACAGTTTCTTCCTCCATCCCCTGTAATCGATAGGTATACGCCACCTCTTCAAAAACAGAGTTTGTGACGAACTGAAATTCAGGGTTCTGGAATACAAACGCACAATCTGGAGGCAAATCCCTTCCCCCTACCTGTATTCCATCCACTTCATAAGTTCCGGTCGTTCGAATAAAATGCATGAGACTATGCAGGAATGTTGACTTGCCTGCGCCGTTCTCCCCCTTGATGGCAATCCAGTCCCCAACATGGATTGTCGCTTTTGGGATATGTATTTTCACTTCTTTTTTCACATATCCCCTGAAGTCTTCCAAGTTTAATTTTATAGGTCCCGGAACCTTTAGCACCGAAGGGGGGCGGGATGACAAGTGGTCCTCCCACGCTTCGGGATACCAAACCCCGAGCTCCTTCAATGTGTCCCTGTATTTGGATAAAATGTTTTCCTTGGATCCATCCGCCAGGATATTCCCATGTTCATTGAACAGGATGATGCGATCAATGATTTCCAATACGTGATCCAGCTTGTGCTCAATGATAAGCAGTGTCTTATCCTGACATGTTTCCTTGACGATATCCCAAATGGATTTCGTACTTTCCACGTCTAACATCGAAGTGGGCTCATCTAGGAACAGAGTATCAGGCTCAAGGGCCAATACTGAGGCTATGGCCAATTTCTGCTTCATTCCTCCAGAGAGTGTGGAGATTTTCGTATGTGGATCTTGTAGCTTTAACTTTACGCTATCCAACAGCAAATCAATCTTCCCCGGCATTTCTTCACGGGGAACTTGTACATTTTCTAAAACAAAGGCGAGTTCCTCATCTGCATAAGGCATGCAAAATTGAGAGTCTGGATCTTGAAATACAAATCCCCATGAATCCGGATGTTCAATGGAAGAGCATTTCATCGGGACATCAACTGCTTGTGGGATTATTCCTGCCAATACATGAAGAAAGGTTGATTTCCCTGATCCAGATGGTCCTAAAAGCAAAACTTTTTCTCCACTGCGAATAGCCAAATCTAAATCGTTAAACAACAATTTTTCTGATTTTGGGAATTTCAAGCGCAAATTTTCCACATGCATTACATCATCTCTCCCTTATCCATCCAATGCATCGAACTCTTTCTGATCCGCTCTTCTGACCAGGTTTGTGACGCCTGTGTTCTCCAATGCCCTTACCAGATAATAGGAACCAATCCCCGCAATGACAATGGAGCCTATCAGTCTTGCAGCAATGAACAGGGATAAATTCCATACTGCCAAATCCCCCATATACCCTTTAAAGTAGTCCAAGAGTATGGAGCCGAAAGCAGAGCCCACGGCTGCAGCACAGATCACCAGAAGGTCATACCGTTTATAACGGGTCAATAGAAAGACCAATTCTGCAAACAACCCCTGTATCATGCCGAACAGGAGTACTTCAAGGCCCCATTCAGAACCCATCAAAAATTCTCCGGAAGACGCTGCAATCTCAGCTAATAGTGCCACACCGGGCTTTCTTAGGATCAAAAATGCGACAGTTGCGGCCATAAACCACATCCCGTAAATAAGTTGATCAGCATGTATCCCCAATGGTTTTAACACATTATAGAGAGGTCCCCAAAGCTTGTAAATAATCCCGAAACCAATTGAAATGACCACTGTTATTAAGATGTCCGTCAATTTTAATCTAGACATGTACATCACCTTCGCTTCCCGAAGTCAGTACAGATTGAAATGACCACTCTTCCATGGTGTATGCCATTTCCCAAAACTGCAGCTCATAGATGCTGCTTACGATAAAATTCTCTCTCATTCTTACTTTGTCTGATTCAGACATCGTTTCCGCTAATTCATCGAGTCGGATGATTTGCTCCTCCACCAATTCCCTGAACCACTCCCCGCCATAAGCTGCAATCCATTCCTGGTAGATGGTCTCTTCTGGAGTACACGCCTTCAGCCTTTCTCCTATTTCGTAATAGAGCCAGTAACAAGGAAGGATGGTGGCCAGTATGTCTGCGAGACCTCCAAGCTGTGCGGAACGATACATATGAGATGTGTATGCATAAGCCGTGGGAGAAGGTTTAAATTCCCTTTTTTCTACTTCCGTGATTCCTAATCGTTCAGAAAAATTCTTATGAAGGGAGAGCTCTGCTTCATTCGTTCCCACAGCATGTGCTGCCATTCGTGATGTAGTATGTAAATCCATTGCCTTCGCAGCTCCCAGAGCCTGCACTTTGGAAAAATGAGTGAGGTAATAGGCATCCTGCAGGATGTAGTATCTGAAGTTCTCAATGGGGAGTGTTCCGTCACCGATTCCTTTGACGAAGGGATGTTGAAAGCTTGCTTCCCAGATTTCTTTCACTTCATTTCTTAAAAACATAGAAAATGACATTGTCTCTTACTCCTTTTCCAGACGACCCGAACAGGCAATAAAAAAAGCCACTTCCCGCTATGCATACAGCATACAGAAAGTGGCTTGAGATCATAGGAATAAACGGATATTCTACGTGACCATCAAACACCACTTCCCTCCGCTGGTCTCAACCAGATCAGGTTCAAAGGGTCTTAAAGTCACACTTTAATCTCAGCCTTTTACAAGGCACCCCTAGTGGATCGTCCAATTAAATTTTGTATTCGAAGCTATCGTACCATGATTCTTTTACTTGTCAACACTTTTTATCTATCTCTCACTGATTGATCATGAGTAAAAACCCATTGATATCATAGAACAGACCAACAAAAAACCCTATTTAAAATCCATAAAAAAATTTCTTCAGCAAATAAATTCACGACTCTGAAAAAAATGTATAAATATAATAAATAATGAATTAAAATTGATGATTTCCATGCTAAAACAGGACGAACCTCCATCATCAAGGTTCGTCCCTGTCCCATTATTTAAACCATCCCTTTTCTCTTGATTGGGTGATGGCTTCGATTCGATTTTTGACTTCCAATTTGTCCAGGATGGTTGAGATGTAGTTACGGACGGTACCCGTTTTAAGGCTGAGTTCGTCGGCGATTTCCTTAGTGTTTTTTCCGTCGGCAACAAGTTCCAGCACTTCTTTTTCCCGGTCAGTCAGGGGGTTTTCTTCCCCATACACATCATCCATTAGTTCAGGGGCATATATACGCTTTCCGTCCATCACAAGTCGGATGGAATTGGCCAGTTCCTCACTTGGGCTATCTTTTAATAGATACCCTTTAACCCCACCCTTTAATGCACGCTGAAAATAACCTGACCGGGCAAAGGTGGTGAGGATAATGACTTTGCACTCTTCTCCCTTCAATTCCTCTGCTGCTTCGAGCCCCGTTTTTTCAGGCATTTCGATGTCCATGATACAGATATCGGGTTTAAGCTCGTGTACGAGAGCAATGGCTTCTTCACCATTGCCCGCTTTTCCGACAACCTCCATATCATCTTCCAGGCTCAGCAGCGAGCCCAGGGCACCTAACAGCATCCTCTGATCTTCAGCGATTACAATCCGAATCATTCCATTCCCTCCCTGTCAGTCTGTTTAATCACTTTAGGGACCCTCATAACCAAAGTGGTACCCTTATCTGAAATAATCTCCAAACTTCCATTCACAAACTCCAGCCGTTCCCTCATTCCGATCAGGCCGCTGCCTTTAGAGTGTGTATATTCTTCTCCAATCCCAACACCGTCATCCTTCACCACGATGGTCATCTCTTTGTCTGTTTCTTCGATGGTGAGCTCACAGTATGATGCCTTGCTGTGTTTAACCACATTTGTAACGGCTTCTTTTAGGCACATGCTTAAAATGTTTTCCAGAAACAGGGAAGTATGAGGAAAGATAAAGTCCTTTTCCACAACGAATTCGATTTCCGCGGCCTTTAACAACTGCCTGATACGGACGATTTCATCCTTCAGCCTAATCCCCCTCATTTGAGAAACCATTGTCCTGACTTCACTCAAGGCGGTTCTTGCCGTTTGTTGTACATCCTTTAATTCACTTCGGGCCTGCTCAGGATCTTTGTATACTAATTTCCGTGCCAAATCACTCTTCAAACCAATAAGAGAAAGCTTTTGCCCTAACGTATCATGCAGATCCCTGGCAATTCTCTGACGTTCCTCCTGCTTGACCAGGTCAGAAATGCGTTTATTTGCATCTTCCAACTGATCCTCCAGCAATACCTGTTTGTTCCGATTATAAATATTGAAGGGTAATAGAATGACACTGATCCAGATAATAAGAATAAATGGGAATTGTGATAAAAACAATTCATCCTGTAAGACGAAATTATAATTGATAGATGCCGTGGTCAGTACCAGATGAATGATATAGAGGGTTAGAAACGCAACCCTGTTTTTGATATTTCCATTGTAGTAAGCAATGTAAAAAGCAAAATAGATAAAATTAAACTGAATGGTCATAATGATGGATATCCCGATCAAGATCGAGGTCCATAAATACACCGGCCAATCTTTTGAAAGAAACGCAAATCGTAAAGAAATAAAAAATACGACTGTCAAGGATATCCCCACCACGATTTCAATCGTAGAGGAGGATTGAAAGATAAAATAAAAGGGGAGAATGCTGATGATGCTCCATATATATGGTGAGATTCCAGACCCTTTTTGGATATTGATTATTTTTTTCGGCATTTGCAAGACAAAACCCTCTTTTACATTCAGTATTTAAACAATGTTAGCTTTAGTATCACATAAAATCTCCCAACTTTCATTGAAAGCCATAAATTGTTCCGACCCAATTCTTCATGGAAGATCAAACCCTATGTAGGAGCGTACATTCAAATTCCTATCCTTGGCACTTCACAAGCTATCACTTAAATACACCGGATAAAAGGAAATGAAACAGGCTAATATTTCCTTTTTTGAATTGATTTTTGCTTCTGCATGACTTCATAGGATTTGTGAATAATGTCCGTCAAGACATCCCCTTTATAAACCCTTCCGATTTTCGTGTTTTGCTGATAGTATTCAACGATTTCATCCAATTTCTTTGATGTTTCCTTATCAACCCTTACATTAAGCTGCATTTTCCCTTGATCTGACAAGGTTCGCCCCCCTTTTCTATCAATATGTTATCATTTGCTAGCATATTATTATCACTAGTATATCAAATGCTACCTTTTATATATACCGGCAAATGGTCTAAATAGGCATATTCCCATGGAAAAAAGCCCGAGCGTTTATGGACCCAGGCTTTCCTTTCCATTCTATTGGTTTTTAATCGAGACTTTTACTGGTACGATATCCATTTTCACATTCAGATAAGAGTAATCATCTTTGTTCCCATCTTTATAACCCCAAAAGCCTTCCGTTTGATTTCCTTTTTTGAACGTCAATTCGAATCCTTCATCTTCAGCGAAACTATAACTCTTTACTTCTTCCTGCCCAAAGTTATCAAGGAGGCTGTAGCTTACATAATTTGCAAGGGACGGATGCGGCGTTAATACACCTGTATGAGGAAGAGCTTTATATTCATAGTATTCATAGTCTTTGGTAGAAACCTTATGATCACTGATGGAATATTCCATTGTATTTAAATTAAATTGATCACCAGAGGTAATCCATGATAAATGTATGTTTTTATACGTATGAGATGATGGTGACAGGTCTGACTGACTCAAATCCACTACTGAAACACCGCCTCTTCCCTTTATTTCAATGGTCTTAGCTTCGTTATCCACTATCATAGCCGTATCTTCATCGATTCCATAAGACCATTCATTGTCTTCCCCGTGTTCGGCGGTGGCTGCTATCAAACGTCCCAATCGTGCTTTTTTATCAAAATGCTGATCCACGATACCGTACGGGAAGAATCCTAATCCCTTCTCGAGATATCCAGGTCCGCCTTCTTGTTGGAACATTCCGTTATACGTATCTGTAAAGCCATTTGTCAGCGTGTCGAAGCTTCCACCTCCAGCAATCATCACATCGCTCATGATCGCAGCCCCTGCACTCGTTCCTCCGAGAACGGCTCCCTCTCGATAGATCTTCCAAATATTTTCAAGAGCCAATGATTTTGATCCATCTTGGTTTAACAATGACCGGGTGATATCTGTTTGATCTCCACCTACAAACCAAATGGCATCATAGTTCAAAATATTTTCTGCTACATCTGGATTATTTTTATTATTCATCCATTTAGACTCATCTTCTTCTGTTCCTTTAAAGTCATGATTCGATAGTGGAAGAATGTCAATATTTTCATCAGACACACCGTATGATGTCAGATCCACTTTAAATGCATGTGAAGACTTTAAGCTAGAACTTGCAGCCGGGATGATCCCTATCTTCCCGTTTACACCAGCCCTATTAATGAATTCGCTGTATACCTCTTCGTTACTACTCCCTAAAGCCCCCCCTGCGATTACCAGGCTTCCTTTGGTTTCGCTGTCAAAAGAACTTTCAGATACTTCTAATGAAGATGAATGAAAGTCTTTTGAAAGCTGACTATTCTTTTTAACATTCATTGATACAGGTGAGACATTCATTTCCACATGTAACAGGGAGTAAGAATCCTTTTGTCCATCCTGATAACCCCAATACCCGTTTGTTTCATCTGTCTGCCTGAACTTCAGTTCAAAACCATTTCCATTACTATCATATATATAACTGTAAACCTCTCTTACAGCCTCATTGTCCACAAGGGAATACGACAGGTAATGGGGTAATGTTCCATAGGATGATAGAACTCCAGTGGCGGGCAGTGGTTTGAAACGATAATATTCATAGCCTTTTGTTTCAACCTTATCCCCACTTATGTTGAATTCGTTCTCTTTCACATTAAGTACATCTCCGGGAGAGAGATAGCTGAGATCAATGTTCTTTATTTCTTTCCCTGTGAGGGCTGATCGGGATACATCCACTACCGTAATGTTGCTTCTGCCTACTACTGAAATGGTCTGTTTTTCATTGTTCACCACCATCGCCGTATCTTCATCAATTCCATAGGCAAAATGGGCTTTGTCCGTTTCATAGCTGATGGCTGATGCAGCCAGTCTGCCTAATCGTGATCTTTCATTAAAATGTTGATCTACGATTCCCCATTGAAAGAATCCCAGCCCTTTTTCAATGTAGACAGGTGCATATTCTTCATCCGGATCGGATACGTCTTCAGTGACAAACTGTTGACGAAGCCCTCCTAGACTGTCACCCCCTGTAATCATCACATCACTCATGATGGCCGCTCCGGCACTTGTCCCACCCAGGACGGCTCCCTTTCGATAAATATTCCACATCTCATTTAATGCTTTCGTGTTTTTCCCATTTTTCTTCACCAATGCCTATGTGATCTTAAGCTGGTCTCCTCCGACAAACCAAATTCCTGTCAGCTTCTTGATTCTTTCTGTTATTTCTTTCTTTTGAGCATTATTTTTCCATTTGCTTTCGTCTTCCTCTGAACCTGAGAAATCGTGAGCTGAAAGAGGAAGGATTTCAATCGATTCTTCATCTACACCATACGAAATCAAATCTCTTTTGAATTGATTTGATGATTTCAGAGAGCCTGAAGCAGAAGGAACGATACCAATTTTTGCTTTCTCTTTCCCTCCTGACAATTTGATGAATTCTTCGTAAACAGCCGCGTTACTGCTGCCTAAAGCTCCTCCTACAATCACTAGATTCCCCTTGATGCTACTCTTGTTTTCGTTGGCATATGCGCTGGTTGCCAAGCTGATGATAACTGTAAATACGGTCAGCATAATAAATAAATTCTTTGCTTTACCCCAATAATCATTCATCAATCTTTCCCCCTTCTATTAATCTGTCTTCCATTCATTATCATGCAATTTTCGTGCCAATTCTAAATTATCAGAATGATCGGCATTCCCAGAGACAAAGGGTTAATATGGGATATTTATGGTGAGATAAAAAATGAACCAATAAAAAAACCTCAACATTCGTAATGATACGAATGTTGAGGTTAAAACTCGTTTACCTGATATTTTCCATGCAATATGAAAGAAGGAGACTTTCTTCATCTTCTTCTAATTCAAAATCAAGATATGCTTCAGTGTTTCTTTCAACTATGGTCGACTGTACGATCCTGGAACCGCTCTCGTCACGAACAAAAATGGCTTTTATATATATACCCTGCTCGCTGTAAAGTTCATCATCCTCGGGTACTTCAATATCAAGTATAACTTCATAACGCTCTCCGCTAAGGATTCCGGTAGGATCTTTAAGTTCCTCTGCAGTATGCCTTGTAATGTTCATTTCTCTGACTTCCTTTCAATGTGAAACAAGTTTCGTTTATCACCCTATTATACACCTAAACCGGTGGATTTTAAAAACGTATTCCTCTCATCACTCTTAACCAAATGAATGGGCTTGCTGCATAATCTTCGTTATAATAGAAAGAGATACGATTTAAGGAGAGAATTCAATGAACTCTAAAGAAATGCAGGAAAAAATCATTCAAAATTATCAGAAGGACGAGCATATGATGATTCTCGTTTTCGCTCAGTGGTGCGTTAACCACGATCTTGATCCGGCTTTTCTCTACCGAAAGGCCTATCCCGATCAAGATGCTAATCCAGCCCTTTTGCAGGGGATCGACTTAACTGTACCTAAAGAAGAATCTGAAGAAATCCCTGATACGACCTTACTCGGTGTCCTCTCCCTGTTTGGAAACGATGATCTCGCACAGGTGGTGACAGAAGAGATCCGCAAACGGAAATGAGGGGGACCCTTTTAATCATTGAAACAGGCAGTATATGCGGTGAAACACTTTCTGTGTTCCACCGCCATTTTAGACCCTTCACTATTATTGCAGAAACTCACAGCTTCATAGCAGCAAGATGTATCATATTCCAGATTTCCTTTAGAAGAACATTCCGACACAATGCAACCCTGTTACTAAAAGGACAGCGCTTCCAGCGGTTACGATCAGCAACCCTCTCTTGAAATCCTCTTTCCATTCTTCTGCACCAATGAACACCAAGCCAAACCCCATCAAAACAAACGCAATGTATTTCAGGACATCAAAATCTAAAAAAAGCCCCATAAAAAGAACCATAATACCAATATAAACCAATGCAATCAAGAGAAGCGGGACTGGGTTCCTAAGCTCCTCTTTTAAATTCTCCTTCTCCACAGAAGACAAATTACGGTATGTTCTCATGATGTATAAAGACACTATTACCATACAAAAAAAGATAATTGAGAGTTTAATCGCCAACAAGCCCATCCTCCGACTCAAAAAAATTAGTAAATACATCTTTCTTTCTATTCATCATGATGTTCTTTCTTCATTGCATTTGCACATTCTACCAAATTTTCTCATTTTACTATACCATCTATCTCCACCGGTAAGAAGCAAAAAAAATCCCCTTCGTACACGGTAATACAAAGGGGGGGCATTTCACCCTGCATCCACTGACTCCAGAAGGTGAAAAAGGAAATCATATACGAGCTCATAGGCTGCCAGCATGGTTAATCCTTCATGAAAATCAGGGTGATCATTTAAGGTGAAGTTCAGATCCCACAACCCGTCCTCCCCATTGAATAACAAATCATAGGAAGTATTTCCGTTAAGCGTTTCATCAAGGTATTTCTCGATAGGATCACGTTGTTTTTTCTGTAACTTTAATCCAAGCATCGCATCATATGTTCCAAACACATCGTCCACTTCCAATGAAACAGCATCCACTCCGATCACTTCGAACCACGCTGATTCAAGGAAAATGAACTCGTCTATGTGTTCCTTCAGGTAACTGATCGATTGTTGTTCAATAAATTGGTAAGACTCAACGTTAATCAATTCTTCTGTTTCCTTATAGCTTCGCTCAATGTAAGCTTCCTCAAACCGCGAAGCAGACGACGGGGGATGAATCTTATCAGTTCCTGTTAACCCTTGCTTAACTGCATAATCTTTTTCCAGTTGAAATAATGCCACCTTACCATCCGACTCATCAATAAATTGCTGTAATCTTTTTGAAAGCATCCTTTACCCTCCATTATCATATGGTCTACTTCTTGTATGTACTACTCTAACTCTAAGTATACAGGACAATGATCGCTGCCGAGGATTTCCGAATGAATCTGAGCTTCCTTAATCATTGGGGAGATCCGGCTCGAAACGATAAAATAGTCGATTCTCCATCCTATATTCCGTTCACGGACATGATTCATATAAGACCACCAGCTAAATGCATCCTCCCTTTTAGGATGGACATGTCGGAAACTATCGACAAACCCCTCCCTGAGAAGAATGGTCATTTTCTCCCGCTCTTCATCCGTAAATCCTGAATTTCCTCGATTGGACTTGTCGTTTTTTAAGTCGATTTCAGCATGTGCGACATTCAAATCCCCACAGAGAACGACAGGTTTCTCCTTGTCCAATTTTAGAAGATACTCTCTTAACGCATCCTCCCACTCAAGACGTTCACCAATCCTTGAAAGATCTCTTTTGGAATTAGGGGTGTACACATTAACCAAATAAAAAGAATCAAATTCACATGTGATGATCCTCCCTTCAGGTTCAATATCACCGTTCATTCCATATGCAACCGACAATGGCTTTTTTTTAGTAAATACGGCTGTTCCAGAGTACCCTTTTCTTATCGCATAGTTCCAATATTGATGATAACCTTTTAAATCCAACGAAATTTGTCCGTCTTGGAGCTTTGTTTCTTGCAGGCAAAAAACATCTGCATCCACCCGTTGGAAATAATCCAAAAATCCTTTTTTCACACATGCTCTTATACCATTTACATTCCAGGACACCAGATTCATTTTGTCTTATTTAACCCCTTTTTATAAAACATTTCTCTTAATTATCGTACCATAAAGCTGCACCTGATCCTTTATTATCCTAAAATAATATGTCTTTTTTCGATTATTATTCTAAAATAGTTTCAAGTGCATTCCGACATTATCGCACAAAAAGAGGCTTGGACATAGCTTAAAAACCCTCACATTAACACAAACAATTCCAGTGAGGCGTCTTTATACCTCTAATGATTTCCCTGCAATACTCCGCTTTCCGCAGGTAGCCCGTGAGCCTCCTGATAGGGATGCGGAATGGCTTTGCTCAGAGGCTGATAAGGTCTCACATATGCTTCCCTTCCCGCAGGAGTATGCGTCTTGTACTCCAGTCAACCTCTGGATAGAATTGAAATCTTAAGTGTATTTCAATAAACGCAAAACCCGAACTATATTCCGTTTTTTGCAGGAATATTAGTTCGGGTTTTATTTAGGTATAAATCCTTCTGTCCCCAACCTCTTTCACTTTTTTTCTTTCGTTAGGGAGCAATTGATTTCAAAGGGAGTTTCTTTCATCTTATCCAGATGCAGTTTCTGTTGTGATTACAGATATTTTACTCTTTGTTGTAATGCTCATTTAGCTCTTTCACCTTTCACTCTTAAAGATGTTGAGGGGAACTTCGAATCACCAACTGATATACTGGCGTCCCGATCAAGAGCAGTTCCCCTCATCTTCGGGGAGAACGTACGTTAAAAAAACATCATTTTTGTGAAGAGAGCGTTTTGGAAATATATGAAATACAAGGGCAATAGCAAGCCCACTGTTCAGGTATCCTTGTTCTCTTACTGTTTTGACTTTTTTATCTATGAATAAATTCATTCATTCCCTGAAAAATGTCTTCTTTCAGGGAATTTACTTTTGAGAAGTCCATGGCATTTACATAGATGGATTCAAGTCGTTGACGCTGATTTTTCGCTTCTTTCAAATACGAGACGGCTTCTTTCATTTTATCCTTATAACCTTGTGTCGTCCGTTCAATTTCATCAGCATATTTCTCGTCTGTCCCTTTCGTGATGCATCTTTCATACATGTCGATGATTTCATCAGAATTCCGATCTGGAAAGTATTCATGGGGTGCGGTACTATCGAAAATGGCGATTCCTTTCTCCCGGATGATCAACATATCAAGACTATTCGGATCAAATCCACAATGATAGACCTCTACATCGAAACCTCTTTCTTCTCCGGCAGCAGCAATTTTCTTTAACATCGTCGACTTCCCTGAACCTGCTCTCCCTTTAATGAAGTAACGTTTGGGAACATCCTCTGTTAAGTTCTGAATGAAGTCTACTGCCCCTTCGGGTGTCGCCGCTCCTAAAAACCGATGTTTAACTGCCGGGCTTTTAGACAAGTTCTGATTATGAAAGAAGAGGGATATCAACTCATCTGTTAATTCGTTCGCTTCCTTGAAGTCCATATTGGAAATATATATATCCTCAATTTCGTCATGTGCTCTCAAGGACGCGGCAAAGCTTGTGTAAGCTTTGTTAAAAAGGGAGGCAATATGATCATTCAATTCAAGAATCACTTCTCTATGACGGGAAAGTTCCTCAGAGTCCCAGGCCACCCCTAAATTTACATATTCCTCGATGACTCCCGGAGCCTTCGGTTCTATCACATGAGGCGCTGTTCCATCAACAACTCCCACTCCAAACTCCGGAAGAAGGACACCATCGATGGATTGATTATCAGAAGCACAATGTAAATAGTCCACGTCTAATCCTTTTTCCTCAAAACGTTCTCCAATAGACTTCATCAAAGAGGATTTACCCGTACCCGGACCACCTTTTAATATATATAATCTTCCCAATCCTTCCAGAACGGAATCATAAAGACTGTAAAAACCTTTAGCCGTATTCCCTCCAGCATAATAATGCCGAACCTTTCCTGCCATGCAATCACCCTTTCTACATCATTTCTTTAACGTATGATGATGAATAGAAATAGGTGTATGCCTACTGCGAACCTGAATAAAAAAACACTTCCAAGGGATGGAAGTGTTTTATAAGCTATTCTGCTCTTTAATCGTCACCGTTTAGGAAGTCACCAATTCCCCCAAGTAAACTTCCTTCACCTGTGGAACGGCCCCCGCCCTGAGGTGCACTCGCATAAATCCTTTCTGCCAGTCGGCTGAATGGAAGTGACTGGATCCATACGGTCCCTGGGCCGCGAACCGTGGCGAAAAATAACCCTTCTCCCCCCAGGAAGGCTGATTTTATTTTTCCGACGTATTCGATGTTATAGTCGACATTTTTGGTCATAGCCACCAGGCACCCCGTATCGACCCGTAACAATTCTCCTGGCTGAAGTTCTTTCTTATGAATCGTTCCCCCAGCATGAAGAAAAGCTAACCCGTCTCCTTCAAGCTTCTGCATGATAAACCCTTCGCCTCCAAAGAAACCGGTACCTAACTTCTTTTGGAAATCGATTCCGACTGATACTCCCTTTGCTGCACAAAGAAAGGCATCCTTCTGACACACAACCTTCCCGCCTAACTCACTTAAGTCGACAGGAATAATCTTCCCAGGATAAGGGGCAGCAAAGGAGACATGCTTTTTCCCCATCCCCTCATTGGTGAACACGGTCATGAATAAACTTTCACCTGTTAATATGCGCTTTCCGGCACCCACAAGTTTACCTAAGAATCCTCCTGAACTGCCACCTTGTGAGCCGTCACCGAAAATGGTTTCCATCCCGATTCCGTCTTCCATCATCATCATTCCACCAGCTTCTGCTACAGCGCTTTCGCCGGGATCCAGCTCTATTTCAACAAATTGCATATCATCTCCATGCAATACATACTCAATTTCATGTGAATTCATCCCTTGTTACCTCCTCTTGAATTTCAAGTATATTTACCTATTCTTCATGACCAATGGGATTCCCTTCCCCAAATCTATATTCGCAATAATGAGAATATAGCATTTTTATCCCATAGGATGAGGGAAATCTGTTTATTATTGGAGACAACAATCAAAAAGAGCACCTCCCTCTTCATTTCGGTTGGGAGATGCTCATTTCAGTATCATGCTTTCGGAATGTTCTTACCATAAAAGATTTCGTCCATTTCCATTTTTACTTTATCTGTGATTTCATCTTTTTCACTTTCATCCAGTACATCCTTTGTATACCCAAATAAATAGTTGTTTAAATCGAACTCTTTCAATTTACATTTCGTATGGAAAATATTCTGCGGATACACATTGACATCAATCATGTCGTATTCATCTTTAATTTCTTCTGGAATATAATTCTGAATGGAATTGATATCATGGTCGATAAATAATTTTTTCCCATTAATATCACGCGTAAATCCCCTCACCCGATAATCCATGGTCATGATATCCGTGTCGAAGGAGTGAATAAGATAATTCAGTGCTTTCAGAGGAGAGATTTCCCCGCATGTCGAAACATCGATATCAGCCCTGAAAGTAGAGATCCCTTCATGTGGGTGATACTCAGGATACGTATGGACCGTAATATGGCTTTTATCCAGATGCATCGTAACGGCTGATGGTAATGGTCCGGGTGACTCATCAAAATGCTCGGTGGGAACTTCCACAATCGGCCCTTCTGAAACCAGGATTGTCACGCTTGCTCCCTGGGGCACATAGTCCTGCTTTGAAACATTCAATACATGGGCACCGATGATATCCGAAACATGTGTCAGTATCTTCGTTAACCTTTCTGCATTGTATTGCTCGTCAATATATTCGATATACGCCTCACGCTCTTCCCGGGTCTTTGTATAGCAAATATCATACATATTAAAACTTAAAGATTTCGTCAAATTATTGAATTCATGTAATTGAATGCGTTCTTCATGTGATAATTTCATCGTGTATTTCCCCTTATATGTAAGTTTGTCTTCTGAACCTTATGCTATTATGTTACCCAGAGCCGTCCATACTAAAACAGCTTCCTTGGCTTGAAATTGGCTCAGGTTGGGTACTATCTAGTGGATAAGCATTTCTCTTTTTACAAATGCACCAAATTGGATACAATGGAAAGTAGAATGGGGTGTCATCATTGAGACGATTATTTTTTATTATCCTATTGATTGGAATTGCCTATATATCCAAACCTGCTTGGGAAGAAAAAGTCCGTGCTACAGAATTCGAATCTGTACTTTTAAAATTAGAGGAAATCAAAAACAGTCCTAAAGTTCAAGACACGTTTGATCGAATCTATAATGAAGTAAGCCTTCTGCTTATTGAATTGGATGACTCATTCAGGGATCTGGAAACGCCATCTGATACATCAACTGAAGAGATTCCTAAAGAGAAGCCCCCTTTAAGTGTACCGACTGATCAAATGTTCTCTGTCCATAATATTGAATTGGGCGATCCAAAAGAGGCGGTTGAGAAGGAACTCGGTGAAGCAATGAGAAAGACGACGAATGAATATGGGGGAGCATGGTATGCTTATCATCAACAGTACCGTAATTTCCTTATGGTATCTTATGATGAAAATGATGCAGTGAATGGCCTTTATACAAATCAATCCCTCCTTTCTTCCTCATCAGGAATAAAGATGGGAGTTTCCAAACAGGTGGTACAGGATGAGCTTGGAAAGCCATTGACCACTATCCGGAAAGGGTTAACCCTTTTCCAGCTCCAGAACAATGGAGAACAGGAAGTCTTTCAAGTGGATGGAAGCTATGTGACGGTGTTTTATGACAAGCACGAAGATGATACCGTCACCGCCATTCAAATTATCGATGAACGCCTGGAATCCCGAAAGAAGAATTTATATTCAGAGGGTAGTACCGAGTTAAAAGAAGGGTTTGAATTCCAGCTTTTCGACCTGACCAATGCAGCCCGCGTGGAAAAAGGGTTGGGGATCCTAGCCTGGGACGATCAAGTGAAGGATACTGCCAGGAAACACAGTATGGATATGGCTGAACTGGACTACTTCAGTCATACAAATTTAAACGGGCAATCCCCCTTCGACCGCATGGAAGAAGATCAGATTGCTTTCCGTACAGCAGGGGAAAATCTAGCCTACGGTCAACTTAGTTCAATCTTTGCCCACGAGGGATTAATGAATTCAAAAGGTCACAGGGACAATATCCTCCAACCTCAATATGAGCAACTTGGTGTGGGAGTCGCATTTAACGAGAAAAATCAGCCATATTTCACAGAAAATTTCTTCAGCAATTAAAGCAAATCTATAAATATGAAAAAGCAAGTGAGGTCTTCACTTGCTTTTTCATTTATTAACCTTTACTTCTCAGGGATGTCGCATCCATTTTCATCACATGCCATACCATCCGTCCCAAGCTGCTGAAGGGATGAAGATTCATTTTCCTCTTCCCATACTTTTTGGATGGAATTTAAGAAAACGTCCTTAGGTTGAGCACCTGAAATCGCATATTTCCGATTGATCACAAAGAAAGGAACACCTTGCACACCAATTTGTCTCGCTTCTTCCTCATCGGATCGGACATCCTGGGAGAAATCACTTCCTTCAAGTACTGCTTTTGACTCTTCCCCGTCCAGACCAGCTTGTTTCGCTATCTCCACCAGGGTTTCCTTGTCACCTATATGCTTTGAAAGAGTAAAATGAGCGTGTAGCAGCAATTCGGTAAGCTTTTCCCCTTTTCCTTTTGTTTCCGCGTACTTTGTCAGGCGGTGAGAATCAAAGGTGTTTGTCGGTATACTGGTATCAAAGCGAAAATCGAGACCAACCGCTGCTGCTTGCTGCGTCATGCTATCGGTCATATTTTGGGCTTGTTCAAGGGAAGTTCTGTACTTCTTTGACAGAAGTTCCTGGATACTCATGTCCGTATCAACAGGCGCACTTGGGTCCAGTTCGAAGCTTCTAAACTCAATCTCCACTTGATCACGTTGAGGAAATTGCTCCAGTGCTTCCTCTAAACGGCGTTTTCCTATATAACAAAATGGACATACATAATCTGACCAAACTTCAATCTTCATTAATCGCACCTCTTTTACATTATTCACTCGTTAACGATCGTACCATAAATCCTCTCATCTTCCATATGATTTGCTCAAGGGAATCAGGAATGAGGCGGGTTCCTTCTTGTTCTTCTTTTCACCCTTGTCCGGTGGCATCGGTCACAAATGGGAAATCCAAAGCCAGGAGGCAAATTCTTTTGACATTGTTTACATGTCTGGGTCATGGAGGTGACCTCTGTTCTTAGGCTTTCATGTACTCCATCGGCGATTTCGCTTCGAATCCGCTCCCAATAATAAGCTTCTGTTTGTCTTCCCATGCGATAAAGGAATAAGAGATGCAGTCCCACAGCCTTATAGGAAACCTCTTTTTCTTCAAGGTTTCTGCTTTTTACAGGGGGATCAGGTAGTTCTTCTCTGTTTACAATGGCATACATACTCTCTAACCACTGCTCGGTTAGCTCAGGCTCTTTTTTGGAAAAAGGAAGATGTAAAAATCCGTACAGATCATTTAACGTAAGCTTAGCCTCAATATCGGTGCCGCGGATTAATTCATACAGCTCCCTTTCTTCCAACAGGGCCGCTTTCTCTGTTCCATAAGGACTTTCGAATTTCTCCCAAAAATAAAAAAACATGTCCAGGTCATGATAATATCGCTGAAAACGTTCAAATACACCACTTGTCGGGGCGATGGCAAACGTTTGAAGAGAAGGGTCCTGGAGATTTAACAGATGTTTCATGACTTTAATATCCTTCGTAAAAGCCACTTTTCCTTCATTATATATTCCTTTTCTGCCTGCACGGCCTGCAATCTGCTTTACTTCCTGTGATGTCAGTCTTCTCCTTCTCGTTCCGTCAAATTTATCTGTTTCAAGAAACACAATTCTTCGGATCGGCAGATTTAAACCCATTCCGATTGCATCTGTAGCTACAATCATATTGGTCTTCCCTTGAATGAATTGCATCATCTGCTTCTTCCTGGTCTCAGGTGGCATACTTCCATAGATCATGCTTACTTTGTGACCGTTATTCTGTAATCTTGAAGCCGTATCCAGGACCTTCTTACGTGAAAAGCAAACGAGTGCATCTCCTTTTTTGGCATGCCTGAGCTGAAATTCTTTCGATTCAACTTGAAGGGGGATATCCCTCTTATAATTATGGACCTGAACGTTTCCTTCTCCCAATAACTCCATCAGCAGGTCACGGACATTTTCACTCCCGATGATATGTACTTCTTTCGCCCTTGCTTTTGTAATGGCCCGGTACCAGGAGAAGCCTCTGTCCTGATCGGCCAGCATTTGAGCTTCGTCAATCACAATCACTTCATACTCGTGTTTTTCATAGAACATCTCAACGGTAGAAGACACATGTTTCGCTCCGGCAACTTCTTTTTCCTCTTCTCCGGTTTTCAGATGACAAGGTACTCCCTCTGCATTTAATGTGTCAAATATCTCCAGAGCCAGAAGCCTGAGTGGTGCCAGATACATCCCGGTGGCGGCTTCCTTCATCCTGCTGATGGCGCGATGGGTTTTGCCTGTATTGGTTTCGCCGATATGGAGGATATACTTGATATCTCCACGAAACGAAGGACTATACTCCCGTCCAAAAATATCTTCCATCATCCTCTGTTCTTCTTCTTCCTTCCGCTTTAATTCAGCTAACTCAGCAGCCTTTTTCTTCTCCCGTTCTTCTAGATCCCTTTTGTAGATGGTAACGTGTGTCTTTTCATCAAATGGCTTTTCGGCAAGTTCAAAAAGATCCGCAACATCTTCATTTTGTATTTTGGTGAAGAAAGCTGTTTTCAGAGTCAGGAGTGTGTGATGACTCAGCCTGCTTAAGCGCTCCTCTGATAAGGGTTGTCCGAATACAGTGACGTAATCGGACGATAATCGTTCCGGTATTTGATTTAGTAATGAACGATAAACAATTTGTTCTAAATGGTAGTAGACAAACCTCTCATAGGGATAAAGAAAGGTTTCATATTCCCATACAGGACCGTCCCAGTGCTCACTCTTCTTATGTATGGAACCGGTATATTCCTTAAGAAAATCAGAAACAGTTGTAAAGGATTCTCTTGTAAATTTTCCTTCTGCTTCTAATTTCTCTTCCAACATATATGGTTCTGTTTGACCATACTTTGTTTTCGTCGTCATATCATGTACGATTTTCTTCGAAAATAGATAGCGCAGCTCCACATACCACTGGAGCTCATGTTCTTCCAGCTCCTTGTTTATAAAGGCAAGAATATCTTTCCGGATTTCTTTTTGAAGGGCAGCCTGTTTTTTTTCTTCGTTTCTTTTCAGATAATTTTCCCTAACCCGTTTATGGCGTTCTTCCCAATCCCGGTCTGAAGGTTGATTTTCGTTAAGCCAATTTAGTATGTGGAACGGCTCATAATCTCTTATCTCGTTACGGAACAACTTATTAATCCATTTTTTGTCTGTTCCTTCGATATCGTAGCCTCTCTTTCTTAAGAAAGCCTTCTTATGGCTTCGAAGAACATCGTTCGTGACTTTGTTAAGCCAGATATTCGTCCAGATTTGATGAAAGAATGCGCTTCTTTCTGAAACATACTCATGAAAAGAAGGACAGTCGTCTCTTTTCTCTAAGAAACTGGTTATATCATCTTCTATTTTTTGTTTGGTTTCCTCTATTGCTTCTTCTTGAAGCAGGTGAAGATTTTGCATGGTAAGACCCCTTTAACCGTTTAGGCGATTTATACTTTGTACTCTATAGTGTATGTATCTTTACTTAAACTAACAATTCAGTTGCTTACAAATAGTTCATTATAGCATATTTAGCTGGCATGAATGACTGATGAATCGAAACTAAAGCCGGCATGCCATCAAGATGAAATGGGCATGCCGGTTATTTGTTGTTTCTCTGTATTGCATCAGCAACTGCTTCAGTCAATTCCTTTGTAAGATTATGAATCATTTTATCAAATAGTGATTCCAAGAAGCCTGCCAGGACACTTGTGGATTGAATCTTTAAATATCCCGTCATATCAGTGGTGGTGTTGCTTATTTTTTCTGCTTTAAAATACCCTTCACCCGTCAGTGTTTGATTCACACCCTTTAACTTGAATTTCACTTGAACAGGTTCCATCCATTCTGTAATCTCAACTTGAACATGTACCTTTTTTTTCACAACTCCATAATGAGCATTGAATTTCCACACTGATTGAGAAACTGAAAGGATTGTATGCTCAATATATCCAGGCACAAGATGAGCCCATGCATTCAGATCCCTGACGAATTCCCATACACGTGACTGGGGCGTATGAACACTTATTTGGTGTATTCCTATTCCATTCATCCTAACTCTCCTTCTTACGTGTCATCCGTGAATAGTATGAAAAGCGGCAGACGATTATGACTGTAGTGAATAGATAAGAGAAGAGGCTTCACTTTGAAGCCTCTCTAAATCAACCCACGTTATTTACAATTCCAAGAACTTCATGAAGCTCGGTAATCTCATAATCAGGGACAATTTCTTTAGAATTTTCCATGCGGCGGTTGATCCATACGGTTTTTATCCCGAGACTAGAAGCCCCAAGAATGTCTGTATGTAAATTATCACCTACCATGATGACCTCATCCCTTTCAAGATTCAGCCTTTCTAATGCATGGTGAAACATGGCCGCATCAGGCTTCCCTTTTCCAATATCACCTGAAATGATAATTTCTTCAAAGAAAGGGACGAGTTCCGGGGTCTTATCAAGTTTTGTCCTTTGTAAATGCGGTGACCCATTCGTCAAGAGCAATAGTTTAAATTTCCCTTTCACTTCATTTAATACTTGAAACGTATCTTCATACACAAAAGGTCTCTCTCTCCTTTCTTTGCGAAACCTTTCTGATAATTCTTCTCCAAGCTCTTCATTTATGATATTCAATGATTGCAATCCATCGGTCCAAGCCTTTTTCCGATAAGCAGGGACGATTTCTTTCATCAAACGGAATCCCTCATCATGCTCATCTAAAAAGTCCCCCCATAATCCCTCAAATGGATTAATCCCAATATTCCGGGTAAACTCATAAGTATCATAATTCGCATACAGCTTTCTCGCATTCTCCCTGACACTTTGCTCTAAAGCCCCCGGGTCAACTCCGACTTTCGTTTCAGCATAATGGCAGGTTACTTTAAAAGCTTCTTCAATACTTTTTGAGTCCCATAATAACGTATCATCCAGATCAAACATAATGGCCTTTATCATATCTATCACTCCCTATTCTAAATGGTTAAACTTATCTATTAGATTACTAGCTATGTAGAATATAGTAAACAGCAGGTGAAATTAATTTTCCCGCGTTATTTTCATCCCATTTAGGGAATATAACTAAAAACAAAGTATATTGAGGTGAAAGTGACATGTGGGTGGTTTATGCTAGTATTGCGTTAATGGTGATTGCTTTGGTCATGCTGGGGACAGCACTCATGAAGACAGTCAAGACAACGAGACCCGTCATAAATGAAATGAATCAAACGGTGGGTCGAATTCAAGCCGGTATGGATAAAATGACAGCGGAAGCAAATCAGTTACAAGAAACTCAGGGAGAAATTCAGGAAGATATAGAAAACAAAAAGACCACGATCAACCACGCAGTTGAAGAAGCGAAACGGACTCCAGAAGTACTGAAGGGGTTCATTTATAGTATGAAAAAATAATACCACATCACCTTGCATTACAGTGGGGTGATTTTTTCACCACCTAATAGTTTACATAATATTGTTATGGTTTATTAATAGACCCCTTCCTCCTCCGCATCTAACATGATACAATCGATTGGACTAGTCATGAGGAGGAGTCTGTATGAAAAGATGGGCATTTGTTTCTGATTTTGACGGGACGATTTCTAAAAAGGATTTTTATCATCTGGTATTGGAGAAATACTTTGCAGAGGGACAAGAATTATTCAAACAATGGAAAGCTGGAGACCTAAAGGATATCGATTTCTTACGGAGTGTTTTCACATCCATACACCAAGACGAGAAACAAATCATCGAAGACATCCATTCTCTCGAAATTGATGGACACGTCCCTTCCTTCATCCGTAAAGTTCAGGAGCAAGGTGGAGACTTTTACATTTTGAGTGCAGGGACAGATTACTATATTCATCATATCCTGCAGCAGCATGGAATCAAGGATGTTAAAGTGTATTCTAATCAAGGCTATTATAAGGAGAAGAATGTTCACTTGAATATTGATCCTCATCATCCACATCACTCTGAAAGATATGGGATAGACAAATCAAAGGTTCTTACCGATCTTAAACAGGAATATGAAACGATTTATTTTGCAGGAGATAGTGAACCCGACAGTCATCCTGCATTAGTGGCAGATGTCACATTTGCAATGAAAGCACTTCAGTCAATTTTGTCAGAGAAAGATATTCCTTTTGTTAAAGTTCATGATTTCACAGACATTGATGTGTACCTTACAAGGTATGGCGTTCTGAACTAATTCATTTTGCAAAATAGGATTCATCCGTGTTACACTATAACTGCCCCTCCCGAACATTCGCTTGTTGCGGGACACTTAACCATGTACGGACGGGAGGGGCCTCGATACATAATCAACAAACCGGATCTCCTTGAGATCCGGTCTTTTTAATGACCTCAACAGCATTTGGGCATATAAAAGCCAGCCCCCGATTGGGAACTGGCTTGAGATACTGCTATTAGGAGCCACATTTGCCGTAATGAGATATAAGAAAGTTTTAAACCACCACTCCTCAAAGTGGGTGTTTGCAGAAGGTTTCCTGTCGTCCTCATGTCGTGGAGGCTTGACATTCCAACTTCGATGTAAAACTCCCTATTACAGTTTAAAGGTTAAAACTTCGTTATGATTACGTACAACGTAGCCTGTATTAATATATTACAATATCGTCAAAGTCATTTCAACTATTGTTTTTGCTTGATCATGATCTTTTGACTGGAAATAAGGTCCGTCCCTCTTCCCTTAAGCGTCGAAAACTTCTACCTTCTCCATTACGTCGCCGTTTCGCATTGACTTAGCGATGTCGATTCCCGACGTCACTTTACCGAATACTGTATGAACACCGTTTAGGTGAGGCTGTGGCTCATGCACGATGAAGAATTGGCTTCCTCCGGTATCTTTCCCCGCATGTGCCATTGAAAGTGAACCTTCTTCATGTTTATGCGGATTCCCTTCTGTTTCACACTTAATCGTGTATCCAGGTCCACCCATTCCGTTTCCATTAGGGCATCCGCCTTGACTTACGAAACCAGGGATGACACGATGGAAACTTAAACCGTTGTAGAACCCTTCGTTTGCTAATTTTTCAAAATTCGCTACTGTTCCTGGTGCTTCATTAGGAAATAAATCAAATTCGATTTTTTCACCTGTCTGAAATTGTATGTATCCTTTTTTCGTCATTACTAACAGCTCCTTTTTATTATAGGTCAAACAATATAATATCATTGAAAAATTCTTATGTCACTTTAAAGGTATGATTTTCAAACAGAATATCGACTAGAAATGTTGAACCCCTCATTATCCTTTCCCTTCATCGCTCACTATGATAACTAGACAATTAACCTATACCATCACTTTCACTCATTTTTAATACAGGCTGTCATGAAACACTACCTGCTTCGAATAAGCTATAAGGAAGTCATATTTTTATTATAGGGGTGAGGTGTATGATAGAGAACTTCCTAAGCGGTATTTCCATTGATCCTCAAGTCACTGTGCTTGTTCCTGTATTATGGGTGCTGGGGTATGCATTGAAAAGAACCCCCCATGTTCCAGATTGGCTGATCATTTGGACCTTATTACTGGCGGGTGTAGCTGCCAGCGGTTGGACCCTTGGGTTTGATTTCAATGGTATCGCCAATGGGTTCATTGCAACAGGTGCAGCCATTACGACCCATCAATCTGTTAAGCAGACTTTTTTTGCTCGGGTGCACGACCGTAATAAAAGGGAAAAAAAGAAGTGAACGAAAAAAAGACCGGTACATGAGAAAAACAAAGAGTTTTTCCATCCCGGTCTTCGATAGGATGATTCTGCTAATTTCCCAGCACTTCAATGAATTCTCTCATATAATCCGGTAAATCAGGCGGCCTTCTGCTTGAAACGATATGCCCGTCTGTTACGACAGGTTCATTCACCCAGGTTGCACCGGCATTCTCCATGTCATCTTTAATACCGGGTGTGCTGGTTACATTAACACCCTGGAGGATTTTGGCTGAAATCAACACCCAGCCTGCATGACAGATTTGTCCAATCGGTTTCTTACTCTTGTCCATTGACTGGACCATTGAAATGACGTCCTCATAGCGACGCAGCTTATCAGGTGACCAACCACCTGGAACAAGGATTGCATCATAGTCTTTTGGATTGATATCTTTAAAGGCATAATCTGAAACAATTGGAACCCCATACTTCCCAATGTATTCTTCACCGGCCTTTTCACCTACTATATGTACAGTTGCTCCTTCTTCACGCAAACGCAAGACAGGGTACCACAGCTCCAAGTCTTCGAAATCTGCACTTACTAATTGAATCACTTTCTTACCCGTTAATTTCAACAGGACCACTCCTTATTCATTGTTAGTTTTATTGTCTAGGTTAAAGATAGATATTGCAACCAATAAACTTCAATTATATGGACTATATTTCTTAATGGCTTTAATAATTGATTTTGTCTGGTAAAAAGATACGAGAAACGCAATTACTGTCATAATTGAACCAAATGTATATATTACTGTTGAAAATTGCTTAAATGACTTTTTAGTCAAGAGATTCACCTTTCCTTCTAATTGGGAAGAATACTCCTTGTATTGTTCCCAATTAGAAGGCATGTATGTGATAGGAAACAACTTTAGACCGTAACATAAAGGCCGGGGAACGGACATATATGTTGTTAGTACTTTTAAAGAAAGGGGTGATTGAATGTATAACCCACCCTATCCTTTTAATCCTGAAATGAGAAATGACGTTAACTCCATGCCATTTTGTGCACAAACCAATGATCCTGCTCCTCTCTTTATTGCTGATGCGTACGATCATTCACAAAAGAAGATATACAGAATCAACCTGGAATCATATCGCGGTAAATGGGTCATTTTATTTTTCTATTCGAGTGATTTTACCTTTGTCTGACCAACAGAGCTGGCAGCGGTCGCTGCTATTCACCCCAGATTTAAAGAAAATCAAGCTGAAGTTCTCGGGATAAGTACTGACAGTGTATACTCTCACAAAGTGTTCACTGAAGTATCCCCTTCTGCATCTAAAGTGCAATTTCCTTTAGTGAGTGATCGAAATCATGAAATAAGTAAAGCCTATCGGGTGTTAAATGAACGAGCAGGCGCTACGTTCAGAGCCACCATCATCATCGACCCTGAAGGCATGATATCATCAAAAATGATCTATCCGCCTGAGGTCGGTCGGAATAGCTATGAGATATTAAGAGTGCTGGAAGCCATAAAATATGGAAGAAAAACAGGTGAAGGAGTCCCGGCCAATTGGCTTCCAAACCTATCTGGAATTCAGAAAAATCCTGACAATATAGGGAAGATTTAATAGAGGTTGGGACAAAAGCATGAATATCTAAAAAAACCCGAACTATATTACCTGCATATTGGAAATATAGTTCGGGTTTTATACTTTTTTAAATTTATCTCATTTTTGGAGTGAAAGCCGTAGACTCTTGGCCAATTTTGCAGGCACCTCCTATTGTTTTTGGGGTAAAACAGGGACAAGCTCACCGACTACCCCCGTAAAGCAGAGTCTTGCAAGGTAATCATTCCCTGTATCAAGAAAGTGCACTGAAATTGCTCGTGTTTATGTGAAGGTCTTTTTAGTTTTATTACAGCCTCTTTATTGTGTTTCCAATAATTTAATCAATGCATGGGTCCCGCTATTCCCCTCTCCGCTTTGAGCTAACTCTTCATATAATGAAAGGGCCAGTTCTAAACCAGGGGTTTTGATTTCCATCCCCTGGGCTGAATCAAGGGCGATTTTAAGATCTTTGATAAAATGCTTTACATAAAACCCTGGAGCAAAATCTTCATCAATCATCCGCGGGACCAGGTTACTCAGTGACCAGCTCCCAGCTGCTCCCGAGGTGATACTCTTCAGCACAGTTTCAGGATTCAAGCCTGAACGTTTGGCATAAAGCAGGGCTTCACTTACTCCCATCATATTCGAGGCAATTGTGATCTGATTACACATTTTCGTATGTTGACCTGCCCCGGCTTTTCCTTGATACACAACATTAGAACCCAGTAGATCCATCAGGGGGATCACGGCATCGAAAGCCCCCTTGTCTCCCCCCGCCATGATAGAAAGTCTTGCTTCTTTGGCACCTATGTCTCCCCCTGAAACAGGAGCATCCAAAGTGTAGATCCCTTTATCCCGAGCGAATAAGTTGATTTCCTCTGCTAATTTAGGAGAGGAAGTAGTCATGTCTATAGCAATACATCCTTTTTTCATATGATGAAGGAGACCGTTCTCACCTAAATATATCTCTTCTACATCTGAGGGGTAGCCTACCATTGTAATGATTGTATCTGAAACATCAGCCACTTCTTTTGGTGAGTCCGCCCATTTTGCACCAATTTCAATAAGCTTTAATGCTTTCTCTTTCGTTCGATTGTAAACGACCACGGGAAACCCTGCATGGAGTAGATGGCATGCCATGCTTTCTCCCATTACACCTGTCCCTATAAATCCAATGACGCTCTTACTTGTTATTCCTTTCAAATACCTCATCCTCCATTTCATACCGTCTAAGTTTATTTTTAACTAGAATGCTAGCATTGTCCACTCCTGGTTAGATATGAAATCGCCAGCCAGGTTTATTTTCATGTAAGCCGGGAAAAGGATGAACATACTATACAAACAATTATGATGATCAGGAGGAGTAAATATGAAACTCAATAAAACTTTACTTGTAGGTGCTACAGTCACGGCGGGTTCATTGGGATGGATTTTATCTTCGAAAGAGAAACGAAATCAGCTCCATAATGTTAAAGAAGGTTTAGTGACTAAATTTAAAAAGAGAAGAAAAGAAGACCTACCTGTTGAAAAAGGAGGCAACCCAGACCCTTCAAATATTGAAGATAATTCAATGGTAAGTGAAGGAGCCATGACATCTGTACAGTATTATAACGAGAAAAAACAAGATTAAAAAAGCTGAACGCGGGGATCAAACTCCACCTGCGTTCAGCTTTTTTACCTAAGAGAAAAAAAATAAACCGTGACGAATAAAAGAACAATTGTAGCCACAACAGCCATCATCTTTATGAAAGCATCTGCGGACACAAATGTTTGTGTGTTGATATGTTTTCTTGTCCGGTAATAATGTAAGGTTGATCCAATAATGACGGCTAAACCTATGACGATAGAAACGCCGCTGATGGTTAAAGCAATCTTATCTTGAACAGGATTTCCTTGAAGTGAGTTATAATGCAAGCTTGTTGTTAAAAAACCAATCCCGATAATGGCAATAGCCGTTCGAATCCAGGCCAGAAACGTACGTTCATTGGCTAAGTGCTGCTGTATATATTTAGATTCATTCGTCTCCTTCATGCCCTCGTCACCTCTGGTTGCTGCTGAATTCAAGAAATCATCCCTTCCAATCACTGGAGGGATGATTTTTGTCATTAAGAAAAAAATCGGCACCTATTCTTTCATTCTTTACCTAACGGCACAACGGTTTGGACCTGTTTCCATTTCGCGCTTTTCATCTTCTCCGGGATCCACCTTACCCATATTCGTTTCACGGATTTTTTCATAACTATTGGGTTGTGGAGGAAGGTTTTCGGTAACGGTTTTTCTAAATTCCTCTTTATCTTCAATGTTCAATCCATGATTTTCCTTATAAAGGTTACTTAGAGGATGGGAAACGGATCCATCTTCATTCATCTCGTCTATGGTCATGAAATGTGCAGGTAAGACCGTTAGATCAGGCTTAAGATCTTTGTATCTTGAATACAGTGTTTCTCTTAAATCCCCTACCCAATCTTCGGCTTTCCCTGCCAAATCTGGCCTTCCAATCGAATCAATAAAGAGAATGTCCCCCGTTAACAAATAACTGTCATCGACAATAAAAGATGTGCTGCCTATCGTGTGCCCCGGAGAATACAAAGCCTTTATCGTCGTATTGCCGATTTCAATGATTGTATCTTCATTTAACTCTGTATAGTGGTATTGAACTTCCGCTGCATCCTTGGGAGGTAAATAATATGGTGAATCGTAATCATTGCTTAAAGCTCTGCCCCCGGAAATATGATCTGCATGGAGGTGCGTGTCAAGGACTCCCATAACTGATACGTTATGCTCCCTAATAAATTCTTTATAAGGCTTCAAAAGGCGGCTGGGGTCAACGAAAGCTGCTTCTCCATTTGACACAATCGCATAAGATAAACATCCCTTGCCAATACGGACAAATTGATAAATCGCTCCGCCTGATACGTCACCAATTTTAATTGGTTCTAAATGTTCACTCCAAGCCTGCATACCACCCTTAACGGAATAGATGTTCTCCATTCCCGCTTCAACCAGCATTTCAGCTGTTTTGGTTGAAGAATGTCCTTTTGCACAAATAACATATATATCCTCATCACTTGGTAAAACTGATTGAACCGATTCAAGATTATCTTTCAGTTCCGAAAAGGGTTTATTGATGATTTTCACGTTCTCCCCTTCTACTTTCCAATCATCGAAAGCATCTTTGGGTCTAACATCCAGGATGAACATGCCCTCTCCGCTCATTATTTTTTTAGTTAGTTCTTTCGCTGTCAATTCTTTTACTGTAGAAATAATGAATTCCTCCCTTACATTTTTATATCCTGTCCTAAATACATTATCCTCATTTTATATTTTTTAAACCTACAGGGGTATTCGGATACATTCAACAACATTCAAGAGAGGAAGGAACACGTTTACTCTTCTTTTCCTTCCCATGAATTCATTCCGCCATTCATATTTGTTACATGGAAACCATGATACTCCAGGAACTTAACAGCTTGACTACTTCGTCCCCCTGATTGGCACACCACTATATATTCTTTATTCTTATCCAATTCATTCATACGAAATTCCAATAGCCCCAATGGAAAATTCATACTATTGGGGATTTTCCGGGACCTGAACTCTGCTGCTTCACGAACATCGATAATATTCACAACTTCTCCTGATGATATGCGTTTATTTAATTCAGCTGATGAAATTGTTTTCAAAATGACTGCCTCACTTTCAGATTTTTCGCGATGAGTGGTCATACTAGTACCAGGAATTCATACCACCCTTAACATTTGTGATCGATGTGAATCCTTTCTGTTTAAGCACTCGACAGGCGTTAGCACTTCTCATCCCGCTTTGACAGATTACGATGATTTCTTTATCTTTTGATAGTTTGTGGGCACTTTTCGATAATGACTGTAAAGGCATATTCTTAAACTGTCTAATATGATTTTGCTTGAATTCTCCAGGGGTCCGTACATCAATAAACTGCCTTGAGTTGTCATGTAATAAAGGCTTTAATTCCTGAATGGAGATTTGTTTAATATTTTTACCGGGTTTCTTAAACACCATGTACATAGAAACAAGTAGAACCAGTATAAGTAATCCAATATAATCCAAAAAAACACCTCATTTTAACTTTTTGGTTGTGATTGCTCACATTTTTCCGTATGCACCTATAATATACCCCATTAGGTATTTAGTCAAGATTTTTCTCTCACTCCACTACACCCTTCTTTAGGGAGAAAAGAATTTACAAAAAAAAAAAACGACCCTATCCAAGAGTCGGTTTCATTTATCTATAAATAGTAGAAGCAGCGTTTATACGGTCCCTTAAAACCTTTAAAAGGACTATTCACAATTTGTCCTCCAAGGAACCCAATCCCAAGACCGATTAACCCTGCGCCAAGTGGATTAATACCGAATCCATATCCACCTGCTGGACCATAAGGAGGTGGTCCATACCCTGCCTGTGGGAATCCAGGTGGTGGAGGATACCCCTGCTGACCGTATCCCACGGTGTTTGTTGCAGATGGAAACTGATTATAAGCCGCCACGGGACTGTTCCCCCCCTGCCCCCCCAATGGTGGCATTGACCCTAGATATCCATTAGGTAAACTGTTGTCATATCCAGTCCCAAGATTTGGAAGTCCGTTAGTGGAAGTTAATAAGCTCAATAAATTCTTTCTCTGTATGTTTCTCCTCTCATACATCTCTCTTTCACTCCTCTTTATTAGCCTATTAAAGACCGGATAAAAGGGAAGGGCTTATGTCCCTGTTTCGTGAAAAGTAGTGACTGTAATGGATTTATACGCAAACCTTTTTGCATCACTGTCTGAAACGAGTAAAGTCACTATGTGTGGTTAATGTATCTTATATCATAAAAAATTCACTTTTTTCGTCTATAATATAGCTGATGAGGTGTCTGTGCAGAATCGATAGGAGTGATTCAAGTTGAAAAAATGGAATGTCTTAATTGTTGACGATGAACCCGACATGAGACAACTGATCAAACTTTATTTGAATAATGAGCAGTACTTCTGCATCGATGCAGAAAACGGTCTTGATGCCCTTGATCAAATGAAAAAAACCCAAGTAGATATCATGGTTGTGGATATCATGATGCCCTTCATGGACGGTTATCAATTATTAAAAGAGGTCAGGGAAAGAAGTCAGGTTCCTTTTATCTTCCTGTCTGCAAAGGGAGATGATTTAGATAAAGTGAAAGGACTCAAGCTTGGAAGTGACGATTATATGGTTAAGCCATTTAACGCAGAAGAACTGGTTGCACGGATCGAAACGATCCTGAGAAGATCTTATGGAAATCAAACCAGTCACCATCCGATGATTGAACGGTATGGACCAGTATCGTTTAATTTGGCATCCAGGACCGTATCTGTAGATGACCTTTCTCCTCGCTTAACCTTAAAGGAATATGAACTCTTTCTTTTTCTTGCCCGTAATCATGGAAGAGTATATACACGTGAACAACTCCTTGATCAGGTTTGGGGCAGAGACTATGAAGGAAGCGACCGAACAGTAGACACACATATTAAAACGTTGCGGCTTAAATTAAAGAACTTCGGGCATTTGATTGTAACCGTGTGGGGCTTAGGTTATAAGTTCGAGGAATCGTCTTGAAAAATTCGAACCTGACACTTAATAAAAAAGTATCTCTACTTCTATTAAGCAGTTTGCTGTTAACGATCGTCTTCTCGTTTTTATTTATTCACTTTCTGTACAAGGATCTCTATATCGGTACCGTTAAAGAATCCCTCCTGTACCAAGGACAGAGAACAGCAGACCATTATCATTATGGAGACGTGAGCGGAAGTGTAAAGGATAAAATCCTCTGGTACAACGTCATTTCTCCTTACGAAGTAGCTGTTGTAGAGGACCTTGACGATTTAACGATCCGTTTTCCATACCTGATTGACCAGAAATCTTTAATCACTAACGAAGACAAACGAGAATTGGCCAAAGGGAACCGGATCATGAAGGAGGGGTATGTAGAGGAATTTAATCGCAACGTGATAGGTGCCATCTTCCCTCTGATGAATGAAGAGAAATTAATGGGATATTTGCTCATTTATATCCCTCTTGCTGAAATGACTGAGGTTTTTAGCAGAGGGATCCCTATTTTGGTACTCACAGGAGTCATGTTTTACTTTGTATTGTTCTTGGTCATTCAATCTTCTTTAGGGTCACTCTTCAAACCTATACGGGAAATGCAGCTGTTTTCGAATAAAGTGGCAAAGGGGGATTTTTCAGGCAGGCTCCATGTTCACTCTAAAGATGAAATGGCTGAGCTTGCGCTTACCTTCAACAGCATGGTCGAATCACTTCAACATCAAGAAGAACGAAAACGTCAGTTCCTAGCCAATGTTGCCCATGAACTAAGGACCCCGCTTACCTATATTGGAGGTTATGCTAAGGCATTGACCGACAGGGTGCAGACGAACCCTGAAGAAATGGAAGAAAGTCTTCATCTTATTCAAAAAGAATCAATCCGGATGCAGAGGTTGATCACTGAATTACTGGAATTGAATAAATTAGAAGATTCATCTTTTTCCTTAGATATCGAGCCCATCGTCCTTTCTCAGTTAATCATGGATACATTAACCCTTATATTCTCTCAGGCGAAAATGAAGAAAATCGAAATCAATCATCAGTTAAATGAAGAAAGTATTATTAATGGTGACCCTGACAGGGTCATGCAGGTTTTTTATAATGTTTTAGACAATGCCCTGAAATATTCCACTGAAAAAAGTCCCATCTTTATTCAATCCTATGAGGAAGATGGGATGGCCGTTGTGAAAATTCAGGATTCCGGGATCGGCATTCCTGAAGAATCACTTTCTCAGATCGGGGAAAGGTTCTACCGGTCGGATCTGTCCAGGACAAGGAATACTGGTGGATATGGTCTAGGTTTGTCCATTGCGAAAGAAATCATGCATAAGCACGGTGGCTCTTTTTCCATTCAAAGTTCTGAAGGGAAAGGAACAACTGTGTATCTTCTATTTCCATTACTTGATATATAAAAACAGACTGAGTCCCGGTATAGTGGACTCAGTCTGTTTTTTATAAAGGATTGAATTAGCTGAATATATTTTTAATCGATTTAAAGAAAGCAGCGATTGCTTCTACTAATCCTGTGAAGAAATCGGATACTTTCTGCCCAAAGCCCTCATCATTCACTAAATCCTTAATTGTCGTCTGGATCTCTTTCGTTAAGTCATCCAATTGTTGTTGCACATTATCAAAATCTATATCAAGTGACCTCATTTTTTCAAAGAGATCTATTAATAGTTGACGATCCTCTGGACTCAGTTCAATATTCAATGTCTTCAGCTTCTCTTCAACGATTTGTTCCACTTCTTCTTTCGTTGCGGGATCCTGCTCGGCAATCTCCTTCTTGATTTCAGTTAACAGCTTACTGACCTCTTCTTTATCAATGCCCGATTCCTTCGCAAGTTCTGTCGCGACATTCAATTCTTCATTTGCAACTTCCATCCGTACCGTATCAAGCTTCTCTCCGCTCACATCATATGCTTTATAAATTCCCACCAATGCAGAATGTCCACTCACTTTTTTTGGAGAAGCAACATCCACTACGGCGTTTTCAACTCCTGCAGTGAGGAGAGCATTGGAATACATTGAATTAGTCACTTCCGTAATATGATCCGGAGTAACGATATTCACTGTTAAACCTTCTCCTTTGTCTTTACGCGTGATCATGGCAGATGAGAACATTCGTGCATTTCGGTCTTCACCCTCAATGTATTTCACCAAGTCTTCTCCTGTCGCCGTGAACTCATCAACTTCTGTTCCTTCATCTAGTCCTAATTGCTTTTGAACCTCTTTCTTCTGTTCGGCAGTAAGAGTTTCTCCATATACGACGATAGGAAGTCCAAATTTTTCATTGATGCTTTCTTTATCATTATCTGCAGCAGATACTGGCTGAACGAAGAATCCCACCATGAGTGTAACAAGCAAAGCTATAGTCATTTTTCTCATAAAACCTTCTCCTTCTTTCTTTATGGATGGTAAAGCGATCATCCCATTCATCCATTGTACTTGTCATTATGAATAAGTTCATCCATCCAGAGGCTTATTTCCCCTTATCCATTAGACGATCAACACTTAAAAAAAGTTACATACAGCCTCTTACTACTCTATCATACATGCTTTGACCCCTGCTAAGTACTAATGATTAAAACATCTTACCATACAAAAAAAGTTTAGTTCCTTTCACTGCAACCTTCCTTATTAATAGAAGGTTTACACGTGATTAGAACTAAACTATATCTTTTTATAATATATCCAGCCAAATTTTAATAGCTGTAGCTAAAATCAACACAGCTAATATCATTTGAAGAATTTTTGTATTCATCTTCTTGCCTGCCATAGCCCCTAATGGAGATGCAATTAAACTGGCTATCACCATGATCATTGCCGGTATATATTCCACCTGACCAGTTGATATCTTACCTACTGTTGATCCAATTGAAGAAATCAACGTGATGGCAAGGGAGGAAGCGATTGTCATTCTTGTTGGAATCTTTAAAACCACCAACATAATCGGTACTAATAGGAATGCTCCTGCCGCTCCGACGATCCCTGCCCCAATTCCTACAATCAGTGCCAGTATCGCCGCTAACCACTTGTTAAAGGTTACATCTTCCATCTTTATATCATCTATGCCCTTTTTAGGAATGAACATCATGATAGCTGCTATTAATGCAAGAATTCCATACACAATATTGATTCCGGACTCACTCATGAATTTCGAACCATATCCACCTATGAAGCTGCCGATTAGAATACTTACACCCATGAAAGTGATGAGCGTTTTATTTAAATAGCCTCCTTTTCGGTAAGCCCAAACGCCACCAAGTGTGGCAAAGAATACTTGAACTGCGCTGATACCCGAGACTTCGTGAGCGCTGAAAGTTGCAACCCCAAGCAATGGCGGGATATAAAGAAGCATGGGGTATTTAATGATGCTGCCGCCAATGCCTACCATTCCTGATATATACGAGCCGACAAATCCGATTAGAAAGATTGTAATAATAAATGCCAAATCCATCGTGTTGTTCCTCCTCTTCTAATAAAACGGGAACCTCCTAGGTAGGTTCCCATTTGTTTATTTCTAAAGATTAGTTTATCGAACAGCACAACGGTTAGGTCCAATTTCCATTTCACGCTGTTTCTCTTCATCTGGTGTTACTTTACCCATATTCGTTTCGCGAATTTCTTGATAAGCATTTGGCTGAGGTGGAAGGTTTTCAGATACCAGTTTTCTAAATTCTTCTTCACTCTCAATATTTAACCCGTGGTTATTTGCAAACAATGTTCCCAGTTTTTCACCTACAGACCCATCTTCATTTATTTCTTCAATAATCATAAAGTGAGCGGGTAAAACCGTAAGCTCCATAGAGAGGTCTTTATACCGTTTGTAAAGACTTTCTCGTAGATCTGCAACCCAATCTTCTGCTTTCCCTGCAAGGTCTGGACGTCCGATGCTATCTACAAATAGGATGTCACCTGATAATAGATATTTCTCATCAATAACAAATGACGTTGATCCAATGGTATGCCCCGGAGAGTACAGAGCCGTTATCTCGATGGTTGTATTTCCAATCACTACTTTATTCCCGTCTTCTAGAGCAGCGTATTCAAAGGTAACTTCTTCAGCATCTTTTGGAGGCAACCAATAGGTAGCATTCGTTGCTTCTGCAATGTTACGCCCACCAGAAATGTGATCAGCATGTAAGTGAGTATCAAATAAATTTGTGATCGTTGCACCTTTTTCTTTTGCAAAGTCAATAAAGATATCAGTCATACGGGTAGCATCGACGATTGCTGCTTCACCTTTTGACACGACCATGTAGGATAGACACCCTTTACCTAATCGTACAAATTGATATAGCTCTCCGCCATTTGATAATTCTCCCACTTTGACAGGTTCCAAATGTTCGCTCCACGCTTTCATTCCGCCTTCAAGGTAAGAAACGTTTTTCCCTTCATCTGAGAGCATCTCCGCGACCATAATAGAAGAACCTTCTTTTGCACACACGACAAGAATGTCTTTATCTTCTGGTAATTTTTCCATTATTCCATCTACTCCATCTAAGAGATCGAAGTATGGGATGTTAAAATACTCAAATTTTTCACCTTCAATTTTCCAATCTTCAAAGGCATCCTCATTTCGGACATCCAAGATGAATAACTCTTCTCTATTCATGACTTTCTGAGCTACTTCTTTTGATTTCATTGCTTTAACCGTCATTGTTTTCCCCTCCTAAATTTTAAAATTCCTTATATAAGAACCACTTTATTTGATAGCAGATTCAACGTCTCCTGGCCAATCACTCATGCCTGGAATCACATTGATCACTTTTTCAAACCCTTTTTCAACAAGCAGCTGCGCTGCCATATCGCTTCTATTCCCAGTTCGGCAAACCACATAAATGTCCTTTTCTTTATCCAGTTCCCCTGCACGAGTCTCCAGCTCACCAAATGGGATAGAGACAGCGCCTGGAATATGCTTAAACGCATATTCGGCTTTTTCCCGGACATCCAATACGATAATATTTTCATCGCCAAGTTTAGCTGACAATGTCTCATTATCTGCCACATATTCATGTTTGCGCTCAACAGTCTCTTCACCACTTGATTTACGCACAAAATGTTTGAGGACGTCTCCTTCTTCAATCGTGCCCAGATAGTCATGTCCGGAACTTTTTGCCCACGCTTGAAGATCGGCCTTTGATCCTTTATCAGTTGCTTGAATTTCAATTACTTGGCCCGCTTCTAATTGATTCATGGCCTTTTTTGTTTTTACAATCGGCATGGGACATGCTAATCCCTTTGCATCTAATACGAAATTTGATTCAATCGTGTTCATTCATTAAACCTCCAATTACCTTATAGGGTATATTTAACTCCAAAAAAATTAAATGAATAAATTCACATTACCGTCTTCAGCATCAGCCAAATACGCTGCTACTCCGGCATATTCTATTTCTTCCAATAACTCGTCTTTGTGCAAGCCTAATAAATCCATTGTCATGGTACAAGCCACGAGTTTCACCTCTTGTTCCTTGGCCATATCTATTAAATCGGGCAATGGCATTACATTGTGCTTCTTCATGACTCCTTTGATCATTTTTGGACCCATGCCCATCATGTTCATGTTTGATAATCCCATTTTATCTGCACCACGGGGCATCATTTTCCCGAACATTTTTTCCATAAAGCCTTTTTTCACTGGTACCATTCCTTCTTTTCTTAGAGCATTCAATCCCCAGAATGTGTGAAATATCGTTACATCATGGTCGTAAGCCGCAGCTCCATTTGCAATGATATAGGCCGCCATCGCTTTATCATAATCTCCACTAAAGAGAATAATATTGGTTGTTTTTCTTTCTGACATTGTATCTCCTCCTATTTACCATAAGGGGTATAATTCCCCTTAAAAAAATTTATCCTTTTTTAATCCAGAATGTAAATACATCACTTTCTTCTTTTGAGTCAAGTAATTCATGTCCCGTAGATTTTGCCCAGGCCGTCAAATCACTTTTTGCTCCTTTATCTGTTGTCTGCACCTCTAAAATTTGACCGGAATCTATTTCTTTTATCGCCTTTCGTGTCTTCACGATCGGCATTGGGCAAGCTAACCCTTTTGCATCAAGTACTTTATCTGCATTCATCATTTCGTGATGCCTCCTCATTCTTTATATACCTATATGGGTATATTATGTGATATAAAAAAAGATGTCAACCTATTTTCTTATCGACTCTTCACTAATAAATTCACTGCTTCTTTTACAAGATCTTCTGTTCTTTCACCTGACTCCCTGGAATCCCTGACGCACTCGACAAGATTCATACTGACAATTAAGCCTGCCGAACGGTCTAGAGCTGTTTTGGCTGCTGAAAGCTGCGTCATAACATCTTTACAATCTTCACCTTGCTCCATCATTCTGACTATTCCCCGGAGCTGCCCTTCAACACGTCTAATCCGATTCTTAATTTGTGAGTTGTATTCCATCCAGACACCTCCTGTTGGCTTGTTGTTTTCTTGCTACATTCACTATATTATACCCCACTAGGTATAAAGTCAAGTGGTTTTCTTATTTTTTTTACGATGTATGCATCTTCATTAGATCTCTCATTCTGCTTACTGATGTTATAAAGCACAATTCTCTTTAGAAGGATACAGTTATATAAAAGAGTACAATCCTTCGATTGTACTCTTCACTCGGTTTATATAAGGTAGAATGATACTTGTCTCTTAGCCATGAATTCCAATCGCTCTTTTATGAATGCGACGGGTTCTTCAAGGTAGATAGGGACCGACTGGTTCCATTCAGGAACGTATTGCCTGATGTTAAACTCCATGGCATAACATGTATTGCATGTGATAGGCAGATCTCCTCTAATGGGAATATCCCTTTGTTGATCATACAACCCGATTAAAGCACCTGTTTCATGGCAGTGATTTCCTATTGGATGAGAATAAAGCATTGCTTCAATCCCTTCATCCCTCGCCTTTTTCATTGAACGGTGAAATACTTCGTTTCCTGTTCTGCCTACCTTCATTTCTTCGAATATAATGTCCTCGAACCTTAAAGCGGTTTGCAAGGCTGATTGAAGTCCTTCTGGTGCTTCCTCCTCACCAGGATAGCGAACGTAGGCAAGCTGCTGAGTATCTGTTGCTAATCCTAGATATCGGATACCAAAGTCCAGGTGCACGATGTCTCCACACCTGATGATTTCACCTTCCAACCGGTCCATATCTGCACCTTTTCGCTGCAAATCGACTGTAGGGTAAAAAGATGTTTCAAGTCCTAACCCCAAGACCCGTTGCCTGATCCAATCCACTACATCTTCAGTCGTTGTAATACCTGGATGAATGACTCCCTGGGATAAAGCTTCTCCTGCTATGGACCTCGCCAGCTCGGCTATGGAAGGATAGGCAGTAAGCTCTTTTGGAGTCCTTACCGACAGCCAGTCCACGATGATTTGCTGAGCTGACACAAACTTATGGGAATACTCATCCAACAGCATGCTAATATGTTCAAACAAAGAATGGCTTATTCCATCACATGCGGCAAAGGTGGATGAGTAATTTAATGCAATTGAATCAGGGTCATGACTTTCTACAAGTCTTTTGAGGCATTCCCATTGATCGTATTCTTCCGGTGACCAAATACGTTCATAAAATGGCTCAAAGCCCGGATTAGGGTGAAGCACCCATCTTTTCATTTGTTGATTTTCATCAAGATAAAACACGAGAATCGTCAATCTTCCCGAAGAATCAATAGTGGTGGGGAATAAAGTTTTAAGAATAGGATCTTCATTATATTCTCGTGAAGAGACAACCCACATGTCAACATCATGCTTTTTCATCAAGGACGGTAACAGAGTATTCAGTCTATGGAACAGCCATCGATTCTGCGTTTCTTCTCTCTTCTTCAACGGAAGAATTCCCGTTACTTGTTTCCAATCACTACTCATGGGTTTCACTCCCTCGTCCTTTTTGTTCACATTATCTTTTCGCCAAAAAAGGAAGGGATTCCTTCAGGAATGTAAAAATGACCATTAGAGCTCATTGCTTTACGATCATTTTGAGAAGGGAGACAACCTAAGTACAACCTTCTCCACTGAATATTTGTTCATCTAAATGGCCTACAAATTCATCCAGGTGATGGAGGGTACAGATATCTTCTTCTAGTAGAGGAATTTGATAAAATGACTGATTTGTAAACTTCTTCTTCATAAGTTGTAAGTAAAGCTTCTCCTGATCTTTCCTTTTCTGAAGAAACTCTCCATCCGCCAGACTCGGGAGGACCTTATTAACGATCAACCCGTCTATATTCAATCCATGTTTACCCATGGATTCAACAGCCTTTTCAGTTTCCAATATTGGAAGTCTTTCAGGTATGAGGACAAAAATGAATCCTGTCCTTTTGGAATCAAGGAGGATCTCCCTGACTTTTGAAAACTTCTCACGCCGTTTTTGGAGCACATCATAAATGGGATCTTCAACCGGTTCACCATCATTAAGTAGCTGTGAATAGTTTTTGTTTGTTTTCTTCCTTCTTTCCAGCATCCCGTCCATCCATACCCCCATCAGTTCCGGAAGAGATAGAAGCCTAATCGTATGACCGGTAGGTGCCGTGTCAAAGATGATTTTGTCGAAACCATTTGCTTCTTCCAGGATGATGGATACCATCCGGTCAAATAGTGCAGCTTCCTCCGCACCTGGTGCAGATGCAGCCATATCGATCTGACGGTGTACCTCATTGATCATATTTGATTTAACCATTCCCTTTAGATTCCTTTTAACGCCATCGATGTATCTCTGGGTTTCGGAAGTTGGGTTGATTTCTATTCCCCATAGATTTTCTTTCAATTGTGTTTTGTTCTCCTTGATTTCCCTATGAAATATATCCCCTAGATTATGAGCAGGATCAGTTGAAATGATTAACGTTTTCTCTCCCTTTTTAGCAAACATTAAGGCTAGAGCAGATGCAGAAGTTGATTTCCCTACTCCTCCTTTCCCCCCTACAAAAACAATTGATTGGTGCTGTACATCATGCATATTTGTCTCCCTTCCCTTTTTGTTAACAGCATCTTATGCCATCCAAAGGTGAGTGCTCCATTCCCATTCTTAAATGCCAATCGTGAAATTTTTCTACTATATATGGATAGAGTTCCAATGTGTAATAAAAGACAGGATTCGGCAAACCCAGCATGTCGGAATAGAGGAGCAATAAGAATAAATCTTCCTCATCCCTCAATTCCCGGGCAATCTCCGTCTTGTGAGGAAGGCGGATCATGTCATCGTACAGCTGTACGATTCTTTTGAACTTGTCTTTCATAGATACATCCATTGTTGATCATCCCCTTATAAATGTTTCTGAATGGCAGGGTGATACTCCCGTTTTTCTTTAAGAAAGTGACCATTGATAAAAATGGCCTCCCTTTTAATATGAAAGAGGATACTAAAAGCAACTTTATGGAGCGGCAACTTTTTTCGTCCCGCCTGCCTGATAAAATAAATAAAGATGGATAAGAAATTTCTAGGATCGCAATAGATAATCGATACCTTCTCTCCATAGGTATCGATAGATTCACGGTAAAGTTCTCCCAGTGAAACTCTTTCTTTCTGATGATGAGTAAAATCTTGCTCCATTGTGATGAACCCGTCACCACTGACTCCACCACATCAGCCCATCCCGACTTCAAGCTCTGAACGAATCATCATGATTTCCACCATTTTGAACCCTCCCTCTATATAAATAGAAAAAGGGGACCCGGTCCTGAGTCGCCCTTTCAATTGATTAAGCAGAGAACTGTGAGGGATCGTCCCCCTTTTTAGAAAGTGAAGCAGCAGCTGTTATGAGAATCCACATTGTGAAGATAAGAATGATACTGCCAAAGATGAATAGCAGCATATTTCCTTCTGAATCACCGGCACCTGACCATTCGAACACCACCTGGTGAATCATCGCCCACAGGGTCATGAACATTAGGAACAGCATGGGAATCAAGGTAGCGAAATAGTTCCTTCCTTGTCGTTTTAGCCAGATCGTAATGAGGAGTAAACTGATTCCCGCAAGTAGTTGATTCGATGTACCGAATAATGGCCAAAGCAGATATCCTCCTGAGCCGAATCCTTTAGGGCCTTGTGGCAATAATGTTAAAGCAGCACTTGAAACAACGGCAATCGTCGTCGCAACGTGAGCATTTGTCAGTGGATTGACCTTGTACTCTTCTCCGAGCTCAGCAATGATGTATCGCATGAGACGAACAGAGGAATCCAATGTCGTGGCAGCGAAACTCACTATGATGACTGATACAATCGTCGCGGCTATGTCGGCAGGGATGCCCACTCCTGTGGCAAGTTGTCCTGCCCCCTTGATGAAAACCCCCAATCCAGCTCCACTTGCTGCAGCGAAACCACTGTACGTCGCCTGAAACTCTTCCACATTCGGGAAAAATGTGATACATGCAATGATTGCAATCAAGGCAAGTGCTCCTTCACCCACTGCTCCAAGGTAACCGACAAATCGGGCATCCGTTTCTTTATCCAATTGTTTGGAAGATGTACCGGAAGATACAAGCCCATGAAATCCGGAAATGGCCCCGCATGCAATCGTGATAAATAATAAGGGGAACCATGAAACATCGGCAGCACTGTTTGTCATCGGTGCTGTGATCTCCGGGTTAGTGAACAGAAGACCCAGGTAAAGTAATCCGAGACCGACAATCAGTTGATGGGAATTGATATAATCACGCGGCTGTAAAAGCTTCCATACAGGCAAAGTGGAAGCTATGTAAACGTAAACCATCAGAACGACTATCCACACAAAGAAAGCCATGCTCGTAGAACTTAGTCCAAAAAATGCGGTTGCCTCTTGTCCACCTAAATACCGGACTAAATCAATTTGCAAAAACTCCACCCGGCTTGCAATGACGGCTGATGCATACATAACGGCAAGCGCTATGACTGATGGCAGAAGCATACTGCCATTGCGTTTATAAACCGAATACCCTATCCATACTGCCAACGGAATCTGTATGAACACAGAGATCACGCTAGCTGGGAAAGTAATGAATAAATTTGCAATGACCCAGGCAAACACTGCATTTACCATTAATACCAGAATGAGGATTATAAATAGGAAAAGTACTTTTGCTCTTTTGCCGATTAATTTGTTCGCAAGAGAACCGACAGATTGTCCTTTATTCCGAACCGATAGAACCAACGTTCCAAAGTCATGAACACTCGCAGCAAACACGGTCCCTAAAATGACCCACAAAAAAGCCGGAAGCCATCCCCAGTATACGGCGATTGCCGGCCCTACAATGGGAGCAGCACCAGCAACTGAAGTGAAGTGGTGACCCCAAAGGACATACCGATTGGTAGGTACAAAATCTACACCATCCTTGTACTGGTGTGCCGGCGTGACATAAGTCGGGTCCAGACGATACACACGCTCAGCTATGAGCTTGGAGTAATATTTATAGCCTAATAAAAATACGAGCCCCCCTATAACCGCTAACCATATTCCACCCATCGAATTCCTTCCTCTCCAATAAATTCACACACATTTAAATTCTGAATTTTTAGAATGTATACGCTTACTATATTTTACAGTGGGTTATGATGGATTTCAATGAGTAAAATATCTCTTTTTCACACTAAATGAAAAGAAGACAGATTCAACGCAGAATCTGTCTTCTTTTCTTTAAACTATTAACGTACGAATATACTATCTTCATCAGTCGGATCCACAGCTTGAGGTATATCTACCGTTGTTCTCAATATGGTTTTGTTTGTTTCCGTTGTTTTAGGATGTTCTGAAGATGTAGGAAACGAAAATGGAATCCTTTTTTCCTCACCTGCTCTAATTGTACCGATATCATTAAGAATAATGGTGTCTACATCTTTTTCATGGTAAGGGAAGTCGCTGTCTTCTTTGTCTTCCTCGTACTTCTCAAGCAGCAATAGATAAACTTCATTCACAGGCTGATCAGACATTCCTCCTACCAAAACGACTTCGCCTTCTATGAAATCTCCAGGTGAAATTTCGGTTTTATGCACGATTGTATCTACTTTAACATGCCCGATTCCAATACTGGACAAAAACTGTTTAATCATCCTTCATCCACCTTTCATATTCTTTGTTTCAAATATGTCATCACGATCGTTATTCTCTCATCCTTACATATTCTTCTAGTGTTCCGCAAACAATAGAAAAGAAAACTTGGAATGGAGGAATAATAATGAAAAAGATGATGGTATCTGTCTTGGTTGTCCTTATGATCAGCTTGAGTTTTGGTACATTTGCCGCTGCAGAAGGAGAGCCGGTGACACCTTCCGATCAAAAGGTGGAACTCACTGAAGAGCAAAAAGCAGAGCTTTCCAAATTGCATGAACAATTGTTTTCAACAAAGAAAGAACTTGTCAACAAATATGTTGAGTATGGCATCTTTTCAAAAGAACAAGGGAACAAGGTTCTTAAGATGATGGAAGCGAAACATCAAAAATTGAAAGAAAATGATTACATGATGAGGTGGCATCCGCAGCCTCATCACGGAAAAAAACTGGATCACAATGAGTAAGAAATTCGGAAGGGCAACAGCTCTTCCGTTCCTTATGTCAAGGTTTACCCTCTGTATTAAGAAAGGTTCCTCAATTTTTCAGTAACCCCCTTCATATCATTCATAGAAACATCATAGTGAGTGGTAAAACGAACAAGAGTAGGCCCAAATGTAACTGCCAGGATTCCATTTTCCTTTAACTTCTTAACATATTGATCCGACGTCATTCCCCTTTCCTTCACATCTGCAACCACGATATTAGTTTCCACATTATTGATGACCTCAATCCCTTCACAGGATTGAAGGGTTTCCCTCAATATTAATGCTTTTTCATGATCCTCCACCAACCTGTCCCTCATGGTTGTCAAGGCCACCAATCCTGGCGCGGCTACCATACCTGCCTGTCTCAAGCCGCCCCCTAACCTCTTTCTCCATTTTCGTGCACGCTTTATGAAGGTATGATCTCCGGCGATAATTGAACCTATAGGCGCACCCAACCCTTTAGACAGGCAGACTTGCACTGTATCACAGTGGTCGGTGAACTCACTGACATTCTTTCCGCTGGCAGACACAGCATTAAAGAGTCGTGCACCATCCATATGAACAGGGATAGAATGCTTTTTAGCCAGTGCGTGAATCGCCTTCATATTCTCTGGAGACACGATTGCTCCACCTGCACGATTATGCGTATTTTCTAAACAAATGAGCCCAGTTTCGGGAAAGTGCTGATCTTCTATACGTATGGACTCTTCTACCTCGACAGGATCCATCTCACCTCTGATTCCGTGGATGGTACGTGTCTGAACACCTGCCAAAGCAGCAACAGCACCTGACTCATAGTAAAATATATGTGAATTAGCTTCCAGTATAATTTCATTCCCGGGGCGGGTGTGTGTTAAAACAGCTATCTGATTTCCTTGAGTTCCGCTCGTTACAAATAAGGCGGCTTCTTTACCTAATAGATTCGCTGCTTCCTGTTCCAGCTTTTTCACTGTAGGATCTTCCCCATACACATCATCCCCGACTTCAGCTTCAAAAGCTGCCTTTCTCATCGCTTCCGTTGGCTTGGTTACTGTATCACTTCTTAAATCTATCAATGTGAACTACCTCCTCTTATCCTTTCACAGGATTTATTATACCAAAGGAAAGCCATCCATGAATCCTCCAACTGAGAGAATGAAACACAATCCAAAATACCTATAAAAAATATAATTATAGGAATATTCTAAACATTTTATCTTTTCATGTGTTACTATTTTAATATTCCATCATGAAAAAAATGGGTCATTTAAGAGAGTTAGAGGAGAAAGTTCTTATGACAATCGGTTCTAAAATCCGCTTTCACAGACAAAAAAAAAATCTGACACAAGAAGACCTATCAAAAGGGATTATCTCCGTATCATATCTTTCCAAACTGGAAAACAATCAAGTCACTCCTTCAAACGACATCATTAAGTTACTCTGTGACCGCTTGGGTGTGAACAATCTTCTTGACACCCCAGTCCACTTGAATAAACTCCTGGAGGATTGGAACCATGCCCTGTTGTGGAATAACACAGAAGAAGCAAATGCCCTCAATGAGGTTATCAAAAAGGATCTAGAACAAACGGACGATATCATTCCTCATCTATTTTATAAAATTCTCTGCTTTCGAGTTCAATTAATCCAAGGGGATTTTCAAAGAGCATTGGATCAAATGTTGCAGATCCACCCACATTATAAAGAGTTGTCAGATAAGCTGAAATTCTACTTTCACAAATATAAAGGCAACTACTATTACTTAGTGCATGAATATGAGAAAGCCCAGTTAGAATTAAAAGAAGCCGAATCTTTCTATGTTCTGGGAAATGTGATCAACGAGGAGGAACGGGCAGATTTATATTATCTATTCAGTTTGGTTTTGACTCGTTTAGGTAAGTACCGATTTGCCATCTTTTATGGTGAAAAGTCACTATCTATTTTCCAGGGGGTCTACTATCAAAAAAGATGCGCTGAAGTCCATTTGATTTTAGGGATTACCTACCGGCGAATACGGTATAACGAAGAGGCGAAGAAGCATTATGAATGGGCGAACTTCATCTCACATTCCATAAACTATACCTCTTTACATTCAAAGGTGGAGCAGAATCTGGGATATTTATATTCATGCATGAACAAAAGTGATGAAGCCATCAAACATTATTTGCGTAGTATCGAATTGAAAGATTCAAATGAGGAAGGCAAATTATTTTCCATTCTCTCCCTGGTCAAGGAATATTACAAGAAAAAACATTTTCCAGAAGTGAGATACTGGTTACCAAAAGGACTTGCGCTTTGTTCTAAAGAAAAGTTCCCTGAGAAATTCTATCAATTGTCCTATTATCAATACGCATTGAATGAATACCCGGAAGGTTTTGAAGCCTTTATGAAAGAACATACCCTACCCTTCTTTAAGAAGAACGGGTCTCATTTATTATATGCTGAGTATTCTAAATTTCTTGGTCAGTACTACCAGGGGGTTAGAAGATATAAATCTGCTGCATTTCACCTAAATGAAGCAAATGTCATTTATGAAGAAATGTTACGTTTATAGGAGGTGAAAGGATGAATACATTGAAAAAACTAATGCTGATCACAAGTATTACTGCCTTGGCCCTTTCGGGAATTGTCGTAATCAATGGCAACGAAGAAGAGTTCCCACCATTCTCAAGTAAATTATAATACAAACCGGGACCGGCCCTTTGTAGGAACGGTCCTCTTCTATTCATGTAAGCTTATTAGGTGTATCACTGTAAGGAGGAATGACTCTGTTCCAATCAAGATGACATCCCTTTCCACTCCCATCTGTGAAATGAACTTTCTGCCTACGATCCTTAAAGGAAAAGTCCCTACGACCACCGTGAGATCCTCTTCCCTAATAGGCTGATAACCATTACGGGACACCGTTTTAAACACAATATCACTTAATAGCAATAAATATTTACATGAAATTTTCTGAATAAAGAGATATAGTTATGGTTGAATACATATTAAGGGGGAATAAAAATGAATCCATCATTTGAACAAAATTTAGAAAGGTATGCAGACCTAATTATAAAGGTTGGACTGAACCTCCAAAAGAATCAGGAACTGCTGATTTCTGCACCCATTAGAGCGTATAAATTTGTTCGTCTTGTAACCGAAAAGGCATATGAAGAGGGAGCATTGAATGTTTTAACCGATTTCTACGATGAAGAGTTAAAGAAAATCCGTTTAGAAAAATCTCCTGAAGAAGGATTGAAGGCATTCCCACACTGGAAAGCAAAAGGCTATATCGAAATGGCGGAGAACAACGTAGCGCTCTTAAATTTAGTAGCACCGAATCCTGCGTTATTAAAGGATATCGACCCCAAAAAAGCCTCGATTTTGAACAAGGCTTCCGCCGAAGCCATGCAGGACTTTTCCGCATATATCGGAGGGGGTAAAATAAGCTGGCTTATAGCTGCATTTCCAACAGGAGAATGGGCTCGAACTGTTTTTTCGGAATTGTCACAAGATGAAGCAATCGATAAATTATGGGAAAATATATTCTACACAACGAGAACAGACAAAGAGAACACCGTTTCACTATGGGAATCTCATATTAGTGAGTTGAATAAAAACGCGAATCATTTAAATGAGAGAAATTACAAAAAGCTTCATTACAAAGGTCCTGGAACCGATCTTACCATTGAATTCCATCCACAAACCAAATGGATCAGTGCGCAGTTCGTGAATGATCAAGGAACTCCATTTGTCCCGAATCTTCCTACAGAAGAAGTGTTTACCATTCCTGAAAAATATGGTGTAAATGGAACTGTTTCAAGCACAAAACCGCTAAACTACAGTGGGACATTGATTAAAGACTTCTCACTGACGTTTAAAAACGGTAAAGTGGTGGAATTTTCAGCTGAGGAAGGTTATGAAACCCTGAAGAATCTCCTGGAAACAGATGAGGGCTCCTCCTATTTAGGTGAGGTAGCGTTGGTTCCACATCATTCACCTATCTCTAACACAAACATCATTTTCAACAACACACTTTTCGATGAAAATGCTTCATGTCATATTGCTCTCGGAAGGGCTTTACCTGTGTGTGTAAAAGATGGTAAAACGATGACGACTGAACAACTTAGGGAAATTGGATTTAATGAAAGCATGATTCATGTCGATTTCATGATAGGATCGGATCAGTTGGACATTGACGGCGAGAAGGAAGATGGTACCATCGAACCCATATTTAAATCCGGTGATTGGGTTAAAAACTGAAAACCTAAGGAAGAATAATCCCGAAGGCTTAAATGATTTCATTTAAGTCTTTTTTTATTGAAAGAAAATTTTCTTACACAGACCGAAGGATTCTTTAAATGGAAAAAATTACATTTAATATGACAAATAAATTTCTTTTTTAACATATTCAATACTTTACGATTCATTTACAATAGAAGCATAGCTTTTAATAAGGAGAGATTTTCTTGTCAATCAATCATAAACATCATTTTTTATGGAGTGGCATCATTCTCACTTTCTTTACTATATATATCATTTTCCGGACGACGAATGTACAGTCCAGTGAAAAGCCGTTAACCGCTGAAGAAAAATACCCTACCGTCTTTGTACACGGATACAAAGGTACCTATAATTCCTTCCGGACGATGTTGGCACGATTTGAAGACGAGCATGGCTGGGGCCAAAAAACGTTGGAGATCTATGTGTCTGAGAATGGGAGTGTGGACTATAAAGGATTCTTATCCACAACCCCTGCTTCTCCCCCACTCGTTCAAGTCGTATTTGAAGATAATCGTGCTTCATTGGAAAAGCAGGCAATCTGGCTTGAAAATGCCATGAAGCTATTACATCATCAATTTGACATATCAACAGTGAACATCATTGGGCACTCTATGGGAGGTCTTGCCACTGCGAAATACTTTGAAAATACGAAAGATCATTCCTTTGTACCTAAAACACATAAATTCATTTCGATTGCCACCCCCTTCCAGGGAGTGACGAAGGAATCTTATGATCAAATCAATACAGGCGCGGCCGTGATCGACTTGAAGCCTGACTCACGCGCTTTGAAGGAATTGTATAGGAACCGTCATTTCATACCTTCTCATATACAGGTATTATCCATTGCAGGTTCTGGTGATGATGTGGTAAATGTTCAAAGTGCTGTAGCCAGTCAATCACTTTTCGAAAAAAACCACTTTCAATCGAGGATTGTATACGATCCATCCATTTCCCATAGCGGTCTACACGAAACGATAAAGGTAGACCGGCTTGTTGGTGATTATTTATGGGGTAAATGACCCTCGTCCCTACTCAGACGCATCCAAATCTGTGTGGGGATTTATTGTGTAGTTGCGTAAACTTCCTATACGTTCTATACTACACAAGACTATACCTGAGGATGAGGATGAGTAAATTGACAAAAGAACGAATCATTAAGGCAAACCCTAAATACATACAACAATTCCGAAAAGGGCTCCCCCTCCTTAGTAAAGAAAATGTGACAACACCTATTGACCAATTACAAGAAGGAGACATTTTGAAGCTTGTCGACGATAAAAATGATTTTATCGGAAAAGGGTATTTCGGCATACAGAACAAAGGAATCGGCTGGCTCTTCAGCTTTAAGGAACAAGAAGCAATCGATAAGGACTTTATCTACAGAAAACTTCAAACTGCCATTAATCAACGCCTTCACTTCTTTTATGATGAAGATACAACTGCGTTTCGGCTTTTTAATGGAGAAGGAGACGGATTTGGGGGCATCACCATTGATTACTTTGACGGTTATTACCTCGTTCAATGGTATTCAAAAGGGGCATACTCCTTTAAGGAAGATTTCCTGCAATCGTTAAAGGAATTAACAGACTACAAAGGGATCTATCAGAAGAAACGTTTTGCACAGGAAGGCAAATATGTGGAAGAAGATGATTTCGTCGAAGGAACCCGGCCTACATTTCCCCTCCTTGTCAAAGAAAATGGCGTGCAATTTGCGGTCTATTTAAACGACGGGGCAATGGTGGGTGTATTCCTTGATCAGCGCGAAGTACGAAAACGGATCAGGGACTCTTATTCTGAAGGGAAACGTGTTTTGAATACTTTCTCTTACACTGGAGCATTCTCTGTTTTCGCTGCCCTTGGCGGTGCAGTCGAGACTACAAGTGTGGACCTTGCTAATCGCAGTTTAAGTAAAACAATTGAACAATTCAGTATTAACGGCATCGATTACGAAGCACAAAATATCATAGTCGAAGATGTTTTTAAATACTTTAAGTATGCAGTGAAGAAGGAACTTACCTTTGACCTTGTGATCCTTGATCCACCCAGCTTTGCCCGATCCAAGAAACATACGTTCAGTGCTGCAAAGGATTATAAAGATTTATTGAAAGAAGCCATTGCCATCACTGAAAAGAACGGAGTCATTGTGGCATCCACTAATTGCAGTACCTTCAATATGAAGAAGTTCAAGAACTTTATTGACACTGCCTTTAAAGAATCCAATGGAAAATACAAAATAGTAGAAGAATACACCCTTCCAGAAGACTTTAAAACCATCACTCAATACAAACAAAGTGATTACCTTAAAGTCGCCTTTATTAAAAAGTGATAACTGTGGGGGGACGACGGACCTTTGAAAGGTCCGTCCCTCCTGTCAAATCAGTAAGATCATTCAATACTGTGATCCTTTCTATAAATGACAGAATAATCTGTCATTATTTCCTCGGAAACCGCATAATACGACATACACTTATGATGATTGGTGAAATATATCGAATAAGGAGGTTTATTGATGAAAAAAGCTATTTTTCTTGACCGTGACGGAGTAATCAATGAGGTAAAAACGAAGAGAGTGACATTCGTTAATCGACCTGATCAATTTTATTTCCTGGATGGTGCTCTGGAAGCCATTAAATTACTGAGTGATTCCGGATATCTATTATTCATCGTTACCAATCAGGGTGGAGTCGGATTAGGGTATCTTTCACACGCACAACTCCAATCCATTCACGATCATATGGTGAACGAAATTCAAAGAGCCGGCGGTTTCATTCAGGAAGTTTCCTCCTGCACGCACAAACCACATGAGGGGTGTGAATGCAGAAAGCCTGAAGCGGGTATGCTTTTAAACCTGGCCGAAAAATATGATGTGGATTTCCACCATTCCTATATGATAGGTGACCGAGAGGTTGATATTGAAGCCGGCCGCAAAGCTGGATGCTTGACTATCTTATTGGGAGCCTCTTCCCCTCCTTCAAACAATGCCGATCACACATTTCTCAATTTATTGGAAGCTGCCGAATTCATCATCTCAAATCAGTAAGTCTTTCAGGAGCCTCATGGATATCCATGAGGCTCTTTCCTAATCCCATTCTGACGAAAAAAGGGTGCTACATTGAAGCGCAGGAGACTCTGAAATACTACAGCCTTAATAAGATGTTCATGTAACAGCAATGCCTGTTTGACCGTTTTCAATATGGGGAATTCTATGATAAAGTACTATGGGACGAATGAGCACGGGAGGTATTGGATGAACCAGCAGGAATTGTTACAAATTATACGGGATCACTATCCCTTCGATGTACTCACCACTGAACAATTGGATTACGTTATTTCCGGTTCTAAATACACAACCTTCAAAAAGGGTGAATTCCTTTTTCATGAAGATGAAACAGTAGAAGAACTTGATATTTATTTCCTTGTGTCGGGACTTGCGAAAAATGTACTGCATCGTTCCAGCGGGAAGCAATATTCCCTAAGGTTCTATTACCCTGGGGACTTGATCGGAATCATGATTATGCTTACAAGCGGGGAAATGACTTTCTCCGTACAGGCAATGGAAGATTGCACAGTATTCCGAATCCGAAAAGATCGACTATTGGAGATTATGACCAAGAATAATGACTTCTCAAAGATCATCTTCGAAAGCATCGGAAATCGGATGAAAACACTGTACGATGAAATCAAATCGAAATCTGCCACTGATAAGGACGACGAAAACATCAGTCTGTTTCGTACCAAGGTCCATACATTAATGGATCGCCCCACTTTCATCCATGAGGATGCAACGGTTCTTGATGCAGCAAAGAAAATGAAGGAAGAAGATACATATGGTCTAGTCGTAGTCGATCATAAGAATAAAATGCACGGCATTCTTACTCAGCGAGAAATCCTTTCTTATGTTGGAAATCCCAGTTTCAGTGAGTCAGTCAAGGACTGGATGAAGAAAAAACCTTTTTGGATCCGTGATGAATCCTTTGCCTATGAAGCACTTTCTTACTTTAAACATGAAGAGGTGGATTTCGTACCGATCATCCGAAATGATGTGGTTGTGGGCGTTCTCACCAGTACATCGTTTCTTAACATTCAGGACTCCAATTATCTGGACCTGTCTTACCGGATTCAAAAGGCTGTTAGCAACGATGAACTCGTAGAGCTTGCCACGGTGAAAAGCATCACCTTTCAACAGTTCATCCACGATCTGCTCCTGCAGGATAGTTTCGGCTACGATATTTGTGAAGTGATATCAAACTATAATGATCGCCTTCATCGCAAGATCATTCAACTGACGGAAAGAGAAATGCGCCAGGAAGGCCTTGGTTCCGCTCCCATCAATTATTGCTTCATCGTTATGGGCAGTCAAGGTAGAAGTGAACAAGGCTTCCATACCGATCAGGATAATGGCATCATACTCGATGATTATAATCACTTGTCAGACCTTAATAGAGTCGACGCCTATTTCCAGGCATTTACAGAAAAACTGAATTATAAGCTTTCAGCATGCGGTTTTCCAGAATGCACAGGGGGAATCATGGCCAAAGAGCAGAAATGGAAACGATCCTATACAGATTGGAAAAAAGCAATCGATGAGTGGCTTTATGAAATGGATGCCCAGGAGGTACAAAACATCACCATGTTTTATGATTTCCGTCCTATTTATGGAGATTACTCCATTGCTGAAGAAATCAGGTCGTATTTAGCGGAAAAATCGAAACGGTCCCTTAATATGCAACAGTTATTAAGAAAAGACGCCCTACGTTTCAAACTCCCTGTCGGTCCACTCGGACGGGTAAATCTAAAACCAAGGAATCATTTGTTCAATATTAAAAAATCGGGACTCCTTCAAATCGTCAATATGATTCGAATCCATTCCGTGAAGTACGGAATCAAGGAAGTCAATACCATTAAGAGGGTCCAGGCATTAAAGAAGATGCAGGCCTTCCATCCAAGAGATGCTGAAAATGTGAAAACAGCCATGCATATTCTCCTCACTCTCAGGACAAAACAGAACCTTCTTGAACTGAAAGAAGGAAAGCCCTTAACGAACGATATTGATGTGCGCACCCTTTCGAAAGAGGATCGTCAAAAGTTAAAGGAATCCATACAAATCGCGAACCGACTTCAGCAGGTGATGGAAATCAGTTTTAACAGGAACCGGGTGGTTTGATGAATAATATTGGAATCAATGTGGGGTACCGCATTTTGAAATATTACTTATGGCAGCAATTCATTTTTCGCTTCCAGGTTAAAAAAGAAAAAGAGAAACTCTCGTATCATAAATTATCCCGGACACTTAAGGAATTCGAAGAGGAAAAACCAACACTTCAACAAAAACATTTGTTTGATTGTACCTTTACCATCTTTGATTTAGAGACAACCGGCTTTTTTCCAGAGGTCGGAGATGAAATCATCTCCATTGGTGCAATCAAGGTTAAAGAAGGAGAGGTTCAGAGTCAGGACACATTCTATCAGGTGATCGACCCCCTTCAAACTGTTTCCGGACATACGAAGCGGTTTACGGGCCTTAGGCGCAAAGACTTTATGAATGGAGTTACCCTTCCGGTTGGACTGGAGCGCTTTTTAGAATTCAGTAAAGGAACGATCCTTGTTGCCCATCCTGCGAGTTTTGATATTAACTTTCTTCAAAAGCGGATCGACAAATGGCAGCTGTCTTCATTTAACCCTGAGTATGTAGACTCTTTTTCACTTGCCAATGGATTAATGGGCAAGGATGATTGTTATTTGGACGTGCTTGTAAAGATGTTCGACATTGACCATAGGGCTAGGCATCATGCTCTGAATGATGCCATCATGACAGCAGAAATTTTTGAAAAACTATTGAAAATCTGTTATAAGCAGGAAGTTCACACCATTCGGGGATTGAAAGAATTTATTGGGGAAGAAATACATCCCGGACCATAAATGGTACGAAAAAAACGCTTGAGGACTTGGTCCTTACCCCCGAAAGTTAGATTTTTAACTCTAACTTTCGGGGGTCGGTACCCTTCCTCAAGCGTTTATTAATAATATTATCTCGTTTGGCCTGTTCCGTGCATCATATATTTGATGGTTGTTAATGAAGGTAGGCCCATCGGTCCTCTCGCATGCAATTTCTGGGTGGAAATACCAATCTCAGCTCCGAATCCTAATGCTCCACCATCCGTAAAACGGGTAGACGCATTATGATATAGAGCGGCAGCATCCACAAGCATCATGAATTTTTTCGCCGTGTCATGGTTTTCTGTCACAATGGCTTCAGAGTGCTTTGTACCGTATTGTTCAATATGATCAACAGCTTCATCCAATGAAGAAACTACTTTCACAGCAATATCCAGACTGAGATATTCATTTGCCCAGTCCTCTTCTCCAGCAAGCTTCGCGTCTTGTATGGCTTCAACTACACTTGCATCTCCATGAATGGACACGTTGAACTCTTTAAGCTTTTCGACAAAAGCATGCTTATTTTCATTAAACCAGTCTTCATGAAGAATAACCGTTTCAGCAGCATTACATACAGCTGGGCGGTCTGTCTTGGCATTGATGAGGATATTCAGTGCTTTTTCCACCTGTGCCTCTTTGTCAATATATATATGACAGTTGCCTACTCCCGTCTCCAGTACCGGTACAGTCGCATGATTGACAACTGCATTGATCAATGCCCCACCACCCCTCGGGATTAAGACATCGATATACTCTTTCATAGTAAATAGTTGACTTGTTGCTTCCCTGTCTGTCGTATTGATAAATTGTACTGCTTCTTTCGGGATATCTGTCTTTTCCAATGCTTCATGCATGACGTCAACAATGGCTTTGTTGGATGTAATGGCATTTGAACCACCTTTTAAGACAATGGCATTTCCTGATTTCAGAGCCAACCCTGTTGCATCAACCGTTACATTCGGGCGGGCTTCATAGATCATACCAATGACACCAAGTGGAACCGTCACTTTTTGCACTTGAAGTTGATTCTCAAGAGTCCAATCAGATACGATTTTTCCGGTAGGATCATCTAATTCAGCCACTTGACGCAGACCATCTGCAAAATCCTTAATCCGTTCTTTACTTAAGGACAATCGATCCATAAATGCTGCTTCAAAACCTTTTCCCCGGCCTCTTTCAAGGTCTTTTTCATTTTGCTCCAGAATATATTCATAATTTCCTTCTAAATGATCGGCAAGGATATGAAGAGCCTTATTTTTTTGAGCCGTCGTCAGCATACTTAGAGTTCTTGCCGCATTCTTGGCTAGTATTGCTTGCTTTTTCACATCAGTTTTCTCAATAGTTAAAGTCATCAAATACCTCCTGATTATTTTCAAAGTCAAAATCGACGTTTTCAAACCTTTTATCGAATATATTTACCATTCATCCTTGAACGGAATGATACAAAAAAGAAAATTTCTTGTATTATACACCTACTGGAATCGGAACTTCTACGTGGCACACTAAGTGATCAATTTCAACTGCAATTTGATCGGACTTAATGTTAGTTGGATTTTTGAGGTTCCCAGAGCGGAAATTGACCATGCCCAACCCGATTTCTTCGTTTTGATGATCAAGAATTCTTACAACCGCACCTTTATCGAATCGACCATTTACTGCATAGATGTCTTCTATCGTCAGGCTTTCCTTTTGTTCTAAAATACGTTCTTTCGCACTTGCATCAATGGTGATTTCACCTTCTGGGCCTGAATTGAATGCGATCCACTGCTTTTTCGAATCAAGATTAACGGAATCTTCTTCGGATTCAAAGTAGGTCCCTTTGGCTGTATGTTGAACAGCGTCATAAATAATATTGCTGTTTCCTGACTTCCCAAGAAATGCGGGGATGCCTGAGGCCATCGTAATCTTGAATGCATCGATCTTAGACCTCATCCCACCGGTTCCAACGGCACTTCCCGGTTCCCCTGCCATATCTTCGATCTCTTCGGTAATCTCCGTTACACATTCCAGCAGTTTAGCATCTGGATTTTTCCTTGGATCCGAATCATATAAACCATCGATATCAGACAGAATGATGAGTTGATCAGCATCCACCAATGCAGCAACTTTTGCAGAAAGGGTATCATTATCTCCAAATTTCAGTCGGTCAATTGTTACTGTATCATTTTCATTTACAATTGGAATGATTCCTCTTTCAAGAAGGACATTAATGGTGTTTCTTGCATTGTTGTATCGGTCTTCATCTGAAAAATCACTACGAGTGATGAGAATTTGTGAAGCTACGTATCCGTTTGAGATTAACAGATCGGAATATGCTTCAATCAATAGTCCTTGACCGATAGCTGCAGCTGCCTGCTTCTCTGGCAGGGAGCTTGGACGTGTCAAGCAACCCAGTTTACGATAGCCGGCAGCCACGGCCCCTGATGAAACCAGTAGTACTTCATGGCCGTCATCCTTTAAACGGACTACTTCATCAACCAGGCGCTCAAGCTTTCGGCGACTCATCTCTCCATGTAAACTTGTTAATGAACTGCTTCCAATCTTAATGACGATACGTTTCTTCTGATTATTTTGGGACATTCAATCACTCCTAGTAAAAAGGTCCGTCCCTCGTCCCTCTTTCTTTATCAAGGGACGGACTTAAATTTCTTGCAGGTTTGGTATTGTTTAGTTGAGGTGTTTTTAAATCGATGTGTGTATTAGCTTGTGACTAATTGTTTGGACTGTAAGGAAGAGCTGATTTCCTTGGATCGTTTTTCTGCTCCCTTGACAGCTTCAGAGATAGCCTTACCTCCGCCGAACTCTGCCAGTGCATCGAGTCCAGCAGCTGTAGTACCATTTGGGGACGTTACATTTTTTCTTAGTTGAGTTGGTGATTCTTCTCGTTCCAGCATCATTTTCGCTGCTCCAAATATGGTCTGAGCCCCGATCTTACGAGCTAATGCAGGATCTAATCCGGCTTCTGCGCCTGTTTTTTCTATATGTTCCATTAAATAATAGAAGTAAGCAGGACCGCTTCCAGCGATTCCAGTGAAAATGTCCATTTGGCTTTCATTAATCACGAACACTTCACCAATACTCGATAATAACTCTTCAGCATTCTCCATGTCTTCCCTTGAGGTAAACCGTCCTGCACTTATAGCAGTAGCCGATTCTTTCAGCATACTTGAAGTATTGGGCATGACCCTGATAACAGGCTGACCGGCTGGCAATTGCTCTTCCATATGGGAAGTGGTGATTCCTGCCAGAACCGACATAATGACTGTATCTTTTCTTACAAGATGATTGATTGAATCCAATGCCTTATCGATATCTTTAGGCTTCATGGCCAGGATAAGGATATCTATTTCATCAAAGGGTAGATCATTTTTTGTTAAAGCTGAGATACCGTATTTCGATTTCATTTCATGAAGTCTTTCATGATTGCTCCTGTTAGAAACAATTATTTGGCCAGCTGGGATTTTCCCGCTTTGGACTGTCCCCGAAATCATGGCTTCCGCCATATTTCCTGCACCTAAAAAAGCAATCGTTTTATCTTTTAACAATCAAATCCACTCCCAATCCATCTAGATAATCTTATGAACATCACTTTTACCTTTTTGTTTTTAATCGTTCATTCATTAATAAGTTTCATATTTTTCATATTAATATAAAGGGTTTAACTACATGTGTGTCGATCTTTAATCCTGTGTCAAAAACCTTTGTTTGACATGCGTTTTGTTCACAACGCTTATAATCGTAACATGCTGGTAAATGATATCAAGGGCAATAAAGGAAGTAGTAAGGAATCAGGCGAAATAGATAGTGGAAGCGCTATCATTGCTATTTATGTTATTCAGATTCCTTCTTAAGGCTCTAGATTGGCTGAGAAAGCCTATAATCAGAATTTTTACATTTGAACCACGGATGTCCCCACACCGGATATCTTTCAGAAATCCAGTGTCACTAAGGGGGAACAGTTGCCCATGTTCCATCATAAAAAAAGTCCGACAAGCATTCGCTGCTTGTCGGACTCTTACTCTTTATGCAATGAAATCATTCGGAACTCTTACCATTCAGAAAATCGTTTAAAACCTGGATGTTTTCCTCAAAGTCAATCTCAAGGACGGAACCCACTCCGCTGTAGCTGTTAAATCCGTATGACCCTTCCACCGGGACAGTGAGCTTGTCCATATCACTGCTATTACTCAACAGGATATCTTTCGCAAGGGATATTTGATCAAACTTACTCATGTTGGTCTGGATATAGGGTTGAATGGAGCCCGCCATTTTAGGAAGCTTCGTGACTCCTCCAATGGATAATACTTCATCTTTAAGAGCATTTATGACCTTTTGCTGTCTTTCAACACGTCCAAAGTCTCCCTGAGCGTCAGCACGGAAGCGTGCATAACCTAACAGCTCCTTACCATTTAAGTTTTGAACACCAGGCTGAAGGGAAACACCGATGTTTTCTGACATGGCCTTCTCCACATCCATCTCTATCCCTTCAGGTGCAAGAACATCTACGGATTGTTCAAAGCCTTTGAAATCCACAACCATAAAATATTGAATATCTATATCAAAGTTTTGTTTGATTGTCTTTCTAAGCAGTTCGGGTCCACCAAGATAAAAAGCTGTATTAAGCTTATAATTTTGATATCCAGGTATCTCTACATATATATCTCTCATAAAAGAAACAAGTTTGGTTTCATTTGTTTTAGGATCTATTTGTGCAAGCATCATCGTGTCTGTTCTGGATTTCTCCTCGCCTCTGCTATCGACACCCAGTAATAATACGTTGACCTTTCCATTTTTATCCTTCACACCGTTGAATGTATATTCTTGTTGAAGCTGGTCGTCTCCAGCCATTTTATATCCGCTATAAAATTGATACGCAGAATATCCAAGCAAACTTAAAATGAGTAACAATAATACCAAAATCACTTTTTTTCCGCGTTTTTTCTTTTTCGCTTTGCGATTTATACGTGAATCCATTCTTTCACCTTCTTTTATGACATTCATGAATCAATGATGATAGCGAAATGGTACTCTATCCGAATAAAATTGACAATCACAGAATCTTGGATATACTGACACATTTCTCCATCCTATTTGAACATTCATTTTATCACAATTATCCATAAAAGTATTGATTTGTTCTTATTTAATATGGCAAATGAAGTGGATGGAAAAATGGGATGGCGAACTTTTTCACATCTATCTCATCTTCTTTGTTGTACGAAATGATAAAGGAAGTAGCCGGGCCGCCGGATTTGTCTAAATTAAGCGAGGAAGTGATGTCCTCCCTCCTTACAGGTTTCTCTATTAATAGAGAAAGCTCTCGAAAAACTCCCTTAGAGCCAACAGGAAGAATATCTATGACGGAAGAGTGATGAACACACCTCATAAATAAGGAAAGTGGAGCAACTGACGTATGTTGCATTATTACCTCATCTCCTACAAGAGGTGTTCCGATCAGTGCATATGCCAGATCTGCTGCCGTTGGGAAGGAATGCCGAAGCTTTTTTCTCTTTCCGATACATGTAATGCCAATAGCTGATTGATGAAGGATCATATTCGACTCTGAGCTCCCGGTAATAGGGATGCCATCCAAGCCCAATTCCATCAAGCCTTTTTTCACACCTCTCGTATACTCTTCCCAAGCATCCTCACTAGTAAAGTTCAATAGTTGAACAGCCTGCAACTGTGCGCCCACAGACAGACATTCCATGACAGCCACCCGGAAGCAATAATATCCTACAGTTTCAGGATCGGCAGTGACACCATCTGCCTCTTTCATACCAATCCCACCACTGCAGTCAGACGCGAGAATCAACTCTTCTTCGTCTGAGATCGAGAGAGGAATGACATCGCGATGCTGAATCATATGCTGGCCTCTGTTGGAACCCTCTTCACAAGAGGGGGATATAGAAAATGGGCGAGGGTCAGGTTAATAAAGGATGCTACTAATAAAGATGGGACGATTGTATAATAAAATGATGGGCTCAGTATAAAGACGAAAGGAATCCCTGCCACTACACCATTCCCTATTAAAAACAGTGTGGCAGCAAGTATTCGTCTCCCGGTTGAAAAAACAATACCAAATAGCCAGACAAATATTCCTATTTCAATCCCTATCAACAGATGAAAGGGCCCCAATGGGAAACCAGCATATAAGCTTGACAGAAGGTGTCCCCCCACTGCTACGATTGCCCCCCATCTTCCATTGTATAGGGAGGCAATCAATAGTGCAGGCATACTATCCAGAGCGACCGTACCGATCACAGCTGGGAACTTCACCATTCCACCAATTGCGGAAAACGCCATGAACAACGAAAGCAGCAGTAGAATCTTAAGGTTACTCTTCATTCTTCTTCTGCACTTTACGTGATGTAAAGACGGCACCGCTTCGAATGTATTCCACGTCCTTTACATGACTGCGATGATTGATCACACGTGCCAACGCAAAAAAGTAATCGGATAGTCTATTGATATATTGTAATGTCACAACCGGAAATTCCCCGTCCATTTTTGCAAGAGTAACCATTTTTCTCTCTGCCCTTCTTGTAATCGTCCTTGCTATGTGAATACTAGATGAAGCTTTCACACCTCCAGGTAGGATGAACCTTTCAAGGGGTGGCGCTTCATTCGTAAAACGATCAATTTTCTCTTCCAATACCTGGACCGATCGGGATTGTAATTTAAGTTGTCTGTGTTTAGAAATGTTAGATAGATCCCCACCACAGTCGAATAACTCATGCTGTATCGACTCCAGATCCTCTACAATATCCTGAAAGTGCTCTTCACCCAGTTCTGACATAGCCTGCCCGACAAATGCATTGACTTCATCCAATGTTCCATATGCTTCAACCCGTATATCATCTTTGTCTACTCTTCCACCGATTAAACTCGTTTGACCTTTATCACCAGTTCTTGTGTAAAGCTGCATAGTAACCTTCTCCTTTATCCTTTAAGTGGTGTTGCCAGGCCGTACCAAACCGCCCATACCTGTTGACACATCGCCGCAAGGTCTTGATATACCCACCCTGTCATATCTCTCCAACCCCTGGAGAACTTATCCATGGGAACGATTCCTTTCCCGATTTCAGAACCTATCCAGATTATTTTCCTCTCATAATGTTCTTCTTCCCATCGACTTAATGAATCCAGCATCATTGAAAAAGATTGTCTAAAGTCTGGCTCGTTCATTAACAGCGATGACCGAACACCATATTCAAGCCCCTCAATCACTATGAAAGGTTTGGATACATTCCATTCATTCAATTGATGAATGTTTCCCTCAAACAAAGAGAGCCAGGTTGTATCCGCTTTCGAAAGATTGAAATGCGTTTTCACCCACCTGCTCTTTCCATTAAATGAGCCTCCTGTAACAAAGTACACATTTGATTCCTCCAATCCCTATCTGTCCTCTGTACCAATTCATACCATCCATCGAGCTCAAGCTCCCATTTCCTCCAAAAGTTCTGTGAACACCCTTGGGAGCCAAGGATTAATAAGCAGAGAATGCATGAAACCAGAGAATCATCCATAAAACCGATTCCACTCCCTCTACGCTTCCTCCGATTGTATCCCCGTTCATCCCCCCAAACCATTTGAGAGACTTAGTGTAGGATAGCCAGAATACTACTAGAGTCACAACAGTGAATAATGCATAATAATAGACAGCTCCTAACAAAAAGCTGCCAATCCCAGCCAGCACCAAGGCACCAATCACCCAGCTTAAATCCATCACCTTCAAGTTCTTGCTGAAATGATACCCCATCCCTGCATTCCGGGCCGGGGGGATCAAAACAAGAATCGCAGCCATCATTATGCGGCTAAAGAATGGGATCAATACCAGGATGATACTAAAGGTTAAAGCAGAATCGGTATGGAGGACAGTTTCATATATAAATAAGAATCGTGAGGAAAGCAGCACCACCACTGACAAAACACCAAAAGCTCCCACACGGGGATCCTTCATGATGTCCAAACGCTTCTCCCTGTCACGATAGGAAAAAAGAGCATCACTCGCATCCATATAACCATCAAGATGGATACCTCCAGTTAATACGATTGGCAGGACCCATATGAAAAAAGATAATCCCAACGTGGTCATCTGTGTATAGGAATGGAGTATGCTATATCCTCCCAAGAGAATGACACCTACAAATAATCCTAAAAGGGGAAACGTCCGCACCATCCACTTGTACTCCCTATTCCCCATTCTCATTTCTCTTCGGATCGGTACAATCGTGAAAAATTGAAGGTTCAAGAAAAAACTTTTCATCAACAGCATGGGATGCCCACCCCCTCACTTGAAGTGACCTTCTTCACAACAGGAATCCCTGAGGTCATTTCAATTGCAACAGATGCATTGCACACCAACCTTCTATGTAAAGAACCAAGGTGTTTCTGAAATAATAGAGTGCTCGAATCCATGGGAAGATCATAAACTAATTCGTTACTGACAAGAAGCAAGACATCGACTCTATTTTGTAAATGAAGGATAGATTGATAGATTTTATCTTCAATCTCCTGTTCCGTTTGATTCCCATTGACATAAATCTCATTTGTCAGAAGGGTCGTGAGGCAGTCGAGGAGGACAACAGATTGTCGCGGGATTAGAGCTATGATATTCTCAATGGATTCTGGGCATTCGATCGTCATCCATTCTCCACCGGACTCTTTCCTATCCTGTTGGTGTTTGATGATCCTTTGTTTCATCTCGGGATCTGTGTTCACCCCACACGCAAGGTAAATCAATGAACGTCTTTTCTTTTTCTGCTTGATCGCCCAATTTTCAGCAAATGAGCTTTTACCGCTTCTGACCCCTCCGGAAATAAAATAAAGGGTCCCCATCTTCATTCCCCCTCTCCATCATTCCCTCATGTGATCCCAATACCGTTTGACGGCTTTTTTCGTTACCTCATACACCCCACGTCCTATTAACTTCCCTATTGGTGTAATCGACCCGGCAAATGGTTCAAGCTCCCCATTTTGACTGGAAGCTATCAGGATGCTATCAGTGGGAGTGCCTGTTGCTAACTGTCCAGTCCTTCTGTCCTTCACGTTCATATCATGAAGTGCCCTCACTTTAGCTTCTGTTGAGGTTACAAGGGCTTCTATATAAGCTTCATCTGACAGGTTGCCGTTGATAAACACCCATGTATTGATCGTGCCCGGTTTAAAACCGGTCTCATACCGATAACTTGTTGACACATCAATGGCATTCCCCACACCTGCCGTGACGACGACGAAAACAGATTTCCCGTTCCCTTCAAATTGGTCGAATACCACATGATGTAATGGAAGGGCGGTCATCATTCCAATACAGAAAGAAGGGTCAAGGCCTTCATTCGAAATGAACCTTTTCATGTCCTTTTGATAATCTGAGCAATCATAATCCCCGGGGACTCTTCGATTAATGAAGTTCTTGTACCAGCCAATTCCAGCCCCGATGATTCCAGAAGACATACATTTGAGAGGTAGGGGAGAAGCAAAATGAATATACTCTTCACTCACTTCGAGAAGACTCTCATTTAACGTAAGGGCTCCTACATCTCTATCTCCTTTTTCCGGGACAATGACCATTTGAGGTTTTGCAACCAGTGGATGAGCCTGCTTTTGGACCTTGGTATGATACACTCCTTCAATATGTTCCTCCTTCAGGACCTCTTCGGGGTGATGGAGAAGTCTTGTTTTTCCTTTCTCTAGGAGAAGCAGTCGATCACAGTAAAGACTAGCTAGATTTAAATCATGAAAGATAGCAATGACAGTCAGTTTTTCTTCTACCGTTTGTTGTTTGATCAAATCCAGCAGGGATTTCTGATAGGCAAGATCCAGGTGATTTGTAGGTTCATCTAGCAACAGGACCTGAGGTTCCTGAGCAAGGGCCTGGGCAAGGAATACCCGCTGCCGTTCCCCTCCAGACAGCTCATGGAGGTACCTGTGCTGAAAAGAAGCAATGCCAGTTTGCTCCATCACCTTCTCAACGATTTCGGTATCCCTTTCAGTCATCCCCTTTAAAAACCCTTTCTGGTGTGCATAACGCCCCAGCATCACAGTCTCCCTCACTTCATATGAGAAGGTTTCCGTCGAAATCTGGGGAAGTACCGCAACATGTGTGGCTAATTCTCTTGAAGAGTAATGATGAAGTTGTTTTCCTTTTAACGTGATGTTTCCTTCCAATAAGGGTAGAAGTCCTGTCATCGCTTTTAACAGTGTGGTCTTTCCACTCCCGTTAGGACCGAGGATTCCAAAGAATTCTCCCTTGTCTATGTGAAAGTTCATGTCCTCTACAATTTTCTTTTCGCTGTATCCTACTGAGACACCTTTGACATCCATCATGATGTAAGACCTCTTTTCTTTAATAGGATATAGGCAAACATAGGAGCGCCAATCAAAGATGTTATCACGCCGATAGGAAGTTCTGTCGGCGCAATAATGGTTCTTGAGATAAGATCTGCCAGCACCAGAAACCCACCTCCTATAATGATCGACAAGGGAAGTAAATGCCGATGATCATGACCTGCGATTCTTCTAAGAAAATGAGGGATCACAAGACCCACGAATCCAATGGTCCCTGAAACGGCAACCGCAGCTCCGGTCAGGATGCTTCCAGCGATCAATATGATGAGCTTCCTCTTATGTACAGATATCCCGATATGGTGTGCCTGTTCTTCTCCGAAGCTCATGCCATTCAATTCTTTACCGTTAAAGATCAATAAGATTACTCCCATGATGAAAAAGGGGAATATAATCGCTATATAGTCCCACCCTCTCATCGAAACGCTTCCGAGCAGCCAGCCGATGATTTGCCTTAACTCTTCTCCTGTCAGGGCGATCATTAAGGAAATGAGGGATCCTAAGAATGAACTGAATATGATTCCCGTCAAGATGATGGTTTCGACTTTCATGGTCCTCTCCACTTTTTGTGCAAACCATAAAACAATAAACACAGTGATAATTGAACAGACAATACTGAAAAAGGGAAGTGTAAACTTCCCAATGAACGGAATGCTCCAATTAAAGAACAATGTAATAACAGCCCCTACAGATGCTCCTGAAGATACTCCCAATGTATATGGATCTGCCAATGGATTTCGCAAAAGGCCTTGGAAAGAGGCACCGGCGATGGCCAGTGAACTTCCAACCAGTAGTGCGAGTATCACCCGGGGCAATCTGATAGAATATACAATGTTTGTATACATTGGATCGATTTCATCAGGTAATCTGAAACCGATCCATTTTGCTCCAAGGATCAACAATATATCCTTGGCAGGTACAGAAATAGTACCTATGGATATACCAGCAAGGATTGCCATCAATAAGAACACTATAGCCAGTCCGTATGTTATCCATATTTTATTCTGCAAATAACTCCGGATAGATCGACTTTGCAACTTCCTCTACTCCTTCAACCAATCTCGGACCAGTACGTGTGACCAGGTCTGAATGTACGTCACGTACTTCATCATTCTTAACTGCATTCACATCTTTCCATCCTTCCCGGTTCATCACTTGTTCTTTAGGGTTTTCGCTATAATATCCGTAGGTTGTGATAATGGTGTCCGGATTAGATGCAATGACTGCTTCCTGATTCACCTGTACCCATCCTTCCTGGTCACTCATTACATTTTCAGCATTCACAAGTGTAAGCATTTGATCAATGAATGTATTCTTTCCAGTCGAATAGATGTCCGGTGCAGGGGAAACTTCCACATACACACGTTTCTTTTCCGTTACTTTACTTGTCTCATCCTTTATGGATTCAAGGTCCGTTTGCATGCGGGAAATGATGGATTCTGCTTCCTCTTTCTTCCCAACGAGAACCCCAATGTTTTCCATCGTGGTATATACTTCCTCAAAGCTAGTGGCATCTTGGACAATATATACTGTCACACCGGCATTTCGGAGCTGATCTAACCCCTCTTCTGCCGAGATAGCGGTGGATTCATGAGCAAGAACCAAGTCCGGATCTAGACTGATGATTTTTTCCACATTAAACTCCATCCCACCGATTTTCTCTTTATCAGCTGCTTCCTCGGGATAATTATCGAAATCCGATACTCCTACAATTTCCTCGTTTAAACCGAGCTCGAATAGTATTTCTGTATTACTCGGGATCAATGACACAATATGCTTAGGTTGCTCCTCAAGCGTCACTTTATTATCAAGGGCGTCATTTAGTGAAATGGGAAAATCAGATTGTTCCTTACTGACCTCTTCATTCTCTTTTTCTTTTTTTACATTTTCACTTTCGGCTCCGCAACCTGATAGGATCCCAAAAGTAAGTAAGAGTGCGAATATGACTTTGATCGAGTGTTTCATGCTTTTTCTCCTCCTGTGACGATACGTTTAGTCAGACAAAAAACATCTCCAGCGGGGCCAGAGATGTTGTGTAAGATGCATAGATATGATTCATTTTGTCAAACATGCACATTACACCTTTCTATCCGCGTAGATTTGGTGCGAAAGACATTAGGCAGGTCTCCTGGCTCATGGTCATTGTTTGCTGCACCTTCCCATACCCTTTGGTACAGTGGCATTCACACAGCTCACTTCCATTTACAGTGGCGGGACCGCGTTGGAATTACACCAACTTCCCTTTTAAGAAGCTAAAACTTTCTTTGAACTTCAGCTTCACCTAATCTCATATCGTATGTAATTGTTCCGTTCACATGAATTATACACAAGTTCGGTTGGTTAGTGAATTCCTTTTTTGAAAAATTTGTTGAATGATAGGTAGGTTTGAGCCTGCATGCTTAATATATCAATTGTGTGTAAAAAATAGTGAACGGCAATGAGATGGTACCGAGTTATCCCCCTTGAAAGTACGACCTTCCCCTAAGCTGAGGGGGCTTGTTCGAATTCAATGCACATTCTAGTGGACAAAGAAATGGAGACACTTTGTTTAAAACAGCATGATATAACATAATGGTTATAAGAGCCGAACTAAAAGATTGTCGCCTCTTCACTTTCATGATAGAATCTTTCTCATGCTATTGCTTTACTACTTTAGAGCGACATATGATGGGGGTTTTTGTAAATGAGTGATAAGATTGAGATCGCCACTTTTGCCGGAGGTTGTTTTTGGTGTATGGTAAAACCATTTGATGAATTGCCGGGTATTGTGGATGTGGTATCCGGTTATTCAGGGGGTCATCTTGAAGATCCGACCTATGAAGAGATTAAAGCTGGTCACAGCGGACATTATGAAGTTGTTCAAATCACCTTCGATCCCTCTCTCTTCCCATATGAAAGATTATTGGAACTGTATTGGCCTCAAATTGATCCAACAGATGATGGAGGTCAATTCCATGACCGGGGTGATCAATATCGCACAGCTATTTTCTACCATAACGAACGTCAAAAGAAAGAAGCGGAGATGACGAAGAAACAAATAGAGGAAAGTGGCCGATTTAAAAAACCGATTGTCACCCAAATCCTGCCTGCATCTACATTCTATCCCGCTGAAGACTATCATCAAAAATTCTATAAAAAGAATCCAGCTGAATATAAAGAAGACCGGGTTAAATCAGGGCGTGACGAATTTATAGAAGATCATTGGCAATAAACAGTAGACAGGTGGATGATGACAAATTTCGGTGTATGTCCGGAGAATGAAATGAGTTTCTTTCGCCAAACTAATTGGCAGGAAGGAGTTTTTAGATATGAAGAAACAAGACGATTTCAGAGAAGATAAAGAGACCGTCATAGGGATTGAAGGTCCAGGAAAAGTAGTGAATTTCTTTGATCCTTACCCGGATAAAGAGGATGCAAAGGTGAATAATTCTGATTCTGTAAATGCACAATTGAAGGAATGAGATGAAAAGCCGGAGGGAAGGCAGCCAAGCCACCCCTCCGGCTTTTTTTATCCAATATAACGATTGACCTTCACCTGTTCGTCTATAATCAATTCTGCCGTCAGTTGTCCTGAGAGCGTTACCATCGGAACACCTCCACCTGGATGTGTCGACCCTCCCACGAAATACATATTTGAAAGCACTCTGCTTTTATTCGGGATTTTAAATCCTCCATTCAGCTTTCGGTCCGTTACTGTACCGTAGATTGATCCACCGTTAGAACCATACAGGTTTTGAAGGTCATTCGGGGTGAATGAATATTCGTATTCAATATGGTTCCGTAAGTTGGTCACTCCCATTTTCTCCAGCTTCTCAAGCACTTTAAGTCGGTAGGACTCTTTATATTGGGACCAGTCCTCTCCCTCTTTCAATGGTGGAACGTGAGTCAGCACAAAAAGGTTTTCTTTTCCTTCTGGAGCCTGCGTCTGATCCGACTTAGATGAAATACCTATATAGATTGTTGGGTCATCCGCCAATTTATTTTCATCGAATATCTGCCTGAACTCTTTACGGGGATCCTCACTGAAGAAGAAATTATGATGTGCCAGGTGGTCATATTTCCGATCAACACCCAGAAGTAAAACAAGACCTGACACAGTAGGCGCATACTTACTTAACTCATCTACTTCCTTCTGGGAGGAATGATGATCCCCAAGAAGAGATTTGTAGCAAGGAATGGCTTCTAAATTCGATACGACGATGTCGGCCTTAAGCTCCTCTCCTATTTTCGTACGGACTCCCTCAGCACGGCTTCCAGATGTAAGGATATCTTCCACTTCACAATTCAAGTGGACCTCTACACCCAACTCCTCCAATACTTTCGCCATTGCCTCGGCAATCTTGTACATTCCTCCTTTAACATAATGAACCCCAAGGCCTAACTGTACATGTGTAAGCTGTGACATGATGGCGGGTGCATGGTATGGGGAAGACCCTACGTACATGATTAAGAAATTAAATAATTGCTGCCAGTACTTATCTTTGATGAATTTGCGATTGGCAGCATCCATTGATTTCATGGGATCCATCTGCAATAATTCCTTTACAGGATGCATGGTTCGTAAATCCTGCAGGCCGTTTATGCTCTTTTTGTAAAAGCTTTTCATTGTCAGCTCATACATTTTACTGCAATAACTTAAATAATTAAATAGGTTTCCGGCATCCTCTGGTGATGTCTTTTTCATTTCCTCCAGCATGGTTGGAAGGTCCGAAGAAACATCAAGTTCTTTCCCGTCATGAAAAAATGTTCGCCAGCCCGGCTCAACCCTTACGATATCAATATAATCATTCAGATCGCGATTGGCATGTGCAAAAACTTTCTCCAATACCCAAGGCATCGTAAGAATGGAGGGGCCTGTATCGAACGAATAGCCCTTTTCCCCTCTTTTATTTAATTTCCCGCCGAGTCTCTCACCTTTTTCCAAAATGGTCACATTATATCCTTCAGACGACAGACGGATAGCAGTCGACATACCGCCCAGACCGCCACCCACGATTAACACTTTCTTTTTCATTTCTATTTCCTCCTTACGAGAACGATCGTCTTGACTAGATTGAAACCCTGATTCAGCTTTTCATTGTGCCCATTTTTAGAAAGTTTCAAAACCACGTATTTCCTGATCAATCAAAGAAGTCTCTGCATGAAAACCCTGCACCATCTCACAATACGTATTACCCATCCCTAAAATGGTTAAGATGTTGATAAAAATCGATCTTAAATAGAAGGTGAAGCAAAATGTATGTTTGGTTAGGAACAATCTTATTTACGGCATTCCTATTCTTCCGGATTCCATTGGTCAATAAGGCGATCCATGTAAGAAATAGCTTTCTAGTAAAAAAATGCTCCATCATCATCCCTGCCAGGAATGAAGAAGGAACGATCGGAAAGCTGCTGTCAAGCATTGAAAATCAATTCATTCAGCCACTAGAAGTGATTGTTGTGAATGATGGATCAAAGGATCGGACAAGGGAAATAAGTGAAGAATTCGGAGCGATCGTCATTGATTCTCCCCCTCTCCCCATGGGATGGAAAGGGAAGTCTTGGGCTTGTTGGAATGGAGCTAAGGCTTCAAAAGGTGAATTCCTGCTGTTCGTAGATTGTGATACATGGTTTGAGAAGGCAGGGCTGTTGAGGATATGCGAAACTTATAAACGCCAACATTGTCAAGGTGTGCTAAGCATTCATCCTTATCACAAGATGAACAGCGGTTATGAAACCCTTTCTATGATCTTTCACTTCATCGTTTTCGCATCCACAAACGTTACCCATCTTCTTGCAGGATTGTTTAAGCCTGCAGGAGGGTTTGGTCAGTGCTTCCTTTGTTCAAAAGATGTCTACAGGAGGATCGGTGGACACGAAGCCATCAAAAGCGACATGGTGGAGCATTTTTCCTTATGCCGACGTGCAAAGGCATGTGGGGAATCCGTAGAAGCTGTGAGTGGGCAGCGAGCCATCTCCATGAGAATGTATGAGAACGGGTTGGCTGAGGTATTCCATGGATGGTCAAAAAGCTTCGCTTCAGGTGCAAGATCAACGAATCTTTTATTATTGACCGTTATTTCTATATGGATTGCCTTTCTCATTTCATTTATCATTCAGTCTCCTGATATGATCGCAGGAAACCCATATCGTTATATGCTTGAATACTCATTAGTGAGTCTTTATTTATATGTCATTGTAAGTAGAATAGGGAACTTCACTCTTTTGGACACGCTCTTATTTCCTATCCACCTTTTATTTTTTATTATGGTTTTTTTACACTCTGTTTGGAATACGTTTTTTACTAAACAGACGAAGTGGAAGGATCGGTATGTTTTTGTAGAGAAAGGCAAGGACGAAAAGATGAAATGATTATTTTCGTTAATATGCTCGCGTGGGTAGGGATCCACCTTTTGGTTTCTTTCATAACGTCCAGACTGACTCCGAATCAAGTTTGGAAGATTTCCCCTATACTTCACCCTTATAAGCTTGGAAGGGAAAGCGGGATATACAGGGTTTTAAAAATCAAAAAGTGGAAAAAGAAACTGCCTGATGCAGGAGAATGATTTCAAGGCGGGGTAAGAAAAAATGAAATTAATCTCTCATCTCAACAGGGGCGTGTTACCTTACTTCTCGAGTTGAACCGTGCAGAACTTTCTCATTGGCTGCAGATGATACCCTCCCCCATATTCTTTTTATTAAATGAGGGAGTCGTGTCATGGTCAATGCTTCTATATGGCATTTTATTCAACCTCCCCCTTATCCTTGTACAACGCTACAACCGACTAAGGATCACTCGGTTAATGCTGCAGTGCCAGCCTATTGTTGAAACAAGCATAACAGGGTATTCGAACTCACATCACATTTAATCATTTTATAAATAATGAATATATTGATAATAATTTGAACACTTTATGAATAAGAACCGAGGAAGTCCTCCACGATAAAATGCCATAGAATTCTTGATTTGCTCGGTTCCTTTTATCACTCTTTCTCTTCCGTGAATACAAAGGGTTGATCCGTCATAAATCTGCCCACTATCTTTTTAATCCTTAAAGGCTTCCCTGAGATCCAATCACTAAAATCCATGAACACTCCTTCAGAGCTCTCCCCAAAGCCGATCAAGCATTGAAGGGTATCTGTATGAAAGACACATGTATGAATGGTTCCGGCCCATGAATCGTACCCCCGTTTAAATATCGGACTGTCCCCATGATTGAATAAAGTTAATGCTTCCCTCATGTTCAGTCCCGTTCCCTGCTTGGAACGCAGCCTGTCCAATCTCTTTTCCGAATCATTTAGATAACGACGATTGTCTCGTCTCATGTGATTCATCTGGAAATGATTCGTACAGCTTAACGCTGTATGATGGTATATTCCAACCCCTCTGGGAGATGCCTCTACAACAGCAGCCTTGCCGGATCGATCATACAATGAGTAATTGAAGCAGTGGCGATGAGGAAGGTTCTGCAATACTTCTATAGCTTCTTCTGTGTTTTCACAAGTGTCAAGAAGAATTCTTGCGATTGTTGTACATATCAATCCTTTTCCTGGGTTGAGACGGTTAACGAAATGAAAACCAACTGCCAACCCTTTTTCATTCAGTCCGTCAAGCCGGCCTATCCCTCTGCCTGAGAACCCTAAGGATGCAAACCCGCCAGAAGGCTGAACAAGCAGAAGTCTGCCTTCGTAAGTCTTCGGATGGTAATCATAATTTCTCACATAGATACCATTACTCGCTAAAGATGAGCACCCTGATTCGCCCCAGTCTTGTTGAAACCCCGAATATTCATGAACAGTATCTTCTATGGACCATTGTAAACCACAAGCCAACCCTTCCAATTCATCCCACAAACCAGGTGAGTAACGACGGATCAATGACTCCGCTTCTCCTACATCCACTTTGTATTGATGCAAAGACCTCTTGCGACGCTTTAAATGATGAGAATACAGGGGAGATTCCCTTAATTCCCTTCCCAACTGCAATCCAACCTCATAATAACTTCCTCTTGCCTGTAAAACGTCTAACAAAACTTTCTACGTATACACCTCTCTTCATTATGTAGAATGATGTCGAACATTTCCCCATAATGATTCCTTAGACTTATGCTAAACTTAAGCCATCAAACACAAGGAGGAAATACCATGCAAAAAACATTCAAAACGTTCTTATTATTTCAAGAAGGAGTGAACGTTCAGGATTTCTAGAATATGAAACGACGCTCCTTCTTCCGGGTATTTATCAACATTTTCAGGAAGTAGGAGACATTTATGAACAAACATACACTTGCATCCCATAATATCAGGATGTTATTTTGGATTTCGTTTTTCGGTACGATGAGTTTTCTTCAACCAGTCTTGACTTTGTTTTATTTTGAAAGGGGATTAAGTTCTTCCCAAATCCTGATCGTGCTTATGTTTTGGAGTGGAGCTGTTTTGATTGGAGAACTTCCAACAGGTATGTTTGCTGACCGTTACGGTGCAAAGCATTCCTTTTTAGTTGGTTCCGTCCTTAAGATCTTCAGTATTTCCCTGCTTTTATTTGCATATGAACCATGGGTGTTTTATTTGTACAGTTTTATTAATGGATTCAGCGTGACTTTTTATTCAGGAGCAGATGAAGCACTTATCTACGACTCATTAAAGGAAACCAATGAAGAAAACCGGATGGACGGTGCCATGGGGAAAATACAATCTGCTACCTTTTTCAGTATGCTGATTGCTGTGATCTTTGGGTCATATTTGGCTAAAGACCTGGCTGACAGCCAGTTTAATCTGCTGATCGGACTTGGCCTGATGTTCCATCTAATAGAGGTGGTCTTCGCTCTTAATATCAAGCAGCCTTCAATGGATTCTTTCAAAAAAGAAAATCCTTTTTCTCAAGTTAAAAGCGGGCTGAAGGTAATTCGGCAGGCACCGGAACTTTTGCTGATGTTTCTGAACGTAACATTGGTCTTCATACCCGCAGGAGCTGTTTACCAATACTTCGACCAGCCTTTGATGAAGGATGCAGGGTTGCCCGTTTATTTAATCGGTGTTTTTTATGCCCTTTCGGCAGTCGTGGGTTTTCTTGTATCGAACTCCATTGGATGGATGACCGGAAAGATATCCAGGGTAAAGCTTATGACCATATCGGGTTTTTTAGCCGTAACAGGGTTACTTTTATCAGCTGTGTTCACTTCATCATTATGGATTGTTTTGGGTTCCTTTTTCGTATTAAGGCTTGTTCGTGCGATCCGTTACCCGGTATATTCTCAATTAAGCAACGAATACATCCCATCAGGCATCAGGGCGACAACCATTTCCCTGCTATCCATTGTCGATTCAGCATTGGATCTTATCGTATTCGGCTTTTTATCAGCAGTTGCTGTAACCGGTTACTCTTCTGTATTGATCGGGTGTGCTTTCATTGCTATTATTGGAACACTCATGCCCATTAGACCTGTAAAGATCAAGGGAAAACAAAACGGAATGTAGCATAGTTAAAAGAGTGCTGACCCCTTGGTCAGCACTCTTTTATGTCTTTTACACTTTTGGAAAAGACAGGACGTTTACTTCTTTAAATAAGTCCATCCTTCTTCCTGGTATACACGATTTTCTTTCATAAGCTTACCGAGTGCTCGTTTGAATGAAGCTTTGCTCATGTTAAACCGATCCTTTATATCATCAGGCTGGCTCTTGTCCCAAAAAGGGATAGCCCCGTTTCTTTCTTCCAAATAGTCAAGGATTACATCTGCATCGTCTTGCATTTTATCCTGTTTTAATGGCAGGAAGGATACATTCAAATTTCCATCATCCTTCACATCGATCACTCTGCCTTCAACAAGTTCACCCAATCGGGGTTCTTCTTTACGTTCATTTTCGTGAACGAAGCACCGATATCCTTGTTCAGACAGGAAAAATGTTCCAACTCTCAATAATCGATAGACTCTTCCCTTCACTTTGGCCTTCATCATTTCCTTTGAAGCCCTTCTGGATACCTGTTCAATAATATTCTCGGTTGCCAGACGCCCGTATAAGCGGTCCTGTTTATCCCTATTCAAAGTTAAAAACAGCTGATCACCCGGGTTTGGCCATAGTTCCATAAACTTAGGAAGATCATCTGCCGATACTAAAATATCCTTTGGGAGGCCGATGTTTACGAAAACCCCCAAATCTTCCCGCTTATCCACTACCTCAGCCCATCCGTAAGCACCCACCTGGACTTTAGGAATCCGCATCGTCGCTGTTAGGCGAACATCCTTATCATGATAAAGAAATACTTTCACAGTACTTCCTTCGTGAATTTCTTCTGTTATTTCAGAATGATGCAGCAATACACGATCTATTTCATTCGTCAGAAAGAAACCGTACGGTACTTCATGATCAACGAATAAATCCACTACCGTTCCCGGTTTTAAAGAAGACATTATTCTGGTTCCTCCTATTTCATTAAGTATTAACTTAGTCATCTCTCTACTCAACATTTGTATTCACTAAATATAGCTTTTTTTCATGATAATGTATAGTCCATAGAACGATTTTTATAATAAACCATCAATTTAGAAAATAATGAATACACGAACATTTGCAGGTCCCATTGACCGAATGATAGCAACTTGTTATGATGCTTCTAATTCAATTATAGCAAAATGCATACACCTTGTATAAGTTCAAGAATATGGCTTGAACGTTTCTACCAGCTACCTTAAATGGCTTGTCTACAAGATAAAGTAAGATGATTATTTTATCCTGTGGATAACGCTCTGGTTAATTTGGACCGGGGCGTTTTTATTTTTATCATCGGAGGGTTTTTATATGAAAACATTCTTTCAGTTTGACGAAAGGGAAACGACTTATAGAAAAGAAACGTTAGCAGGTATAACAACCTTCCTTTCTATGGCTTATATCCTTGTTGTAAATCCAATTATCCTTAGTCAGGCAGGTATGGATAAAGGTGCTCTGTTTACAGCAACGGCACTGTCTGCCATTGTCGGGTCGCTTTTAATAGGAATTCTCGCAAATTTCCCTATAGGAATAGCACCCAGCATGGGGTTGAATTCATTCTTCACCTTTTCAGTATGTATCGGAATGGGTGTGCCATGGGAAAATGCACTGACGGGAGTCTTTGTAGCAGGGGTCATCTTTATGATATTAAGTATCATGAAAATAAGGGAAAAAATCATCAACGTCATTCCTCAGGATTTAAAATATGCCATCGCAGGGGGAATCGGGTTCTTCGTAGCGTTTATCGGGTTTAAAAATGCCGGGCTCGTTGTATCGAATCCAGAAACGTTCGTATCGATGGGGAACGTGGCTTCTCCCGGTACCCTCCTTGCAGTGTTCGGTTTTGTGATCACTTTAATGATGCTTGTCAGAGGGGTCAGGGGTGGTATATTCTATGGGATGGTCGCAACTACCATTTTGGGCATGCTCACGGGAAACATTGATGTGCCCCAATCGATCATAGGAAAGGTGCCAAGCCTTGAACCTACATTTGGAGTGGTTTTCACTCATTTAGGTGATATCTTTACCCTGGAAATAATAGCCGTTATTTTCACATTCTTATTTGTAGCATTCTTTGATACGGCAGGGGCTTTAATCGCTGTTGCCAGTCAGGCAGGCATCATGAGGAATAACAAGATACCCAATGCTGGAAGGGCCTTATTAGCGGATTCTGCTTCAGGAGTCGCAGGTGCAATCTTCGGGACATCCACTACGGCCTCCTTCGTCGAATCATCTGCAGGTGTGGCTGTTGGCGGAAGAACTGGATTTACTTCCATTGTGATCGCATTCTGCTTCTCTATTGCTCTGTTCTTCTCACCAGTATTATCTGTGATCACCCCAGAGGTTACGGCACCGGCTTTAATTATTGTAGGTGCATTAATGGCAACAGAAGTGAGGCATATTAACTGGAGCCGTCTTGAAATTGTCATCCCTTCATTTGTCACCATCATTATGATGCCTTTAACATTCAGTGTTGCTACAGGTATTGCCTTAGGCTTCGTCCTTTATCCATTGGCGATGATCTCCTTGAAGAAATGGAAACATGTACATCCAATCATGTACTTTCTGTGTGCATTATTCATCGGTTACTTTGCTTTCTCTTAAGCAGGGAACCATCATTTATATAAAACGAGAAAGTGAAGACCTCATTTAATAGTCTTCACTCTCTTTTTTATCTATCCACAATAATAAATAACTCCTGTAAAGACTCTCATTTGACTAGAGATAAGCCGAAACAATGTCCGGCTTTTTCTTTATTCTCTGTCTGGAAATACTCTTTGCAGCATTTCTGCAAATTCTTCTCCAAGACCCTCAACCGGTTTTCCGTTTTCCGCTTTGTTTGCATAGTCCCTCATACGGTCTGTGAAATCAGGATTTGTTGAAATATAAACATTATTTATATTCCTGTTTTGACTTTTCACTTGATCGGAGATTTTTTTCTCCAATGCATTTGAAACGTTACCATTCATTCCTTCTTCAAGGACTGCCGCTACATACGCGTTTTGATTTGTTGTCAGCACATAGGCACGTCTTACCTCTTTAAGACTGGCCACTTTATTCGCCTCTTTTTCTGCCAGTGAATAATCTTCTCTCATATTCCCATCATTGATATACTCCCGGTGATTTACATAATCCCGATTTGCCTGATTGTTTTTGTAATTAACCTTTTCTAAATTCCGGTTATTCATTTCTTGTCCTGCTTCATTCATATCATTTCCCATACCGCAACCCGTAACAAGACTGAAAAACATGAATCCCAAAATTGAAATCAACAGAGATTTTTTCATATTGACTACCTCCTATATGTTATTCAATTTTACTTTCCCCAAAGCACATTCATCCTATACAAAGGCCGACCGTATAAACGTTTATTTCACTCCTCATAAAGGATATGATGTCTTTGGTTGGAAGCAGATGGATGATTACGCTCATGAGGACTCCTTATACGTTGAACAGGGGACCACTTGTCATGTTTCTGTCTTCTTTTGTTGGTTGTAGAAATGGATAAAGAGGCTGGGTCAAAACTAAAAAACTCAGAACAATATCAATGAAGCCTCTTTATACCGCCATTCCCTGCATGACTCCGTTTTCCGCGGTTAGCCCGAGAGCCTCCGGGTAGGAAAGCGAGGGGCTTAGACGCTGGACAGGCCTCACATAAGCTTCCCGCAGGAGTCTACGTCTTGCACTCCAATCAACCGCTGAATAAAATTGAAAGCTTAGGTATATTTCGATAAGTATAAAACCCGAACTACATTGCCTTTATTCAGGCAATGTAGTTCGGGTTTCGTTTAGACATACATCCTTTTGTCCCAGCCTCTTTCGTGTTCAATCTTCATGATCGATGGTTAAACCTTCAACAAAACGCTTACCCATCAGCTTATCTTTTTTCCGGTTTTCTTTACTGTTGAAGATAATATCAAAGTCATAACCTTCAGGGTATAAATCTTGAGCGGAAACATAAAGGGTTAGCCGTTTATGGTTGATGGTTTTTTTCTCACCCTTGATCTGGACCATGTAATCTCCCCTCTCATTCGGTCCTTCATACACGATCCCGAATTCCCCGCTGCTTGACACCTTCACATTATCTCCTTTGTTAAATAGCGGACTGGCATTTTCTCTTTGTGGCGTTTTGCTCCGGACCCTGTTTTTATACTTGTTAACGATGACTTGCATATCCATTTCCTTTTTCTCATGATAGTCCAATTCACCTAGATCATAGTTCTTCTTTTCCCTATAGGTGATTTCATGGGCACTTTCAATGATTTGAGGATGCATCCCAAGTTTTAATGCAATGGCAAAAGCTTGACTCTCGCCTCCTTCACCCACTAAGAGCCTATACGTTGGCTGTAATGTATCAATATTGAATTCCATGCTTCCGTTCAAGAAGCCTTCATGTTCTTCTGCGAAATGCTTTAATTCACTGTAATGTGTTGTGGCCAGTATAGTGGCTCCTTTTTCATACAATTGATACAATATGGCCGTTGCCAATCCCATGCCTTCAAGAGGATCCGTACCAGAACCCAGCTCATCCAACAGAACGAGCGTTCGGTCATTTGTTTCCTTTAATAGATCGATGATGTTTTTGATATGGGAACTGAATGTACTTAAATTCTGCTGAAGGCTTTGACCATCTCCGATATCTAACAAGATCTTCTCATAGATACTGATTTCACTCCCGGCACTCGCCGGAATATGAAGGCCGCATTGGGTCATTAGAGTGAGAAGTCCTACGGTTTTAATCGTTACCGTTTTTCCACCCGTATTAGGCCCCGTTATCACAAGGGCATGAAAGTCCTCCCCCATTCTGATGGATAATGGTACTGCCTGGTTTCCGAGCAGGGGGTGTACTGCCTCTTTAAGATAGATCTTATGGTCTTCATTTACTATGGCACCTACGGCATCCATAGACCGACTATACTTTGCTTTTGCAAATAATACATCGTAATGGATCATCGTTTCAATTGCCAATTTTAATTGAGGCTCGTACTGCTGAACCAACCCTGTCAAAGTCCACAATATGTTCTCCACTTCACGTTCTTCATCTAATTTATAGTAAAGAAGCTGGTCTTGCTGAATGCTTAATTCCTCAGGTTCAATATAGAAAGTAGAACCCGAAGCAGATGCATCCAATTCGGCTCCTTTCACTTTTCCCTTGTATTCTTTTTTGACTGGGAGAACATATCTGCCGTTTCTCTGGCTGACAATCGATTCTTGAAGATACGATTTATACTTGGAAGACTTTACGATTGATTGAATCTTATCCTTTAATCGTTCTTCTTGAATACCCATTTGCTTTCTGATCCTTACTAACTCTTTTGTGGCATAATCGTCCACTCTTCCATTGCGTATACAGCGATTGATCTCCTCCCCCACTTCCGGGATATTTTCAATAGAATATACATAGGAAGATACCCTTGGTGCAACCCACTCTTTATCTTCCATAAATCTTTTCAGTTTCTTACATGCATCAAGGAAATAATAGAGACTTGTAAGCTGATCCGGCCTCAAAGGCACACCGTTATTTAAATTTGCCACAATGTTTTCGACACCTTCCAATGCATGAATCGGGATACTGGCACTTTTCTCAAGAATTCTTACAGCTTCTGTTACTTCATCCAAACGCATTTCAATCTGTCGTTTGTTAGTGGATGGGAGTAGGTTCATTAGTTCCTTTTTCCCTTCTACTGTAAGGGCAAACTGTGATATGTCTTCTTTCACCTTGTTAAATTCTAATGTTAGATACGTCTTTTCGTTCAATGTTTTCTCCTCCATATACAAAAATAGGCCACAACGAACAATGTCCATTGTGGCCTTTCTTCACTCGTATACCAGACCTGACGGGGGCTGTGTGATGACGAAAAACGTGTGTCGTCCAACTTTCAGGAACGACAACACAGATTTTCTAATTTGTGCACAAAAAAGAGCTGTGCACAAAGACACAGCTCTCCTAATAAAGGTATGAGTATGCTATGACCATTGTTCTTAACTACATTTTGGGGGCATAATGAAATAAGCCTATCCAATAGCCTGTTAAAAGACTACCGCCTGCAAAATGTCCGTATTCATTTCACGGTTAGTTAAGAACGACACCTAACATATAACATACTCCTCTAATATACAGTATTTAAATTCATATCCAGTTTACGACGAATGGAACTCAATGTCAATAGGCTATTGAAGCGACCTGTTATATTGGAACTTTTTCCATTGAAATCGTAAAAAGCAGCCGATACAGAAGCCGGCAAGAGCGACGGATGCTGCCAGAAATACCATTCCTGAGAATAAATAAAAACCTGTTTCCCAACCAAACAAAGCACTCATGACCGCTGCTCCAAGACAGATCACGGCAATAACATTGTTAAACTGCTGCTGATCAGCATCTTCTGGAGGATAAGATGACCATTCTTTTGTTAAGAAATATTTTCCTATCTTCATAACGGGATTGAAGCGAAAAAGAAGCCCTGAGAGTCCTATTACGAAGGGAAAAAGCAAGAATAATTCAGATTGAAATAACCACGAAATGGAAACCGATAAAACGATAAACCATTGGTTCATTTGAACAAGGGGTCTTGGTATTGTATTGATTAAAGCTCTACCCATTTTAATCCAAACCTTTCAGATTGGAATTAGTGTATTTATAGTGTAGTGGATTCAAAAGAAAAAATCAAAAGAAAAAACCGAAAACCCAGGCCCATTTTTGGCTGTTTTCGGTTTGCTTATTTGAATTTCGTTAGTCCGTATTTATTTTGTAACTCTAAAGGAGCCATCTTCACCATTAGCTGGAGGATGAAGGTGAATACCGCCAAATCGTCAACAATCCCAAAAAAGAGAAAGACATCGGGAATCAGATCAAGTGGCAGCCATATGTAGAAACCAACCAGCCCGACAGCGAGAATCTTCTTCACCAGTGAAACCTCTCCTGAACGAAAAAAATCAACCAAAAAAGGAAACGACTTTCGAAAATTCATGAGAAACTTCATCCGTTTCAAAAACCTCTTCATTCTTCCTCATCACCCTTCATTTTTTATAACGTTACCATAGCAATTCATAAAATGGAAAGGCCTTCACTTATCACCCAGGGTATATTTGAGTCTGTTCCTGCTAACACTCTATCTTTTTAGCCTCCTTGCATGTTATAATCTTTTAGATTGAGTATTAGGAGGGTTATTATACATGATTCAAGTATCAGATGTAAGCTTACGTTTCGGTGATAGAAAACTATTCGAAGACGTGAATATAAAGTTTACTCCAGGGAATTGCTATGGCCTAATCGGAGCAAACGGTGCAGGTAAATCTACATTCTTAAAAATTCTTTCAGGTGAAATCGAAGCTCAGACCGGCCATGTATCAATGGGTTCAGGCGAGCGTCTTGCTGTATTGAAGCAGGATCATTTCGAATATGAAGAATATGAAGTCTTAAAAGTAGTCATTATGGGGCATTCCCGTTTATATGAAGTCATGCAGGAGAAAGACGCCATCTACATGAAAGAGGACTTCTCTGATGAAGACGGTATGAGAGCTGCTGAATTAGAAGGCGAATTTGCCGAATTGAACGGGTGGGAAGCTGAATCGGAAGCTGCCATTCTTTTAAAAGGGTTAGGGATCAATGAAGAGCTTCACGGTAAGCAAATGTCCGAACTGACGGGTGGAGAAAAAGTAAAAGTATTATTAGCTCAAGCACTTTTCGGCAAACCGGATGTCCTGTTACTGGATGAGCCTACAAACCACTTGGACATTCAAGCGATCCAATGGCTGGAAGACTTCCTGATCAACTTTGAGAACACAGTCATCGTCGTATCCCATGACCGTCACTTCTTAAACAAAGTGTGTACACACATTGCCGACCTTGACTTTGGAAAGATCCAAATCTATGTTGGAAACTACGATTTCTGGTACGAGTCCAGTCAATTAGCTCTTAAAATGGCTCAGGATCAGAATAAAAAGAAGGAAGAAAAAATCAAGGAACTTCAAGCATTCGTTGCGAGATTTAGCGCAAATGCATCGAAGTCAAAACAGGCTACTTCCCGTAAAAAATCGTTGGAAAAAATCACATTGGATGATATCAAACCAAGTTCACGCCGCTATCCTTATGTACAGTTCAAACCAGAGCGTGAGATCGGCAACGATGTACTGCGCGTAGAAGGTCTTTCGAAAACGATCGATGGAGTGAAGGTTCTGAACAATGTGAGCTTCATTTTGAACAAGGACGATAAAATCGCGCTGGTCGGTGTAAATGAGATTGCTAAAACGACTTTATTCAAGATCCTTGCAGGGGAAATGGAACCAGATAGTGGTTCATTTAAATGGGGAGTCACTACCACTCAAGCTTATTTCCCTAATGATAACTCCAAGTACTTTGAAGGAAACGAGCCTTCTCTAGTGGAATGGCTGCGTCAGTACTCACCTGAGGATGAGAGCGAAACATTCCTTCGAGGTTTCTTGGGCCGGATGTTATTCTCTGGAGAAGAAGTATTGAAGAAGCCGAGTGTCCTTTCCGGAGGAGAAAAAGTTCGCTGTATGTTATCGAAAATGATGCTGAGCGGTTCAAATGTTCTTCTATTGGATGAACCGACGAACCACTTGGATCTCGAATCCATTACGGCATTGAATAACGGTTTGATTAACTTCAAAGGTGCCATGATTTTCGCTTCTCATGACCATCAATTCATTCAAACCATTGCAAACCGCATTATCGAGATTACGGAAGATGGTTTAATCGATAAAGAAACGACGTACGATGAATTCTTGGAAATGAAGGCAGCAATGAAAGCTTAATATATTAAAAAATGCAGATGCTCAATTGGCATCTGCGTTTTTTATCTCTTATTTCAAGACAGGTCAATCCTGCCCATTTTTAGCCAAAAACCCTTTAATCTGAAAATAACTTATTTCGTTCGGCAGCTCTTCTTTAATGGGCTTTAAAAGCTCGGAGCCCACTTTTGAAACCGCTGATTCGATAAGGGATTCCTCCGTTTCTGAGAACAGGATTGACCAGTCATTCATGACGCCTTCCTGAAAGGCACGGATAAGATGATTTTCAATCGTCAACGTGCTCATTCCACGCTCTTTCGCAATGCTCTTTATATCCATATGATCTTTGAACATCTCATAGCTGATCATGTAGGAGGCTTTGTCAGAATGATTGGTCTTTCGAGGCTTGGATGGCTTGACCACCTCTACAGCAGGTTCAGGATGATCTTTCAAAAAAGCTGAAATTTCATGTAGAAACAGATCTCCATACCGGGTCAGCTTGTTTTCCCCTACCCCACTGACAGACAAGAATTCATCCGGGTTCTTTGGCAACTTCACACACATGTCCTGTAAAGACTTATCGGAGAAAATAACGAAAGGTGGAACTCCTTCTGACTCAGCGATGGATTTACGCAGGTTTCGCAACGACTGAAACAAACCATCTTCTTTGGAAATGATGGCCGAAACTGTCGGCTGGACTTTTCTTGAAACCTTCCTGTCTCCCATTAATACCTCTTTGCCTTTTAACGAAACCTTAAGTATGGGAAAGCTGCCCCCCTCGACTTGAATGACTCCTTCTGAGATCAAATAATCAATAAACAGTCCGACTTCCTTCTGGGACTTCTCCTTCATTAATCCATATGTGGAAAGTCGATGGAACCCCCAATCCAGGATCTTTTTATTCTTTGACCCTGTAAGGACACCACTGATGAGTGACGTTCCGAATCTTTCATTCATCCGCAACATACATGACAGTACCATTTGTGACTCTCTTGTTACATCCTCTGAATCTCTTTCATCCAAACAATTACTGCAATGGCCGCACTCTATATCTGTATGTTCACCAAAATAAGCTAAGATGTAATTCTGTAAGCATGCTTCAGTGTGTACGAAGTCGACCATGTCCCTAAGCTTCTGCATTTCATTATCATGCAATTCCTGATTGACAATATTCTGATCGATAATATAACGCTGGGTCTGGATATCCTGAGGGGAGAATAGAAGTATACATTCGCTGTCCACTCCATCACGACCAGCCCTGCCTGCTTCTTGATAATACCCTTCCATATTTTTTGGAATTTGATAATGAATGACAAAGCGTACATTTGATTTATTGATCCCCATACCAAATGCATTGGTTGCCACCATGATGGAGATCGTATCATTCAGGAATGCTTCCTGCTGCTCCTGTCTTAATGTGTCAGACATCCCGCCATGATATTTACCTACGGAGAACCCTTTCTTCTCCAAGAATAGATAGAGATTCTCAACTTCCTTACGAGTGGCACAGTAAATAATCCCGGAATGCTGATGGTTCTTTTGAACATATTTTTCTACCCAACGCTTCCGGTCTTCCCCTTTTACCACCTGAAAAAAAAGGTTTGTCCGCTGAAACCCAGTTAATACTTTGAATTGATCCGGAATGTGTAAGTGATGTAGAATATCTGCTTGCACTTGGGGGGTGGCAGTTGCGGTAAGAGCAAGGATGGTTGGGTTTGAATGCAATTGTTTCACTGCTTGGTATATCCCTAAATAGCTCGGTCTGAAATCATGACCCCACTGGGATAAACAATGGGCTTCATCAACTGCGACAAGGGGGATCGGCAAGGTGTTGAGGAAACGGATAAATCCAAAAGATTCCAATCTTTCAGGTGCAATGTAAACAAGCTTATACCCACCTAAAGAGATTTTTTCCATCCTTTCCTCTACTTCATTGGAAGAAAGGGTACTATTGATATATGTAGCTGGAATTCCTTGATGTATTAATGAATCCACCTGATCTTTCATAAGGGAAATGAGTGGAGAAATTACTAGGGTCACTCCATCGAGCATCAAAGAGGGGATTTGATAACACAGGGACTTCCCACCGCCTGTAGGCATGATCCCCACTGTGTTTTTCCCATCTAATATATATTCAATGATGCTTGCCTGACCATCCCTGAATTCATCATAACCGAAGTATTGCTTTAAGACCTGTTTTGCTTCTGCAATCACATTCTTACCTCCAAAATCATACTTATTCCTACATTGTATTAAAGAACAGGAGACATGCCAAGAGGAAGGATGTAAGTTTTCATCCATATTCCCTTTAGCAGCTGATTTCTTATTTACTCAGGTTCATACCAATATGATTGTACCGAGTCCGTACCTCATCAGGATTGGGAGTCACTTCAAAAAAAGATCGTACACCTGTGATCATATGTGTACGATCTTTCATCAAGTCAGAACCACTTGACTGGTTTATCTTCTTTATTCACTTCAACAGGCTTTGCCAGTTTCCAAAAGCTATCCCATACAGTATCTTTCCCCTCTGTGGAAGTGTTTTTGGTTTCTTTTTCTTTCTTATTGGACATGGTGCTCCCTCCTTTAATACATACATACAATACATACTATTCAAAAGTAAAAAAAGAGTTAAATATCAATAGCCTGTAGAACGGTAGAAACATAAAAAAGAACCAATCAGCTGATTGGTTCTTTACAATCCATTAGGATGATTTCATGGTTGGATGGGGATTGTCAACCACTTGCAGTACTTTAGTGGAAGTCACCATATCTTCTTTACAAAGTGGACACTTAGGTGTATCTTCACTTTTGAAGTTATCTCTCATCCAGCCTTTACAATCTTCAGCGGAACAAGCCCAAATCTTTGTTTCCTCTGTTTTGATTTCTTCCTCGACTTGATTTCTACGACCAAAAGCCATTGAACGTCCTCCTTTTAGGTAAGTAGGATTTCCTTGCTATGCTTTCTAACAGGAAAAAATAATGATTGTGGTTAATGATTCGGCAGATAGTATGTGGACATTTATGTGTAGCCAGATTAATGGGAACCATATCTACGATTATTTCCATTATACCATACTTCACTCGAATTTAATATACGAACTCCTAAGTAAAGGAAATATTCAGCTTATGTAATGAAGTCCTATTTCTTCGTTCTGCTCCTGGAAGACTCAACCTTTACTCCCCCCGGTAATTCACGATTCGTGACACCTTGTCCTTCCACTTGAGAGGAACCTAATACAGCCTTTGACGGATCTTTTTTCTTTTTACTCATTTTCTTCACCTCCATCACTACCTTCCCCCACAAGTTAACCTTTTATGTATGAATGAAATCTATTTCCTTATAAATGAAAAGTACAACGACAAGTGAGTAATTAATGATTTGGTGGGAAGCCTAAATGGTAAATCGAGATTTAGGGTGTTGAGTTGTGTGTTTAGACGAAAAAATGTGAAGAAAGAGATAGATGAAGGATATCCCCACAGCTTTGATATCGAAACGTTTCATCAAGAGATACTCTCCTTGGTTAGCAACAGCGAGGATTTAGTCGTAAGAACCATTAGCATTGATGATGTGAGGATTGCAGTCGTGTATTTTGACGATTTAATCAATACAGCCTATATGCAGGATAGTCTGATCAAACCACTGGAGGAGCTTTCAGGTGAGATTGACTACCACTCTATCCACAATTCGATTCATATCGCAAAAATTACGGTTACCAATCAGATAAACGATGTCGTGAATAATCTTGTGAACGGAACTGCTTATGTCTTTAAGGAAAATGACACCTACGGTATTTTAGCTGATGTTGCAGACAAAGGTACAAGAGGTTTGGAAAAGGCAGAAACAGAATCCCTTGTGTTCGGTCCTAAAATAGCATTTACAGAATCCATCACGAAGAATTTGAACCTGATCCGTTCAAATATCAACGATCCTAAATTGTGTGTAGAAACTTTTACAATTGGAAAAAGAACAAAGAAAAAAGTTCAGATGATCTATATCAAGGATATTGCAGAGGAAGAAAACGTCAATAATTTCAGACAGCGCATCACGGATCTTGAAATTGACAGTATTATTGATTCGACTGTGCTTGCCCAAATGATTGAAGACAACTCTTTTACATTCTTCCCTCAATTGATGACATCAGAGTTGCCAGACCGGTGTACCCTCTCTCTCCTTCACGGGAAGATTTGCTTACTGGTTGACAGAAGTCCTACAGCGATTATCGGTCCCTCCACCTTCATAAATTTCTTCGAATCGACGGAAGATATTTACATGAGATGGAATATGGGGACATTTCTAAGATTGATCCGGTTCATTGCGATTTTTTTTTCTATCCTTCTTACTCCCGCTTATGTAGCGGTGTTAACGTATCATTATGAAGTGATACCATCCGCTCTCTTGATTTCCCTCGGGCAGTCAAGATCCAACGTTCCTTTTCCGCCTGTCTTTGAAGCTCTTCTTTTCGAATTTATAATAGAGCTTTTAAGAGAGGCAGGGGCAAGATTGCCCACTAAGGTTGGGCAGACGATGGGGATAGTCGGAGGGATCGTCATCGGACAGGCATCGGTTCAAGCTGGTTTCACTAGTAACATCTTAATCATTATCATTTCCATTTCAGCACTGGGATCTTTTACGGCCCCAAGCTATACGATTGGAACTGCTGTAAGAATCATCCGGTTTCCCATCATCATCATGGCAGGCTTATATGGTGGGGTCGGGATTATGTTTTGCTTTTGCTTTATCCTCCTTCATTTGCTGAAAGTGACGACTTTGGGAAGACCTTATTTGTCACCGATATACCCTTTTAGGTTCGCAGACTTTAAGTATAGTTTATTCCGCCTGCCTTATCAGTACTTAGTCAAGAGGCCCGTTACGAATCATCCAGTAGATCAGGGGAGAATCCCTGAAAAGAAAGCAAAGCAAAAGAAAGACGTTGATCAGTAAGGATGAAGTGAATGGATATTAATCTTAATCCGAATAGGCAGTTAATGGTGAATGCTTTTTTAGTCATGTTTATTTTACATTCTGCTCAGACAGGTGTAGGAATTGCAGGCTTACCACGTGTGATCTTCGCTGAAGCGAATCGGGATGCTTGGATCTCCATTATCATTGCTGGAATGGTTGTGTCAATAGTCGTCACAATCATGGTGAAAATGCTTGAAACCTATAATAGCGCTGATCTTTACGGCATCCATATGGATCTTTATGGAAAATGGGTCAGTAAAGCTTTCAATAGCCTCTATATAGGTTACTACCTTTGTGTCACCTATGTCATTCTGATGAATTATATTGAAATGGTCCAAGCGTGGATATTCCCCAAAATGCCAACATGGCTTTTAATGGGGTTGTTGATTTTTTTAATGGTCTATGGGGTATTAGGTGGCGTACGGGTCGTTGTCGGGGTTTCTTTCCTTGGTGTCATCTTCTCATTCTGGCTTTTGTTCATGTTTTATACCCCTGTGAAACACATAGACATTACACACATCCTACCTGTGTGGACCTCTTCTTATAAGGAAATTATGATGGGGGTATATAAATCCAGTTTTACTCTTGTTGGATTTGAACTCTTATTATTCATCTATCCTTATATTAAGGAAAAAGAAAAGGTTTTGAAATATTCCTTGATAGGTGTCGGGTATTCCACTTTATTTTTTACATTCGTAACTGTTATTAGTATCGGATTTTTCTCGGAAGACGCCCTGGAAAAGACCATTTGGCCCGTACTTTCCATGTTCAAAATAGTAAGGATCCCAAACCTCGAACGTTTTGAATTTATTGCGGTATCCTTTTGGATGCTCGTCATCCTACCAAACATCTGTTTATATTTCTGGGCGTGTTCACGAGGGATGAAGAGGGTTTTCAATTTCTCCCAAAAGAAGGCCATTTACATCTTTGCCATTCTTCTTTGGATATTATCACTCTTTGTAAGCGACCGTCTCACCATGAATACCATTACGGATAAAGTCGGAACCATCAGTTTTATTCTCTCATTTGTGTATCCTTGTTTCTTGTTTCTCCTCGTTAAACTTAAATACTTTGTAAAAAGAAAAAAGGTGTGAATCTATGAATAGATTATTCCTCCTCCTTATCATTTCAACATTGCTTCTCAGCAGTTGTGTAGAGAATAAATATCTTGAGAAGCTTGGTTTGATAACAGCTGTCGGGTATGACGAGGGTAATGGTGAAAAGATCAAAGGAACATTGGTCCTATACCAGTTTAACCCTGCAATGGATGATGTGGAAAAGATTCTTACCAGCTCAGCCAAGACCACCAAAGGTATACTATTATCTCAAAATTTGGAGACGGATCATACGTTGGTTTCAGGTCAACTCAGGATTGCCGTTTACGGACGTGAGCTTGCGGAGAATGGAATAGCTCCTTTGGTTGATACATTGGTGAGGGATTCATCGATTGGGAATATGGTATATTTGGCTATCGCTGATACTTCGGCAGAAGAGATCCTTTCCTTTCCTATGGAAGAAAAGACATCCAACATGGGAACGTACCTTTATAACTTAGTCCGGCAAAACGTCGAATCAGAGCTGCTCGTTACTCCTACCCTCCAAGAATTCATCACAGATTATGGCAGTGTAGGGAAAGATCCCATCCTCCCTTTATTTAAGGCATCTGACGGCAAGGTTGGTGTTGAGGGCTTTGCTTTATTCAAAGAAGATAAGTTCATAAAGGAACTGGATAAAGACAAAATCTTCTATATCCGTTCGCTTATGGAAGACTTTAAAGCAGGTACGATTGAGATTGAATTGCCACTTGAAAAATTTAAGCCTTTTTTAACCAACTCTCATTCCGGGGAGGAAGAAGAAAGTGTTTACATCATGATTGATAGTATCAAATCATTTTACAAGATAAAAGACAAAGCCAAGGATATTCCTGAATTTAACGTAGAGCTGAATATGAAAGCACGATTGCTTGAAATGTCTGAGGAAATGAACCTATCAGATCCGAAAACCCTGAGATTCCTGGAAAAAGAAATCGGCCAATATATCGAAGATAGAATGAAAGAAACAATTAAGATGCTTCAATCAGAAGGAACAGATCCTATAGGATTCGGGATGGTGTACAAAAGTAAGAGGGGACACGAGAAAATAAGCAGGGAAAAGTGGAAAGACATTTACAAACAGGCCTCTTTCAACGTTAAAGTAAAGAATACAATCATTCGTACTGGGGTCATTGATTAAATTGAAAAGGGTCTAACTGTGGTTAGACCCCTTTCTAGACCCATTCAATTTGTGCGCCAATTTTCTTGAGATCCAGTTCGTCCATATCCATTGGACGATCATTCTCAAAAATAATCAATCCATGATACACCTGTAAATCATCATCACAAGCTTCACAAAAGAATATTTCTTCAGGGTTCCAAAACGCAATGGCATTCAATCTTTTGGCCTTTGAATTGGGATATAATGCACTAAGACGCTTTACTTCCGCCTGATACTTTTTCATAGCTTCATCCTTCGAATGATATGTCCATTCATGAACGATATCTTTTTGCCAGCCTTCAAAAAACCACCAAGGCTCTGCATCACTTTTTGTTGTCATCACTCGCCAGGAAACTTTCAATGCTTCACCCTCCTTAAATCCATGACCAAATTGTACATAAAATCCCACAGAAAGAAAACTATTTGATACATGCTTTTAAAGATCATGAGCAAGTTTTCCCCTGTACAAGCATAGGCTTAATTAGAAAATGATTAACGTTTGCTTGTACACATGACTTAGGGGGGGATCCAATTGAATTTTATCGTATTAAGAAAAGGTCCGATCATTGCTATACTGGTAACGATTATGGTCATAACAGTCGGGACGATATGGGCTTTGAACTCTAATAATTCTTATCCTACTGTTTCAATTTCAGAAAGTGCGGGCGAGAAACAAGTCTTCCAGCTCGTCACCGGAGAATTCAAGTCAGAAACCGTTTCCGGAAAAGAGCTGGAAGCCTATCGATGGGACCCAGGGACGATTGTAGTCGAGAAAGACATCCCGGTGGAATTGAGGATCTACGGGGTGAATGGGATGGAACATCCCTTTTATATTGAAGGTACGGATATTAAAGGAATGGTGAAAAAAGGAGAAGAAACCGTAATAAACGTCACGTTCTCAAAAGAAGGGACCTATAGACTGATTTGTGAGACTCATGAAACCATAGATCGTAATGGACCTATGATTGCCTATATTGTGGTTGACTGACAATGTTGAATATATGATGGGATCTAAAGCGCTTCCGTTGGCTCTGCTTTAGATCCCTTTTGAAAGGTGCAATGGATGATCACTTAAATACAAGACCAATCATATAGCCTGCCACCCCAAATCCCAATCCAATGATATAACTGCCAAAGAAATAGATAAGGCCCCATTTGAGATTGTCTTGAAGAAGCTTTAATGTTTCCCAATTAAAGGTGGAAAAGGTGGTAAAAGATCCACAAAAACCGACTCCTAAAAAGAACATTGTGTCCTCCCCGGAACCATTACCGATCAATAACCCTAATAACATGGATCCCAATGCATTGATAAATAAGGTTGCCTTTGGAAAACTGGACGTGCTCCAATTTTTAATGGCATTGGCCATCAGGAAGCGTCCAATGGCCCCTAAACTGCCTCCGAATGCAATTAGAATTAGATTAACCCCCATGCACAAGCCCCCCTCTCTTCCTGCCAATCAAAATTCCAATCCAAGCAAATAGAAGGCCCCCCATGGAAGTGAAGGCAAAATATATGAGGAAAGAAACCCATTGTTTTTCGATCAAAAAGGCCAATAACTCAATGCTCAGCGTGGAGAAAGTTGTAAAAGAGCCCAAAAACCCAGTAGCTATTAATAAATATGCTTTTTCATTTTTTGCGGACCATTTGGAATAAAAATATGCCAACAGAAAACTTCCCAGAAGATTCGCTGTCAGTGTTGCAAAAGGGAAACCACTTTCAATGGTCAGGAAGTAACTGACACTCCATCTGGATACACTCCCCATTGTTCCTCCAATTCCGACTAAAAAGTATCTCATTTTGGACATCATCCCAATTTCCTCAGATATTTTTTGAAACCTTTTGCCTATGAAACCGTATGTAAAGCTAACTGCATCATTGTATGGGTAAGCTGTATAATTGAACTGATTTATATGTATAAAACGTAAATAAAGGAGCCGCAACCATTGACATTTATCATTATACAAGACTTGATGGACTTTTTCTTAAGTCCGTTGCATTTAAGTCTTGTACTCTTATTCTTTATCACGTTCATATGGCATCGCTTCCCTCCTGCATTTCAGCTTTCTGCACAACCTTATGATCACAATGCTGAAGGAACCGTTCCTTTAACGTTGTCTGTTTCAGCGATCAACATTATACCTAACGTAATCAGATTTACTACATGTATGAAATTACAATTTTATCCTGACGATAATGATGATGAAACCTCTTCTGAAAGTTTGTGAATAAGAAGCAAATTAACAGAGGAGGAATCATCATTGAAGAACATTTCATTCATTTTAATCTTCGTACTATTGACATTATCAGGATGCCAAAGCGCTACAGCTGATGGAGCATTCTTTCATGACTATCTCGTACACCCGTTTTCATTCCTCATCCATGAAATAGGTACCTATTTGGATGGTAACTTTGGGCTTGCTATCATGATCATCACCCTTCTGATTCGAATCGTTCTTTTCCCCTTCATGCTTAAAACGTATAAGGCACAGCAGGAAATGAGAGGCAAAATGGCTAATCTGAAGCCTGAGATGGGTGAAATTAACAAAAAATGAAAGAAGCCAAAACGAAAGACGAACAGATGCACCTGCAGCATGAGATGATGATGGTTTACCGGAAACACGAAGTAAACCCTCTTAGTACGGGCTTTCTCCCTTTCTTGTTTCAAACCCCGATTCTGATAGGGTTATACTACGCGATCCGGTCTTCATCTGAAATAGCAAGCCACTCTTTTTTTGTGGTTTCATCTAGGGCAGCCCGATTTTTCCATGGCCGTGATCGCCGGATTGGTGTATTTAGTTCAAGCAAGGACTGCACTGATGACTATTCCCGCAGATCAGGTGACTCAAATGAAAGGAATAAGTTATCTTTCACCCATAATGATCTTCATCTTTTCATTTAATGCACCATCTGCCTTACCTCTCTATTGGACGGTCGGAGGGGCGTTCCTTATCTTACAAACGGTGATAGGTAAGAATCTTTACCATCAACCAAAAGGATTGAAAAAGCAAGAAAGCCAATAAAACAGGGCCTCTTTGGCCCTTTTTTATCGTTATTTATTGAATGACCCTATTCGAAAGATGGAAATCCCTGCGATGAAAAGAAGGATCAGATAAATAAAGAACGGATAAAACAATTGTTGTTGATTTAACTCCCATTTGTTAAAGAATCCAGTACTTTCCCGAGAGGCAATTGACTCTTCCTGCTTTACAGAAGAGTTCTTCTCAGGAATCAGTCTGGCTGTATCCATTATTACTTGATCTTCATTATACAGCGTCAACACCCCATCGCTGTCGAGTTTCTCAGTGAACTTTCCATTCTCAGGCTGAGTATATTGAAAATCCTCAGAAACCTTAAAAGAAGCCCCCTCAAATTGAAAGATCGTATCCTTTGGAATATAGCTTCGGATGAAGTTATTTAGTCCATAATCAAGTAGTTTCGTTGTATCTGAATAGATTGCTGTTTTAGTCTGGGCCTTCATCGTAACAACTACAATAGAAAGATCCTTATTCTCAGCGGAAGTCACCAGAGTATGTTTGGATTCATCAACAAATCCATTCTTCCCGCCGGTCACTTGCGGATAAGGAAGTTCTCCTTTCACCATTTTGTGATGATTGTAAAGAGTGGTATTCCATCCTTCAGTAGACCAATCAATGGACTTCAAACTAAATAATCTTTTAAAATCATTGTTGTTCAAGGCATAGCTTGTAATCAATCCCATGTCATACGCTGTGGTAAAATGATTTTTGCCGAACAATCCATGAGGATTCTCAAAATGTGTATCTTTCACCCCCACCCGTTCCTCCAAATACTTGTTTAATTTTTCTGCAAACGTCTGGACGGAACCCTCAGTATGTTCAGCAATGGCCACTGCGGCATCATTCCCCGAGTTGACCATCAATCCTTGCAGCAGCTGCTCCAGGGACACTCTTTCCCCTGCTTCCAGATAAACAGTGGATCCCTCTGCATTACTTGCTTTCTCGCTTATTTCAACCTGATCATTCAGGTTCCCATGCTCTATGGCATAAATCGCTGTCGCAATTTTTGTAATGCTTGCAGGATTCATTCGTTTAGTCGAATTTTTTGAATACAACACACTCTTTGTTTTAGAATCTATGATAATAGCTGAATCGCTAAATAAATTTTCTGGTTTTTTTACATTACTTTCCTGCGCTGTTACCGTGGAAGCAGAATAGAGGAACAGTACCAGCACAACGAACCATTTTTTCATATATCCACACACCTGTCTTGTCATTGTACTAACCCATTCTACCAAAAAATCATTTCTTTTAATCAAGAATGTGAGAAATGTTAAGAAATTGAAAGAATGATGTAAATTCCTGACATACTCCTTTCGCCCATAGATGTAGCGAATATTTCCATTTGGCCCTGAATTACATTAGAATAAAAGCAGACAATATGAAACCTATTGTCATGGTAAATCGTACTTAATGGTAAGCATCTTTATTAAGGGGTAGATGAACATGAATACATTTCTTCAGTTTTCAGTAAGATCGGTCATCTCTTTCATTGTTGGGACGAGTAGCTTTATCCCCTACTTACTCCTATTTGATATAGGATTTCCACTTACATTTTTATCAAGTCTTGGGACCGGTATTCTGGTCTTCTTCATCACCAAGGGTATTCAGAAGAGATGGTGGCTTAATAAAAATGGACTTTCCTCACAGGAATTTCGCTATATAAACAAGAATTTAAAAGAAGCCAAAGAAAAAGTAAAACGGCTCCAGAAGCAACAGTTAAAAGTCCGATCACTCGGTGCCTTCAAGCAGATCCTTGAACTGAACCGTTTGAGCAGAAGAATTTATCAATTAGTGAAGAAAGAACCGAAACGATTCTTTTCCGCGGAATCCTTCTTCTTCTACCATCTGGATTCCGTTGTTGAAATATCTGAAAAATATACCTTCCTTGCTGCTCAACCAGGTAAAAATAAAGAAGCTTTCTTATCTCTTCAACAAACCCGGACGACCTTGGACGACCTCACAGTTTCATTGGAAAAAGATTTACAAAATGTTCTAGCAAACGATATGGATACTTTACAATTTGAACTAAACTTTGCCAATCAACACTTGTCGAATAAAAAAGACTTAAAATAGATTTTAGGAGGTATGAATATGGAGCAACGAAATGAACAATCAGAACTGGATATGCTGATTTCCAATCCATTTGGGGAGGAAGTCCCCCTTGTCAAAGACCAAACAAAGTCTCCTTTATTACTTGACCGCTTACCCAAAGAGCAACAAGAAAAAGCCAGGCATCTCGCTGAGCAGATTGATTACAAAGACTATGAGGCCATATTAAAGTACGGTACTGCCGCACAGTCTCAGCTTTCCACTTTCTCACACTCCATGCTTGAACATGTTCAAAAAAGAGACATCGGTCCGATAGGTGATGTGTTAAGTGATTTAATGAAGAAGCTCGAGCAAATGAATCCTGATGAACTAAATACGAAACAAAGAGGCGTGTTTAAAAGGTTCTTCCGTAAAGTCTCTTCATCTTTACAAGAAGTTTTATCAAAGTATCAAAAAATCGGTTCTCAAATTGATCGAATATCAGTCAGACTGGAACATTCGAAGAAAACATTGCTCGATGACAATCGTCTACTGGAAACCTTATATGAAAAAAACAGGGACTATTTTCAAGCCCTTAATATGTACATTGCCGCAGCTGAAATCAAACGGGATGAAATTCAGCATACCCTTCTTCCATCATTGCGTAAAAAAGCAGAGGAAACGGATGATGAGCTGGTTTACCAGGAAGTAAATGACACGATGCAATTTCTTGATCGCTTGGATAAGCGTATCCATGATTTGAAATTAAGCCGTCAAATGACGATCCAATCAGCACCGCAAATCCGTTTGATTCAGAATACCAATCAGGCACTTGCCGAAAAGATTCAGGCCTCTGTGCTCACAGCTATTCCCTTGTGGAAAAATCAGATTGCCATCGCTCTCACCCTACTGAATCAACAGAAGGCTGTAGCTGCACAAAAACAAGTATCACGTACCACTAATGATCTTCTATTGAAGAATTCAGAAATGCTAAAGACGAACAGCATCGAAACGGCAAAGGAAAATGAACGGGGAATCATAGATATTGAAACATTAAAGAAAACCCAGGAAAATCTTATTTCCACCATCGAGGAAACATTGGCTATTCAAGCTGAAGGCAGACAGAAGAGACAGCAGGCCGAACAGGAGATGGTCACGATGGAAAACGACCTCAAGCAAAAACTGATTGAGATCAGGAAGTAACAGATGAATGGAATGATACAGGAATTACATCGAGGTCTCAAACTTCTTTAAGAAGTAAAAAGCTAACGGCCATTAAAGGCTCGTTAGCTTCTTTTATTGTTGTATGTTGAGTTCTCTACATCAGCTTATGAGCGATTAAGAAATGCCTCTTTTCGTAAACATTGTTGATTGACACATTTAGCTACATCACTACGAATTTTTCAAGATGGAGAGGCTCAGCCGAACACCAGCTGAAAGCGGGGCAGTTCCCCTTACCCTTCAGCCCCTACTAACTGAAAGAATAGTGCAGAGATGATGGTAAATGCAACAATAGCCGGGAAAAGAGTGTAAAAAAAAATATGTCCCATTTCGGACATGAAACATATGAATCATTACAGATTTTTTAACCAGTGCGAAAAATATTTCTTCTTATAGGCTTTCTCTCTCTTCCACCCATATTGATTCAGATTGTGATTAAGTCTATGGTATTCATCAATGACGACATTCATATCAGAAAGATTGTTCATCTTCCACAACTCCTTTCATTCTGGTACTTTCAGTATATTCCAGTTAAAAGGAATCTGGATGGGATGGATGATTGATTCTGACTCATCCTAAAGTCTGATTTGTATTCATCCTCACATAAAAAACCGACTGCATGTATAACAAGCAGTCGGTTTCACATCTCATCTAGATACTTTTGTACAAAAGCTTTCTCAATAAAGGAAATAACACTTCAGGAAGTTCTTCTACATCTGAAACAAGGATACTGAAATTCCCGTAAATATTCTGAATGGTTTTTCTTTGTCCCTCATCAATTTCACCGTTGGCTAAAAAGACGTTGATGACTTCTATCCCCTGTTTTCTTGCGTCTAATACGGCTTCATGAGTATCAACAATCCCATTTTGTTCATAATCCATTGCTGCAGGCTCACCATCTGAAAAGACAAGAAGGAATTTCTGTTTTTCGGTCCGTTTAAGAATTCTTTCTGTCATTAAACGGATAGCAAATCCATCCCTGTTATCTTCTTCTGGCTGGAGCTGCATGATCTCTGAACCACTTCCAGGCTTCAGAGACGAGTTAAAATTCAGCACAGGATTCATATAATTTGGTTGACTGGTCTTGGTAGCTTTGTTCGTATCTTCCCAGAAACCTACAACTTCATGTGGAACCCGGACAGATTTTAATGATTCATGAAATAACGTAATGCCAAGCTTCGTTTGATCCATTTTATCGTACATGGAACCTGAACAGTCTACCAATAGTGAAAAAACAGCGTCAATTTCAGAAGACGGATTGTGCTTTTTATAAAACAGTCTTGGATTATCGTCTGTTATAAAACGTAATAACTTTTTGTTCAGTCTGCCAAAGTGCAAATCAGTTCGAGGCTGAATTCTCTTGTGTTCCAATGTCTTTTCGATCATTTTTTGAAGTTTCTTTTGATAAGGAGCGATTAAACTCTTATTATGATTGTACCCATTCTTCTCGTCTATGGTTGGGACGGAAGGAGTCAGGAAATGAGGGACGGCAAACTTATTATCTTTACCAAGGGCACTTTCACCACTTCCAAGATTCTCTTTCTCCCGCTCCTGTGCTTTGACATTTTGGTACTGCTCCTGCTCCGTCTCCTGGGCCGACCCCTGTACCATAGCCATCGCCTGGTCACCATCGTCACCTTCACGTACACCTTCCCCCATCAGGTCCGATTGAGAGCCTTGATCAAGATCAAATTGTAGAAAGGATTCTCCTTTGTCGCTCGTTTCTCTGTGCCAGGTACGGAATTCTTCATCCATCACTTCTTCTTCTCCTGTACTCTCTTCTTCCAGCACATCTGTATTCTGAAGGGGATCTTTTCTCTTTAAATCTTCGAAGGTATCAGGAGAAGGCCCCTCCATATGATACACATCTTCCGGTAAGTGGAAGTATTCATTTAACATATCTCTTCTAACGATTTCATCTACTACTTCCACCATTTCAAAGCACACCTTCCCCACATCTTCCGTCGAGCGGGTTTCGAATAAGCGTGTTACTTGCCGATGAAGAAAAGGCATAGCCAAATCGATATCTTCATTTATCCCGACTGGTTCAACCATTGGGGATTGTGCATGAAGCAGAAGGAATAAGGAATTGAATAGTGCATCTGTAAAAACACTTTTCGTTAAGTTTACTGTAAGCTGTGCTTCAAAGTGCTGACGATATAATTCCCGTCTTATTTCAAAAGACTTCGTAGTTCCTGGACGCTTGGATTTGCAAATTTCTTCCAAGCGAATTTCTTCCCCGATGACAAATAACTGTTTGGCAAATCGAGGAACAGAAGTTGATTTCACCTTATTGATATAATCGATTACCTCTTCCTTTGAGGTTTCATGGAGATTACCAACCGTCCTTAAATAGATATCACTTTTTAAGCCGTGTACTTCTTCCTCTTTTTTTCGATGATCCCAGAAATGACTGACATATACCGTTGATTTCTTATAATCAAGATAAGAAAACGGTCCATATTTCAAAGTCATATCTGCATCTTTGGAAAGGGTTTTTGTTAGATCGGTCATTTCCATCACAAGAAAAGAATCTATGGTTTCATCATTGAATTGAATAAATCGATGCATTACATGTCCCTCATTCAAATAAGGTTTCTGCTATATTCTGAATAGCTGCTTTTTCTCTTTCATCTTCCAATTTATCAACAATCCCCCGTTGTATAGCCCTTTTTGCCGGTAGGTAAACTGCAAGGTCACAAGCATCTAAAAGAGCCCGGATGGAAGCCGCCTCCTCTGAAATCTGGCCGTTTTTGACTTGGACCAATAAATCTGATGACAGGTCTACAAATTGGGTGATGAGCTTTGAATCAGAGAGCTTGCTTTGACTTTGAATGACACTCTTTAATGTTTCCCCTTCAATGTAAGGTACATCAATGACCACAAACCGGTTTTTTAACGCTTCATTTAATGGTACAGTTCCTACATATCCTTCATTGATGGCGGCAACTACGCCGAATGTAGGTGAAGCTTTTATGATTTCCCCTGTAAATGGGTTGGTGATGCTTCTACGGTAATCCAACACCCCATTTAATATCGGCAGGGTCTCAGGCTTGGCCATATTAATTTCATCAATATAAAGTAGATGGCCATTTTTCATCGCCTGAATGACAGGACCCTCGATGAATTCAATGGTGGTTTTCCCATCTTTTTCGCTGATTGTTTTATACCCCAACAATGCTTCTGCATCCAAATCAACCGAACAATTAATGCTGTGCATCGGTTGTGAGAAGATGGATGACAGGGTATCGGACAGCTTCGTTTTACCTGAACCTGTTGGTCCTTTCAGGAGAAGATTTTTACCCATGGAGAGGGAGATGATACTATCTTCGATAATATGGTCTTCACTTGCCGTATATCCGCCTTCTCCAATTAAAGAGGAGTGGGCAGTTGAAGAGAATAACTGTCTTCTTTCGTTTATTGTCTGAGTTACCGTTTCTGGTAATATACGTTCAACATTCATGTTTTGACATCCTTTCCATTTCACATATAAGACATTCTACATGTAAAAACCCTTACACTGCAAAGGCTCTGTTTGTTTTATGCTGGTAAACTTGCCTTTTGGCTTTATCTAAGCCTACAATAATCTAAAAAATTTAAAAAACACCCTCTATAGGGGTGTTTCTCGAATTCTATACCTCTAAATCATATCTTGTAAAGCCGCGATTCACGTACATGCCTGCTTTTTGATATACGATGGTTGCATCAGTATAGCTGTCACTGTCGACAAGGAGGGCCACGGAAACCATTCCCTCCCCTTTTAACGTTGAGAAAGAATGATACAGCAAATCATGTGCAAGTCCTTTACGACGCCATTCTTTACGTACCCCCAAATGGGTGATTTCTCCTAGTTTTGTTTCAGCATTAACTGTGCAAAAGGCAAAACCAACAAGTTCCTTCTCTTCTTTTAATACAAACCAGAGGTCTGGATTGAAGGAAGAGCGGAGAAAGCGCTTCATAAAGTCCTCCAGGCTTGAAGGATGATAATCAAAATGATCTGAGAATACTTCTTCAAATACCTCATGGAGACTCACAGTCTCAGTATCTGGATTGAATCTGGTTATACGGTAAGAAGAAGAGGATGATACAATCGGTAGATCTTTTAAATCTTTTTTCATTTCAAACCAATAGCGGGTGGGTAAAAAACCGAATTCCTAATACGATGCTTTCTCTTCCTTGATATTCGCAGAGAGTATAATGGTTTTTGAGTCTGAAATCGTTTTTTTCTTCCTCCTTGCAGAAATAAGAAGCTCTGCTACCATTTCTCCTATATACATCTTCATTTGTGTATTAGGAAGAGCGAGAATTAAAGAGGGTAACCGGTGATCTTTTTCGGTCAGAATGGAGACAGCCACTAATTGCCCCTTTTGCCAAAGCCCTGTTCGATCACCTTCAGGGAGTGACTCTATCATCTCTTGAATCTCGCATTCACTCGTTTGAATCTCTCCATATACCTTCGTTTCATAAAGATTGAAGAGTCGGATGATCGGTGACCGGTCTTCCAATGAAAGGGTTCGCTTCTTTAATGAATGATTCATTCTTTTCTCCCCATTTCATTTATATTGGAAATCTCCATTAAAAAAGCTGATTTCTTCACGTTTTGCTAAAGAAATCAGCTCCATGAAAGACTTACACTTCTTCAAAGTATTCTTTGTAGAAGCCTCCCATTTTCCCACTTTCATCAACGACGAAGTAATATTCTTCAGACTCGTTTTTCACTTCGTATTCTTTCCCGATGGTTAAGACATTTGCAACTGTATATTTCTTTGCATCTGTATGTACACATCTTACTTTTTTTCCAGTAGTGCTTTCCGTCCAAGTTTGATGGATCAAGACAATACCCTCCTCTATGTAAGTACTATGCTAATAGTATATTCTTACACAGCTATAAGTTCAACTACAAACTGAACACATGTAATCATGAACCCTATATCAAACGGATTGTCATTGTAGTATTCATCAAGTATTCCTCTTTTCCCATGATTTTTGATGATTATTATTCTGAATCCTGCCTCTTTTTATATAGAAATATGGTATATTATAGTAGGAATTTGATAGAGAGGTTCGATTATTGTGAGACATGGATTTAAAAAAATAGGCTTGTTCGTCATCATGATCCTATTCATTTATATGAGCACCCATAGGCCAAGCGAAGATCAGTTTTACTCATGGCTTCTGAATGAGTATAAGATTGATTGTCAGGGATCGATGACGTGTACGAAGAAACTAGGAAATGATTCTTCTTCCATTCTGATAGAAACTGGCTCAAATATTAAAAACGGGTATTTGTTATTTAACACAGTAGGAAAAATATACGAGGATCAGAATGGCTCTAGGACAACCATTAAAGCAATGGGGGTTTTGGGGAACTATTTTACGATTATGAAAGAAGATCGGGACAAAAAAGACTGATTAAGAAGTTGGACTCCTTGATCAGCCTTTTTATTTTCGGTATCGTACTTTTTTCCATTTAGAGATATAAGAGGTCTTTTTTAACGTGAACACAACACTGTATCCTATTATAACGAGGAATAAGATGGAGAAAAAAATCCCTGCTTTCACGCTCATTTCTTCCAGGAGTCCTTGTAAACCACTTGGAAAATAACGTCCAATCTGAAAATATACAAGTGCCCATACTAGAGACGATGGAATCGCATATAGAAGGAATTTAATGAAAGAAATACCTTTTGACGCTCCTGCAATGTAAGGCATAAATAATCGTATACCTGGAATGAAATAGCTGAACGATATTGCAAATGGTCCATACTTATTTATCCAATACTCACCATTGTCAATGAGTTTCCTTGATTTATCACCTTTCACAAATCGTGAGATGATTTTTGTCCCAAAATAACTGCCGTTCAAAAAGCCAAAGATTCCATAAGAAATCAACCCGCTATACATGAAGAAAAAAGAGGTATACGGATTAAAATGCCTCCACTCAGATAGATACCCTGCGAGAGCTGCAGCCAATTCGTTAGGTACCGGTAAACCCAAAAATACAATCCAGCTGAAAAGGAACATGGCTATATATCCAAACTGATCCACTAATTCCAGTAAAGTCTCCACCTGCCACCACCTCATTTCATCAAAAGCGTCTAAATATTCATCATTCCTCTACGGCATCAAGAAATGTCTACCCATTTCTTGTACATGTGCTCCTCAAGCCCTTTCAACAAGATGTCTCTCTAATGCTATGAAAAGGTTTCTCTTTAAGGGGCTACGCTTTTTTATCCACTACCCAATATTGATAGGTTGAAAACAATTGGAAGCCAAGTCTCTTCAGAATGGGTGCAGAGTGACCGATTCTGGCCTGGCAGGTGACGAGGCGACACTGGGATTCATAAGCCATTGTCAGTCGATGGGACACCAGTGAAGAATAGATCCCCTTATTCCTTTCTTCGGGAAGTACACCGCCGCCATTGAGGTAAAGGACATTGCCATCAGTGCTGAAGCGATAATTAGCATATCCCACGGGACGCCCTTCTTTATTATATGCCAGAGTGAAGCCGCCATCAGTCCCCCATCGACTGATGAAATCTTTTCTTTGCTTAAAGATAACCGGCCATTCGGACTCTTCGTATCCCCAGATCGAGGAGCTGACTTTCACAAGATCATTTATGTGCTCGTCATCTTTAACCGTAATGACTGTGTGGTTCAAGGGACGTACTGTATATTCACGAACCACATCAAATACAAGTCCCTCGTACCGTTCTTCCACAACACCGAAATGGGATAGCAGGAAATCCTCTTCCCCTTTGATAAGCGGTTCTCTTATCCATAGACTGTATGGGGACTCTCCATAGAAATCCTCAATCACCTTCCACTTTTCTTGGAGATCATCCGTATTCTTCGCAATGAATTGAGGAACCTTATTGGCAAACACATTCTTCAATTGATTATTCTTTATCGCCACGATCCCGTCACGGTGTAAACTGTCCACTTCAATCGGGATCAAACGGTCAGGGTAATCCCAATGATGGGATTCTATTGCATTCAATACTGTTTTATCCTTTGCCTTCATGACATCCCCCGGATAGATCATTTATTTGTCCATGATAAGTAGGTTCTTCACCTGCTCATTTGTCATTCCGATTGTTAATAATTGTTGCTGCAACTTTGCATGATAAGATGAGCTTACATGGGGGTGACTCCCTCGAAGAATTTCTTTAGCGTAATGTTCAGGGGGGCACGTTTCCTCAAACTTATCCTTCACGATAAATGTTAAAACGTCCTTATGATGCGTTCCACCAATCTGGATATCTATGAAAGCTACTCTGTACCATCCTGGAGCCACCCCTTCTCTTGTAAACAAGTATTCTACTGCTTGTTGGGGTATATTATATACTACCCCTTCTGTTATCCCGCCATCTTCAATGATATCCCCCCTGCCCCCATCATCAACTTTGAATAGGTACTTCATGGAGTATCCCTCTAACACTCCTGCACCCAGGCAGTCTTTGAAATGGTGGTCCACTTTGGCTGTTTTAAAACGCTCATCATCCATACAAGATCCATACGCAAAGTAAAGGACCCTCTCAGGCTGATCATTCAGAAACCGATGTACTTTCCAATCTCCAGAAGGAATTTCTTCCTTAAACAATTCTTCGTTTTCGGAATAATACACATAAGCTTCTTGAGTTCCTTTGTCTGTGTTGACCCTTTTCAGCTTTCGAGAATAAAGGTTCACATCACGTTCTTCAATGAAATCCTCCAGTTCATCTAAATCTGCCAGAATATCAGTGTCAATAGAATATACTTCGCCATATGTGATCCCCATGCCTTCTTTGAGTGCCGGATATCCTCTTTTTGTATCAAAGAGAACACCGTCCACCCAAGCCTGTTCACGTTCCAGGGTTGCGCCCTTTAGTACAAAATGATTCTTTTCGTGCTTTCTTAATGTTCCATAAACAAAAACGTACACCGATTTTCCCCTCTCGTTGTTTACATAATGATATTACTGTTCAGTTCGCAAAAGCTTCTTTTCTATAGTTTACCAAATAATCTCTGAAATTTCAGTTTTATCTTACTCTTATTGTACTCTTTATCCAACGTAAAAAGGACACTCCCTTTTCTTCAGGAATGTCCTCCTTAAACAGGAAACGCTTTCAATCTCTTAGTGACTTTTAGGCAGAGCTGCATCCTTCGCCTGTTCTTTCAGACGGAATTTCTGAATTTTCCCTGAAGCAGTCATAGGGTAAGAGTCAGTAAACTCTATATACCTTGGAATTTTATGTCGTGATATTTTCCCTGTGCAATATTCTTTGATTTCATTGGGTGTAGCGGTTTGACCTTCCTTTAATATGATCCAAGCCATCACTTCTTCACCATATACCTCATCAGGAATGCCAATCACCTGAACATCTAACACTTTTGGATGGGAATATAGAAATTCCTCAATCTCTCTCGGATAAATATTTTCACCGCCCCGAATGATCATATCTTTTAATCTGCCAGTAATTCTGCAATAGCCATGTTCATCCATGACGGCTAAATCTCCAGTATGAAGCCAGCCCTCATCGTCTATGGCCAATTTTGTAGCCTCTTCATTCTTATAATACCCTTTCATGACGAGGTATCCCCGGGTACAAAGTTCCCCTTGAACTCCATTTGGAACTTCCCTGCTGGATCCTGGTTCCACAATCTTCACTTCCACATTTGGCAAAGCTTTACCCACTGTTTCAACCTTCAACTCGATTGGATCATGGGTACGCGTCTGAGTTATAACCGGTGAAGATTCTGTCTGTCCGTAGGCAATGGTGATTTCACCTGCACCCATCTTATCCATTACCCCTTTCATCACTTCGATTGGGCAGTTACTCCCTGCCATAATCCCCGTTCGCAAACGTGACAGGTCATATCGTTCAAAGTCTGGAAGATTCAACTCTGATATGAACATGGTAGGTACCCCGTGAAGAGCTGTACATTCTTCATCCTGTACAGTTTGAAGGACTTTCTCAGGGTCGAATTCCTGTAACGGCACCATTGTAGCCCCAACTGAAACACATGCGAAATTTCCCAGCACACATCCGAAGCAATGGAAGAATGGAACAGGGATACATAATCGGTCTTCCTTCGTCAACCTCATACATTGCGCAATATTATAGCCATTGTTTACGATATTGGAGTGAGTAAGCATGACGCCCTTGGGAAACCCGGTCGTACCGGATGTGTATTGCATATTGATAACATCATCAGGTGAAAGGCTCGCGAGCCTTTCCTCCAATTCACGTTCAGGAACTTCCTGCCCTCTATCCATAATATCCTGCCAGCTATATGTACCGGGATAAGATCTCTCCCCTAATACAATGACATTTTTCAAAAAAGGGAGCTTCGAGCTCTTCAACTCTCCGGGTTTGGACGTTCGCAATTCAGGACAAATGTCATAAAGCATATCAATATACGATGCCCCCCCTGAATCCTTCCATCAAGATAATGGTCTGGCTGTCTGATTGTTTTAAAAGGTACTCCAATTCAGCGGTCCGATAATTAGTGTTAACGGTTACAAGCACTGCCCCCATTTTCCCTGTAGAAAATTGGCTGACCAGCCATTCAGGTGTGTTAGATGCCCAAATTGCGATATGATCTCCTTTATGAATACCAAGCTTCATGAACCCCTTTGCAGCTTGTCTACACAGTTGGTTAAATTCATGATAAGACCATCTTAACCCCCTGTCAGCATAAACGACTGCATCGACATCAGGTTGAATTCGAGCCTTTTCTTCAAGTAAGTCCCCTACAGTAGCATGTAAAATATCCGACAAATGAATATCCCCCTTTATCTTCAAGTATTGCTGGAACCATTCAGTTTATGGAATCAAAGAGGTAAAATTTCAGTTCCTTATGCGTGTAATATTATCACAAAAATTAAAATTTTCAAACTAATTCCAGACGCATCTTTCCTCCATCATCGTAGATGTTTTATCCTTCACGAATGGTGGAAGGGGATATGACAAGCCTTATTCCTTATGTAAATTGAAACATTGTTTAGTATATAGGATCAGGAGGCACGCAAAAAAGTCTTTAAAAGAACAGAAAACAGCGGACATAATGCAACAGTTTTCAACAAAATCATTTGCATCCAAACTTATATATATAGACAATAAATGGACTTTCTAAACCTATTTCAACAAATTCCCTAAAAATAATACTTTAGAAGTAATTTGTGAAAAAACCCTTTTCAAATGTATAGTTTCTATGTAGAATAAATAGAAAATATAGAAAATTCTATATTTCAAACAATCCTAGGAGGTTGGTCATGAAAATCTTAAGTAATGAACAGTTGGTGGCAGCTTATCGGGATGCTGAGAAACAAGGGAATGATCAAGACTGGATTTTGCTTCTTAAGAAAGAAATTCGTAACCGTGGATTGAAACCTTTTAGGAAATCGTAAATGGAAATGTAAACAGAATTTGAACCTAAATCTAAATCTCACCCCCCCCGAGATGAAATTTTTACGACAGACTCACTTTTATCTGAGTCTGTCTTTTTTCATGAATCTTACTCCCATTTTGAGCGCTTTTTATAATTAGACCCATGGTATTCCTCAATTTGTTTTAATTGCTCGTTATCTAATATCCCGATTTTATGAAACAGATATGAGTATTGAATCACTTTTTTTGAATTGAAATTCTTCATCTTTATCCCCCTTTCTTCTGTATGTCCGAAAGTTTCCTTAAGTAAACTTTATTTTCTTTATACATATTTTATTCTCTTAGTAAAAAAACGTGAAAAAAAAAGCTGATTCACAAACCAGAAGGTTTATGTGAACCAGCCAAACATTCATCTTTTTTTATTCAATCAGGACCATTACCCTTCGAGAAGTAAATCTTCTGGATTTTCAAGTAAATCTTTAACCATTGCAAGGAAGCCGACTGCCTCTTTTCCATCGATGATTCTATGATCATATGATAAGGCAATGTACATCATCGGACGATTTTCCATTGTATCTTTATCAATGGCTACTGGGCGAAGCTGGATTTTATGCATTCCCAAAATACCCACTTGAGGACCGTTTAAGATTGGTGTCGACAATAATGAACCGAATACTCCTCCATTCGTGATTGTAAATGAACCACCTTGGAGATCTCCTAGTGACAGCTTATTGTTTCTTGCTTTGGTAGCAAGTTCAACAATCTCTCCTTCGATTTCGGCAAAGTTTTTACGTTCACAATCTCTTACAACAGGTACCACAAGTCCATCATCAGTAGATACTGCTACCCCAACGTCATAGAATTTCTTGAGAACAATCTCATCCCCATCGATTTCTGCATTCACATACGGGAATTTTTTAAGGGCTGCTACAACTGCTTTGGTAAAGAAACTCATAAATCCAAGTCTAACATCGTGATCATCAAAGAATTTATCCTTTTTACGCTTACGCAACTCCATTACTTTACTCATATCGATTTCATTAAATGTTGTAAGCATGGCAGCGGTCTGTTGAACCTCAACTAAACGCTTTGCAATCGTTTGACGACGGCGGGACATTTTTTCACGTACCACTGGCTTTCCATCATCTTTCTTAGCAGGAGCTTTCTTCTCTTCAGAAGAAGGTTTTGAAGGAGCATCAGCAGGCTTATGGCTATAAGCTTCAATATCCTGTTTACGAACACGTCCAAGTGGATCAGTCGGTACATCAGACAGATCGATGCCTTTTTCACGTGCCAGCTTACGTGCAGCAGGGCTGGCGATGGGACGATTCTTTTTGTCTTCCTTGGCTGGGGCAGCCTGAGTCGGCTTTTCGTCCTTCTCTTCTTGCTTAGGAGCGCTTGATTCGTCCTTCTCTTCAGTAGTGGAAGACGGCGCACCCCCTGCACCTACAATTGCAATAACCTGCCCAACTTCGACAGTATCGCCTTCATCGGCTTTTAGTTCTTGAATCGTACCTGCCTCTTCTGAAATCACTTCAACATTTACTTTGTCCGTTTCAAGCTCAACGATGTATTCACCTTTCTCAACATAATCCCCTGGTTGTTTCAACCATTGAGCAATTGTACCTTCTGTAATTGACTCTGCTAATTCTGGAACTTTTATTTCTGCCACTGTGATGTCCTCCTCTTTCTTATCGGGTTAACGCTTCTTTAATAATGCGTGATTGTTCTTTTTTGTGTACGGTTGGTTCACCTTCAGATGGACTTGAACGTCTGCGACGACCGACGTAGTGTACTTCTACACCCTCTGGTGCAATGGCACGCAGTCTTGATTCTGCAAATGTCCATGCCCCCATATTCTTAGGTTCCTCCTGAACCCAAACCATTTCTTTTAAGTTTGGATACCTTTCAAGAATGGTTGATATATCACCTTTAGGGAAAGGATAAATTTCTTCTACTCTAAGAATGTGTAACCAATCTTTATCATCAACATCCTGCAGCTTTTCTTCCAAGTCGATGGCTATTTTCCCACTGCATAATACAACCCGTTCCACTGAATCATGGTTTTCTCCAAGACCCTTTTGCTCCAAGACTGAATGGAATTCTCCATTGGCCAGATCTTCGGCGGTTACAGCTGCAAATTGATTACGGAGCAGGCTTTTAGGCGTCATGATGACCAGGGGTCTCACTTCGTCTTTTTGCAGAATGGCTGCCTGACGTCTTAGGATATGGAAGTATTGACCGGCTGTAGAACAGTTGGCAACCGTCCAGTTATATTCTCCCCCCAATTGAAGGAAACGTTCTAAGCGGGCACTGGAATGCTCTGGCCCTTGCCCTTCGTATCCGTGGGGCAACAGCATGACCAGACCCGTTTTTTGGCCCCATTTAGCACGGCCGGCTGATATAAACTGATCGAACATCACCTGTGCCATATTGGAGAAATCCCCAAACTGCGCTTCCCATAGAACCAGCGTCTCAGGAGCAAATACATTGTATCCATACTCATACCCAACAACGGCCGTTTCCGTTAGAGGACTGTTTAGAACAACAAACGAAGCATGACTGTCTTTCAGGTTGTGAAGAGGGATGTATTCCTCACCCGATTTTTCATCATGAAGAACGAGGTGACGTTGAGCAAATGTCCCACGCTCTGAATCCTGACCGGTCAAACGAATCGGGGTCCCGTCTTTCAGGATGGAGGCAAACGCCAACGTTTCAGCATGAGCCCAGTCAATTTTCCCTTTCCCTTCAAATACCTGGCTGCGACGCTGCAAAATACGCTCTAATTTCTTGAATACATTAAAGCCGTCAGGCCATTGAAGAAGTTCTGCATTTAACCCCTCCAGCTTATTAAAATCAACACCGGTTTTAATGTTCGGTAAACCATTTGCTACATACTCAGGCGGAGCAAGAACAGTATCGGGATCATCGTCTTTAGCCGGGACTTTATCGTAGGCAGCTTTTAATTCCTTTTCGATATCTGCATCCATTTTTTCCACTTCAGCTTCAGTGACGATTCCTTCTGAAATTAATCTTTCAGCATAGAGATTCTTAACATTTGGATGATTCTGAATGACAGAGTACATTAATGGATTTGTTACCATCGGCTCATCCATTTCGTTGTGTCCAAAGCGGCGGTAACCGATTAGATCAATGACAAAGTCTTTTCCGAATGTTTTACGATATTCATAGGCAAGCACCGCAGCTGCAAGACAAGCTTCTGGATCATCTGCATTGACATGGACAATCGGAACCTCAAAACCTTTGGCAGTATCAGATGCATATTTGGTAGACCTTGAATCACGGCTCTCCGTTGTGAATCCAATCATGTTATTTGCAATCAAGTGGATGGATCCACCTGTGTTATATCCGCGCAATTGACTCATGTTTAATGTTTCAGCTACAACACCTTGTCCAGGGAATGCAGCGTCTCCATGTATCATGATCGCATAAGAGGATTCAGGTGATTGCTCAGGGTAACCCCGATCTTCACGAACTTCTTGGGCAGCACGTGTATAACCGGCAACAATCGGACTGACAACCTCTAAGTGGCTTGGGTTGTTAGCCAGCGTCACCCGTGCCCTTGCAGTCGATGACTGAAGCGGTGAGATTTCCCGATCAGCACCTAAATGATACTTCACATCACCTGTCCACCCGAATGTAATGCCGATCGACCCTTCGGAAGGAATCAAATCCTTGCTTGGTGCATGCTGAAACTCTGCAAAGATCATTTCATATGGTTTACCGATGACATGCGCCAGTACGTTTAGACGTCCACGGTGTGCCATCCCAATATTAACTGTTTTAGCACCTGATTCTACTGAGTAACGAACCATTTCGTCCAGTAGGGGGACCATGGAATCAAGTCCTTCTATAGAGAAACGCTTCTGACCTACAAAGGTACGATGTATATACTTTTCAAATCCATCCACTTCGGCAAGCCGTTTTAGTAACGACAGCTTTTTTTCCTTAGAAAGCGGTGTGAAATAGGACTCGGATTCAATCTTTTCCCTTAGCCAATTCTTTTCTTCAAGCTCATGGACATGGGCGTATTCGAAAGCAAGCTTTTTAGTATAAACCTGTCTTAGATGATTGATTGCCTGTAAACCATCCTTGATGTGGGAAGGTGCATTCGGACATAGGAAATCGACAGGAATCTGCTTTAAATCATCCTCGGATAAATTGAATTCGGATAGTTCAATCCTTCTCGTGTCCTTATTCCTGTCATTAAGGGGATTGATGTCCGCAGCTAAATGACCATATGTACGAATATTATCTGCCAGTTTGACAGCAGCTACCACTTTGCTCAATGCAGTCGGCTGAGCAGGTAAAGTAAATGATGTATCCCCGTGCTGAGCGCTTGCGATTACTTGTACGTCTTCAGCTGTAGGTGGGCCCCATTGTTCGAATAATTCCTTCAATTCAGGATCTACATCCGTTGGATCCTCAAGGAATTGTTCATACACCTCCATAACATAGCCTAAATTAGGTCCGTAAAACGATTGCCACGGTTCCCCTTTTGCCGATTGCTTTTTCATTGTGAAAAACCTCCAACTATTTTGCCAGTTAGTATAATTTGGGTATCATGTATTCTTACATGTCTAAAACAGAATTTCATTATGCAAGAATAGTAATTTTTAACACATTAAAACGCTTACAAGGACATTTTATCACTGTGCAGTAGTAAGATAAAGTCTTTATGACAAATTTCTTAAAATTTTGTTTTCCGCTGATGGCATAGGAATATTACTTATATTCCCATAATAAATTACAAGAAAACCACTTTTTTTGATCGACTATTCTGAAATAATATTTTATTAAGCGCTTTCTCATTCACCTTCTTATCTCCTGTCATAAGGGTGCTTTTTTCATAAACCATCTTACTACTGTTACTAAAAAAAACCAAATATTTTTTGTTATTTTTCTTCATTTTTTATAAATTATAAGATTGTCAGAATGATAGAGGAAGACTGCGTGATGGACGAAAGTCCGCTCCTTTTAAATATTTATCCATCCTTCCTTTACCCCCAATATGAACTTTTCGCCTATATCCTGCATAGAATGTAACGTCAAAGCGGTTGTTAAATAGAGATGAAAGTGAGGTGGTTCACATGTTCCCGTGGAGTTTATTCCCTTTCAATAAAGACATGAAAGATCAATTGAATCAAATGAATCCGAAAGAAATGGATTCCTATATTCAAGGAATGATGAAGAAAATGTTTCCCGGTGGCTGGGAGAGTATGATGAATCCCAATGATATGATGAGCGGGGCACAGCCTTTTATGAACCCTGCCGGCAATCAGGGGGGGAATTCCAAAAGAGGTCAGCCAACTCCTTCCTCATCTTCAATACCCGCGAACGTTTTTGAGTCTTTTGAGGATATTTATATCCGGTTTCAAGTTCCCGATGAAGAGTGGATGAAGAAATTAAAAATATTCCATACATCTAATCAGGCCATTATTGAGAATATACCGGAAAGTGGAGAAAGACAGATCATCACTCTCCCTTGCCTGGTAAAGAAGAAGGGTGCTGTAGCTCAATACAAAGATGGAATACTGGAGCTGAAAATACCAAAAAACATTGATATGCAATATACCGAAATAGACGTCTCTGATAAATATTGAGACGTCTTTTAAGCTGGAAAAATGGTTTATTAAGTGGACTTTAGAGAAATTTGTATGATGGTTCCTACAGGTTGGTTTCTTAAGGCCGTTATTTCACCGTCATATTTCTGAATCAGCTTTGATGCGATGGCAAGGCCCAGGCCATACCCGCCATTTTCTCGACTTCTTGCCTTATCAACTCGGTAGAAACGATCAAATATCTTCGGTAAGTCTTCGTTGGGAATACCTATCCCTTCGTCTTTTACCTCGATCACCACTTCCCCTTCATGTTCCATTAGTTTCACTTCGATCTTTGAATGCTTTTCTGAATACTTAACAGCATTATCCAGCAGGATGATCAAGATTTGTTCAAGATGCCTGGGCAATACGAAGACAGACGCTTCATGGTCCAACTCATCCAAACAAGAAAATTCATGTTCTTGATGAAGGAATTGAAAGTCTCGAATCACCTTATCGACAACATTCTGAGCATGGGCCTGAGCGTTCTGAAAGTCAAATTTTTCTCTGTCCGCTCTTGATAATTCCAACAATTCTGAAATGAGGCGTTTGACTCTTTCAAGCTCTTCTAATGACACTTGTAAAGACTCCTCTAGTATTGTGGGATCCTTTTTACCCCATCTGTTCAATAGTGCAAGGTGCCCTTCTAATACCTGGATAGGCGTTCGTAATTCGTGTGAGGCATCCTCGACAAATTGCTGCTGCTGCTGAAACGACTTCTCAATTTGACTCATCATCTTATTGAAGATCTGTGATAGTTCACTGATTTCATCATGGGCCTTCACAATCTCTACTCTTTCATGAAATCCTTTTCTTTCGATGGATCTCATAGTCTCAGAAAGGCTGTTCAAGGGACGGACGAAACTTCTGGCCATGGAATATCCGATAACAGCACTGATTAAAAGGGCTAATATCCCAGTGATGGTCATCATCCAAAAAAGGTTTTGCATGATATTCTCGTATCGATTCAATGGCTGGATCATTTCCACATACCCATTGAATTGACTTGATCGGATAGGAGATCTCCCAATCAGCATCTGCTTACCCTCAGACTCAAGCAGTAGAACAGACTTCTCTCTGACAGGTTGAAATGATACATAAAAGGCTGAATCGTTTTCTCCCCTTATTTCCAGGACTTGATTACCCTGCCGGTCTAAAATACGTATCGTCTGGTCCTTTTCAGCTATTTGTTTCATCAAGTCCCTGCTATCATAAATGTCCTGGAGCAGTATATTCGGCCCTCTCTGTTTAAAGAAAACGGTGATTTCATCCAAGACCCGGCCAAAATTATTTTCTTCTTCATCAATCATCCACTTGCTGATGGCATGATATTGAAAAAAGCTGAATAAGGAAAAGGCAAGGAATATGGCAGAACCTGCTGCTAACGCCCACTTTACTTTCAGGGAAGTGGGCTTAAAACGATTGAAGATTGTTTTCATGTCCTCATCACATATCCCGTACCACGTATCGTTTGGATATAGCTCTCCTCATCAGGAGAATCAATTTTGTTCCGAAGATATCTCACATAAACATCCACTACATTCGTTTCCACCTCTGTATCATATCCCCACACTTTATTAAGAAGGACTTCACGTGTCAAAACGATATTTTGATTTTCCAAAAAGGCAAGTAAAAGGTCATATTCCCTTTTGGTCACTTCGATTTCATGTTCAAATTTAAATACTTGACGTGACTCCTTATGAACGGTGATATCTCGGTAATGATAGGTGGTTGAACCTGCTCCCTCACTCTTCCCCCGTCTGAATAAAGCCCTCAACCTTGCCAACAATTCTTCAATGGCAAATGGCTTTACAATGTAATCATCTGCGCCGCTGTCTAATCCTGATACACGGTCCATTACACTATCCCTTGCTGTAATCATGACGATGGGGACGGTTTTCACTTGGCGGATCCTCCTGCAAACCTCAAGACCGTTTAACTTTGGCAGCATAAGATCCAGTAGGATGATATCCCAGTCTTCAGTTAAAGCTTTCTCAAGTCCCCCCCTGCCATCATAGGCAAGAGCTACTTCATACCCTTCGTATTTAAGTTCCAGTTCAATAAACCTGGATAGATTTTTTTCATCTTCTATGACGAGTATCCGTTTCACAAACATCACCTGCTTCAAAGCTTAGTACGTATTATTTTAATTTACTTTTATCGAAAATAAAATCATTAAAGGCTTGAAAGAGTTCAATGCCCTGATATGACAGTACATCAACTTAACGGCCGTATAACAAAAAAATAGGAATAATCCGAATCCACATGATTCATACCCCCTTTTATTTTCGTCCATCATCATTAAAATCAAATGAGAAGCGGGTAATATTTCAGTTAGAGACATCAGTTTACATAATAATTTTATAATAAATTAAAGTGGAGGTATGAAAATGATGGTCTTGAAGAAAATAAGATCTGTATAAATGAAAATGAGGTGCAAGTAGATGGGAAGCGAAAAAAAATTAGATATATTGGCCTTATCCTCTATTCCTTTAGTAATGACTCTGGGGAATTCGATGTTGATCCCTGTTCTTCCCCAATTGGAAAAAAAGCTTGCCATTACGGGTTTTCAATCAAGCTTGATCATAACCGTGTATTCCATTTTTGCTATTCTCTGTATTCCCATTGCCGGTTACTTATCCGATCGTTTCGGAAGAAAAAAAGTTCTGATCCCCAGTCTGATCATTGCAGGAATGGGAGGTCTCATCTGTGGATTCGCTTCCATTTACGGTACAAACGCCTACGTTTTCATCATTATAGGAAGGGTTGTTCAAGGAATTGGTGCAGCTGGAGCCTTCCCGGTTGTCATCCCAACGGTAGGTGACCTGTATGAAAATGATGATGAAATCACCAAAGGTTTAGGCTTAATAGAGACATCCAATACGTTCGGTAAAGTATTGAGCCCTGTACTTGGTGCATTATTTGCAGCCTGGATATGGTTCATTCCATTCTTCTCTATCCCCGTATTTTCACTCCTGTCCATTTTACTGATTGTCTTGCTTGTAAAGGTACCTATCAGACAAAAAGAAGGAGAAGCCAAACAGACCATTAAGGAATTTGTTCATGAAGTGGGAGTGATCCTTAGAAGGGAAAAGAAATGGATATTCGGAATTTTTATAATTGGAATCGTATCCATGTTCACATTATTCGGCTTCTTATATTATTTATCGACCCGTTTAGAACAAGCTTATGGAATGGATGGTGTGATGAAAGGTTTATATTTGGCCATCCCTCTTCTTTTTTTATGCCTGACCTCTTATATTACTGGGAAAGTGATTGGAAAAGGGAAAGACAAGATGAAATGGGTCATCGTATTTGCATCCCTTTTGAGTTCAGTGGCTTTCATTCCGCTGATTTTCACAGAAGGCAAATGGATGATCTTAATCATATTTTCAGTTGCCGGTATCGGAATGGGTGCAGCCCTTCCATGTTTGGATGCATTGATAACAGAAGGGATAGAAAAAGAACACCGCGGTACCATTACCTCCATCTACAGTTCAATGAGATTTACAGGTGTCGCTGCAGGTCCTCCGTTAGTGGCGTTAATTGAACCTTTTCATACTTTTATCACATTCATTGTCCTCAGTATACTATCTAGTCTCGTAGGGATGCTTTTCATTAAAGTGCAGGGAAATACCCCACAGGTGATATCCACTAAGAAGGCTTAACGAAATCATCTCGAAAAAAACCGGAGCTGTAAATATGCTCCGGTTTTTACTTTTACCGGTATTCCTTATAAAAGAAAACATTTTTTTGATTCAGCCAGGTTTCATTCGATTCATAATGTGGTAGATATATCCATAAACTTGTTAGGGACCGTAATCGTAAGGGGGAAAATGCATGAATTGGTTAATCATTTCGGTATCTCTTTTTATACTTTTCATCCTAATTGAAGAAATTATATATTTCTATTTACGAACAAGAGTGATTCACTACCACCCTAAGAAGGAGAAAGAGATGGTAAGCGATGGCAGGATAAAAATTTGGTACCATAAGGTAAAACACAAGCTCACCCATTCACAATAGAATTAGTACATAGAATAAGAGGCAGAGACACCCTTCTGCCTCTTTCAGCATTGCTACCTTGTCACTTAAACAGGAGACGATTTCCTCCCCCCCTAGAAAAGGTACATGTTCTATGATGCCTCCCCTACCTCATACCTTTACTTTATAAAAATCAGGAACGATTTGATTACCTCTAAACATGAATAGATGATAAGAATCAATATCTGATTGGAAAAAGAGGTTTTATCTCTGTCAGCCAGTCAGGAAAAGCATCCAAATGAGATGTATGATATGATGAATAAGAATTCTGAATGTTACAATTCATTTCATATGGATGAAAGGATGGAACAATGAAAATCGATTTAAACTGTGACTTAGGAGAAAGCTTTGGTACATATACGATTGGAAAAGATGAAGAAATGATGAAATTCGTTTCCTCTGTTAATATTGCCTGCGGATATCATGCAGGAGACCCACTGGTTATGAAGAGAACGGTCACGCATGCACTGGAGAATAATGTAAAGATAGGTGCTCACCCGGGTTTGCCCGACCTGCAAGGGTTTGGCAGAAGGATAATGAAAGTATCCCCCGAAGAAGCTTATGCCCTAGTACAATATCAAATAGGAGCCCTTCTCGGTTTTACAAAGGCACAGGGAGGAAGTTTATCCCACGTAAAGCCCCATGGAGCACTTTATAATATGGCAGCAAAGGACCCCGTCCTCGCTGGATCGATTGCTAGAGCCGTATATGACCTTGATCCCGGGCTGACCTTATTCGGACTGTCTCAAAGTGAGCTGACTAAAGCTGGAGAAGAGATCGGATTGAAGGTTGCACATGAAGTATTCGCTGATCGAACCTATCAATCGGATGGTTCCCTCACCCCCCGTTCCCATGCCAATGCAGTTCTTCATGATGAGCAGGAGGTAGAAGAGCAGGTGTTACGAATGGTGGACAAACAGGAAGTGGTCACTGCTGATGGGGAGGTAATCTCAATTAAAGCGGACACAATCTGTCTCCATGGAGACAATACTGCTGCTTTGAACCTCGCTAAACGATTATATTCAACTTTACGTGAATAAGCGCTGTCTTCAGCCTTATTCACGTGCAGGACCAGGTTATAGAAATAATCCATCGTTCAGAAGATAGGAGTAATCTCAAATGAATAAGACTTTACTACTAGAAGGATTCCGCTGGATGTTCCTCTTGCTCGTTGCCTGCGTTATTATTCTATATGGTTATCAGCGGTTCATTTTACACTCAAGCATTGAATCGGCGCTACATAAAGTTTCTCCCGATGCCATCATCATTGGCATCATTCAAACTCATATTACAAATAATCAAGAGAAAGTGTATGAAGCTTTATACAAAACGACTGATGGAAAATGCTTCAGAGCTTCATTTGACCGAGAAAAACACACGTTCTTAAGAAAACAAGAAGCCACGTGTGGATCAAAGGAGTAAAATCGATGAAACGAGCCATTCATATCTTCCCCGAAATTGAATCAGAAGAAATACAAAGGATCAGAAAGGTCCACGATCCCTTATGGGATAAAATCCCACCTCATATTACACTCGTTTTCCCATTTACTTCTAACATACCCCAGAGTCAGATCATTTCACACGTATGCAACGTAGCTTCTGAGATGAATCCCTTTCCTCTTGTATTAAAGGAAATCACAGGGGCATCCGACGAATATTTATTTCTTAATGTTAAAAAAGGAAATGACTCGATCATCCATTTACACGATCAACTATATAAGGGATTGCTGCATCCTTTCCGAAACCAGTTCAATACTTACACCCCTCATATTACTGTAGGGCGGATTGGTATAATGGAAGAATTCCACAGGGCTGTAAGAGAGTATGAGAAATGGTCTGATTGCTTTCACACAGACGTAACAGAAATCGTAATAGAGGAAATCGATGAACGGGAAGTTTCAAGGGTGATCAGTGTGATCCCCCTTGAAAGTCAGTAAGCGATCATGAATGAAAACTATTAGTTTTAGAAAGACGATTAAGAGGAATAGGAAGGAAAAAGCCAAACACAGAAAGGACTGTAACCATGATTACTACACTTACGTTTGATACGAAAAAACGGGATGAAATGATTGACATTACCTCATATATACAAGACATTATAACCAATGCGGGTATCAAAGAGGGTATGGTGGTCGTTCAATCCTTACATACCACAGCCGGGATCACGGTGAATGAAAACGCGGATCCAGATGTTCAAACGGATGTTCTACGGCGATTGGATGAGTTATACCCCTGGGAACATACTCTGGACCTTCATGGAGAAGGCAACACAGCTGCCCATTTAAAAACAAGTACAGTTGGCCACTCCCAAACAATCATCGTGACGAATGGAGTACTTCTTTTGGGGACCTGGCAAGGCATTTACCTCTGTGAATTTGATGGTCCCCGGTCAAGAAGAAAAGTATCCGTAAAAACAATCCAAAGTGAATAAAATAAAAAGACTTGAGGAAATCCATTTTCCATCAAGTCTTTTTGTTATAAAAAGCGGTCTTTACTATCTGGCGGTGGCACCATACATGATTCTTGCCTGCCGAACCATCTATATCTGTTCTTGGCCACCCATCTGTAACCCTTATCTCGTACTATTTTCGGGATGATCATCCCAACACGGAACATCCTCCAGGGCCACTTTAATTGGGAGCATACCTTTAAAGCAGCTGTTGATTCGACATAAGCTTTAGTTCCGTCTATCAACACAATGCTGTCTGTGTTTCTCGAAATGCCATGTTCCTTAATTAATTGTTTCCCAATTTCACTTTGTAAAGAGGCAAATTTAAATATACCTTCAGGGTCCCTGTCGATAATAAAGCGTACACTGCTGTTGCAGAAATTACAAACACCATCAAACAATATGACAGCCAAACCAATCACACCAATCTTTTCTCATTTCATTTATAATTATAGTAGAATCTGTAAAAGTAGTTCCAGCTTTATGCATGCTCCGATAAATGACCAACTTCATTATAGGAATGTACGGACCAACGGTTATTCTTGAAATGCAAATGGCTGAGACACCCGTTAAACAGCTTCAAGTGCTCCGATTTCTTGTCCTTTTCAAGAAACTCTTTTAAGATTGCACTGATGACTGCACCGTGAGCCACCACAAGTACCTTCTTGTCAGGAAACTGAAGCTGTATCTCCCTCAATCCTCCCTGCACCCTATCTACCAGTTCATTGTATGTTTCCATTTCAGGGAAGATAAAGGCCGGATAATTCTTTTCTCTTTCTTCACGGGACAAGCCCTCTCCTAAACCAAAAAAGCGTTCCTTGAATTGATCCATTAAAACAATGTCCAGGTCCAAGGCTTCATTGATAATATCCGCTGTTTTACTTGCTCTCATCAATGAAGTGGTTATGAGTACATCCCATTTTTCCATTTTTAAGTATTCTCTGCATTCTTCTGCTTGCAATTTCCCGTTTTCATTTAATGGTATGTCTGTTTGACCTTGTAATTTCCCATGAAGATTCCAATTTGTTTGCCCGTGTCTTACTAAACATAGATGTGTCACTTCAATTACTCCTTCTTTTTAACATAAACAGTAATGACCGTACTTCGTATAGGTATAATTCTACAGTTTTCTATGTTATACTATACTACCATTAAAAGAGATTATTGCGAAAGTTCAAATAAATCATCTGTAAATAAAGGAGCTGGCTGAAAAGATGGAAGATGAATTACTATATTTAGGACAAGAGATTATTTCTCATAAATCTGAAATCACTCATATGGTCTACGAAAATCAAGGACTGCGGTATTCAGAACAGATTAAATTCTCAGGAATGACGATGGAAGAAGTGTCAGAGCGGCGGAATGAATTAATTCATACCCTTGGAGAATCACTATATGAAGATCGAAATGATTCTCTTATTAAAATAAATGAATGGTCACAGAAAGTTGGAAAAGCCGTCATTGAACACGGTATATCCCTGAATGAGGTCTTAAAAATCTTATCCAAGTACCGTACAGCGATTTGGGAATTTTTCAGCGAACAAATTAAAGACAATAAAATATCGGCCTCCCTCATGCTACAAGCCAACAATAGAATCAATCCCTTACTGGATGAGATTACATACATGTTCAATGAATTGGCTATAAAGCAGCAAAATGATCAGCTGGCCCTTATTCATACGGCTATGGATGAACTCTCCGCCCCGATTGTCCCTATTGCTGACAAGGTTGCAATATTACCTCTAATAGGTGAAATAGACACCCACAGAGCAAGCTCTGTAATGGAAACCGCTTTAAAGAGAAGTTCAGAATTACAGTTAGACCATTTATTCATAGATATATCCGGTGTGGCCATTATGGACACGATGGTTTCACATAATATCTATCAGATCATCCATGCATTAAAAATGATGGGTGTTCAATCCGTATTGACAGGTATTCGCCCTGAAGTGGCCCATACCCTTGGAAATCTGGGGATTACCTTCGATGATTTGAAAACAAGTGCAACTTTAAAGCTGGCACTCGAAGATATTGGATTTACTCAGGATAATGCACTCCTTCCCAACTAACAAAAAACCAGTAGCCTCTTGGCCACTGGTTTTTTTCCATTCCTTCAGTTACTTTTCTTCACTTTATGATGAAATAGAAGTTGGATACTCTGAACCGCCATATAAATAGGTATGGACCAATACATTTCATACCCTTTCTCAAAGTGAAAAATACCGATTTTTAATGTGATCCACTCCATCAGTATTGAAAAGGCTGTCCAGATTAAGATATATGCAAGATTCATGATTCCCTTGATATTCAACTTCTTATAGATATAAATAAAAAAATAACTGTAAGGCCCATACATGATATAGCTTATAAAATCGATGGCCTGGTAGCTTGAACGATCATTCACGTCATAATAATCCCAAGGTGGGATACTGATTGTATGATCATAAAACATCCCAATCGCTATTCCATAAATGAAGTAACTTAATCCTTCGAGAAATGAAAATATTTTTGGGGTGATCCATATTAATAAAAGGAGGGTCATGAGACTAATGATTATAAACCACTCGTTTAAGTCAAAAGACCTCTCATAAATTCTGTCCACCCTTTTTAACCTCCTTTTTCTGCAGTGCATACAGCGCTTTTCCCAGCCCAATTGAAATAATCAAATAAACACTGTTCATGATAACGGTATTTAATAGACTCCACTGGGGATAATCTATTGTTTTAAAATGCAGATGAAGAAGATCTAAACTGGTGATAAAAAATAATAAGCTAATGAAGAGAATGGATTTATGAATTACTGAGTCAGAATTCAAATACCTGTTAACCATAACCACTCCAACCAAGGGCAATATGCATTCACGGTTAATGAGTAAGCTGATGAATTGGGTGACGTCCCTTGAAGCTCTAATCCATTCTAGCTTATTGGTCATTACGGTAAGGTAATTCGTTGAAATAATCGATAACACCATGAACTGTATAGAATTTGTGGTGAAAGAAAGCTTTTTATCCATAAACAGAACAATGTAGATAAGGACGATAAATATGGTAATGAAAAAAGGGAGTGACATCGATTTCTCCTTTATCTTTTCTCTCTATTCTTGCCTTAATCTCATCAATGCATAACCACGATATCCCACGCAGACAGTTTGTATGTTTGAATTTATTATTCAGGGGAAAATGGATAAGAAAAATGGAGGAGGCATTTCGATGAAACATGAATCTATCAATCCACAGTATGCTGAAGACGAAATTAAGGAAGTGTTTCTGGATGGTTTACAACGCGACTTTTCACGAGAGGAAGAAGTGTTGATCTCACGTTGGACACAATCTTTCAATAAAAGCGAACGAGCCACAATTATTAACCTTCTTAAAGAGTTACTCAACAAACATAAAAGACATGACTAGATTTCAATCAGTGGCAGGAGACGACTGAATAAATCAGGAGTTCCCTGCCACTATAAGAAAAGGCAAGCCCTTATTCGAGGGCTTGCCTTTTCTCCTTATATAGTTAGTTTTCCTTATAGATCACTCGTCAAATCCAGAAGCTTATCAATATCGACGCAATAGATTGGGCGTTTAATATCCTCTTGTCCAAGTTCCGTGGTATCTTCTAGTACATCATCAATATTCATACCTTTAAATACCTCCCAAGTTGTCTATTCATTCAGAATGTCAAAAGGTCATATACATTCTTATCATAGAATACGAATGAAAGCTATCACTCATGGGGGTACTTTATCATTTTATTATAATTGAGCTCTATTCGTATATAAAGGTAGTTTTCCTTAGAACGATGCTTCCCTTTCTCTAGAAAGTGCCGGATTTCTTCCTTTTGAACCATACAGTGATTGGCTACATACTTAACCGAATATTTCCAAAAGAGTGTAACATCCTAATCAGAAAGTTGAATTAAATCTAAGGGTGTGGTATGGTTAAACGAATATGGGACTGCTTGAAACATCAAGTAGTAGAATACCTCTCTCCTTGAAGGAGGCATTATGATGAAACGATTTTCCATGCTTCACGTACCACGGGATAATAGGCATAGAGGACGTCCAGCTGTTACCGTTCACGTGCTCCCTGTTCATAATGAATTTTTTGCAATAGGGAAATCATCAAAAAGGAATGGGAAAGCAGCAAACAACAACGAAAAACTAGCCGCATATTATGCGTATCTTGATACATTGAAATAAAGGACTTATGATTAAGCTGATCACTTGAGATAGTGAATCAGCTTTTTTTGTATCCCTGTCTTTAAATGGCGAATCACATCTTTCCCTTTTTCAAACAGGACCACCTTACACCTAAACTGATGAACGGAAGAAGGCTAAATGTTCCCTGGTCAATTGCTCCAAGTTCAGCTTTTTTTGTTCAATACGTTGAACGAGTCGTTCACATTCCGTATTAGCGAGCAAGTAGTCCACCTTCGAAATAAATTCATTTTTATAAGCGTCCTGCAATTCGTCCAAATCTTTTGTAATCATATTTCCATCAGGCAAAACGATGATGTCCAAATATAAATCATCCATCCATGGTCCTCTTATGGCATCATATCCATTTTCTTTGGTGATATCAATATACCATTGGATAACAGCTTGTTCCTTGTTCAGCATAGCAGTAATGGAATAGTGGCACTGATCAGGAAAGAATTGCAGCCATGAGAATCCATCATTCGCAATACATATGGAAATATTTTCATATCTTGCATAAAGGGGATGAGAGACCTTTTTGAATGTAACAAGGGAAAGATAGCCATTCCGTTCTCCTGAAGATGTATATTGAATGGAGACTTCTTTTTCCAATATACGAGACCATCCCTCCCGTGTCCCGTATTTCCGCTTTAACAATGTCCTTCCCCTGATGGGAAATGTTTCTTATAGTCATGAATCATTCTCTTGTGGCTACTAACCATTGATTCTGGTAAACCCTCAAGATCATAGAATCTTAACTGTATGGATTCAGTCCTTTCCGCTTTCATTTCCCCTTTAAATTCATTTGTAGAATACACTGTGGTGACAACGTAAAATTCGTCCCCATTTTCAGCTTGTATGTACTGATCCTTTCCAGAATATACGTTGAACAAGTGCAATGAACCTAATTCCAGATTCGTTTCCTCTTTCACCTCTCTTTTCGCTGTCTCTTCAGTTGATTCCCCTAATTCCATCAATCCACCGGGCAGACCCCATGAACCACTTGGAAATCTCCGTTGCTGAAGGAGAACCTGATGCATTTCATTAAACACCAATACGACAGACCCTACAAAAATAAGAGGGCGCGTTCCAACCATCTCTCTTAATTCTTCTATGTATCCCACAGCTCCATCTCCTACCTTCATTTATCTCTTATCACGAATCTGGGTTTGATTTAGAAATTCATATATTGGCAAGCCTCAAATCCATTTCCATCTAAATCCCAAAATTCAAAGAAGCTCACCTCACCATCCTCTTCTATCTCTCCCACGTTCACACCTTTCTCTACAAGCTTTAAGCGTGTCTCTTCCAACGCATCAGAAAAAAGAATCGGCTTAATGGATGAGGGACGGACCTTTCCCTCTTGAATCGTAAGTTTGGTACTTGCTTGACCTATTTGAAACACAATATATTGACCAGAGTCAAAAACCTGCTCAAACTCCAATACCTCTGTATACCATTGAACGGACTTCTTTAAATCGTCTACTATAATATGAACTGTATCCACTTTAGAAAACAATGGAATCCCTCCTTTTCATTTAGTCTTTTAAAAGAGTCAGGTGCCCTATAAGCTCATTCGCTTCATGCTTTTCCATTGGCGGAAGCGCTACCACTGTCAGGGATCCTGCTTTAATTTCAGTTAGCCCGCTGTCATGAATGCTGAAGTATCCTTTCTTCTCCAGTTTCTCCAGCTCTTCCGCTTTACCCTTCAGGACAATCTTTTTCATCCCCGTCTGCACCCATTCTACGAAGTCAGTTTGACGATTAAGAAAAGGTGAATCCGATGACATCATAGTCAACGTAGTAAGCGTAGCAGCATGTGCCACTTGTGCTGCCGTTTTACCTTTTGACATGTTAATATCCTTGTTAACGATATAATATTGTACGAGATCACGACTGTTCATTCATTTCTCCCCCTTTTTCATTTATTAACGTATCTTCCCATTGAAACAGATCACTTTCTTCTCAGTTTTGCATATTCGTTATCAACTGTAATGATCCTGACCTTCTCTCCTACATTGAAATCCAAATACTGGTCACAATCCACCTTGTACGTTCGCCCGTTGTCAAATCTCATAGAACATGAAGGATACCTGTTCTTTTCATCGATGACCTCTCCTGTCTTTATCCCTGTTGAACCTTTATTCCCATTTACCGGAAAGTACTTTTCCTCAATCAATACCCATTCTTTCTGGCTAATAACCACTATCTTCAGAACAAAGAGTCCCATCAATAAAACAAGCAGGATTCCCAGTATCATTACTTTAACACGTACGTTCACCATTTGGATCATTTTCCTTTCATATAAGATCAACAAATGATTATATGAAGGAATTCTCCCATTCATTCGAAAACACTACAGAAATGGATAAATCATCCAGCTTGCATTTGGATAGGAAAAAGGACTACAATAAGACTACCTACCGTTAGTTAGTTAGGAAGGAAGTGAAGTCAATATGAAATCGGACAACAAACAACTCATTAAAGCGGCAGCATTAGATTTATTCGGCCAGCAAGGATATGAGGATACCTCCTTGCAGGAAATTGCCACCGCTGTCGGCATAAAAAAGCCTTCCATTTACAATCATTTCAAAAGCAAAGAGGATTTATTTGTGGAAGTGCTTGAAGATTTAAACGTGTCTGAAGTAAAGGCATATCGCAGCGTTCAGGAGAATATGGATCCCGAAGAACCGCTAACGAATATACGTACACTTTTTGACCTGTTTTGTCACAGATTAATGACGACTAAGGAAGCATTATTATGGAAAAGAGTAACATTCTTTCCGCCTGAAATGTTTAAAGAACTTATCCAAGAGCATTTCATCTATTTTGAAGAGGTGACGTCTTCGATTTTGGTATCCATCTATAGAGAAGGAATGAACCAAAATCTATTTCATGACATTGAGGAAGAAGAATTTGTTGCCTCATTTTTATGTTTAGTTGATGGTGTTTTTTTAGAGCATCATTATTACACAGAGGAAATATTTCAACGACGAATTGAATCGGCTTGGAAGGTATATGAACTGGGGATTTCAAGTCGTAAAGGAGAGTAGCATCATGGGTTGGATTTACGTCATTATAGGCGGGGTTTTGGAGATTGGCTGGGCAACCGGTTTATCTCTTTCAGAGGGTTTTACTAAACCCGGCCCAAGCATCATCACATCGGTTCTTATTTTGATCAGTTTTTATTTTTTCTCTAATTCCATGAAATTATTGCCCATTGGTACTGCTTATGCCGTCTTTACAGGCATTGGTGCCGCTGGAACAGCTGTTGTGGGTATGGTGTTTCTGAATGAAGGATTTAGCCTGTTGAAGGTTGTTTTTATCTCACTGCTCATCTTTGGTGTAATTGGTCTGAAGATGAGTGACAAAGAGGAAAATGATGCAGGGAGGTCATACTAATGGGATGGATGTTACTGATTTTGGCAGGATTCTCTGAAGTAGTCATGGTCACATTCATGAAGCTGTCGGAAGGATTCAAAAAGCTTGTCCCTTCCCTTCTAAGCTTTCTTGCAGGTGCATTGAGCTTTTATTTATTGTCACTTTCTCTCCTTGATATCCCTGTGAGTACAGGATATGGGATATGGACCGGGATCGGATCTGCTGGTGCTGTTATGATTGGAATGATATTCTTCAAGGAAACAAAAGACATTAAGAGAGTGTTTTTTATCTTCTGTATCATTGGTAGTATCATTGGCTTAAAGATCGTTTCATGATTATTTTCTTAGAATGGCCAGCCTTTCTTAAAGGGTGGCCATTCTACTGATGATGAAAGAAAATAGATTCATTTTCTTATTAACCCCATTTGTTGGGCTACCACTCCGGCTTCGCACCACCCCATACCTCTTTCAACATGCTAAAAAATGTTTGATTTAGTTCATCCCATAAATCGGCTTCATTTATGATCAGTCCTTCTACGAGTTCCTCCATCTTTACTACATCATGATGGATACTGACTTCCAGATTCTTCATGAAAGAATCTGATACCTTTCTTTCTTCCACTCTTGATGTGATGAGGAAGATAAGCGTGTCCTTTGTCTCTCCATTAATGGGAAGATGTTCAAGCATCCTGAAGATCTCGTTAGGTGGAAAGGTACGGTACTTTATGATCCATTGATAAGAAAGCCACGGCCTGATGATGGTCATCCATTCTTTAGGAATGGCCGCCCCGTCTTTCGAACGCTTCTCGAAATTGCGTTTAGTCATGTGAAAGTAATGAATGATGCATCGGTCCGGGGAAAATGCAATATCCCTCATTTTCCGTATTTTCTCTATGGACGAATGCTCCCAATATATATTTTCTGGTGTAAGCCACTCCAATAAAGAAGGATTTGACTTACGGAGAAGTTTAAGTGCTTTTTTCAGATCCCATCCACTACATTCAAGGCCTTGATGAGTGCATGTTTCAATCACGTCACTGGTCTCTTGGAGATTCAGATATGCCTTTACTTCCCGAATATAAATGAACCTCACATCAAAGTCACTCCGGTCTGTGTGATACCCCCATGCCCGACTACCAGCTTCAACGGCGTATAAAACCTTCACTTTTTCCTCTTCTTCAATGCGTTTAAGCTCTTCCATAATCCTATTCTTCACAAACATTTCCCCTTTTTCTGTACATAGTAGTAGGGTTTACGTCTCTGTTTTTGATATACTTAATCACACAAACTAGTCGATAGGTAGAGGTGAATGGGTTGTCCAAGAAAAAGATGTATTCATGGAGTTTACAAATTCTGATTATACTTACCATTATTTATGTATCAACAAAGATATCATTTTTATTCGAGCCAATTGTTGTATTTGCTTCAACGTTATTTTTTCCAATTATCATTTCAGGTTTTTTGTACTTTTTATTAAATCCAATCGTCAATCTTCTTGAAAAAGCAAGACTGCCGAGGACCATCGCCATCATCGTGCTTTATGCTGCCATCATCGGTGTAATGGTGCTGGTTATAGGAAATATCGCCCCTGTGCTTACAAGACAAATCACTGGGTTGTTCAACGAGTTGCCTGAGTATGCACGTCAAACAAGGAATTTTATCGAATACTTATCTCAAACTGAGCAGTTCAAATGGATGATGAGTCAAGATTATGTATCCCTTAAAGATGTGGAAAATCAGTTGGTTGATTTCGCCAATACACTCCCAGATAATATTACAACCGCCTTAAAAGGATTATTAAGTGTTTTGACCAGTATTACCATTTTGATTGTGACTGTCCCATTCTTACTATTCTTCATGTTCAAGGACGGTCATAAATTCCCTAAGGCCCTTTCGAAGTTTCTGCCATCTGAGTACCGTAAGGAAGGAATCAACACGTTAAAGGATACAAGTGATACCCTGGCTGCCTATATACAGGGGCAATTAACGGTAGCCTCATTTGTAGGGACACTAACGTTTATAGGGTATTTGATCATTGGATTACCCTATGCATTGGTCATGGCTCTGATTGGTGCCGTTACTAATATCATTCCTTTTATAGGACCTTTTATCGGTGCTGCACCGGCAATCATCGTTGCATTGTTTGATTCACCTACCAAAGCCATACTCGTTGTGGTAGTTGTCACAATTGCCCAGCAAATTGAAGGAAACCTTCTCTCCCCTCTTATTCTAGGGAAACGATTGGACACACATCCAGCCACCATCATCATTTTATTACTTGTAGCAGGGAACCTGGCCGGTATATTGGGAATGATTCTGGCCGTGCCATTTTACGCAGTGACAAAAACCGTTGTGTTAAATTTGGTGAAATTCATTAGACTGAGAAGATCTACCATTCAGAACGATTGAGGAAAGAAAAAAGACAACCGGCTATATCCGGTTGTCTTATTAGTGCGAAAGATTGCAGGCAATATCAAGCTGTAAATAGAGGATTCATCATCTTCCCCGTCATTTATATATGTTTATACATTATCACATGCGGTCCGATGGGCTCTATTTCAAATATGTCCCCCATTTGGTTTAAACCCAGCTTTTCATAGTAAGGACCCGCCGAGATCCTGGCATTACACCACCACAAGTCACAGCCTCTTTCTTTTAGGATACCTTCGCTGTATTCGATAAGTTGCTTTCCAATGCCTTTTCCTCTGTATTCGGGTAAAGTGGCCATCCCTCTTAAGCGGTAAGCCCTTTTCCCTTTCAATCCATTCTGTGATTCCTGATAAAAAGAGCCGACACTGACCAACTCATGTTCATCAAAAGCTCCGATATGAAAGGAACTTAGGTCTAAATCTCCTTCATACTGACATTCCTCCAACGATTGAGCCGGTCTTAAGATCTGTTGTCGGATTCTGTATGTATCCCCCGCTGATATCAATTGAAACCGTATCATTTTTTCCATCCCCCATCATTTTTAACTCTCTCACCATCCAGTATCAGCATACCAGCTAGAGGAGGTGAATAAAAAAGAAGCACTTCCATTTTAATATGGAATATGCTTCTCGAGTGTCACTTTTTGTTAAATAATTTATCGGATGCATTTTTCACTGCCTTGCTTGCAGTATCTACTGTTTTTCCTACTACTTTGTTCCCTGTATTGCTGACATTCTTGACAAAATCAGCAGAGGTGTCGGACACTTTCCCAACCAATCCCCCTTTACCGCTAACATTCTTGATTATATCATTAGCGGTGTCTGCAGTTTTATTCACAAGTTCGCTGGCTTGTTTTGACGTCTTCTTTACTAATTCACTCGGTGTGTTTCGTTTATCTTGCCTCATGATGCTCTCCTCCCTTTAAAAAGACTCATCACTATACCTATGTATAGGAACTAAGGAGTATGCAGTTTCAACAAAATCAATTCCTTATCCAAGATATTCTTTAGGTAAAACCTTTTCATGGATCCCCTCAGCTCTCTTCTCAACCCAATAGGCAGAAGCGTGCTTTCTGGAAGACACTACTTTATAAAGCCTATCATTTATAAAGTGTAACGCTGCCCCGTCATCCACACCATATCCTGCTTGCAACTTTTCTTGATGAATAAATGAATGATAAAGGGGGCGGCGGTTTTCTTCCCCATCATAGTGGGGGGAGTGACTACCCTTTATGAAGCCCATGCCGTTAATGGTTTCCAGACCTTCACCATAGGAATCCGTGATGCCTTCTTCAAACCAGCAGATTGACCCTGCACTCAACCCTGCCATTGTGATCCCCATTTCCCAGGCTTGTCTCAGGATCGCATCCACCCCCCACTCTCTCCATAGGGCGAGCATACTCTTGGTATTCCCTCCCCCAACATAAATAATATCTTTATCCAGAATGAAACCTGCTAAGTCTTTTGTTGGTAATTTGAAAAGTGATAAATGGGAAGTCTCACAAGGAAGTGTACTAAAGGAGTTGTAAAAACGCTCTATATATCCATCTGCATCTCCACTGGCAGTAGGTAAAAAACAAATCTTCGGCCTTGATCCCCCAGCCTGATTCAGTATGTATTGATCGAGAAGGAGATTTTCTGGTTCCATGGAAAATCCGCCCCCTCCCATTGCTATGATCTGCTTCATATCTTTCTTCTCCTTAGTTCAAACTATTTGCTACATACATCGTACCAGAATTGTGTAAGAGGAAGTTGATTTCCTTCAATCTTTTACGATTAGAAAAGAATATACACTACATCATCTTTAACAAAAAACAGCAGATCTCATCCCTGCTGAATGAGCTGCTGTTTCTTCCTTCACTGATTTAGACCCTTGAGTGAAACCATTTATTTATTATGAAGGGTCCCATTTATCCGTAATTCAAGCCATCATTTCTTTATATCAGCTGTTCTGTTCCTTTTTTTCTCTCTTATTTCTCTTTGGAATGAAAGAACCAGCCCATAGGTCATAACAAATAAGATGATCCCTAAAGGTAATGCAGTGATGATGGTGGCCGCCTGCAATCCGCTTACCCCGCCAGTTCCCATCAGGATCGCCGCAATGGCAGCTAATACAATTCCCCAACTGAACTTTACAAAGAAGGGAGGATTCAGGCTTCCATTCGACGTTTGCATCCCTAACACAAATGTAGCCGAGTCAGCGGAGGTGACAAAGAAGGTGATGATCAGGAATAAGGAAATAATGGAAAGCATAACACTTAAAGGCAATTGGTCGTATACGTAAAATAAAGCTGTTTCTAAGCTTTGACCGGCTACATCTACACCTTGCACAAAATCAAAATACAATCCTGTACCGCCAAAAACCCCAAACCAGAGAGCGCAGACGAAGGTAGGCACAAGAATGACGGCAATGATGAATTCCCTCACCGTTCTTCCTCTTGAAACCCTTGCTATAAAGGTACCTACAAATGGTGTCCACGAGATCCACCATGCCCAATAAAAAATTGTCCAATCCTTTACCCACTGATTATCCTCAACATTAAACGGTGAAAATCTAAGCCCCATGCTGGGAAGGTTCTGAATATAACTCCCAAAGGTGGTCAGAAACAGCTCCAGTACAAATTGGGTTGGACCTAATATGAGAAAGAGGACGAATAATACTACCGCCAACACCATATTGGCATTACTTAAATATTTAATTCCCTTCGATAACCCTGTAGACGCAGAGGTGATAAACAACACCGTTGCAATTCCAATAATGATGAGCTGTACTTGAAAGTTAATCGGGGTTCCCATTAGATAATTCAGTCCACTGTTGATCTGCTGTGAACCGATTCCCAGTGAAATCGCTACACCGAAAATCGTTGCAAATACTGCAATGATGTCTACAATATACCCAATTGGCCCATTGACCCTGTCCCCTATGACAGGATATAAAGTAGCGCTCATTAGTCCAGACATGTCTTTCCTGAATTTATAATAGGCAAGGGCCAAGGCGACAACGGCGTATATCGCCCATGCGTGGAATCCCCAATGAAGATATGTATAGCGCAGACCGACTTGAGCCGATGCAATGGTACCGGCTTCTCCAAATGGAGGACTTGCATAATGAGAAACCGGCTCTGAAACTCCATAGAACAGAAGTCCGATCCCCATTCCCGCGCTGAATAACATGGCAAACCATGTCAGTGTGGAATACTCTGGTTTGTCAGCGTCTTTTCCTAAGCGGATCTTACCATATTTGCTAAAAGCAAAAAAGATGGCGATTAGAAAAAAGAATGTGGCTGAGAACTGATAAAACCAGCCAAATTTGTCCAGTAACACTCCTTGAGTATTGGACATAATTTCAAGCATGGACTTAGGGAAAATAACACCCCAAGCCACAAAGATTATGCCCATGGTAATGGCAATCCAAAACATCGGTCTAAAATTCTTCAACTGGCTTCCTCCTTAAAACATTGTGATCGCTTCCATATACAAGTAGATGTATGTAAAGAAAATAAATGCATGGACTTATTCATACCCCACCTTCTATCACTTTAAACTAGTAAGTAATTGGAAAGGGACGGGACCTCCATCGTATAAAACAGAATGATGGCCACCAACTTTTCAAGAAAATAAACGAATACATTTACTTCTCACTCTAACATTTAATATGTATCTATTTTTCATTTCCGGGCACATTATAGTAGACGGAGGTGATAAAAATGGCAAACAACAATAAACAACAGAAGAACCAGCAGCAACAAAAAAATGAAGCAGAATTTGCTCAAGAGCAAAACGCTGCTGAAAGAGCAAGAAAAGCAGCTAGACAACAAAACCAACAAAACAAATAATCACATAGCATAAAAAATGAATACTTAAAAAGAGACTAGTCTTTTGACTAGTCTCTTTCCATTAGGTTCGCTCGTTTTTTTTAAGCGGCTTATAGGCTATAAAAATGGCTATGACTGCAGAAGTAACATTGATCAGTGTTCCAATTATCGGAGAGCCCTGATACCCACTTTCTTCATACATATAAGTCAAAATCACGCCGGTGATAATGGACAGGATAATATTGCTTACGATAAATACTCCTATAAACATAAAAAATTTCTTAGCATGAATCCACAAAATATTTCAGCACTCCAGTATTAGATAAATGATATAGGTGTAGAGTAACAGAACTGTAGTTGAAAAACCAGAAAGAGTTTCCTCTGCCTCCACAGTGAGACGCAAAAAAACAGAGTACGTCAGATGACGTACTCTGTTTGAACATTCATTATTGAATTACTTTTGAACGTTAGCAGCTTGTGGTCCACGAGCGCCTTCAACGATTTCAAATGTAACGTCTTGACCTTCTTCTAATGATTTGTATCCTTCACCTTGGATAGCAGAGAAGTGAACAAACACATCGTCTTGACCTTCAACTTCGATAAAACCGAAACCTTTTTCAGCGTTAAACCATTTAACTTTACCTTGTAACATAAAACAAGTACCTCCTAGTGCAGTTGCACGTAAAAATATTTATATTCCTGCTCTGATTAAGATTCAAGACGAATGTCCTTCAATCATGCATATTAACCGAACAAAAATAACTATCTTTACTATAACAGATTCAAATACAGAACTCAAGAAATAAATGGGGCTATTTGTAAAATGCAACACCGATTTATTCTACACTGGTTGATAGTAGTTCCTTTGTATATAGTTTCTTTATCATTCGTATTTGTCCCCTATGATTGATCTCATCTTCAAATACATGAAACCATTTAAAAAAGTTATTGCCTTTTTTTCCATTCCACCAATCACTTTCTTCATAAAGCCTGGATTCATCAAATTGCTTGAAATACTCAACCGTTCTCTCTCTTGTGACTTTTAAATTCTCAAGATAATATTCAAGCTTTTTCCCTTTAATCTTCTCTGCTGCCTGGCCACCCAGGCTTAATGCAGGTTCCAAAGATTCAGCGTATTCCTCGATTTCACCGTCACTTACATTCTCAAACGTCAATGCCTGATAAATCTTTTCTACGGCATCGAAATGAGCAAGAAGCATCCCGATAGAATTAGCTTCATCGTGGCAGCGATAATCAAGTAAATCAACCCCTGCCCCTTCCACTTCGTTCAATGAGGTGAACCTGACATAATCCATCATGGAAAGAAGCAAAGCGAAATCTTTGTTCATCCCATCTTTTTCTTTAATCAAATAAATTGATTCCTTATCCATCGTTATACTCCCCCTTATCTATCATGTTATATTGGATAAATAACGGGAATATCCTTTATTATTTTTTTCAAATGAACCATTATTTGGTGGTTTGATTGAATGTTTTCAACAGATCCCGTATCTCTCTGAGCAACTCCTCTTTCTGATCAACCTTCACCTCTGCCTTCACTTCTTCTTTTCGCTCCATGCGCTTATACAGTCTTACTATAAAGAAAATGACAAAGGCTATAAGAAAGAAATCGACTACGTTTTGCAGGAATACACCATAGGTAATGGCCGCTTCTCCAACCTTAAGCTTTAAATTCGTCAAACTAATACCGCCAAGCAAAATACCAAGAAAGGGCATGACTATATCATCAACCAGGGATTTGACAATTTTTCCAAAGGCGGCTCCAATAATCACCGCAACGGCAAGGTCAATGACATTCCCTTTAACGGCAAACTTTTTAAATTCCTGCCACATACTCATTCTCCTTTTACTGTTAAGTTTCTTGTAAGCTTTTAGTTTTTCACCGTTATCCATTTTTATTTGATCATTTTCGGTTCTATTTGATAGACAAAGGAATTGATGATGGCCGTTTCCCTCGAAGATTCTCAAATCGACACATTCCAATCAGGAAACGGACACACCCATATATCATCAAGAGGAGCTTCTTTGATACAATTTTCCAGAGGAGGGATAAGATGATTTGGATATGGCTTGGTCTCATACTATATGCACTGTTTCTGGCACCTAGTGAAGGCTTTTCGACTGACCCCATCATACGACAGTTGGTGACAGGGGATGTTGATGCGGTTGATCCTCTTGTGGTAACCGTGTTCTATTTTCTCGGCCTTTTTCCATTATTGTTCGCATCATTGCTGTTAGGATCATTCATTTTAGGAGCTTTCAGCCTTCTTCCGTATTTTTTCTTAAGAAAGACTGGTACCGTCCCATCTCAAAGTGCTCCTTCTCTGTTTCATAAAACATTACGTTCCAACGTTTTCAACATTCTCCTTATCCTGATGGCCGTTGCGTCACTCTCTTTTCTTCTTGGTGGATTTTCATTGAGTGATTATGGGATCGCGTTTCGAGATTCAAAGCTTGTAAGTGTTATGACTGCCGATTTTTTAGTTCTTGTCTGGCTCTCATCCTATACGATGAAACACATTTATGGAGTCAAACATTTTAACTTTTTAAGCTTCATTCCTGTCATAGGGCCGGTTATGTTACGATGGAAGAAACAGAATGGGAGGAATAGCAATGTATACAAAGATACCGAAAGAACAGAAAGACACGATGATTGAACGAATCCAGACGTTTCACTATGAACAGACCGGGGATGAGATCGGGGATTTAGGTGCTGAAAATTGGTTTGACTTTTTCATGAAAGAAATCGGCCCCTTCCTTTATAATCAGGGGGTAGAGGATTCCAAAAGTGTATTAATGGATAAAATGCTTCTTCTTGAAGATGATTTGTATGCTTTAAAGAGACCCGTCCATAACCGATAGCCTTCATACACACAAAGGAGTAGGGACCCTGTCTCCCTACTCCTTTGAAACGCTATGCAGAACCTCTTCATCGATTCTGCCAGCATCATTTATTATTTCGATGGTGACCGCTTTTTCTTCTTTGTTTTTTATTTCATTTACCAATTTGTCAATCTCTTCAGGCTTTTTTATGTCGATCGTTTTCCGGACTTCAATGGTTTCCGAGGCTTCCCCCTGTTTATGACTTTTAAATTCCCCGTCAACATACACCAAATCGGTTCCAAGGGCATTCCTGACCGTTTTCCCTTCCAGGTAGAAACGCACCTGAAATGGAGTGTCCGGTTCAAGCTGCTTGTCTGTAAGTGATCCTTGAAATGTCACGGTATTTGTCTTTTCATCGATGGTCACTCCACCGTCTACGACCATATCAGCAGCATTCCTGTTGCATGCGCTCAACAGCACGGTCATGAGTATACCCGCTATGATGATGATTTTTGTTCCTTTCACAAAGATGTCCTCCTTATATGTAAGTGCTCTCTTATCTTATCAAATGTTCTATAAGAAGCGCCAGAACAATTGATTTCTCCTCCATTGTCATGGAATAGTAACAGAAACGATGGGAGTTGATTGTCATAGAAAGAACCAAGGGAGAATCGAGGTGGATAATGGATGTTGAAGATGTAAAGAAACGAAGAGAAGGGATGCTTGCTGCCGCTCTCATGAACTCTCAATAGGAATATAAAAATCACTTGGCGGCTGGATCAACGTTTCCATGTCACTCTTATTCGAATGAAACATACGAAGAGCAACTTACATTAAGACATATAAAATCCATCTGTAAGTCGTTTTGACCTGACCACCAACCGCTAACGGAATACGATCATTTTATGAATTTTAATAGTTGTATTGTAGGTTCGGAGCATCCAGTTGACATGAATAAGCTTGACAATCTGGCGGCATGAGGAAGTTACTAAGAAGCAAATAAAAGAATTGTGATTCACTGCTTTTTGAGATGCTTATTGCAGACAGCCTTAAGTATAAACATCTTTTCCTGGACACTTAACATTCTCCAGCATTTTGCCCGAATAATCATGGTTACTTCCCCTCTCCTTTTCATTATTCCTTTTTGCTTACTATTCTTTACCTCCTAATGAATCATGACAAACACTTCAATTTGCTACAATTTCACAAATAAAAATACTTTCTCCGACAAGTTCAACTATCGAAAAAAGTATGAATTCAAAAGTAATGTCAATTCGTATAGGTAAATGTAGAATTTCTTTTCCATCATAGGGATAAAAAAATGTGCAGCTATGTTTATAAAGGCTGTATCCGAAAACGATTTTAGAGAGAGGAAGGGGTGACTTCAGCCCCAGGGTCAAGCTTCCTGTCACAATACTTTAGAATTTGATTACGAGAGTAGATCAACAAAATGATGAAGTACCCTTGCAGTAAGCCCCCAAATCACCTTGTCTTCATAGTAGTAAAAGTGTTCTTTAATGTGCCTCGCTTGCCAGTTATAATTTTCTCCGCCTGGGATTTGCCCGAAAGGAAAGCCTTCTTCAGGTTCCATATTAAATTTAATCGAATGCACATCGGGTCCACTCTCCTGAAAGAAGGATAATGGAACCGTAAATATTTTTTCCACCTCGGATGGATTTGGTCTTAAGTCTTTTATAGGAACATTTAGTTTGCCTGCGAACGGATAGATGATTGTCCCAAACGGAGATACGATATAATCAAGTGGGTGCACTTCGGATATAACGTCTGGATGAATACCCAGTTCTTCAGTTGTCTCACGAATGGCAGCACTTTTCTCGTCAGAATCTTTCCGGTCGATACGTCCTCCCGGAAAACATATTTCCCCGGGCTGTCTTCTCATATTCAGGGAACGGACCTCGAACAAAACATGAGTTTCTTCATTGACCTCAATCAAAGGCAGTAATATGGCGTATTCTGTGAACGATTCACTCCCAAGCACCTTGGGTGATCTGTCTTTGAAACGCTTCAGGATGTTATTGATGTCCATTTTATCCCCCCTCCAAGATAATCTATTCTATGATTTTCTTTATTATAGTATGAACAGGTTTCAAGACCAAGTGATACGTTCTCCTGCTTAACTGATGGATATACCTGCTGGTAAAACCCATTCCCTGGCACCACCAAGCCATAAAACAACCTGCCGGGGAATCCCGGCAGGTTGTTCACTAATGACGTTCTGGTATACTTCCTTTCCACTCCTGATTCCCATGATCCTCAAGGATTCCAAGCGTTACGTCTGCAATATCCGGGTCTTTCATCAATTTATCCTGTATGGAAAACTTAATATCATCCGCTTCTGAAAGTGGTAATCCCTTTTTTAGTTCAAGGTAAGATTCAACATGATAATACCGGCCTTCCTGAGTGATTCTCAGCTTAAAGATGTCGATTACGGCTTCATGTTCAAATATCACGCTTGCTATACGGTCCTCCACTTCTTTAGGTGCTGCCACTCCTATGAGACCGATCATATTGTCATATCCTACCCTGAAAGCCACCCCCACCATGAGGAAACCTATGACGATAGTGACGATTCCATCCAATAGCTGAAAGGTGGAAAAATAGGATACCAATACAGCAATTAATGCCAGGGCAGCTCCTGTCACCGCGACCAAATCTTCATAAAACACCAGTCTTGTCGGTGGTGATGCACGCTTCACATGTTTAAAAGCATTCGAGAAAATGTGTAAACCTGTGCTTTCCGCTCTTGCTTCCTGTCCGATTTCTTTCATTACTTTAATGAGAATGGCTCCATCGATCAGGATATTCAATAACAATATAGACACATTCAGCCAGATTCCCTTCACATCTGCCGGATGTTTTACTAAATGAAGCCCTTCCCGTATCGTTTCATATGCCATAATCGAAACGACAATAACAGCAACCATACAAAAAAGGTTAATGACTCTTCCGAATCCTGTTGGAAACTTCTCAGTTGGCTTTTTTTCAGCCAGGACGCTTCCAACAAACACAAAACCCTGATTTACTGCATCAGCCAAAGAATGCATCGCCGAGGCAAACATTGCCCCACTCCCGCTTATGAAATAGGCTGCTCCCTTTGCAATGGCAAGTATTCCGTTTCCCACCATAGCAAAAAGAGATGACTTGTTCCCTTTCTTTACTAAAGATAAAAATGAATCATTCCTCACATCTCACACCACCTAAATGTATTCACACCATTAGTATCTCACTTGAATGGACTTTCATTACTCGATTGACGAACCTTTTAAGCTTTTCTATACTGAACAATGAGTATATAGAGGAACATCTAAAGATACGAATATTATAAGGTCAGGAGATTGATACATGGATTTTACTATTCAGAACCTTTCCTTCTATTTAATCCAAATTGAAGGAAAAGGCGAAGAAGCCGATAAACGGCATAAGCATTTTCAAACGTTAAGCGGGACAGAGTATGAAGAAAGTCCCCTCAAAAACTTCCTTGATGGCGAATTGACCAAAATCGTGAAACGAAAAGTAGATCGTCATTCAAAGTCAGAATCTGCCCCGACCAAGATTGGACGGTTCATAGTGGAGCCTGGACATGAGCTGACTTCGAATCCGAACTTTAATTTATTTCACCGCACACGATATGCTGAGAACAAAGAAGTCTTTCGGGAGGCATGTGATCAAGTCGTTCAGATGTACCTGGAAGCAAGTGCAATCCGAGGTGGTGCATTCCTCGTTGCAACTGCCAAGTTAACGAAGTTTTTTGATGATCCGTTTGTGTTTATCATGAAATGTGACTTCGAACCGAAGGTAGCGACTATCACCGACGAAGCGACATTGATACATAACGTGGAAATGGCCATCACGACAAAAAACATGAAATCCATTCAATACCCATATATGCCGGAAGAAGGGATGATGGATTCAGCCGAAATCAAAATCCACCAAGCTTCACATGCGAGGTACTTTGAAGATTTCTTAAAATGGGTGGAATATGAAAAGTCCATGCCTGAAATCGTTAAATCCCAAGTTTACGGAATGGTAAAGGAACATATTTCTGAAACATACGCCGAAGAAAGCGATGAACGGGTTGAATTTGAAGAAGCAGTGGAAGAATGGGCAATCAGTCCAAAGCGTGAGCTTCAGGAAAGGTTCACAACTGAACAAGTGGTGGAAGCCACCTCCCAAATCGTCGAACAGTCACCTGAAGTCGAACTGAAGGTGAAACTTGATCATGTCTCCGTTAAAGCCCTTCTTTCCGACTTTGGTGACAGCATTCACCTGGCGAAAGTGAACGGAAGGTATGTATTGATGATTGAAAGTGAGTCGGTCATGTTTGAAAAAGGATTTTCCCCATTGGAATTTTTAAAGCCTGACGAGCTCCATGAGGTGATACAGCGAATACAGGAAAAGGATTAAGAGGTCATGCATGGGTGCATGACCCCAATTATTCTTTCTAGAAATCCATTCAAGGATATGGAAAATTTCGAAAGTTTCTATTGTCTAATCAATGTAAGTCCCATAAAATCAAATAAGGAAACACACTACATTTCTACTAATTGGGGATGACTTATGCTTACTTCAAAAAAGCTTGAAGACATTAAGATCTTACAGGGAATTTGCGAAAAACATGATCAAATCAATTTAAAACTCAATTGGGATATGCTTAATAACCGAACAGACAGCCTTGATGATTTCTTTCATTATCATGAAAATCAACTGGTTGGATTTTTAGGGCTGTATGGGTTTGGGGAAACGTATGAATTGTGTGGTATGGTTCATCCGGATTTCCGTGGAAAATCTTTATTTCCAGCTTTATTCGAAGAAGCCATCTTGTCCCTTAAATCCCGACCGGTTCAAAAGCTTTTGCTTAATTCTCCAGGCACCTCCACTTCAGGAAAAGCGTTATTAGAGAAAATGAAAGCTGTCTATGATTTCACGGAATTTGAAATGAAGTGGAAAAAATCACAACTGATGACAACCAGTAGTGATGTTCAGTTGCGAACTGCTTCTGAGAAGGATATAGGGACGATCATTGATCTTGATGAAAAGTGCTTTCAAGTAGTTAGGTCTGACGCTGAATCCTACACAAGGAGACTGCTTGAAGAATCAGGTGAAGGCAATATGATGATCGATCATCGAAATGAAACAGTAGGAAAAATCAGAGTAGAGCGAACAAACGGCCAAAGCTTCATCTACGGATTTGCCATTCTTCCATCCTATCAAGGAAGAGGCATAGGCAGGAATGCCCTGTCTCAAGTTGTCTTGAAGGAGTCCAAGTATACCAATGACATTTTCCTTGATGTAGTAGCAAATAACAGTCACGCACTGAAACTTTATGAGTCCAGCGGTTTCCAAACCTTTTATAGTCAGGATTACTACCGATTCCCTTTATAAGATGTGAATCCGCACCCAGGCCTGACGGATGCGGATTTCTTTCATTGTTCATACATAGAATTTATGCTCTATTTTCCACGAATCCCCAATTGTCAGGATTCCATGTGAGAAGTAAGGGAGTTTGCGCTTATCTGTAGGAGATCCGGGATTAAACAGGAAAATCCCATTCTGATAACGGGAAAACGGGATATGGGAATGACCGAAGATAATCACACCTACATCATCGTGCTGAAACGTTTCTAATGCTCTTTTCTCTGTCGTTTTCCCCGCCCCGTCTCCATGCACCAAACCGATCTTCAGCCCTTTTTTCTCAATGATCATTTTTTGTGGAAGCAGTTCCTTAAGATCCGGATGATCTACGTTCCCGGCTACGGCGATCAGTTCACCGAAATCCTTCAACTGTTGATATATTTCTATCGTTTGAAAATCTCCGGCATGAATGATCAAATCACTTTTCAAGAGATCGATCCTCAGTTCCTCCGGGAGTCCTCTGCTTTTTTTAGGTAGATGGGTATCGGCTGTGACAACGATCTTCATGTCATTCTCCTTTTAGATTTCATTGAGACCCTTTAATCAATCGATTTCGTTCAATTTCAATTTGATCAGGGTCTATCCTGCTGAACAATGGGGCTCTCGCATCAATCGTAATATCCAAAGGCAGCTCAAAGGGTTTCCAATGGGAATCCCCCAGTATGCCAAGCTGTTCTGTTAATTTTGAAGAAGTGAAGGGTAAAAATGGCTGTATGAGATTCCTGAGATTACATATGACGTACAGAAATTCTTCAAGTATGACCTTTCCTCCCTCCCGATTCTCCTTTATAACATTCCACGGTTCCTGTTCATCAAAACGCTTATTAGACCATCGAATGAATTCAAAAATCTCTTCTAATCCCTTTCGGACATATCCTCTTTCAATGTATTGACCTGCTGACTGGAATATATTCGCTGTCTTGCTTTCTACTTCCTTCGATACATACGAAAGGGTTAGATCCCCACCAAATTCTTTTTCATAGAATTTTAACGTACGCTGCACAAGATTCCCCAAAGCTCCTAGAAGTTCACTGTTATGACTATAGATGAATTCTCTCCAGGAAAAATCCGCATCCCTTTTTTCCGGTGCATTGATTGTAAGATAATAACGAATTGAATCTGGATGATAGTTCCCCAGCAGGTCATTGACCCATACCGCCCAATTTCGGCTCGTTGAAATCTTCTTCTTCTCAAGGGTCAAGTACTCATTCGACAGAATATAGTCCGGGGGATTTCTTTCCCCGATGCCCATGAGGATTGCCGGCCAGATAATACTGTGAAAAGGGATATTATCCTTACCGTGAACATAATAGGATGTGGTGGATTCCTGCCAGAAATCCCTCCAGTCACGCTGATGCTTTTCTGCCCACTTCTTCGAAGCAGTTATATATCCACTTACCGCTTCTATCCATACGTATATCTTCTTATCTTTAAACCCGTCGATGGGCACGGCCACTCCATTTTCTAAATCCCTGGTCACAGGTCGGTCATGCAACCCCTCATCTACATAACGCCCCGTAAGCTGAAGAGCATTATCCCTCCATCTGCTGCTGCTTTCCTCCAAATAATTCTGTAGGGGTTCTTGAAAATTTGAAAGTGCAAAATATAAATGAACGGTCGTTTTTAGTACAGGCTCATGACCACACAGGGTACAGCTTTTAGTTCCTAATTCTGTGGGGTCCAGTACGGTTGAACAATGGTCACATTGATCCCCCCTCGCTCTTTCCCCACAGACAGGACATGTGCCTTCCACAAACCGATCAGGCAAGAAACGCCGATCGTGTTCACAATAGGTTTGTTCCACTTCTTTTTCATAAAGCAATCCCCTTTGATATAGAGTCGTAAAGATGCTTTGAACTTCCTGATGATGGTGGGTGTCATCCGTTCTTGTATACTCATCAAAACTAAAGCCTAAACCATGGAAACACCTGAGAAACTCTTCATGATATCGATCAGCAATTCCCTCTATACCAGTTCCTTCCAATCTTGCCCGAATACCGATTGGTGTCCCGTTGCAATCACTCCCTGATACATAAAGGACATCCTCACCCTTCAAACGGTAATACCTTGCAATGATGTCCCCCGGTAACAGTGCCGAGATATGCCCCAAATGTAATGAGCCATTTGCATATGGCCATGCACCGCCTATCAAAATCGTCATGTCTTTTCCTCCTTCAAACATTATAAAAAACCCCTCGTCTCAGATATCAATCGACATCTAAGGACGAGGGGTTTAACTCGTGGTACCACCTTAGTTTATAGCTTGCTCACACAAAACTATCTCAGCAAGTACGGAGTATTTCATACTCTTATACCGTGACAATGATAACGGATGCCCACACCCGTCCTACCCTACACCAAAGTGGTTCGAATAGAATGCTCAGAGATCATCTTCCATAACGTGTCACCCTGCTTCTTTTCAGCTCCCGAAGCTCTCTGATAGGGGACACCCTTACGTACTCTTCTCTTCAACGCCAATAATATTTAAGTATATTATGCCATTTTTTCTACATTTTGCAACAGAATGTTTACGTTTGACGTGATTGAATTGGTGGAAAGAGGAATATACATGATTTTTTTTGAATACAAAAGATTGGAAAAGAGGTGACACCCGTGTTTTCCCTCCAAAAGCAGTTCAAACGCCCGAATGGAGTACTCGGCTGGTTTGTCGGAAAAATAATGGAAGTTGATAACCGCAAAATAAATAATTGGTCCATCAGGCAATTATCTCTACAAGACGGGGACCGTGTCCTTGAAGTCGGGTATGGACCAGGATATTGTATACATCACATATGCAGACGTTTCCCTCGAACTTCTGTGGATGGGGTGGATATATCTGAAACGATGAAGGATACTGCATGGAATAAAAATGCTACCTTCATCGAAAAAGGGAGAGCCCGCCTATTCGTCCATGATATCAGTCATTTCCGGATAAACGACGCCAAGTATGACCGTATCTTCTCCGTCAATAACTATCCATTGTGGAATAATCAGAAAAAATCGCTGTCACATCTATACGACATGCTGAAAACAGGCGGCATCCTGGTCATTACTGTTCAACCAAGAGGTGAAGAAGAGAGGGACAGCAGGGCGATACAATATGGGGAAAGGATTTCGGACGCCCTTCATGAAGCGGGCTTCAAAGACATTACACTTTCCTATAAGAAAGTAAGGCCAGCATTAACGGTCTGTGTAAAATGCGTAAAATAAGGAATAAAAAACCTCCTGAAGAAAACAGCCCTCAGGAGGTTTCATGTATTTCTGTTAGCCTTCTTCTACCCTGTACAAATCATCAGTAAATTCCCATTGATATCCCTGAAGTTGAAATAAGAAAAATCAACAAATGTAGTGAGTTCCGACTCTATTCTTACTCCTTTTTCTTGAAAGCTTTTTCTTACTTCCTCAATTTGTCCCGTATGAAAATTACATAGAGGGACGCTGGAAGCAGATGACGTATATCCCTTCTCTTCTTCAAGAGTAAGAGATGTTTCACCCATCTGGAAAGTATACACCGGCAGCTTATCGATGTATTGATATTGCTCCGGATCCTTTTCAAATCCGAGCACCTCCCCATACCAATCTACAGACTCTTTCAGGTTTGCGACCGGGATGAAAACCGTATTCAGTTTTCTTTCAATCAAGTGAACTCCCCCTCAAGATACCGGATTTTCTTTCAGGCGAAAATCGATTTGTTTTTCATTTACTGTTATTTCTGCCTGTATTCCGTTTGGCAGAACGAACATGGGGTCCGTGTGGCCGAAGTCAAGGTCTGTGACGACAGGAATTTCGTATCCTTCCGTGACACGGGATAAGATCTCAGCTAGTTGATTTTCTTTAAAACCCACATGATCATGAAACCTTCCAACGACTAGCCCATTGATTTCCGCCAAAACCCCCATATGTCTTAATTGGGTTAAGTAGCGGTCGATGGATGACGGGGTTTCATCCGGATCATCTTCAATACATAATATGGATCCCTTCCATTCAGGAAAGTATTCGGTCCCTGCCAGAAGGAGCATGGTTCCCATATTGGCAGCGATAATCTTCCCTTCCGCTTTGCCTGCTTTTACAACCCGTGGCCCTTCATTGCTTACTTTCTCCCTCAATCGATCATCTTCTTCATCCCACCATAAATGTTCCATTACATAATCGGAAGAAGAGTCATATTTCGCCCTTTCACCTTTTACGAACGTTTGAAAGAAATGGTCCCTCGTATACGTCAATAACCCGCCAAACTCGCCAAATTGGGGAAGGACAGCCGGTCCCAGATAAGTGGTAAGTCCTGTCTTCTTATAGATAGCTAGATGAAGAGCCGTTATATCACTGTATCCTAAAAAGATCTTCGGATTTTGTTCAATCAGTCCGAAGTCAAGATGTTCCAGGAGCTGGTGAGAACAGGTTCCTCCTATGGTAGTGATGATGGCTTTTACTTCTTTATCCTTAAATAAATCATGAAGATCGTCCACTCTTTCATCGATGGTACCTGCCATATATTCTTGTAATTTTAATGTGTTTGGCGCCACTTTCACATTGAAGCCCAATCTCTTAAGTTCTTCCATTCCCCGCTTCAGCCTCTTTGGGCAATGAGCTGCCACAGGAGAAGACGGGGAACAAATGCCAATGGTGTCACCCATCGTTAATCTAGGTGGTATCGTCATCCTTTTGACCTCACTATCGAATATGTCTTGTATTGTCAGATTAATAGAAATAGTCGGTATATACAAGGTTTTTATTCTTTTATGTACCGTTCTATAAATGAAAAAGCCAGCCCTATAAGGGCTGGCTGTCATGGATTATTCCTCTGTACCGCTTTCTTCTTCCATGTTTTCTTCCGTTTCCGTTCCTGTGTCTTCCTCGGAGTCGCCGCTGCATCCGGCTGCAAATGTCACTACTGATAGAGCTGTCATCAACATTAATAACCATTTTTTCATTTTAAATAGCCTCCTGTTATGATGCTTTGTTCAACTACACCTTTATCATACTGACTTTCAGAAGAAAAAGAAGACTATTTACCTTTTTTTAACACTCCTTTAGAATCTGTTAATCCAGCTTTTACAAATATCTCTGCCATCTTCACGAATGAAGCGCAGAAGATTTTGTTGCATCGATTAATTCTTTGATGGCATTTAACTTCCCAAGCTGTATCAGTTCGATGATTTTGCTTCCAACGACAACGCCATCACAGCTCGCACTCATTTTCTTCACATGTTCCGGTGTTGATATTCCGAAGCCCGCAAGTACCGGGACGGGGCTGTTTTCTTTCAGCCTGGTCAAGTGATCTGAAACGGTGTCTTCAAATCCTTCTCTCGTTCCGGTAATACCGTTGATTGTAACCGCATAAAGGAACCCTTCTGTCACGGAAGCCAACTTCCGGATTCTTTCTATTGGACTCGTCAGTGTTGCCAATTGTATGATGGCGATCTCATTTTCATTTGCCGGCTGTTTCACTAAATCATGATGTTCAAGTGGCAGGTCAGGAATGATCACACCGTCCACCCCTGCAACAGCACAATCCTGAAAGAATCGTTCTACCCCATATTGATAAACAGGATTTACGTAAGTCATGAATAGTATTGGAATCCCTATTTCTGCTCTCCTTTTCTTCAGCAGGTTAAAAACGTTTTGAAGTGACGTTCCTTTTTCCAGGGCACGTTTTCCTGCCTGCTGGATAATCGGACCATCGGCTACGGGATCTGAAAAAGGGATCCCCACTTCAATCGCAGTCGCACCGGCATCTTCGAGCATTTTGAGAGTTGAAATTAAGGACTCAATCCCTCCATCTCCAGCCATCACATAAGGGATGAACAATTTATTTCCAGTTTCCATTTCTCCTTGAAGCTTGTTATCTAGAAATGATTTACCCATGTTGACTACCTCCCAGTAACTCCTTTACTTGCTCTACATCTTTATCCCCTCTGCCGGACAGACAAATCACCACTGATTCTTCACTCTCCATGGTTGCCGCTAGTTTCACTGCATACGCTACGGCATGGGAACTTTCCAGTGCAGGTATAATCCCCTCCGTCTGGGATAATTGCTTAAAGGCAGCCAGCGCCTGCACGTCAGAAACAGCTGTATATTGAACTCTGTCAATCTCCTTTAAATAGCTGTGTTCCGGTCCAACGCCCGGGTAATCGAGGCCTGCTGATATGGAATGTGCTTCTTGTATCTGCCCTTCCTCATTTTGCAGCAAATACATCATGCTTCCATGAAGGATACCGACAGACCCTTTCGTTAATGTGGCTGCATGTTGATCGGTTTCAACCCCGCTTCCTGCTGCTTCCACACCGTATAAATCCACTTCTTTATCTTCTAAAAAGGGGTGGAACATGCCGATTGCGTTACTTCCACCGCCAACACAGGCTACAATGGCCTTTGGCAGACGCTGTTCCTTTTCAATAAATTGACGCTTCGTTTCTTTCCCTATGACACTTTGAAAATCCCGAACCATCTTTGGAAACGGATGGGGCCCCAATACGGACCCCATGATATAATGAGTGTCTTCGACATTTGCCACCCAATATCGCAAGGCTTCATTGACTGCGTCTTTTAATGTGGCGCTTCCCTGTGTCACACTTACGACTTTCGCACCTAGAAGTTCCATTCGAAAAACATTTAACTTCTGTCTCTTGATATCTTCCTCCCCCATGAAAATGACGCAATCAAGGTTTAAAAGTGCGCATACGGTAGCGGTGGCGACACCGTGCTGTCCAGCTCCTGTTTCAGCGACGATTTTTCTTTTACCCATGCGTTCTGCCAGGAGTGCCTGGCCGATTGTATTGTTTATCTTGTGGGCTCCCGTATGATTTAGATCTTCACGCTTTAAATAGATTTTTGCTCCTCCCACCTGTCTGCTTAGATTTTCAGCCAGGTAGAGTGGATTTTCCCTTCCCACATAATCTTTTAAATAGTTTTGAAACTTCTCTTGGAATTCTTGGTCCTGTACCGCTTCATCATAAGCCGTTTCCAATTCCTGAACGGCCTTCATCAAGGATTCGGGGACGAACCTTCCTCCAAATTGTCCAAATAACCCTTTTTGATCTGGTTGTGCGTAAATCATTTACATTCCTCCATTCAGTTCAATTAAGACCTTACAAACTCTTCGCTTCCCGGATGAAAGATTGAATCTTTTTCCGATCCTTTCTTCCCTCCGTCTCTACTCCGCTTGAAACATCGACCATATAGGGACGGACCTTCGTAATGGCTTCCCTGACATTCTCCGCTGTAAGCCCTCCTGCAAGGATCATCTGTTGATGGTAGGTCGAAGCATCGGCATAACTCCAGTCGAACGTCGTCCCATTGCCTCCCCGGTATGGTCCATTTCCACTATCCAACAGAATCAATCCACCACCAAAGTGTCCAACTCCCACTAAATCTTCTTTTTCCTTTACTCCAATCGCTTTGATATAGGGAAGACCGAGATCATGACAAAAATCTGCCGATTCATCTCCATGGAGCTGAACATAATCCAGATTCACGTCCCTATAGATTTCTTCGAGGAACTCTTTCGTTTCATTTACAAACACGCCTATTTTCATCACTTCAGATGGGAGTCCAGCACATATATGCGCTGCAGATTCTACATCAATTTTCCTTTTACTTTCTGCGAACACAAACCCCAGTGCATCAGCGCCGGCTTCAAGTGCCCAGCGAGCTTCCATTTCGTTTCTGATTCCACATATTTTCACTTTTGTCATTTCGCCACACCTTTACTTACTTGAAGAGACTTCAGTTTAGCAGCTGGATCGTGACTTCTCATTAAGGTTTCACCCACTAGAACACCGTTAGCCCCTGCATTTACTGCCCTTGTGCAATCATCCTCATTCCTTATGCCACTCTCACTGATGAAGACGACATCCTTCCCCTTGATCATTGTTCCGAGTTCTTCAGTGGCGTGAAGATCTACTTCGAAGGTCTTGAGGTTACGGTTATTCACACCAATCATGTTTGCACCCAACTCAATCGCTGCCTTCATTTCTTCTGCATGATGAACCTCCACTAACACTTCCAGATCACATGTTGCAGCATATGAATATAATTCTCGCAGTCTTTCATTCTCTAAAGCCGCTACGATCAAAAGGATGACATTTGCCCCGGCGTCCTTTGCACGGTCGATCTGTATTTCATCAATGATAAAGTCTTTACACAGAATAGGGAGACTGACGGCTCTGCGAACATTTGCCAGATCTTCCATGCTCCCTTTAAAGAATTGAGAATCGGTCAACACTGAAATGGCACAGGCTCCGGCTTCTTCATATTTCCTTGCCTGAACAACAGGATCCACTTCTGTTCGTATATCTCCTTTTGATGGAGATGCCCGCTTTATTTCGGCAATGACCTGCAGTCTTGATGCCGCCTTCAGGGTTTGGAATAATGATGGAGGTGGTACACTTCCATGTTGGTAGGATGCATATCCTTCATTCTTTAACTGTGTCACTTCCTTTTTCTTCACTTCAATGATCGTTTCCAGAATGGTAGACAATTAAATCACCTGCTTTCTTCGTTGTCGGCTGAAATGAACCACGGATTGATAGGTTTCATTGGCCCGGCCGCTTTCGATGCTTTCTCTTGCAAGCTTCACACCTTCTGTAAAGGTGGAGGCTTTCCCATGTGCATAGAGGGCAATTCCTGCATTGAGGAGGACTGTATCGGTATAGGCCCCAGGTTTTCCTTCTAATACTTCCTGTAGAATTCTGGCATTCTCTCTGGCATCCCCGCCTCTAATCTCATCCATTGAATAATGTGGTAGTCCTACATCTTCTCCTGTCAGAGTGAGTGAAGTCAGTTCACCATTCTCAAGGAGAACAAGGTGATTTTCCCCAGCTAAAGAGGCTTCATCCATGTAATCGGCCCCGTTCAGTACAATCGCGCGCTTTCTGCCCAATTCATGTAATACTCTGGCCACCGTTTCCAATTTATCTCTTCTGAAAACCCCCACCAGCTGCGTCTCCAGGTGGACCGGATTGGTCAGGGGGCCAATCAAATTAAAGATAGTTGGAATCTTCATTTCCTTTCTTATGTTCATCACCCTTTTCAATCCTGAATGAACGAATGGAGCATATAAAAAGGCTATATTGGATTCATTCAGCAGCTTTTCAATTTCATGGGACTGGAAATCGAGGGAGATCCCTAAATGTTCCAATACATCCGCACTTCCTGTTTTACTTGATATACTTCTGTTCCCATGTTTCGCTACCTTTACTCCTGCGCCGGCAAGGACAAATGCGCTTGTTGTACTGATATTAAAGCTCTGAGATCCATCCCCTCCTGTGCCGCAGTTATCCATTACATCCGGCATGGTGCTCATAACCGGCATTGCTTTCTCCCTCAATACTTCCACGAGAGCCGTCATTTCATCAACCGTTTCCCCTTTCATTTTCAGAAGGGTTAGGAAACAGGCAATCTGACTCTCTGTCGTCTCTTCAAGGAAGACTTCCTGAACTGCTCTTCTCATCTCATCTCTTTCTAAGGAATGACCGCTAGATAGCTTTTGTAGATATGGTTTCACGGTTATTCTCCTTTCTCATCTCATTTATAAAGTTCTGAATGATTTTCTTCCCTGTCTTCGTCCCGATGGATTCCGGGTGGAACTGGACCCCGAATAATGGATGCTTCATATGCTTGATCGCCATGATTTCTCCATCATCCATGGCCATGGCCACAGTCTCTAAAGGTGGAGGCAGCGTCCCTTTCTTAATCACCAGGGAGTGATATCTCATGACCTCCAAAGGCTGAGGCAGATAATCGAATAATCCTCCTCCACTGTGTTTGATCAGGGAAGTTTTACCATGCATGACTTTGCCGGCTATTTCGATTGTTGCACCGAATACCGTTCCAATTGCCTGATGACCCAAACATACCCCGAGAATCGGCACACTAGCGTGAAGATTCTGTATAATCGGGATACAGACCCCCGAATTTTCCGGCTTCCCCGGACCTGGAGATAAAATGATCCCCGACGGGTTCAATTTCTTGATCTCTTCCAAAGTAATTTCATCATTTCGTTTCACGAGGACGTCTTCACCAAGTTCTTCAATATATTGATACAGGTTATACGTAAAGGAATCATAGTTATCGATAAGAAGAATCATCCCGTCACCTCCAGTAATGATTTTGCTTTATTCATCGTTTCCTCATACTCGCTGGCTGGATCTGAATCATAAACAATCCCGGCACCTGCTTGAACATATGCTGTTTTATCTTTAAGGACCATCGTCCGGATTGCAAGGGCAAAATCCAGATTCCCATTCACCCCGATATAGCCGACGGCTCCCGAGTATACTCCCCGCTTTCTGATTTCCAACTCATTGATGATTTGCATCGCCCTGATCTTCGGCGCCCCGCTGACAGTACCTGCCGGCAGACAGCTTGTTAATGCCTCAAGTGGGGTAACATCCTCTTTCAATACGCCTTTTACCTCTGAAACGATGTGCATAACATATTTATATCTTTCTATCGTTAAATATTTGGAAAGGGAAATGGAGCCGATCTCACATACCCTGCCTAAGTCATTCCTCCCCAGGTCCACCAGCATCCGGTGTTCAGCAATCTCTTTCTCGTCTGTAAGTAATTCCCTCTCAAGCTCCACATCTTCTTGTTGTGTTTTCCCTCTAGGCCGTGTTCCGGCGATAGGGTTTGTCGTGATCTCCCTCCCCTGAATTTTCAACAGGCTTTCGGGTGATGCACCCAACACGACATACTCTTCGAAATCGATAAAGAACATATAGGGTGATGGATTTGATTTTCTTAAAGACCTGTAAAATAAGAAGGGATCATCAGAAAAGGCGGCCTGCAGTCGCTGGGACAGTACGACCTGGAATATCTCTCCTTCCCGGATCGATTTTTTTGCTGTCTCTACTTTCTTCATGAATTCACTTTTCGACGTTTGAGAATGAAATGAAAGCCGACTGAGTTTTTCTTTATGACTTTCTAAGTACACACTGGAAAGCTCCTTTTCCACTTCTAGTACCTTTCCATCAAGGCATTCCTTCGTTTCTTCTGTCCAATCATTCATGGCGACAATAAAGACTTTGTGCTCAAGATGATCGAAAACGATGACTTTCTCATAAAACATTAAATGTATGTCCGGCATCCCCAATTCGTCCTGTGGGGTTATCCCGATTTCCTCATATAGCCTGATCACGTCATATCCAAGATACCCGATTCCCCCACCGGCAAAAGGGAACGGGACATCCTTCAGATCGTGGTAAGGAATAAGTCCCTGTATGATTTCAATGGGATCTCCCTCTATTATTTCTCTTTCAGTTGTCGAGTTTTTTTGTAAATGAACGGTATTTCCATACGCTCTGCATTCAAGAAATGGATCACTTCCCACAAAGGAATACCTCCCGGATTGTTCATGCTTCAATGAACTTTCCAATAAAAATTTCTTTTTACCCTTTAATGATTGAAAAAGGGATATGGGTGTAAAGATATCTCCGTTTAATTCTTTCACTACATAATTCACTGCTAGCTGATTCATCGTGTCCAATCCTCCAGTTTACTATTTACAATAAAAAAATAAAAAAAAGTCCCCTATGAACAGAAAAACCTGTTCATAGAGGACGATGCTGACCGCGGTGCCACCTCTTGTTGGGATGCACAAACGACATCCCCTCTTGTTTCAAGTACGGGGCGTTTTTACCCGATACTCTATCCCTTTAACGGCGGAATTCCGTACAGCCCTACTGTTATTCAGACCGTCTCTCATAAGTCCATTCCAGACAAGCTATCATGCCAAGGTCTCACCATCCCCGGCTCTCTGTCATGCATCACTTGAATGTACTCCTCTTACTCTACGATTTATCAGTATTTAGTTATAAAAAAAAGAGCATCTCAAATCCATTTACATCATGTAAAGGACGAGATACCCGTGGTGCCACCTTTGTTGACTGCCTAAACAGTCCACTCAATCGTATCGAAGCTATAGCTTGAATACGCGTCTTTTGTAACGATAAGACATTCGCCAAAGCCTACTCTCCATGATTTCGGTTTGGAAGCTCGGAAGTCCATTCCCTAAGATCGTTCACACTGGTTCGCACCAACCACCAGCTCTCTTTAGTGTCGATCAAAGGTACTCCTCTTCGTCAAAGCCGTTCGCTCATTTAATTAATTGTCTATTATACTAATCCCTTTCATCTCTAATGTCAACTGTTTATATAACTTATTATTCACTGTTTCATGAAGCGGTTCATGCAATCGATATCATCAAGGAATCACAAACGGGCTTGTAACCGATTTCTTTATAGATCTTGTTGGAAGTGGGATTATCAAGGTCCGTATAGAGGGTGCAGAAAGAATAATCCTTGAGTAATAACCGGCTCAATTCCGCTACAACAGAAGAAGCATACCCCTTTTTCCTTTGATTTAGGGGGGTGTATACAAAGTTTACCGTTATGCCATTTTCCGTTCTTCTTGCTCCCCTTGCCATGGAGACCGGTTCTCCATTCACTTGCCAAAAATACACATAGGATTCATTTTCAATCATATCCCCCGCCCTCTCCAAGGCCTCATCATAACTCATGGGAAGAACTTCGGTATCCTGGACAAACCCATAGATCCACCGGGCAAGGATTTGTTCATGCCCCTTCTGTACCGGCACCAAATCACCTTCACTCATTGGAATATCATTCACTTCATTCAATTGATAGACACGCTGATTCATCTTTACCTCAAAACGATCTCCGGTAACATGACACCATGCATGTGTTAAATGAAGTGCAGTTTCTTTTTCTGCAACAAAACCGGGAAACGTTACTCCATTCGCTTCACAAAAACCTTGAAGCTGTTCGACAATTCCCTGAATATCCTCTTTTCCCACCTTAAGTGTACTGACAAGATAATGAGGAGGCGTCATAATAAATGATCCCACCACCGAGTGACTCTCATCTTCCACTAACAGAAGCAATGGATCTTTGTAGTTATCACTCAATATCATACTGTTCAATAATCCAAGTGGCAGGTTATTGGCTGCTTCATTTTCCATGAGCAGCGTATAGACCCTCTCTTTAAAAGTGGCTGCGTCCCTATACTTTGTCAGTTTAAACATTTCATCACCCCATTTCTTCATTCGACCTGCACCGGTGAAAAACCTGCTTAAGCCGGCAAAGTTCTTCCGGTAATGGAATTAAATACATGGTAGGCACTGACCGATACGCCAATGGTTCCCGCACCTGGAAAGACCGAGTCGCCGCACATCCAGATGTTCTTCAAGGAAGTCCTATGGGAAAGACTATTAAATAGGGCATGGTCGATGGTTTGGGGAAATCCCCCGACCATGCCTCCAGGCCGGCCTGTAAATCGTTCCCAGGCTTTCGGTGCCCCGGGATACACTTCCACCATACCATTCCTAATCGAAGGAAGGACCGTCTCTATGGAACGAACCATCTTTTCCTGAAGTCTTTCTTTATAAGAGTCATATTTTTCTTTGGTGCTCCATTTTTCCAATTTTGTATGGGTTGATACGGTTAGGGTACGAAACCTTTCAGGAGCACGCTTCCTGTCATTTTGATGGGATAATGAAAGGAAAAGGTGGTCCCCCTCTGTCATATTTCCATTTTTACTGGTGCAAATTTGTGAGTACAATGGAAAATGTTCTGGTATTGATTCTTCTTTAAGTAACATGTAGAGGGACATGGTTCCCCATAATGCTTCATTCTCTTTGCCTTCTAAATACACTGCTAGTTTTTGTCTATAGTGTGAAGGAAACAGACCTTTCAAGGATTGAACAGGAATATTGCATATAACATGGTCTGCACGGTATTCACTTCCTCTATGGTCAACGACTACCCACTTATGATCCTGAGGGTCACAATTAATACCAACTACCTTTCTGCCTAAAATCGGCTTAGCTCCAAAAGTTTCTGAGGCCCTAACAAGAGTGTGGGCAATTTGAAACAGCCCGCCTTCGAGGTAATAGGCTCCTTCGTGATAAATATCCAGAGCTAGGCACCCGAGGATTGATGAACACTGATCGCTGGTTGTTTGCATACTATCAATAAGCTGGCCGTCAATAAAATGCTTAAAGGAAGGGTGGTCGTGAAGCTTACATTTCTCCAATAAGTCGATCATGGTCTGTTGAAGTCGAGGAAGAAGTCTAATGGATCCAGGTCGTAAGCTAAGGATGAGCCCCTTCCATTCTCCTATGGTTTTAGGCGGAAGGGCCGGAAGGGAAATCATAAGCTTTCTGATTTCTTTCGCTACCTTGTATACTTCTGAATAAAATCGCGTCAGATTATCTGAGATTTCAGGGAAGACTTTCATCAATTCATGGACATGTTCTTTCCTATTTCGGTGAAAGCTCAGGGTTTTGTCCGGAAGATGAATATCCATGACCCTTTCAAGCAATTGAGAATGAGGGGGTTCTACCTCCAAATAGTTAAAAATCCGGTTATGGAGCCCCCCATTTTCAAAGCCCATGCCAAGAGTCGCCCCTACAGGAAATAAGGCTTTCCCTCTTTGGAATTTACCTGCGCATCCTCCCCATTCCCTGGAAGCTTCTAACACCAGTACATCATAATCTGCCTTCCCAAGAAGGGCAGCAGCTGTGAGTCCGCCAATTCCTCCACCAATGATGACAACTGATTTCTTCATAGTCTCATTCATCCTTTTCTTGATACTACCATCCAATGTACTTTATTATCTTCACAATGACAAAGATGGATGGGTTAACCCCATCCATCTTGTCGAGATTGTTGTTGAGTTGATAATGAAACCAGTACATACATGCAAAAGGAAATGATGACCGGAAATATGACTGTGTGCATGTCCAGATAATTAGGTGCGAAACTGTGAAACAGGACGTACGATAGAAGTCCTGAAATCATTGAAGCCATGGCGCCATGTGCGTTCCCTTTTCTCCAATATAAACCAAGTACAATAGGCCAAATGAATACTGCTTCAAGACCACCGAATGAAAACAGATTCAGCCAAATAATTAATTCAGGTGGGCTTAACGCCATTAAGAAAACAAGCACCCCCGTTACACCGGTCACCCAGAAGCTTATCGTTTTGACCTGTTTCTCTTTCGCCTCTTTGTTGATGAAATTCATATACACATCTTTCACGATGGCCGAGGATACGATCAATAATAAGGAGTCGACAGTTGACATGATGGCGGCCATGGGTGCAGCCAGGACGATTCCGGCAAGCCATGGTGGAAGAACGTCTAATGCAAGAAGGGGCATGACCTTATCAGCCACTTCGATCCCGGGTATCACCGCTCTTGCCATCACCCCTATTAAATGCATTCCGAGCATGATTGAACCGACTACAATCGTGCCGATTATTAATGCCCTGTGCAGGGACTTCGAACTTTTATAGCTCATGGCCCTTACTGCCACTTGAGGTAAACCGACAACGCCAACCCCCACAAGAACCCAGAATGAAGAAATATACCTGGCGCTCAATTCTCCATCCGGTCCATATGGCGTCAACAGATTAGGATTTTCTGCTTGCAATTCCAACATGATTTTTTCCATGCCACCGCCTGCAATGATGGTGGCTACCAATAAAATGATGGTCCCCCCAAGCATGACCACCCCTTGGACGGCATCAGTGATCGCTACAGCCCGAAAGCCCCCGATGATAACGTAAACAAGAACGGCAACAGCGAACAGGAAAAGGGCACTCTCATAGGATAAACCTGTTAATGATTCAATGAGCCGTGCTCCCCCCACCCATTGAGCTATCATAGCTGAGAATAAAAATAGGATAATGCTTACGGCTGACAGTATCGTGATTTTACCGCTCCCATACCTGCCCTGCAAGTAATCGATAAGGGTGACAGCCTTGTATTTACGGGCCATTATCGCAAACTTTTTTCCAAGGATGAGAAGGACAAAGTAACCCGTTACAACCTGTGACATGGCTAATAGAACCCATGATAAACCATATGTATATGCTGCTCCCGGACCTCCGATGAAACTGCTTGCACTTCCATAAGTGGCAATCATGGTCATAGCCAAAATAAATCCACCAAGCTGGCGGCTTCCCAAGAAATATTCCTGAACGAAGGATTCGGCCCTGCTTACTTTTCTTGCCGTAAATATCCCCACTAGAAAGATCAAGACTAAAAAAGCAAATAAGGGAATCAATGCCATACTATTCATGATCTTCCTCCTCATCAAAAGGAATATCGGTAAGCAGGTACTTTACGACAATCATCACGATAAAGACCATAAGAATAAAACCAACTATGCAGCTATAGAAAAACCATGAGGGCATACCTAGAATCCAATCATAATCTGAAACCGCCTGCCCCCCCATTCCAAATGCAAAACCATACCACCATAAAAAGTTTATAAGAACGAGTGCGATCCCAATAAGTGCCTCAAACCGGGCAACCTTGAACCGTTTATCTTCTTGATGATTCACTTACTCTGCTCCTTCCTTTACACATACATTCTTTAACAATTTACGACAAGGGGCAATCAATTGCAATCATAAAAGGAGAGAAGCCCAAGTTACTGACTTGGGCTTCTCTCCTTTGTATATGATTAAAGGGGGTTTTTCATAAACCATTCTCTCTATTGAAAGAGGGGGAACTCTTTTGTTTAAATGAGAATGATTTTCAATATCATTGTAATTTCTCCGCTGCTAAAAGTCAAGAAAAAACTTATCACTTAGAAAGGAAATATTTGGTGTTCTCCAATGTGAATTATGGTAAAATTCTAAATTGAACCACAATGATGTTCACACCATATAGAGAAAGAATCGAGGGAGATATTAGTTGAGAGCGAAATTGAAGGCATTTGGTATTCCATTACTGTTAATCGTTCTGTTAATCGGGGCACTTTTTTTCCACCAGCTGCTGCAAGTCAAAAAACAGCCCCATTCAGATTGGAGCAGGTCCATGCCGTTAAATTATACCTCTGAGGAGCGACCTGTTTCATTCCTTGGTGAAGAAGCTTTATTCTTAGCAAGTAATGGGAAAATTACCGGATTTTCTTTGGAGGATCCAATGGGTTCCAGCAAGGGATCGACACTGGAAACAAGTGTAACGCGAGGGTATCCTTTTTGGACAGACGGCAATATGGTCATTCATTTCAAAGAAGGTCAGATCATTTCTACACAGAAAAAAGAAGAAACCGTACTAGCAGAGGAAGCAACTGATATCAGCACAACAAAGAATACTATCTACTATTGGAATAACGACAGGTTATTCTCTCTTGACCCTGATGATTTATCAGTGACAGAGGTTTACCGTTTTTCAGGAGACATTCTCCAAGCATATATCGGTGATACCGGCAGTGCCATTATACAAGTAAGGATAGATGACGGTCATGCCCACCTCTTTTACCTGACTTAATCTTATACTTGTTCCATTATTTTTAGTTGTCATTACTCGTTTGGCGTCAGAATAGACGACATTGGTCACGCTTCATCGTAGATCATAGTGATAGAAGAAATATTGATTCTTGTAGTTTCCATCAAAGCGCTTAGATGCGACAATATCAACGGCAGGATTCAATACGTTCTCTGTGGTTTTCTGATGATTCTCATCCGTTGTATACAAGACGGCATCCTCATCATACACATAGTTCGTGATGATCCCATTTGTATCCCGCTGAACACGTTGTCCGTCTCCATTAATATAAATTAAAGTAAAAAACCTTGAAAGACATTTAGCCAATCAAGGTTCTCATATTTCTCCTTATGATAGTCCCCAAACACTTAACTCATAAAAATATTCCGTTCGTTCAACAGACAAACCAAAATTAAAATTTTCCGCAACTAGGATAAAATCTCCATATCCAATTGAAAACTTTGTTAACTCAATGATTTCGTTTAAGTGACTAAATACTTCATTAACATAAACCAACACTGCTTCTATTTCGTTTTCTCTAAAAAACAATAGTCTTCCTTGTTTTGGTGTTTCTTCGATATTATCAACAATATCATTTAACAATTGTATTGATTTTTTAATATGTTCTTTATAGCTATTTCCTTGCAATTGAATCTTATTTTCCTTTGTGTTAAGTAATGAAAACACATTCTTACAAAATAAATCGTTATCTTCAATATCTAAAAATGGTTCCTCTGTAAGATTCATGAAGTTTATTTCTTTCAACAAATTCTTCCGGGGAATGTCCAGGATACTGATTATATCTTCCTTTTTCCAATGGGCTTCCCTTTAAATCATCAGCGCCATGAAAATGAGGACCTCTCCCGAATTTATCCTCTCGGTGCTCTATGATATATTTTTTCATACCATCTATTTCAAATTCATATACTCTTCTATTCTCAGTTGTTCCATCATAAACATTGACAGGTTTCTTGTGCTGAGTAGAGTTAGGTATTCCCGCCCTTCTCTTGGCATCCCTGAATGCTCCATTTTTTGTTAATACCTTATCAATTTCATCCGTACCCTTAAGAAACTTACTAGAGGTCCGCCCAGCCTTAATCCCATTCTTTAGGATACTTCCACCTGGTAACACCGCAACCCCACTTAATGCTGCGTTTTGATAATCTCCATCCGCAAGATAGATCAGCGCATTCACCCCATCGGATACAGCTCCCAATGGACCGGGGACGTTTCCTGCCAGATCTAGGCCATTCTGAACCCACCCAATTTTTCATGGATCTCCGTTTGGAAGAGGATCCTGACGATTTCGCCTGTACCTTTGCTTTCGCTCTCTGGGCGGACGGTTTACTCTGTTTATGGCTACTTGGCGTACTTCGGTAACTAGTACTTGGTTGACTCGGTGCGGCAATGTATTTACCTGTTGGCAAGATCTTATTCCCATCAGGATCTACATGATAATGGCCTGTCGGATCCACAAAGTTAATCGGGTTATTGCTGGTGTAGGTATACAAATGCTGCGTCCATGGATCGAATACGTTCCCAGAATACGTGTCTTGGGAGATAAATCGTCCCGTGTCCGAACTGTAATAACGGGAATTCATATAATGAAGGCCCGTTGAGGTATCCTGCACGGTTCCGGTAAACTTCACATCGTTTTGGAACGTTTTATCGCCCACTTCTTTGATGTTTCCAAAGTCATCATAATCGTATCCTTTGACTCGTTTGGCGTCAGAATCAACGACATTGGTCACACTTCCTCGTAGATCATAGTGATAGAAGAAGTATTGATTCTTGTAGTTTCCATCAAAACGCTTGATGCGACAATATCTCCGGCAGGATTTAATACATTCTCTGTGGTTTTCTGATGATTCTCATCAGTTGTATATTGGTTCGCATCATCATACGTATTATTCGTCGTTGTCTCACTCAAATATCAGCTGATTTAGTATAAATTAAAGTAAAAAACCTTGAAAGACATTTAGCCAATCAAGGTTCTCATATTTTTCCTTATGATAGTCCCCAAATACTTAACTCATAAAAATATTCCGTTCGTTCAACACACAAACCAAAATTAAAATTTTCCGCAACTAGGATAAAATCTTCATATCCAACTGAAAACTTTGTTAACTCAATAATTTCGTTTAAGTTACTAAATACTCAATACCTTACTTCAACAAACCAGTGAAATCTTGAAAACTATTCGCAATATAAAAAATAGCTTCATGTCTATCTTCATACGCTAAATCATAACTAATATATACAATTGAGGGTTCATAATTCCTTCCTTTATTGTAATAAAAACAAATATAATCATCATATTCAGTAATAGCGAAAGGGATTAAATCATCCAAGAGCATATTCTTATTTCTTCCGTATACATTTAGTAAATAATTTTCATCCTCTTCATTTTCTAAAGAACAATATTCTCTAATTCTCACGATTTCTTTATCATCAGGCAGAAACAGCTGGTTATACTTATTCAGCTTCTTGTGATAATTATTTACATATTCAACTGGAAGCTTTATATTTAATTGCTCTTCAACTCTTTCATACATACTTTCAGACCCCCAATTTATTTTCGTCTAAAATAAGGAAATTGCGAGTGTCTACTAGGATTATTAAGGTTTATAAATACTCTGTGTTGTCCTGTTGGAGTATCAGGAGTACTGATGTTAAAATCATATTTTTTTGTATTTTCATTCACGCCAGATTCTAGAGAAAACTCTCTAATTGTTATATCATGTTTGTCTAAGAATTTCCCTAGTTTTGATATGATTCTACTCTTTCCCCCCCCTTTACTTAAAGATACTTCTAGTTTAATGTAGTTAAAAGCAAATAACTAAGCACTAGGAAGCTTTATTTTAAACAAAATCCTTTACGTTACAATACGTCCAAATGTCTTTTCCGTTAAATGAGTGGTATTTGATGAAATGGAAATACATCTCAGAGAGTTTTTATCGTTAGGATTAAAAGAAAATACATGCAATTCACATTTAATTTCCATGTCTCCCCAAGCGATAAAAAGTTGGTCATTCAATCGAATTCCGACTCCCTGGTTGATCTGCTTTTCTCCCAAATACCAACTTAATGAATAGGTATCTATCTCTTTATGGATGTAAACATCCAAAGTGACCGAATCTTCTTCAGGTGCAAAATACCTGACAGTATATTTACCTTCAAGCTGTGGACTCCTATCACTTTTAATGGCTATACCTGAACCCAAGTAAGAATCGTTGATAGTAGTCCATAGTGCCGCCAACGAACGCTGATCACCAATTGGTGTATAGATACATACTCCTATAATTGGTTGCTCTATCAAGTTCGAACAACTATTGAAAGTAGCCATTACAAGATGATTCCCTAGATCCGTCCCAACCCCATGTTTCATTTCAAGATAATCCTTCTTGTTTTTTAAATTACAGCGATAAGATTCCCCTTGTTTATTAATTGTAAGTGTGATGTCAGAACTCTCAAACGTTCCACTAAATACGGTCATTGTTCTCTCCCTTGTAACTAATTTATACAACCATACCATTCAATATATGTTTGAAATATCCTTCTTTTCATTGGTGAGAGACAAAAACCCACCATTGAAAAATTATAAAAAATGAAGATATTGACAATTTTATATTAGCAAGCTATTATTTACCTACCAGTAAGTAAATAACGAAAGGACGTCCATTATGTCAGAAAAATATACAAATATTCTCAATACTTCCTATCGGCTATTTGCTGAGAAAGGATTCGATCAAACAAGCATGTCTCTTATTGCGAAAGAAATAGGGATAACGAAGCCCGCCATTTATTATTATTTCAGCTCAAAGGAAAAACTCATTCAAACACTATTTGATTACATCATTGAAGAAATAAAATTCACCAACTTTTTCAATCATCAGGAATACACGAGAGAGAACTTCCTGACCAAGCTCACAGAAGATGGTGTGAGCATGATGAACAAACAACTCCAAGATCCCTATTACAACAAGATCATGAACGAGTATTATGTGTTGAGCACTCGGAATTCTTATTACGCTCAGGCACTAAAGAAGGTATTAGATGAATTCCTGAATGGATTCGTGGCTCTCTTACAATTAGCACGTGATTATGAATTACTTTCGGGGCTTGAGATTCAAACGAAGGCGGAATTTTTGACCATCATAGTGGACGGATTAGACAAGTATTCAAACGAAGAGTATTCCTTTAATCCTACTGCAATTTGGGCTTTCTCTGTAAAAAGTATTTTTCAATGAGGTGAATGGAAATGGAGGAATCAGCAAAACGAATCATTGGCTTCGATATGGCTCGTGCCTTAGCCATATTAGGAATGGTGATCGTCAATTATAAGATATCAATGAATGCAGAAGAAAATGGGCCGGAATGGTTAAAGACCATGACTGGTTTACTTGAAGGCCGTGCATCGGCCATTTTCGTGATACTTGCAGGAATCGGTATATCTTTGATGACTAAGAAAGCACGGATGAGTGGTACTCCCTCTAAGAAATATCGGAAGATGATATGGAGACGTTCATTGTTTTTATTCGTTCTCGGGATGATTCTGTTTCTCATGCACTGGAGCGCTGACATCCTTCATTATTATGCCTTTTATATGTTCATTGCTTACTTCTTCATTGTGGCGTCCTCCAGACAATTAATTATCGCCGCAGTTGGGATCGTTCTGACCTCACAGATTTCTCAACTTCTTTTAAACTATGAATATGGTTGGGATACGACGTTTAAATACTACGAGACGTTTTGGACTTGGAAAGGATTCATCAGTAACCTGTTCTTTAACGGGTACCACCCCATTTTCCCCTGGGTTGCCTTTCTGTTGTTTGGAATGTGGTTGGGAAGGGTCAATGTTCAAAACTCTACACATCGGAAAAAAATGATGTCTATATCACTCATAGCGTTTCTCTTAACAGAAGCTGCTTCCTATACTCTTATCAAACTGTCTGAACCGGCAGTGGGACTTGAGATTGCGTATTATTTATTCGATACGAAACCGATGCCTCCGACCCTGCTATATATGATCTCCAGCACAAGTACTGCGATCATCGTAATCCTTCTATGTGTTATGATTTCTGAAAAATGGAGAGAAACAGCCGTCATTCAAGCATTTGTGTACACGGGCCAGCTTGCCCTTACCCTCTATATTGCACATTTTCTCGTCCTGGCTGTTTTCTTTATGTTTGGAGGACTGGCAGAGAACACCTTACCACTCGCTGTAACCACTGCGTTGATATTCTTTCTATTTTCTACAGTCATTTCAACTTGGTGGAGAAAAAGTTTTAAGAGGGGACCTATTGAAGCAATGATGAGAAAAGTAAGTTGATAAGACAATTATCTCTTTTAAAGTAAGGAAAAGTGTGACTTTGAGCTCGTTACTTTAGATTATAGAGATATTATTATTGATAAATCTCCCGGATAATAGATGTACTTATAAGGAGGAAAAAAATCCCGTTACTTTAAGGGCAACAGGATATGTTCATATTTTTACGAAATTGGAGACTTCGGAATATGGTAATAAACTTAAAATCTTCTTGAAACCAGAAAATGGGTGATGTCGTATAAAGTTGTTGTCGCTTTTATTCAGAAGTGAATAGGGTGACATGACGCCATGGAATAGTACAAAATCACACTTGAGTCCATTAAGGATCGAGTGAAAAAAGGCCGAATCATATGATTGTTGGATTTGACTTATACTCTGAAATCTAGATAATATTTCTCCCGTTTCAAAGTTGGATAAGGTTTTCTGTGGAATCTTGATTATATGTTTCAGAAAAGATTCTGACAGTTTATCACTAAGAGATCTTGCGGCCCTGGCGTTAAGAATATTCTTAATAAGAAGCAACCCTGTTTGAAAGACATAAAATATGAGTAAACTAATTATAAGTGCTGTGAAATTTATATCACTAGCTTGAAAATTATCGTTAGTTGGTTGTTTTAAGATGTAGTTATCAATGACAATTTTATAGATCCACGCACCTATAAATGAAATTAAAGAAATAAGTATTGATAATAAAATTGCAGTAATAAATAGGCTTTTTGCTTTATATAATATCTTTAAGTATCTATGATAATTTTCAAAAGGTTTTTTATCTCCTAAACCTTGACTATTCAGAGTACTATCTTGCTCAAAACAAATTACAATCCCTGTCCACTGTGCGACAAATTCTTCAGTAGATAACGTTAAATTTCCATCTTTAGGATCGAACACTTTAATTTTACCCTTATGTATTTTTTTCACCACTAAGTAATGACCGCCTAGATCTTTTCTATCGACGTGCACAATCATTGGGTATTTAAATTGTTTTTGTTGAACTTGTTCTTCTAGTTCCTCATAATCCCCCTCATAGGCTTCGGCACCTACTCCATATTTTTTCGCTACTTCAATAATAGATAAGACATTTGCACCATTTTTATCATAAGACATCTCATTTCTAAGAATACTGATAGAAGTTTTTCTATTATAAAAATGTAGAATAGTTGCCAAAGAGGCTGCTCCGCAATCTTCCTGATTATACTGGTAAAACCCTTTAATCTTTCTATACATTTCAGCAACACTCCTTATATATTTATAAGATGATCCATCTCGATTGAAATTTTCTCTTTAGTAGTAGAAGTAATGACACATAGCTTGTACTTTTCCAATATTTTACGTAAGGAGGTATAACAGAAATTCAGAAATTCTTCTTCATAGTAATCTAAGGTTTTAAAATTATTAAGACATCACTACCTTTTAATAAGGTTTCGACAAGTTTTAATTTCCATTTCTCCATGATATCAAGTTTTAATCTTTGAATTCTTTTTTCATAAAACCCAAATTCTTCCAATAAACTATAAACTAGTTCAAGATAATCTAGAAATTCCACATTTCCCAAATACAAATTCTGAAAGTTATTTGTAACATACTTCAAATAATTTATAACTTTTATATTTTCTAATAGAACATTTCCTTCTAATATTATGGTTATCATATTACTGCGATAAGCACTCGGATCTAACTTCCTTTTGTTTACATCCCCCAATAGAATTCATGAGTCCATGCAGGTAGTCAAGAATCCATTTGCCATTGTGAAAACCGAAACCAATCATCATATGAATGAATTATCTTATACCATACTGAACAATACATTAACACTCCTCAATAACGAAGAGCTGCTTGCACAGGGGACGTTGTTTTATAAGATTTTCAAACTCGAGGCACCTGTTGATGAGTTAGGAACATCCATTTTGAAGCTTGTAAAAATGGAGTTTATAAATGAAATCGCCGGGAGCAAACTTCAAAGCCCAAGGTCTGCACAATTCGTTACACTTGAAGGCGAAGAATCCATACTCTTCACAGCTGAAGGGCACCGTGTCGGAGATGATAACGCCATAAGTCTATATAAGGCATCTTTTGCAGATTCCACTCAATTAAAGGCTGTACCTGTCAGCACCACAAAGTATTTTTCATATCTTCCCCTTCAACTCACGGATAAAAGAATCGCCTGGTTGGATTATGATGGTGACAGATATGAATGATTCGGGGCTTTACAGGAAGCATCCGCTATCTCGAAGAGTACTGAATGGTCAGAGCGTAGTGTAAAAGAAGCTGTTAACAATGCCATTCTAATGCTGTTCAGCAGTTTAATAACCATTTTGGTTTCGTTTTATTGGGTTCTGCCATCCCTTTTCATACTCATCCTCCTCTATATGTTTAAACCGAACATATTTGAAAAGGAAGGAATCAATTGGGTTGAATTCGCCTGCATCATTGTATTTTTAGTCATGCCTATCACCTTCATTACGATAGCCATGGGAGATTACTATTACTCCTCTGCTCCTGGTTACCTAATATTTTCTGGAAGTGAATATGTACTATTAATCGTTATCAGCGTCATTTCTTCCTTCCTCTGGAAAATGGGGAGAGATCCTGACTGGGGCACATTTGGAGGCGTATTTTATTTCATCGGCATTTACATCCTTCTTTATGCAGCTTCTATCGGACCTTACATATTTAAATTATTTTAACGTATTGAATAAAGGAGAGAAAACGCTCGTTCATTTAGTACCGACCCCCGAAAGTTAGAGTGAAAAACTAACTTTTGGGGGTGTTTTTTTTGCTATTACTCCACTATGTCCTAGTTTCTTCTTTTATAAAAATATGCATAGATGACAATGCAAAGCGTCAACCATGCTCCTCCGGCAGTGAAACCGCCCAATATGTCACTTGGATAGTGCACCCCTAAATACACTCTGCTTATCCCAATGAGAAAGACCATCACACCGACCACTAGGACACTTCCCCACTTATAACGTTTATAGTCCAACGCACGGAACAATATGAACGCCAGGGTCCCATAGAAAATAAAAGAGCTCATGGAATGACCGCTTGGGAAACTATAGCCCCCTTGTTCGATAAGGGCCTCGATATCCGGGCGCTCCCTTTTAAAGATCCATTTCAAGAGCCAATTAAATCCAGCTCCAGTAGTAATGGTTATGACTACAAAGAAAGCAAGGGGGTATTTCTTTAAAATTAATAGAATGGCAACGACGATGATGGTGAAAATGGAAATCCCCATCACCCCTCCCAAAAAGGTGATCGATGTCATAAAAGTCGTTAGACTAGGGGAAATACTCCCCCTCACAATCTCAAATACACCATTATCAAATTGTTCAATTTCATTTTCCTGCAATTCATCGACAATGCTTACAAATCCCCATGTAAATGCGAACAGGCAAGCGAGAGCGAATCCAATAAATACTCCTTGCTTAATTTGTTTCTCCTCCAAAACGAGTCCCTCTCTTTACACACGACTTTCGATCTATTGGGCTTTTTTCTTTGAAGTCGCTTTCTTTTTCGTGGTCTTGGCCTTATTGGGCTTTGACGAATCAATCGAAGCTTGAAGTGCGGCCATTAAGTCTGTCACATTCTCTTTAGGCTCTTTTTCTTTGGCTGTGACGATCTTTTCCCCGGTCTGCTTAGATTCGATTAATTGACTTAAGCGTTCACGATACAGGTCTTTATATTTCTGTGGTTGAAAATCCGTAGTCAGTTGTTCAATTAACATCGTAGCTGTTTCGAGTTCTTTATCTGTTATCTCATCTTCTTCAGGGACGTTTGGAACATCCCCTGTGCCTCTGACTTCATCTGGATAGTGAATGGTCTCCATTACGAGGGTATTTTCATACACTCTGACAATCGATAACTGTTCCTTCGACCTCATGGTGATTTTGGCAATCCCTACCTTCCCAGATTCCTGAAGAGCCTTTCTTAACAAGGAATAGGCTTTCTTCCCACCATCATTTGGTGAAACATAATAAGTCCGTTCAAAGAAAATCGGATCGATTTCTTCCATTTTTATGAAGTCTACAATCTCTACTGCTTTGTCACCGTTCTCTTCCTTCAGTTCCTTTAATTCCTCTTCTTGAAGTACGACAAATTTACCTTTGGTCACTTCATATCCTTTCACGATGTCATGATGGTCTATTTCTTTTTCACATGCAGGACACACTTTCTCATATTTAATCGGTGTATGGCATTCTTTATGAAGTGATCGGAGCTTAATATCCCGATCTTCAGTGGCCGAATGAAGTTTGATGGGGATGTTCACCAAGCCGAAACTAATAGAGCCTTTCCAAATCGTATGCATATATAAATACCCTCCCTCACATAAACTAATCACTTATCTTTAGCATTTAGTTGTCAAACACTCTTCATCCCCTAAAACATCTGGAAATAAATCCATTCATATGTGGTCACACTAGTAGAAAAAAGGGGTACAGTCATGAAACCTATGCTTCCTACTCTACACGAAGTACTTCCTGACAATGGGGATTGGCTTTATGAAGTGAAATATGATGGATTTCGAGGGATTCTTTCCATTCTTTCTCATGAGCGTATAAGCCTTCAAAGTCGCAACGGCAAGGAATTGCTTCCACACTTTCCGGAAATTGACGAACAGATCAAATCTTTACTGAAAGGAACGAACCTCCCTGTCCCTATCGTACTTGATGGTGAGGTTACTTTATTACGTTCAGCCAACAGCAGTGAATTTTTTGAATTGCAAGTAAGGGGAAGAATGCGTAAAGAAGAGAAAATCAATGATGCAGCAGCACGAAGACCAGTTACGTTCCTCGCCTTTGATTTACTCCAATACATGGATCATACGTTGGTGGACGAGCCTTACTATATGAGAAAAGAAAAGCTAAAAGAATTATTCACCCTTCTTCAAATGCCTCTGGAACCATCCCCTGATCTTCCATTTTCCCTGCAGATGGTTCCGTGTTACGAAGATAAGGGGGAACTATGGAAATTAGTAGAGAATGAAGAGGGTGAAGGTGTTGTCGCGAAGCGCAAGATGAGTAAGTGGGAAAAAGGAAAACGAAGTACGAATTGGATAAAAAGAAAAAATTGGAAAAAATGCAAGTGTTTTATCACTTCTCTTGATGAAAATAATGATTACTTTCATATTGGGGTATATGAAAAAGATGCCATACGTCCTATTGGTTCATTTCACTTTGGGCTTTCCCCAGAAGAAAAAAAAACGTTGAAAGCATCAATCAAAATGAATTTTACAAGCAAAGAAAACTCCATGTATTTCATTGATCCAGCGATCACTGTGGAAATAGTGTATCTAAATTGGTATGATGATCAACTCCGTGAACCTCATTTTCACCAATTTCTGTTTTCCACTTCCCCTGAAGCCTGCACTTTTGAGCAATTCATGATGGATGAAGGGTCCCTTCCCAATGATGTAGAAATCACTCATTCAAACAAAAAATTGTTTAAAAAAGTGTCGATGACCAAGCTTGACTATATTCGTTATCTTCGCAAAATGTCAGTGGTTTTCCTGCCATTTTTAAAGGATCGCCCCTTAACGTGTATTCGTTTTCCCCACGGGATATTTGGTGAGTTCTTTTACCAAAAAAACACACCTGATTATGCTCCTTCATTTGTTGAGACGTTTCAATTGGAAGGAATTCATTATACCCTATGCAACAATCTTAAAACCCTCATTTGGCTTGGAAATCAATTGGCGTTAGAATTTCACATTCCCTCGCAAAAAGCGGAAGAGGAATACGTCAATGAAGTAGTCTTCGACCTTGATCCACCAAGCAGAGATCAATTTGGTCTTGCTGTTAAAGCTGCCGGCATGATGAAAGGACTATTCGACCGGTTGGGCCTGCACAGTTTTGTCAAAACCTCAGGGAACAAAGGGCTTCAGGTATATATCCCTCTTCCAATCGGCTATACATGGAAGGAAACGGGCTTGTTCACTGAATTTATAGCTCGTTACCTTGTTACCAATAACCCTGATGACTTTACAATCGAACGATTAAAGAAGAATCGGGGAGGAAAGCTGTACGTGGACTATATTCAGCACGGAGAAGGCAAGACCATCATTGCTCCTTATTCTTTAAGAGGAAATGAGGAGGCTTTAGTTGCCACACCTCTTTGGTGGTACGAAGTGAATGACGACCTTCATCCAGAACAGTTCACCATCGAAGTAGTGATGCGAAGGTTCAGGGAAATGGGTTGTCCATTTACGGGTTACAATACAGTGAAAGAGCTTCAGCCTTTTGAACAAGTGATTCACTTTCTAAAGAACTCAGACCATGAAAAAGAGGGCCTCCCAAAAGAGTAACTTTGGGAGACCCTCTCACTTTCAAATATGTCACGCACTCATAAATACTTTATTATCTACAATCGTCTTGGCATGGTTTTGAAGAAGTTCATATGCACCTTCTTCAGTAAAGTCCTGCCTGGAAACCTCACGATAGTTTTCAGGATGGGAGATGGATAGTTCGATTTGGGCTTGATAAAGATACGTTGCATTCCCGATCAATTCCATATTGTATTTTCCATCGCTTAATTGGTTCACGATGACTCTTACTTTCCCACCATTATTATATACATCAATCTCTTTACCAAACTCGTTCTGATTGAGTAAGCATGTAACCAGACTCGAAGCAGACATAGCCGTTCCACAGGCATTTGTAAACCCTACCCCTCTTTCAAAGGTCCGAACGTATATCGCCCCTTTATCTAATGGATGAACAAAACTCACGTTTACTCCATCTGGAAACAGATTATTGGGTCCATTGACAGTTTCAGCAATCATTTTCTGTTCGTTTGAAAGAATCTTTTCCGTACTGACAACGCTGATAAGATGTGGATTGGGAACTGCGAGGGCAGTAAACGTCAATCGATCTGAAATTTCCGGGATAGTTTCATCCACCAACGACACACGATCCAGATTCATCGGCAGTTTATCCAATTCAAAATAGACAGGAGAAATCTCCACATTATATGTCGGGATATTTTCATAAATAGGTTTTTGGGCAGAGACACGCAGATCCGCTTTCATCGTCTGTATCACAATCGATGTTTTATCCAAAAGCTCGCACACATAGCGTCCTACACAACGAAGGCCGTTCCCGCACATGGATGCTTCTGATCCGTCAGCATTGAATACCCTCATTTGTGCGTCACAATGTTCACTGGACAGCACGAATAGTATTCCATCTGCTCCAATACCCGAATGTCGGTCACATAATGAAAGGGCCAGATTTTGTCTTGCTTCTTCAGTAAATTCGTATCCATTGGTCATTTCATCAATAAGAATAAAGTCATTTCCGGAGCCATGACATTTAATCAGATTCAAGTTCATCGTGAATCCCTCCACGCTAATTTACTAGTAAACTATTCTTAATATTCTTAGCTTGCCACAAACAAGCTCTTTTCGCAATCCTCCCACACAATATTTTGATTATTTATCGCACATGTTCGTCTTTCATACAACTTTAAAGTTGTATTATCCCTTCCGTTCAGAGACAATGGAAGAGGTGATGATTCATGAAAGAAGACATACACTTCCGTTTTCAAGTTCATAAGGTGGAAGAATCGGGTGACGAATATCAATCGAGGGATGTTACTGTACTCGCCCGTATCCTGAACGAAAAAAAAGACCTCTTGTATGAAGGTCTCTTCCGCGTACGATTCAATCAAATCGGTATTTACCCTTCCCCTGCTGATGTAGCCAGGCAAATAACAACCAAACATGTGCAGCGATTACTTATCGTTGAGTTGAAACGATATATTAAGCCCCAAAGGAGATACCTGACTCCAGGTGAATATAAACCGGTCTGGTAATTAACTCATCTCTTCTACTTCATGATGTAAGAGACCTTCTGTCCACTCGCAAGAAGCTTGATAGCTCTCTACCACATCACTTTTGGAGAGGTTCAGCTCTTCCAATTTCCTCTCAATCAGTGTCCAATCAGCCTGTTCAAATGCCACAACCAGATCAAGGATGTCTTTTAAGTCATTGGACGATCCCGTTAAGGCCTGGCATATATCATCATTCAATGGCAGATCATTGAGGATCACTTCGATAGGCATAGACAATATCGTTTCCATTAATGAAAACATACCTGTAAGGAAAAAGCTCGACTTCATTGATGGACGTTTGTACTTCATTGCCAATAACTCACACATCTTAGCTCTCGTCAAACATAACGTAATCACTTCATTCTCCAATTTCTTCTTTTTCCCTATCCGTTCCCTGACAGCGAGGACGTATATCCATCTCTTGATTTCAAGAAGTCCCAGGAGAACAATCGCCTGACGAATGGAATGAATTTTATGTTTAGGTCGGTATGAAGGTGAATTGATTAACTTTAGGAGCTTATAGGATAAAGAGAGATCCTGTTCGATCAATTGACTTATCACTTCAATGCTTGGTTCCGTCATTTCCAGGCTTTGAATGATCGAATAATAAGAATGAAAATATGTCGGAACATCACTGGTAGCAATGATTTTAGGTTTACTAAAGAAGTAACCTTGAAAGAAATGGTATCCATTCCTTAATGCTTCCTCATACTGTTCAGGGGTCTCCACCTTCTCTGCCAATAGTTGGTATCCCAATAAACCGGACAGAGTTTGGAGATTTCCCCGCTCGGTCTCGGTTGTATGAAGGAAATCAACCTTCACATAGTCAGCTAGCTTCATCAGTTTAAAGTAGTTCGGATCCGATTCATTCATGACAAAATCATCCAAAGCGATCTTATACCCCAATTCCTTCAATTCGACACAGACGGAGAGAATCTCAGGACTTGGAATGACCTTTTCAAGTATTTCCACAACTATTTCTCTTGGGTTGAAATAGGTAGGAACCCTCAGTTCCAGAAGATTTTCAGTGAAATTAATAAAGCAGGGCTTGCCTGCAGACAAACTTTCAAGGCCTATGTTTAAGTAACTATTAATAATGACATCCGCCGTTGCCTCATCACCATCGATATTAGGAAATATATTTATCTCATTGTTTCTGTAAAGTAATTCATAGGCAACTGTTTCACCATTTCTGTTGAAAATCGGCTGTCTTGCTACAAATACTTTCATCCCACTCACCCCTGCTGTTCCTGACGGAAAATAGTTCAAAAGTTTCAATAATTAGTATAATAATATCAACAAACATGTAGAAAGTCCACGTATTATGGACTTCCTTATAAGACAAAAAAACTCAAGCAGAGATGTCATCAGTCGATCTGATGAACATCTTCACTTGAGCTCTTTACTGCTTTAATGTATTGAATGAACAAAGAAGTTCATAAGGAACAAAGCCGCAATAATATATAGGGGTATAGATACTTCTCTCGCTTTACCCGTAGCCAATTTCAAAATTGGATACAAAATAAAGCCGATGGCAATTCCGTCTGCGATACTGTACGTGAACGGAATCATCGCTATGATGAAGATGGCAGGAAACGCCTCTGTTACATCACGTAAGTCCATATGTCGTATATTCTGAATCATCAAGCCGCCGATGATGATGAGGATCGGGGCGATGGCATGGTCCGGAATCCACTTAAGATATGGGATAAACAGCACTGAGCCCAAAAACAATACTCCAGTAGTCAGTGATGTTAATCCCGTGCGTCCACCTGCTGTCATAGCTGCAGCACTTTCCACCGTGGACACGGTCGGACTTGTTCCGAAGAATCCAGATGTAAAGGCAGAAAAAGCATTCGCTTGAAACGCTTTAGAGTATTTATGAGGCTGGTCGACCATATCCGTATGTCCATGTATGAGTCCTATATTCTCAAATACCAGGACCATGGTTACTGAAAAGACTGCGATCCAGAATGGAATGTCCAAAATGGCTCCAAAGGATATTTGACCGAATACCTGACTGTATTCACTCAAATGGAAGGAACCGGATTGAACGGATGGTTCAATGCCAAAGATGAATCCCAGTATGGTCCCAAAAGCAATGCTCCATAAAAATTGACCCTTTACATTACGGATGAAAAGAAAAATCGTCACCAGAAATGTCAGCACCGTTGCCAACACCTTTAATTCCCCAAAGTCACCTATCATGATAATGGCACTCTCTCCTCTCTGGATGAGACCGCCTTTCTCAAGACCGATGAACATTAAAAACATCCCTAACCCCACCGTGATGGCTTCCTTTAATGTTTTGGGAATGGCTTCGGATAATACTTTAGATAGCTTTGTAAATGCAATGATCATAAAGAGTATTCCTGAGATCACCACCACAGCCAGAGCCTCTTGCCAAGTCAATCCTGAAGATTTTACCAGAGTGAATGTAAACATCGCATTGATCCCCATACCTGGAACCAGAAGAATTGGTGCATTCGCCCAAAAGGCCATGACCAAACACCCAACGAAGGAAGCAAGTATGGTCGCCATGACCGCTCCTTCAAATGGAATTCCAGCTTCAGAAAGGATCAAAGCATTTACAGCGATAATATAGACAATCGTAAAATATCCGATTGCTCCGGCCACCATCTCCTGCTTCATCGAAGTACCATGATTCTTTAACTGAAAAATACCTCCACGTGCTTTCATATAATCTTCCTATAAAACTGCCCTCTCCCTACCCGCTCCTCCAATTGAAGGGGAGCCACAAGATACTATTCTAGCAAAAAGGCGAATGTTTGCCAATATCAATTTGATGGAAGGAAACATGTTCTCTGTACGAAGAAACCATCCCCATAAGGAGAATTGGCTACCGTGGTCCTATTGATCAATTTCACGGATGAGGTTGGCCATTTCGATGGCTGAAACGGCTGCTTCCCATCCTTTGTTTCCTGCTTTTGTTCCGGCTCGTTCGATCGCCTGTTCAATGGTGTCGGTTGTCAGCACACCGAATATGACAGGGACATCTTCCTGCAGGCTGAGATTGGCAACCCCTTTTGCTACCTCGCCGCTTACGTATTCAAAATGAGCGGTTGCTCCGCGTATGACGGTTCCCAATGTCACCACTGCATCATATTTCCCTGAACGTGCCAGCTTTTTTGCAATCATTGGGATTTCGAATGCACCCGGAACCCAAGTCACAGTTACATTCCCTTCTTCAACCCCATGGCGTTTTAACGCATCCTCTGCTCCACCCAATAGCTTTGATGTAATAAACTCATTAAAACGTGAAACGACAATCGCAACTTTCAATCCAGAACCTACCAAATTACCTTCATAAACTGTTTTCATTGTATATTCCTCCTACTAATGTTGAATTAAAATTTCAGCAAGTGACCCAATTTAACGTGCTTTGTTTTTAAATACTTTTCATTTTCAAATTTGGTTGGCAATTGAATCGGCACACGATCGGCAATTTCCAAACCATATCCGTTGATTCCGGCAATCTTCCTGGGATTATTGGTGAGTAACTGGATCCTTTTGATCCTTAAATTCCTTAATATTTGAGCACCGATTCCATATTCCCTTAAATCAGCCCCAAATCCCAGTTTATGATTTGCTTCCACCGTATCATAGCCCTGTTCCTGCAGCTTATATGCTTTAAGCTTATTAATTAATCCGATACCCCGGCCTTCCTGCCTCATATAGAGGAGGACTCCTTTTCCTTCTTCTTCAATTTGAGTCAGTGCCGTGGCAAGTTGCGGTCCGCAATCACAACGGTTCGAACCGAATACATCCCCCGTCAGGCATTCTGAATGAACCCGTACGAGCACATCTTCATCCTCGGACCATTCCCCTTTTACAAGAGCGATATGTTCTTTTCCTGTGAGTGTTTCTGTATAGGCAACCGCTTTGAAGTTTCCGAATTCGGTTGGAAGTTCAATTTCAACTTCCCTTGTCACGAGCTTTTCCTTTTTCCTTCTGTATCGTATCAGGTCCTCGATTGAGATGATCTTCAAGTCCCATTTTTCTGCTAAAAGCATTAATTCAGGCACTCTCGCCATCGTACCGTCTTCATTCATGATTTCACAGATGACCCCAGATGGCTGTGCACCTGACAGAACAGCTAAATCAATGGCTGCTTCTGTGTGCCCTGCCCGTTTCAATACTCCGCCTTTTTTGGCAACAAGGGGAAATACATGACCGGGTCTCTTGAAGTCTTCAGGTAGTGATGAAGGGTTGAGTAATTCCTTTATCGTGGCCGATCGTTCGAATGCACTGATGCCCGTAGTGGCAGATTTATGATCTACTGAAATCGTAAAGGCCGTCCCATGAGGATCTGTATTGGACATGGTCATGGGTGAAAGCTTTAATTTCTGTGCGAGCTCCTCCGTTATTGGGGCACAGATTAACCCTCTCCCCTCTTTTGCCATGAAATTGATGACTTCAGGGGTGGCTTTATCAGAAAGGGCAACAAAGTCTCCTTCATTCTCACGGTTTTCATCATCAACCACGATAACGACTTTTCCTGCCTGGAGATCTTCCAGGGCTTCTTCAATCTTATTGAACATGGGGTCATCCCTCCCTATTAGTCAGCAAACCCATTTTGTGATAAAAATTCATAACTGAGGCTGTTTGAATTACTTTTTGACTGCTCCTTTGCTTCGTAGAACCGGTGAAAATATTTCGCCATTACGTCACATTCAATGTTGACGGAGTCCCCCACTTTCTTACTGCCAAGAACCGTATCTCCACGGGTCTGGGGAATTAACGAAATCGTAATGGAATGATGTTTCACATCAAACACGGTCAGTGAAGTGCCGTCTATGGCGACAGAGCCTTTCATGATAAATAAATGAATCTGTTCCTCGGGTATGGCAATGTCCATGTACCAGGCATTTTCAACCTTTTCTATCCTCAGGATCTTACCTATCCCATCTACATGACCGTTAACGAAATGACCTCCGAAACGACCGTTTGCGGCCATAGCTCTCTCGAGGTTTACTTTGGATCCATACGAAAGGGTTTTAAGCGTCGTACCTTCAAAGGTTTCGGGCATGACGTCCACTTGGAATTGCCTTGAATTGAATGAAGTGACCGTGAGACAGACACCATTCACACTGATGCTGTCTCCGATATGAACATCTTCCAAAATACTGCTTGCTGCTATCGTTAGTTCCATAGAAGAGGAAGATTTTTTCATGCGCTCAATAGAGCCTATCTCTTCAATTATTCCAGTAAACATCCTTTTCCCCCCTTTCAAACTGATTTTTGTGGGAATGCAACGATTTTAATGTCCTGCCCTACACGATCAATGCTCTTGATCTCCATCTTCATTCCATCTGCAATGGTCGGGTATCCTTCTCCTCCAAAACTGGTGTAAGCGGACTTTCCTCCGACAATCTTGGGAGACATGTACATAATCAACTCCTGAAACGCACCTTCCATTAAGAAAGAGGAATGAATCGTTGACCCGCCTTCTACATAAAGGGAGAGAATATTTCTTTCACCGAGTTCTTTTAAAACCGTGTGAATGTCAACCCTTTCATTTGAAGTGCTGATGATTTCACATCCCTTTTCTACAAAAGGCCGCCTTTGATCTTCATTGACGGTATTACCCGTAAATATGATTGTCTTACTCTCCTGATCTTCCACTACATGAGAGTGCAGGGGTGTACGTAAAAATGTATCCAATATAACTCGAATGGGGTTTTTTCCACCTTGGGGCAGACGGGTGGTAAGGTGTGGGTTATCTTTCATGATGGTATTGACTCCAACCAATATCGCGTCATGCCGGTGACGATCATGGTGGACGTCCGTTCTTGAAGTTTCTGAAGTGATCCATTTGCTATCCCCTGTGTCAGAGGCGGTTTTCCCGTCCAGGGTAACAGCCGTCTTGAGGGTAACAAAAGGTGTGCCGTGTTGTATGAAGTGAAAAAAATGCTTGTTTAATTCGAGGGCTTCAAGCTCAAGCTCCCCAATCATCACTTCAATGCCTGCGTCTCTCAGTTGCTGAATTCCCCTTCCTGCTACCAAGGGATTAGGATCCGTGCAGGCTATATGGACCCGTTTCACTCCACTCGAGATCAGAAGCTTCGTGCAGGGAGGTGTTTTCCCGTAGTGGGAACACGGTTCCAAGGTGACATATACGTCACTTTCCTTCGCCTTCTCTCCTGCAGCTCTGATGGCATGAACTTCTGCGTGTCCTTCACCTGCCTTGAGGTGTGCACCCATACCAACGACTTCTCCGTCCTTCACCACAACCGCTCCAACAGCAGGGTTGGGTGAGGTTTGGCCATTGGTTGCCTTTGCCAGCGAGAGGGCGAGCTTCATATAAGGTGAATGGTTCAACATATTACCTCCCTTCTCACAACACTATTATTCTAAAATAAAAAACCCCAAGTATTTTTACTCGGGGGCAATTTGGCATGACTAAATAGAGCATTTACAGAACTCGATTTGGAAATAAAATCCACAGCAAAATAATGGACTTTCCCTATCTGAATCATGTAAACACTACCGTTCCTTCTCCCATCCAGACTATCACTGTCGGCTTTGGAGTTTCACCAAATCCACCGTCTAATTTTCATTAGCCGGGTCACGGACTGAGAGCATTCGCTCATCACCGCCGGTAGGGAATTTCACCCTGCCCCGAAGGAAACCTATTCGATTATCATTATTCTATCATAGTTTATACAATAAAATCATGTGAGGAGTGCTAAATAAATTATTTTGTTCTAATTTTAATACAACGATAAAAAAGAATGCCCCCATATACAGAAGCATCCCTTTTCTTCATGCCAGCAGCTTCCTGCACTCTTCTGCACAATCAAAACAGGCCTTGGCACAGTCCTGACAATGTTCCTGGCCATGGGACCTGCATTCTGTGCCACACTCATCACATATTTCTGCACAGATGGCCAAAAATGAATGAACAAATTTACTGCTCCGCTGCATGAGATTTATGGTATATGTGCATATATCTGCACATTCACGGTCAAGCTCTATGCAAGGCATCATTTCCCTTTCTCCCTTAAGTGATGCATGATAACATATGTTACATGCCTCCACACACTTTTGTAATGCAGCTATGCAAGGTTTGTATGCAGCATTCATCTTCTCACCTCCATATTCATTCTTTAATAGCTTGTCCATGAACGGGAAAAGGATGTCTATGCCGTCAAAAAATAATCGCTGTCCACAAACCAAAGAAAGATCAGAAGCCAGTCCATTTCCTCACTATATGTCTCATAAAACGAAACATAGCTGTGGTGATAATCGAACAATTGCTGAACCGTTTGAGGAAGATATCCCTTATGCAGTGATAAAAAATTTTTTTTATTATAATTCAAGATCCATCTCTTATTGGCTTTATACATGATGATCGTATCACCCTCGTCACTCTGCCATTCAATAGCTGTAGAACTTTGATATTTCAATCGAAAAATCTTTCCCTTTTGCCCATGATCGATTTTTAACGTTCTGCTCCATTTATAAAATACCAGAGGCTGTTTATGTTTTCGGTGGAAAAGGTAGTGCTTTGGTTTGTTAATCAAAGAAGTTCTCTGAATGAAGTATTCCGACCATCCATTCGTTTTTAAGTAGTAAGATCCTTCTGTCGTCTGCACACCGACTAATGCATGCTCTGACACTGGTATCGTTTCATAGAACAACCGTGTTGCTTTCTTTATTTCCTTCTTCAGGCAATAAGAAAGGTAAAGGTTTGAACAGGCAGGTATAAAGATTAACAAGGGAAAATAATATAATTGTTGAGTCACAACAAGCATTCCAGTTCCTATTAGAAAATACATGGTACTTCGATAAAGCAGCGTATATTGTTCATTTTTGTAGATTTGATAAAGGTTCATAGGATGCTCGTCCTTTCAAGGAATCTCTATCATATGTATGTGAAAATTACTAAAGTAGAACTGGAGAAAGAAATAAAGCCACCGGATATTTCCTATCCGGTGGCTTTATTTTAAGAGTGGACTGGAGAATTGTTATTCCATTCCACCATCTTCTTCACTTTGGCTTCTGCATCCTGATAGCCTCGCCAGTATAACTCGTCCAGCTTTTTTGGATTCTTTTCAATCCGGCTCACTTTAAGGGGGTGTTGAGGTTGAATGATCAGGACCTCCCCTTTCATTTCTTTCGCTTCTAAATCCTTGATTGTTTGATTGTAACGTAAGTACCGGTTCATCATCGTTTTATGTAATTCAGGATACTGGGAATACTTTCTTTTTACAAGAAATGAAAATCGAGAGGGCTTTTTATAATAGCCTCTGTTTCTCGTCAGGATCACTACATTTCTCTTAAATCCATCCCGTTCTGCTCGTTCAATTGGGACAGGGTCGCTGATCCCACCATCGAGAAGGTGATTGGATTCATATTCAACGACTGGTGCGACAAATGGTAGGGAACTTGACGCCCTGATAATGGTGAGAAGCTCTTTACCATAGTCTTTACGTGAGTAATACCTCGCCTCCCCCGTATGACAATCTGTTACCCCTACAACAAATTCTGTGGAATTTGAGTGAAAGGCCTCATAATCGAAGGGGACAAGCTTATTGGGAATTTCATCGAACACATAATCCATTCCAAATAATTCACCCGTTTTCCAGTAATTTCTCCAGGAAAGATAATGAGGGTCACGGATGAAATCGACATTCACCTTTTTATTGCGGCCATTCTGCTTTGATAAAAACGATGCTGCATTACATGCTCCGGCAGACACACCGATTACATACGGAAATTCAATCCCGTTTTCCAAAAAATATTCCAAAGCCCCGGCTGTGTAGATTCCTCTCATTCCTCCACCTTCTAGAACGAGGCCAGTGTTTTGAATCATCATTTATATACCTCCCCTTCAGCTAGAAGAATTTACTTGGGTAGATCCACTGCCCCTTTTTTATCATCTTTATCATAACCCATTCTATAATGGGATGAGCCTGTGGTCATACACCTGGATTCCTTTCAGAACGTTTTGAGCTTATTGAATCAGTCATTCACTTTATCTTTATGGTTTCTTTCTTACTTCCTCGAAGTTCCACTCCTTCTATTACCTTTATTCGACATAAAGCATTCCAATCCTTTTCAGGAATTCGAGGTCCGTCCCCCATGAAAGAAAAGCTGACCTTTATAGTCAGCTCAATTCTTTTCTCCGAAAGAGATATGGTGTAATGAAGAGGATCGACAGGCTAAGGAGGATTGTGAGGACGATGGAGCCTGTCAAGTGATCGGGCCATGTGTTGTGTAGGATAATCTCATTTACATAGTTGGAAAGCTGACCGGGGGACCACTTGAACCTCTCCCTTAAATATCCTGAAACAACGGTCAGGAAAATAGATAGAGAGATTGTGAAAAACGCTGCAATCCCCGGTGTTTTCACTAAACTGCTAAAGAAAACAACCACTGTTAAAATAAAAGTCAGCCATAAACCGTACACCAAGAAACCTTCCATGAATGCAGTGAACGAAATCCCGTCAAATAATAGATGAATATAATACCAACTTGAAATCATGCCTAGTCCATAGGAAATCCAGACAAGGACCACTACTGCAAACCACTTCGAATAAATGTAAGCAACGTATGAGACTGGTTTGACAAGAACCATAACAGCGTTACCGCTCTTCCTCTCCCCTGCGATCACCCCCATAAAACCAAATGCAATCAATAGGATGCCGAACGTGTTAAACTGGCTGATCGTCGACACGAACACTTCTTCTGATGAAGGCGTCGGAATCTCTATGACCGTTCCTTCAGGCAGGTCCCCTACTGATTGAAGAATATCAGGCAGATAATAGGCCGTTAAAGGTTCTGTTAATCCCAATAATATGAATACAATGGGCATCCAAATCAATTTATAATTTCTTGTTAGTTCAAGCCATTCTTTCCTGAATAATACCCAGCCGGTTTTCATTTTCTCATCACCTCCATGAACAGATCTTCAAGGCTCTGTTCACTGGTTTCGAATTTAGTCACTCCCCAGCGATATTCCGAGATCAAAGAGAATAATCTTGCTCTATCCCTTTCCAGATCACGTACTTCCAAGGAAAGTCGATTTCCTTCAGTTGTAAGACGGACGATCCATTCGAACTTTTCCAAAAGCGGTACATACTGTTCGCATTCCCCGTTAAAATATACATTCAACCTTGGTGTCTGCCGTCTTGCTTTCACCTCATCAAGAGAACCTTGTTCGATCAGCACTCCTTCGTGCAGAAATAACACGTCCTCACACACCTGTTCTGCATCATTTAAGATATGGGTGGAGAACAGGATGGTCATCTTATGCTTCAACTCCTTTAACAGCTCCAGCACTTCTCTTCTTCCGAAAGGATCCAATGCGGACACAGGTTCATCCAGGATCAAAAGGGCAGGTTGATGAATGAGAGCTTGCGCGATCCCTAAACGCTGCTTCATTCCACCGGAATATTGACCGATTCTTCGATGTTTCCCTTCTACCAAACCCACCAGGCTTAAAAGCTCTTCACTCCGCAGTCGAGAGTCTTTTCTGGTCATTCCAGCGATTTCACCGGAAAACTGGAGGTATTCTTCCCCCGACATCCATTCAAAAAAGGATGGATATTGGGGAAGGTAACCGATTATTTCCCTGATATCCACGGCAGATTCATCTGTTGAGATCGAACCGTTAGTCGGTGTGACCAACCCTGCAAGCATATTCAGTGTAGTGGTTTTCCCAGCGCCATTTGGCCCTATGAGTGCTACGCAGCGGCCTTTCTTCAGATCGAACGAAAGGTTCTTGACGGCATGCTTATCCTTATACTTCTTTTCTATAGAATCTACCTCCAATACGTTCATCCATTTTGTCTCCTTCCAAAGATGAAATACACCACCGGACCGATGATATTGATCAACAGGATAATGAGGACCCATAACCATTTCGGTCCATTTGTTTCTTTAATGCGGATGAGATCAACCAACGCTGTCACCATGAGAATGAGTTGGATGAGGATGACAGGAGCTACGATCCCCCAATTTATGGATTGTAAAGCTTCTTGTATTTCGTTCATGTTCCATTCCTCCTTTTACTTTCACTGATAAGACGGAGAAAGATGAAATTCGTTCATACATTTCTCAAAAAGTTTCATTTCATAAAAAGCTCTTTTCACATAGTTTTTTGCTTATTCACATAAGCTCTGCAAGGCTTTGTGAATGAATATATGCCGTATGATAGGTTTGTAGCATCTGAGTAAATGAACCATGTTAATAAAGAGGAATGCAATCTCCATTCCCCTTAAATTCAGGTTGTTTACTAATCTTTTGTTGTGAATTTTTTCCCACACTTGCTCAGAAACTTGATTATCGCTGCCGGAAGGCAACAATGTGTACGAAAAGAGCCTAATAAAAAAACCCACAGCTAACCGTGGGTTCTCATTTCTTATTTAAGTAATCGAAAGACCGTTGGAATTTTATAATGTTCTCCTTCGTAGGCTTTGATCGCTCCAAGGATCGTAAAAATCAGAGCAAGGACTCCGACGATAGGCGCCAGAACGAATCCAATCAACACCACCATCAAAATGGTACTTACCAAACCATAGACAGCGTAAGAGATGAGAAAGTTGAAATACTCCTTTCCATGGAAGTCAACAAATTCCGACTCTTCTTTTTTCATCAGCCAGATGATCAATGGTCCAATGAATGCTGTGAAGAAGCTTAAAATATAAATAAGTGCAGCCATCATTTTTTCATCTTTTGTAGGCATATGCGGTTTCCTCCTTTTCACCTTTCACCCTCTTCCGGGCAAGCGGCAAATGTTTTATTCCTCCTCTATATTTACGTACATGAAGCATGAAAGTTTCATTAAATCTCCTATTTCTATTGAAACGCTCAAAAAGATATTCATCAATATGGGGACATTCTTCATGAAATGCGAATGAAAGGAATATATGTGTAGAAGAGAAGTTTGTCCTATGTGGACTTTCAGAAAGGTAGTGGTGGATTTGACTAAAATTGAAGCCTTTATTTTGGGAATCATTCAAGGTTTAACCGAGTTCCTTCCCATTTCAAGCACAGGACATCTCTATCTTGGGAGACTCACCTTTGGACTGGAGGAAGCCGGGCTGTTCCTGGATACTATGCTTCATATCGGAACATTGATCGCTGTTCTGGTTGTGTACCAGAAGGAACTTCTCTACATAGTGAGACACCCATTTAGCAGACTTTCTTTGATACTCATCATCGGGACGATCCCGGCTGTAGTGGTCGGTTTATTGTTCGAAGACTTTTTTGATTCTATTTCGAAGTCAGGTTCCACCATCGGATGGGAGTTCCTTGCAACCGGATGTATCATGTTTGTGGCAGACGGGGTGAAGAATGGCTATAAAAAACTCGATGATCTCTCTTACACAGACGCGGTTGTGATAGGGAGTTTCCAGGCTGCAGCGATTTTCCCTGCATTATCAAGATCCGGATTAACCATCGCGGCAGGTTTATTCAGGAAACTGGACAGGGAAACGGCAGCTTATTTCTCCTTTCTTCTTTCTACACCTGCCATACTGGGTGGGATTATACTCCAAGGAAAGGAAATGTTTGGAGGACATGTTGAAGCGGTATCCTTCACGAGTTTAGCCATTGGAACAATCAGTGCAGCGTTGTTCGGCTATTTCGCTATCGTCTCAATGGTCAATTTTCTTAAAAAGCACTCCCTGAAGATGTTTTCCTATTATGTCTGGGCATTAGGCTTCTTGATTCTTTTACTTCAATATTCTGGAGTCATGTAGGAGGAAAATGATGAATCACGAATGGATTTTACACATCCTTACCCTATTAACAGAACTTGGATATATCGGAATAGCCGTGGCTCTCATGGTGGAAGTGATCCCCAGTGAACTTGTCTTAAGTTATGCTGGATATATGGTGAGTGCAGGGAAAATTTCCTTTATCGGCGCATTTCTAAGCGGTGTCATCGGAGGGACTCTTGCACAATTATTTCTGTACTGGCTTGGTTATTATGGGGGCCGCCCGTTTTTTGAAAAATACGGGAAATACCTTCTTATTCATCAGAAGCATTTGACTTCTTCTGAGAAATGGTTTAAAAAACATGGTACCATCGTCATATTCACCGCAAGGTTCATTCCTGTCGTCCGTCATGCCATCAGTATCCCGGCAGGCATCAGCCGGATGCCCCTTCCTGTATTCACCCTTTATACCTTTGCTGCCATGCTTCCGTGGACATTATTATTCATGGTCATCGGTATGGAACTGGGGACACATTGGAAACATATCGAAGTGATAGGCATCCGCTATATTAAGCCCTTGAGTTTGATAGCGGTGTTTGCAACCTTCGTATATCTGATTTTTTCCAATTGGAGAAACAAAAGGAAGGATTAGCTTCATTTTTCCCTGGATTTTGTTTAAAATTAGGAAAGAACAATGTCCATGAAAGGAAGAACCATGAATTCCATATTATTAAAGAATGCAACCATTTATCCCATTACATCAAAACCCATTCATAACGGTTCCATACTCATAAAAGACGGCAAAATCAAACAGATCAACACACAAAGTGAAGATTATTATCCAGACGCTGCAGTCTATGATTGCCAAGGGAAATTTCTTTTGCCCGGCTTCATCGATTCCCATACCCACTTAGGTTTATATGATGAGGGAACAGGTTGGGCAGGGAATGATGCCAATGAAACCATCGAACCTATGACACCCCATATCAGGGCATTTGATGGCGTATATCCTTTAGACCCAGGTTTTAAGGATGCCTTGAAATATGGTGTCACCACCGTTAACGTCATGCCGGGAAGCGCAAATGTCATAGGTGGACAGACAGCTGTTATCAAGACTCATGGCACTACGATTCGATCGATGTTAATTAAAGAGATCTCCGGACTTAAAATTGCTCTCGGGGAGAATCCAAAGCGTATTCATAGTACAGGAAACAATGATAGCATAACCAGGATGGGTATAATGGGGATGCTCAGAGAAGCCTTTTTTCAAGCTAAATATTGCGATCAACCGGAAGAACTCAGGGTCGCACCTTTAGTATCTGCCTTAAAACGTGTAATCCCGGTCCGTATCCACGCACACCGTGCAGATGATATCCTGTCTGCAGTAAGGTTTGCGGATGAATTCAACTTGGATTTAAGAATCGAGCATTGTACAGAAGGACATCTCATTTCAGACGAATTGCAAGGAAGACACTTAAAGGTTTCTGTCGGTCCAACCTTTACGAGAAGGTCGAAGGTCGAACTGAAGAACAAAAGCTGGATCACTTATCAAAAACTGACGGAAGCCGGTGTCGAAGTTTCTATCACCACAGATCACCCCTATACACCTATACAATATCTAAATATGTGTGCCGCCATCTCGGTCCGCGAAGGATTGGATGAATATAAAGCTCTTGAAGGCATCACGATCCTCCCTGCCAGAAACCTTGGTGTATCTGACCGTATCGGAAGTATCGAGGTAAACAAGGATGCGGATCTGGTGCTTTGGAGCCACCATCCATTCCACTTTATGGCCAAGCCTGTCCTAACGATGGTGAACGGAGAAATCGCATATCAAAATGTGTAGAAATTTGTTAAAAATTTTCATCAAAATTTAGCATTTTACCTATTTCCTTTTTGAGATATTTCGTATATGATACAGATGGATAATCTATTTCCAATAACATTGTTCTTAAATGCGGTCATTTATATAGAGTGAATGCAATGAAGGGAAGGCAAAAGGTGCGCCACCAGTTTCTTGACTGGTCTTAGTGGGTTCGATTCCCACCCCGAAATTTTTTAGTTAACTTTTAAAAATTTCGAGGGTGGGATCGTACGCAAGTAGACTGCCCTCTAGGAGGGTCTACTATGATCAAGAAACGTGAATTACATGAGTGTCATGAGTTATATGACCTTATGGTGCACCCGGATGTCTTTCCTTTTGTGCGTCAGAAAGCTCATTCTTATGATGAGCTCTTATTCTTAACGAAACAAACGATTGAAGCAGAGGAACGTGGGGAGCTCATTTCCCGTACCATCTTGGACGAATGGGGAAATCCGATCGGCACGATCAATCTATTCGATATTCAGGAAAACGCAGGGTTTCTGGGAACCTGGATCGGCAAACCGTATCATGGAAAAGGCTATAATCAGCCAGCGAAGGATGCATTTTTCTCAGAGCTTTTCTTTGAACTTGGTATGGAGACGATCTTCATGCGAATCCGTAAAGTGAATACCCGCTCCCAAAAAGCTGCCGAGAAACTTCCTTATGTAATAAAGGCGAACGAATCAAGAAAATCTCTTTATGCACAATTAAATGCTCAAGATGAAGTGTACGATCTGTATGAAATCCCGAAAGACCTCTATACACTTTATCTATATCAACTTCAACAATTCCCGGAAGAAGAGCAGGCTATGGAAGCTTAAACATAACGATCTCCCAAAGAGGAGATCGTTTTTTGTGTTAAGGGTTTGGTAACAAATAAGCTGCCGGTAGTCAGCCTCAAAGCACTGACTACCGGCAGCTAAAAATGATTACTTATTTCTATCTACCATTTGGAAATATAGATTCCTGACTACATAGGTCTTATAGTTTTCCAATTTTCTTTTATCTTGTGGATGATAGTTGATTCCCATCTTCTTAAGCTCCCGGAGATACCATCCTTTTGAAAATTGATAAGCCATTTTCCTTCTCCCCTTCACCATTTATATACTATATGCCACGAGGGGAATTCAATGACTCATTATCTTGACATGGAAGAAAGTTCTTCATACATGTCTTGGATGGTATAGGCTTTTTGGCCTTTATCCATGTTGTGGATCATGGTTTCTTTGTTTTCCTGCAATTCTTTGACCTTCTTGAGGAAAGTCTCTTCATTCAGTTCTTCTTCTTCAAGTTTTAAAGCATATCCATTTTTGACAAAACTGTTGGCATTAAGGATCTGATCTCCACGGCTCGCTTCTCGTGAAAGTGGGATCAGTAACATTGGCTTTTTCAATGCAAGGAATTCAAAGATTGAATTCGATCCTGCACGAGAGATCACATAATCAGTCATGGCTAAATAGTGAGGGAGCTCTCCTTTAATGAATTCATATTGTCGATAGCCTTTCTGGGTGTAGGCTTCATCGATATTCCCTTTCCCGCAGATGTGTATAATCTGGAATCGGGATAACAGTTCAGTAAGATTACCCCTTACCGCCTCGTTGACCTTTCTCGCACCAAGGCTTCCCCCCATGATCATCAAGACAGGCTTTTCTTCGTAATACCCTGTCAGTCTCTTCCCTTCACTTTCATCTCCAGAGAACAGTTCCTCACGAATGATGGCTCCTGCACATAAAGATTTGTCAGCGGGCAGGGAGTGGACGGTTTCAGGGAACGTCGTAAAAATTCTGGTGGCAAAAGGGACCGCCAATTTGTTAGCGAGGCCGGGTGTCACATCGGACTCATGAATCGCAACAGGAACCTTTGCCAATTTAGCAGCCATAACAACGGGAACGGAAACAAATCCACCCTTGGAGAAAATGATATCCGGCTTCGTCTTTCGGATGACGGTCAATGCGTCTACTACACCTTTCATGACACGAAATGGATCTGAAAAGTTTTTCCAAGAAAAATAGCGTCGGAGCTTTCCGCTAGAAATGCTTTCATACGGAATATGGGGAAATTGTTCTGTGATCATTTCCTTTTCGATTCCGTCCTCCGATCCTATATACGTTATCTCCCATCCTTCTTTCTCAAAGTGTGGGATCAGTGCTGTGTTAACCGTGACGTGACCTGCCGATCCACCGCCTGTAAATACTATACGTTTACTCATATGTACAAACTCCTAACTCTTTTCTTCTCATCATTATACACTTTATCAAATATGTCCTGAACATAGAACTACGAAAATTTGACAATAACGTTATTTATTATAATGAATCATTTTCACTGCTCTACAATCCCATCTCTTTCCAGAATATAAGCCGCGACATTTCTTCCGCTGATTGTCACCATAGGGGACCCTCCACCAGGATGGGTAGTCCCCCCAACATAAAAAAGGTGTTCAATATCTTTACTGACATTGGAAGGACGAAGAAAGGCCTCGGTCATCCGGTGTGAAGCCAGGCCATAAAGGGACCCTTTATAGGCAGAAAATTTCCGTTTGATCGTATCTGGCGTAAAGACTCTCTCCACTTCCAATTGTTGACGTATCGAGAGCCCTTTTTCTTCTAAGGTTTGATAAATCTTTTCTTTGTACTCCAGGGCATCTTCTTCAGACAGCTTAACGGCCGGGGCATTCACAAGAATGAACAGATTGCTACCTTTTGAAACGCTCCGATCTGACGCAGCTGAATGACTGATATAGATTGTTGGATCATTAGGCAGCTGTTTTTTACTGAAAATCTCTTTAAATTCCCTTTCATAATCCTTTGTGAAATATACTTGATGATGATGTACGGATTCCTGAAAGGTCTTTAATCCTGCCAAAATCACAAACGCGGAGATGGAAGGTACATAAGAATCCAATTTTCTGTCAGGATGGCTTGGTCTATCCTTCTCCTTGATCAGGTCTTTAGTAGCCGTGATAAAATCACCATTGACAATCACATCATGGGCAAATAACCTTTCTCCTTCTCCGGTCACAACACCCACTGCCCTTTTCCCATTCACTACGATTTCCTTCACCTTTTCCCCCAAATGGACAGTACCACCCAATTCCTTAAAAAACTGATAGAAACCCTCCGCTATCTTCGTGTTTCCCCCGTTCGTATAATACACCCCTTCTTCCATTTCAAGGTGACCTATCAACGAAAAGGTCGCAGGGCAGGAAAATGGAGAGGATCCAATATACGTTGCATAACGATTGAACACCTTCAACACATCCTCATCCCTAAAAAACCTGCGGTGAAAATGAGCCATCTTTTCAAAGGGACGGACCTTAATAAAGCTTGCGGTTAACTGAGGTGCAAGATAATCCCTCCATGAACCAAAGACCCTGTAGAAAAAACCGTTCTCAGCCAGTTTGTACAGCTTTCCTACTTCCTTTAAGTACTCTTTGTAATGAGCTGCGCCATAAGGATCGAATTTTTCAAGTTCTTTCCTCATTTCCATGGGATCCGCTGATTGATACAGTACCTTTCCATTGTGAAAGACATTTTTAGTATGTCGGACCAATCTTTCAAACTGAAAATACTTGGAGGCGTCCCCTCCAGCATCATTGATAACTGATTGAAACACTTCAGGCATCGTGATGGTATTGGGTCCAAAATCAAAGGAATATCCGTCTATTTCAACCGGCATCATCTTTCCACCTGGGTGGAGGTTTTCATCAAAGATCGTGACATGATACCCTTTACTTTGAAGTGAGATCCCTGCAGCTAAACCTCCTAATCCGCAGCCAACGATAATGACTTTTTTCATGAATAAGTCCTTCCTTTCCAGACATATCCCTGCTTCTTCAATCCCCTTAGCATGGATGCCCACATTATGATGATAAAACATATTGCAGCAAAGGGCATGACAAGAAAATGCCACTTGGCTTGATTCGAGACAAGATCAATCATGAATGTTTGCAACCATATAGCCAGAAGTGGAACCAAATATCTCCAATCCCCTGACAATAACCCGTAAACGGCCAAAGGAAGGGGCAGTATGTAAAAGATAGAATAAAATAGAGAAAGCACTGCAACTGACAATGGGTTTCTACCTAAACCAATATAAATGTTCTTCAAGAAACCTGACCATACTTCCTTATTTGAATTATACATATGGCATGTTACGTCATGGGTATTGTTGACAATGGTCACTTTCCTGCCCTTTTCTTTCAATCTCCTCGCAATATGAACATCTTCCAATAGTGAAGATTTCACTCCTTCATGACCACCACACTCATCATAGGCTTCCTTCTTAAAGAACATGAACGCACCGTGAGCCGCCGTGAATGCTTTTTTCGTTGTATGGTTGGCGACGGCAAGCGGGAGATGAAAATATACCAGGAAATGTTGAAAAGGAACCAGCAGTTTACTGAGTAAAGTAGGTATGGGGAATTGCGGAAAACCCGTTACAAGTCCTGCATTGTAGCGGTTCATCTGGAATAATACTTTCTCAATGATGGAAGGTGACACCCTGACATCTGCATCCAGGAATAAATAATATGTACCCTTTGCATGCTCACTAAGCTCCTTGCATGCATGGACTTTTCCTACCCACCCCTTAGGAAGGGGCTTTCCGTTGACAACGGTGAAACGCTCATCCCCATTTATTTGTTCCGAGAGAAGTTCAGACGTTCGATCCGTCGAACCATCATCCAGTATGATGAATTCGATCGGTAAATAGGTAATCTTCTTTAAGCTCCCGATTAATCCTCTGACATTCCTTTCTTCATTCCTCATGGGAACGAGTACAGAAACAAGTTCACTTGATGATTCTTTACGTGAAAGTCTCGGCAGAAAGCAAAGGTTGATGAACGTAATCAGGACAAAGACGATCGTGATCAGGATATAATAATTCATTGACCTTTCACCCCTGCTTCCTTCTTTTCCAAAAGCTAAGCCATTCGCTGTTGGTGGGAAATCCTTTAAGCAGCAAATGATAGGCTGAAATGTCTCCATGAATGATATCGGATTTTATGTTTTCGAGCCTATTTTCCATCACTGTCCTTAAATAGTCTGTAAGGACTTTTCTTGAATGTTGCCGAGTTGCATCGACTGCTGTTTCACTTATCTGGATAAATAATTCAGGTCTTTGATCATGCCGAAAGGTGTAGTAAAACGTGACCATCGTAATCTTAATTTCTGGATTACGTTCGATTAAGAAACCCGGCCCGCTCATAAATGAAAGGGGCCTTTTCTCAAGATGTTCTTCCCTTCCCTGGGGGAAAATCCATACGGTCTTTTTCTCTTGCAGACACTTTTCAGCATATTTTAAGGATTTCACTAGGTCTTTTGGCAATTCAGGGTTAACAGAGAATGCCCCTATTTTACGAAAGAATGGGAAATCCTCCATTCCTTGTTCACTCATCATGGCATAGCTGTCTTCTTTGATTACCTTGTCATTCAAATAAAAGACCATCAATCCATCCCACCAACTCGAATGATTCGCAAGTACCAAATGTCCTGAAGAGGCATTTCCTTCCTTCCTTTGATCATCGATCCATATACGATAAAAATGTTTTTTGAGCTGATAAGTAAGATAATGAGAAAGAATGTGTTGAAATCCCGGGCTTTTTCTAGGTTCAATCATACTACTTTCTCCAATCGTTTTCTTAGAATGAGAGAGGCCCCATAAAATGCGGATGTAACCATGACGGCGATCCATAACCCTTCTACCATGGCCGTCACTATAAACATCAGGATGACCAGGACATAAAGCAGCCTCATCCGCTCGCTCCATTTGACAGGTACATCAACGTGTTTCAATAAGAAGTAAAGGAAAAATTGAATGAAGAATGAAACAAAAAACCAGCCTAAAAAATTCTGAGTCGGAATATCATAATACACTCCATCCTGATCCCATATCCAATACTGTCTTCCTTTAAACGCGACAGGATCGATAATCAAGTCCATCGTCACCGCTAAAAGAGAGGTCACCGCACTATACTTCAAGGCACCCATAAACGTCTTTGGCCCTTTAAGGAGAAATTCATAATGGGCCATACTTGTGAATATCACCATTACCCAGGCAAAGCCAATCGTGACCGGCACTCCAAACAGTTGAAAACCAAAGTCCTTCTCATAATGATAGGACCCGAAGATCAGACCATAATGAACGCCTAGCGACTCTGCAACAATCGTCAGGAGCATGATACATAAAGCAACCACCAGTCCAAACCTTCCCTTGAATTTCTTCACTGCATAAAGAATAGCCAAAAAACCAGCCAGATATAAAAAAACGGCATTTGCCCATTGAAGGGCCGGAGGAAGCAAGTCTAGAGAAACGAGGATGATCCCAACGCCGTACCATATTAAAAAAATAATCCAAATCAAATCCTGCCACTGTTTAATCATTCTTTTCCTCCCTAAGAAATCATTGGTTTAATAAGTGTAAACCATTTCAATGCATATTGACTCTCTTCTACTCAAAAATATGGTACAGTATGATAGTGAATTTATCATACATTTAAGGACGCTATTCAAAGGAGTTCATTCCATGAGAGAAACGAATACGATAAGAGACAAAATAAAACAATTATTGATTATTCTCATCCCCATTCTCATCACTCAGCTGGGAATGTTTGCGATGAACTTTTTTGACACCATCATGTCAGGAAGATATTCTCCAATTGATCTTGCTGGAGTCGCCATAGGTTCTTCTCTTTGGGTACCGGTGTTTACAGGATTGAGCGGCATTCTTCTCGCTGTCACCCCTATCGTTGCTCAATTAATTGGAGGAGGCAACCGTAAGGATGTTCCTCAAACTGTACTTCAAGGTGTGTATGCTGCCATAGCTTTATCACTTGCCATCATGGCTGCCGGAGCACTTGTTCTTGATCCCATTTTAAATGGAATGAATATAGAAACCGGGGTACGTTCCGTAGCCAGGGATTATCTGATCGCCCTTTCATTTGGGATGGTCCCGTTATTCATCTATAATGTTTTGAGATCGTTTATTGATGCCCTTGGTATGACACGGGTCACGATGATCATTACATTGCTTTCCCTTCCCATAAACGTACTGTTTAATTATTTGCTGATATTTGGAAAATTTGGTTTCCCTGAACTTGGAGGAGTGGGTGCGGGGTATGCCTCAGCCATCACCTATTGGACCATCACACTCATTGCCTTTTGGGTGGTACATACTAAAGCTCCCTTTAATGAATTCTCAGTATTTAAAACCCTTTATAAACCCAACCTCTTCAAGTGGAAGGAGCTCTTTTTAATCGGTGTACCCATCGGCTTATCGATTTTCTTTGAAGTGAGCATTTTTTCTGCCGTCACCCTGTTAATGAGCAACTATGATACAGTAGTAATCGCAGCTCATCAGGCAGCAATCAATTTTGCATCTTTTCTATATATGATCCCACTCAGCATTTCCATGGCTTTAACCATTGTAGTAGGGTTCGAGGTAGGGGCGAAACGCCTCCGGGATGCTAAAATCTACAGTTGGATGGGTGTTAGTTTCGCCTTGCTGTTGGCAGTTATGTATGGTGTGATACTGCTTGTGTTTCGATCAGAAATTTCATATTTATACTCGGATGATCCATACGTTTTGGAATTGACGGCTCATTTCTTATTATACGCCGTGTTCTTTCAGCTGTCGGATGCTATACAAGCTCCAGTGCAGGGGGCTCTCAGAGGATACAAGGATGTTAACATCACCTTTATGATGGCACTTGTCTCCTACTGGGTGATTGGCTTGCCCCTGGGGTATGCACTGGCAAATTATACTGCCTTTGGTCCTTATGGTTATTGGCTGGGATTGACATCAGGCCTCACTGCAGGAGCCATAACGTTGTCAGCAAGGTTAGTGTCCATACAAAAGAAGTTTCGAAAACAATATCACTTTAAAAGTGAATAAACCCATTTTGAAACCAACAGACACGGCTGATCTTTGCTGCCGTGTCTGTTGATCAATTCACTGATGAAATATCTTCCCTAGAACATCCTTACCTCCTGTTACGGGGATAATGGAGCCGGTGATAAAATCGGAATCTTCTTTACTAAGGAAAAATATGATCCGCGAAAGGTCTTCCCCTGTGCCAGGACGGCCTACCGGGGTTGAGTCATCATGGTATTCCTTTGCTCTGTGGATCTGTTCTTCCTTCCACTCCCCTACAATATCCCCCGGACATACCATATTGGCTGTAATGCCACTTGGAGCTTCTTCTATCGATATGGTTTTCGTAAAGGATGCGAGGCCCGCCTTTGCTGCAGCGAAAGCAGAACGATAGATCCAGCCTGGAGCTGTTTCAACCCGGTCATATCCAAACGTAATGATTCTACCCCATTTCTTTTCCCGCATTTTAGGGATGATCAGCCTGGATAAATAAAAGACGCTATTTAAATTTCCGTTTACTATGTAATTCCATTCCTCAGGGGTATAGTCAGCAAATGACTTCCGTTCTTTTATGTAAGGGCCGGCATTATGAATTAAAATATCTACACTTCCGACTACATTCCAGATCTCTTTCACCATTCGTTCGCATTCTTCAGGTACAGAGATATCACCTTTAATCGCTATTATATGATTGTTATATTTATCCTGTAATTGAGATACAAGATCTCTAACAAATACATCGTCCTGCCTGTAGTTCATGATCACGGTATAGCCCTGACTTGAAAATTCCTCCACAGTCCGTCGGCCGATCCCCCTGGATCCTCCTGTTATAAGTACAACTTTTTCCTTCATAAGGCTCACTCCACGTACGCGTTATACTTCAATAGTAAGAAGGATTATGCTGAATTGCAAATGTAAGCTCTTAAATGGGACATTTCAGAATGAAAAAGTCGTACTTCAAGACGGTTATCCCCCAGTGCCCAGGTACAACCTTTCATCCATTTTTGGAATATGCATCGATCACCAACTATATAAGGTTGTACGTCTGAGGAGATGAACGTTCCTACACCATGAGAACGAAAGAATTCATGCTCTACCATCATCCTCCGTATATCTCCATGTTAATCGTTAACACTAAGCTTATGTAACATCAATAAAAAATAACCAGCCCCTCAATATGAGAGACTGGTGTTATGAAGATGCATGATTATTTTCCGATGAATTGCTGAGTCCAATAGTTACCGTTTTCTACATAACCCACTCCGATGTGAGTGAAGTTAGAGCTTAAGATATTTTTACGGTGACCATCACTATTCATCCACGCTTGTACTACTTCTTCTGGAGTAGTCTGACCCATAGCAATGTTTTCACCGGCAGAATTATATTGAATGCCGAACTGCTTCATCATATCAAATGGTGAACCATATGTCGGGCTATCGTGAGAAAAGTAGTTATTCGCCTGCATGTCACGAGATTTTTCACGGGCAACCTTGCTTAGCTCAGGATCTACTTTAAGAGCTGGAAGACCTTGCTTTGCACGCTCTTGGTTTGTTAACTCGACTACTTTTTGCTCGTATTGACTCAATTGACCTGCTTCTTCACTTGCCTGCTGCTGCTTCTGCTCATTTGCTGCAGGCGCAGGAGCTGGTGCTGGAGCCTCTCGTTTTGGTGCTTCTTTCTGTTCAGGAGCAGGAGCTTCTGCTTTAGGTGCTTCCTTCTGTTCAGGAGCAGGGGCTTCTGCTTTAGGTGCTCCATTAGCTGGCGCAGGAGCGGCCTGGCCTTGAGGTACATGCCCTTTTAACAGCTCTTGAATATTGATGTTCTTGCCATCAATTTGATATTTTGCTAGAGTATCCTGTACAAATTTATTTAAATCTTCTTGATTACCACTATATATAAATGCGTTCACTTGATGTGCAACCTTATCTGTCGGGAATGGTGCTGCAGCGTCAGCTTTACCTCCCGCAAACGGTGCTGCTAATAGAGTGAATGCTGTTGCAGTTGAAATAATCATTTTCTTGTTCATAAAAATGAATTCCTCCTTAGTGAATGTGTTTTTCCCTGTTGCACATTCATCATACCACCCTATTTTTGTTACATTTACGGGAAAAGTTGGGAAAGAGGAATCAATTGTTCTGTTTTGAAAACCAATTTCACTATAGCACAATAGTAATCACTGATTCTAGTAGGATGAATGGGACTTTACCATTGATTAACTTTCATTTCCAACGTTAGAATAATTAGTTTTGAAGACTAATAATTACCTGTATATCAATATTGACAACATTTTAAAGACCCTCATTTTGTAACGGATGTTACAGTAACATTTCACGAAGACTGTAATTTTATCCTAATGATAGGTATTCGTTACATTTTTTGTCAGATTCAATCATTAAATATCCTTCTACATTAAATCCATGACGGATTAGTTGCCTGACTCCTACATTACATTCAATTGGATTGCTCCCCATTACCAAGATGGGACCATCAGGGATATCATGTGAATGCCTTTTAATATATCCACATGGAATTGCCACGATGTTAGGGCAGTTTCCCCTAGATGAATCTTGATAATCCCTCACATCCACAATGACATGACGGGAAGATACCTCGGGGGAAGTCCACTGCTTTATTCTTACAGGAAAATAACGATAGTACATCATATAAGATAGGACACTAAATATAAGTAAGCTTATCAATAGCATACCTGCATCATCCTTTACACTAATCTAGAAATCATTATATACATACACAGGTATATAAGGAAGGAAAATGCTCAAATGGTTACGATAGATAATTCAACCATAAGAACGTCGTCATGACTCTTTACTGCTGCCATCCATTCTATGTACGTTTATGTAAGATGTGATGTCAACCTGCCCTTATTCTACCCCTCTCTCGATCATATCAATATGTATTTGTACCAATGCCACTTTCTCATCATTAGTCAGTTCCGATTCAATGATTCTCTTCGTAGCGGATAAATATTTTTCAGTTTTTGATTTACGAACTCTTGGATGACTGTTGCCGTCAAGTAATTCATATAAAACGGTTTCCTTGAGGATTTCTTCTGAAGTAGAACCGTCCGTTTCTAATAACCTGTTCTTCCAAACCTTCCTGTAGGCCTCTAATAATTCATCGAATGATTGTGATCTCATGTCCCAACTACCTTTACATAAAAAGTTTAATTCCAAAGCATACTATTAAAAAAGAGGAAAGGTGATGTTCATGTCTACACCCTATCGCTGTCCAAGCTGCAAGACGAATCGTACCCGATTTAACATTATACAACAAGTATCTCAGAGTGTGAAACTTGATCCAGCCTCGGGAGAAGTAGTTCAAAATTATGAAGAAGGGCAACTCGAACCGTTTCATCTCGCATACAATGGGCCGGAGTTAAAAGTTCAATGTGCCGCTTGCGGACTGGTGGAAGATGAAATGACATTTAAAAAATTCGGAGAAAGTTCGGTGCAATGAATTGAAGGGTAAAAGAGTGGCTCGAAATTCGAGACAGCACTTTTACCCTTCTTTTTATTTAAGTGGGAATCAATCAATGATTGGACGCTTCTTTAAGCGATGAATCTTTTTCTTCATCGGCTATGTCTTTATTCGACATTCTTAAAGGGATTTCGTTCATAAAGAACGTTAAAACCAATCCAAGGAGAAGGATGATCGCTCCAATAAAGAAGACATTGGTCAGAGCAAAACTTAATGACTCCCTGACACCGTCCAATATCGAGGAGTAAACCCCCTGATATTCAGGTGGTAAGGTTGATTGCAGTTCTTTCAACTTTTCACTGTTCATAATGTTTTGAGGATCCTGGAGTTGTTTGAATACTTCACTGGTTTCGGGAGTCATGTGTAATGGTAAATCCTTCACCTCAGCCATTTTCTCCGTCATTCTGGATGACATGGATGTATTCATCACTGTACCCATGATAGCCACACCAATCGTTCCTCCAATCTGCCTGAATAATTGAGTGGCAGCAGTGGACACACCGAGGAATTTATGTTGGACTGCGTTTTGAACGGTTAAGGTAAACACAGGGAAACTCAATCCAAGACCAGTCCCTACAATGATGATGTTTACAAGAGCTGTTGAATTGGTGGTATTGGAATCCATAAAAGATAAGAGGATCATTCCAATACTCATGACCAATAATCCTATAAGGGCAAGGAACTTATATTTGCCTGTCTTTGTGATCATCTGACCACCTACTGTACTTGCTATCACCATACTTAATGTCATCGGCATCATTACCAAGCCTGACTTTGTTGCAGATGTCCCCATGACTCCTTGAATAAAGAACGGCATATACATGATGGCTCCAAACATTCCTGCTCCCAGAATAAAGCCGATGATATTAGATAATGTAAACACCTTATTTTTAAATAAATGAAGAGGCAGAACTGGATTACTTGCTTTCGTTTCCGTAATGATAAATAACACAAATGAGATTATCGTCGCTGACAGTAACCCTATAATCGGCAGGGAAACCCATTCATACTCATTTCCTCCCCACGTAAATGCCAATAGTAACGGGATAATGGTCAAAGTAAGCATAATCGAACCTAGATAGTCCACTTTCAGCCCTTTATTTGGCGTCTGTGAAGGGAACATCTTATAAATCATACCAAAAGCAATGAATCCTACAGGAAGGAAAACCCAGAATACCCAGTGCCAATCTGCATTATCAACGATCCAGCCGCCCAAGGTCGGGCCAAATACACTCGCAAGGCCGAATACACTGCTCATTAACCCTTGCCACTTGCCCCGCTCCCTTGGAGAGAACAGGTCGCCTACGGCCGTAAATGCGGTAGACATGATCATCCCGGCCCCAAATCCCTGAATACCCCTGAATATGATTAATTGAAAAATGGAAGAGGAAAGACCATTCAAGAATGAACCAACCATAAAGACACCAATTCCAAGAAGAATAAACGGCTTTCTTCCATACATATCAGATAATTTCCCCACCAGGATGGCAGTGACCGAACTCGTTAACATGAAAATTGTAAATACCCAACTATAATAATCAATTCCACCTATTTCTGAAATGATCCTTGGTAAGGCAGTTCCTACAATCGTTTGATTTAATGCAGCGAATAACATAGCTGACATGATGGCTATCATAATCATTACTTTTTTTCGTTGTTCTAAATGCTCCATATATTATGCCTCCCTTAATATTGAATTTATGAATAGTTAACCTACTTAAGTAAATGGACAAAATGGAGGGGGCGACCGTCTGGTCAACCCCATGTGCAAGATACATCTTTACATTATTTACGATTGGATGAATGCAATAATTTCTCAAACAGTTCAATTAAGTGCTGTATTTCTCCTTTATCAAACGTTTGAAATAATTCCTGGAAATATTGAGACTTCTTATCCTCACATTGAACCAGGACTTCAATGCCTTGAGGGGTAAGGGCCAACTCTACCACTCTACGATCTTCGTTCGATCTTTGTCTCGTAATATAGCGCTTCTCTACTAAGGTATCTGTAATGGATGTAATGTGGCTTGCCGATACTTCCATACGTTTAGAAATTTCGGAGGATTTCAATGCTCCATTTTCCCTGATGAGTTGAAGGACTCTAAATTCTCCATTGGAAATGAACTCCCCAAAGATGGTTCGAATATCAGATCGCATCATTCTAAATACGGACCTAAATAAGCCCTCTAACTCGAACAATTCTTTTCCCACTAAAAAACGACCTTTCTTAAACTCAATAAATAATTCACTAAGTTAACTTTTTTAATTTTATCTTTTTTCTTCCCGGGTGTCAATGTTATGAGCCCGTCATCATCATGATAACCTTTACTCCCAACCTGGAAGAAACAATGATAAAAACCGATAATCCTGTTCCACACAACATTCCAGTAAGCAAACGTAAAAGATTCGTACTTTTTCTCCATTTCCAAAGCTGAGTGAATCCGTCCACTAAAAGTGGTATGATCAAAAGCCCTCCGTAAATCAAATGATTGAAAACCAACCCTGGGCAGAACATCCAAATGATCGGTGCACCTAAAAGCATTCCTATGAGGATGCCCATACACCTGAAACATAGGGGGAATTGCACCCCCCTTACGAATAGTGAACGTTCAGGCAATCTGTGACATGGCATAAAGTTCAGGATTTCTTTCATTCCGTTTTCCTCCTACGGGGAGCAGTCAGGGGTGCAGTCACAATTAGGTGAATCACAATCCAACCGTTTCATCACAGGTGGTGAAGGTAGACAATCCGGTGAATACATGCCACAGTCCCAACAATCATAAGACCTATCCTTTTTATGCTTTTTCCTTTCATAGTACACAACGGTTGTCAAAAACATGACAACACTGAGTGCAATCAACCCGATAAAGATCATGAATTGCAGTTTAGACTCATAAATACTCAACCCATAAATTCCACTGATAAGAAAAATAAGTTCAATACTAAACAAAAGAAAAACCATAAACGTTTCTCCCCATATACCGTTATTCGATTATGTCTATTTCTTCTAATGAACGTATTAATTCTGACTTATGTAAATTTTCTCCTATTATGACAAAATTGGTTGGATAATTCATATCCCCTGGCATGAAAAGGGGCATACCATATGAATATTGAAACAGGGTTGGATATTTGCGTCCCTGCAATGGAACATAACCCTTCATTCTGTATATGCCGTCCGGCTGATTTTGGAGCCATTCTTCAAATACCTCACCATTAACCGTTCCCCTAAAGGTATATATCACTGCCTGTAAGGATAATTGTTCACCGATGGATGCTTTCTCATATGAATCGAACGAGCTTTCAACTGACAATGCGAATAAATCTTTCAATGCTACCTTAGAGTAGTTGGTTAAATATACCTTTGCATGTTGGTTGATTTGTTGGAGTTCATAAGAGAATCTCCCCTGTTCCATTTCTGTTAGCAAATCCATTTTATTCGCGACAATATATTGAGCGTGACGTATTTGTTCTCTCATCAAATGGAGAACCGCCGGGCTGAATTGATCCCGGTTTTTCCATTGTAATCCATCCACTACCGTGACAATTCCCTTAAATTCAAATTGATTGGCAAACAGGGGCGATAGAATGGAATCGACAACTTCAACAGGATGAGCTGCTCCAGTCGTCTCTATCACTAATACATCAAAATCTTCGTTCATAAGTAACTCTTGAAGCTGGGATTCAAGCTTCTCTGAAATGGTGCAGCATATACACCCGTCAAGCAACTCCCTTAATGCCGTATCTTCCTCGACTTCATCACTATCTATGGATACATTGCCTAATTCGTTCATTAAAACTGCCGGTTTTCTATCTTGTTCTTTTAAAGCACGCAGAAAACTTTTCAATAACGTCGTTTTACCACTACCAAGAAATCCGGAAAGTATGTAAACATCTTTTTTCATGGTATCTTCCTTTCTATAGATCTATACATAGTTTATTAGAAAGTGGGTATGAACACAATGAATGAAAGTTCCAAACCATAATATAGCATAGAACACCAGTAAGAAAAGAAGCAACCTTTACGTGATTTCTTATCTTTACATGCATAGAATGAAATAAACAGGAACAGAATGTGTTGTCCTTATCAAAAATGTATCGATCCTGTATTCGAACATCGATCAAAAGTGTCCATTCCGAGAAATCATTCACCGCGAACACGCTAAAGGTGGGGTTGCCAATGTACTATGAGAAGATTGTTCCGATTAAATTGAGAGACTTCTTGAAAAATCCTTCTCATGAAACGTTGAAGGATTTGTTATTTCATAATACTGGTGAAACGGATTACGTGGATTTTAAATCAGATTGGATTGAATTCACAAAGATGGCTAAGCATATCTTGGCGATCTCCAATACAGGTGGTGGATGCATTATTGTAGGTGTAATGCAGGATGACGATGGGTCATTGGACTTGAAGGGATTGTCGGATGAGGAATTTTTGGATAAGGCAGACGTTGATAATAAGCTTCAACACCTGCTTCCCAAATCTCTTCGCTATAGAACGGAAGATTTCATTTTTCCTAAAGGTCTGCATCCCTTGTTGGAATTAAAACGTTTTCAGGTTCTGATCATCGATTATGACCCTCGTTACGTCCCTTACACATCCATTGTGACAAGAGGTGAACTGCGCTATGGAGCCATCTATGCGAGGCAGGGAACAAAGACGGTCGAAGCCACACACGACAAATTGGTGGATGTCATTCTTCGAAAGGTCCAGTCTGGAGGATCTGACAGCGATGAACGTACATTAAAAGAGCACCTTGAACACCTAAAAGTTCTTCATCATGAACATAGTCATGCGGAAGACCGTAAGTACAAGAACTATTTACATGATTTGATTATAAGAAAAATGAAGAAGATCGAGTCTTATCTGGACCTTGATTCTTCTGAGTTCCACTCATGGTAATTCACTCAACGGACTTAAGGAAGTGTTCGATGGCTTCTTGATTTTTCGTTTCATCCATGTCTAGTACGAGACCAGCGTGAACGGTGGAAAGATCCGTAAAGCTTCCTTCAATGGGAATACGCAGTGTATTTACTTTTTGTAAAGGATTCATCATGAATGATAAGCCATACTTAATCACTTCACTGATAGGGGTAGAGGTTTCAACGTTCTTGAAGCCTTCTCTCATTAAGGAAATTGCGGTTGTAATCCCTTCGCCGGACTCCATCTGATCCTTCAGACTTTTTTCTGCCAATGCCATAATTTCCTGCTGTCGCTCCACTCTGCCGAAGTCACTCTCAATATCCCCCCTAAACCTCACGTATTGTAATATTTCCTCTCCTTTTAATTGTTGTCTACCGGAATCCTTTGACCATTTCCAATGTTTAATCATCGGTTCAGTTATTGTGACTTCTACTCCATTAGGAAAGACAAGATCCATAACATTGATAAAATGATTGAAGTCTACTTTGATGGAATGCTGAACATCTATATTGAAATTCTCACGTATCGTTTCAGCCAGAAGCTCTTCCCCACCCCATGAATAGGCATGATTAATTTTACTCTTATGGTATCCCGGTATGTTCACGTAAGTATCCCTCATGATGGACACGACTTTCATGACAGATGATTGCGGAGTATATTGAGCAACCATCAGAACATCCGCACGGGCAGGTTCGTTTTCCCTCTGATCCGATCCAATTAACAGTACGTTAACCGGTGCTTTATTTTCATCTGGAAGCAAAGGAAAAAAGGGTTCATCTTTTTCATTTGATAAAAGCTTTTCTGTTGACGTGCCTTGTCTGTTTGTCTGTTGTCTCCAATCTTGAAAGAAAGGTGAACAACTCACAATAAAGACGACAGAAAATAGTAATGCCATGGGAAGCACCGTTTTTTTCATAAAGATCACCTCATATATACTCTCATTGTCGGTAAAGCTTCACGATTCTATACGAGTAATAACAATCCAATAAAAAAAGACCCCAGGCAGCATCACCTGAGATCTTCCAATGCTCTTAGTTTTTTTTGTTCAATTCCTCAATGGCTTTCTTCACTTGAGGATCGTTTTCTTTCAGTTTGTCACGTAGATTAGACATGAGCTTTAAGGTCGTCTCTGCATTTAACGTTCCGGTAACGTCTAATTCATTCTTTTCCTGGAACTGCTTAACCGCTTTTGTCGTCTCTTCATCATAATATCCATCTACATTTCCTGGATTCAAATCAAGGGCATTGAGCATTTGTTCTGCTGTTTTCACTTGATCTGATAGGTCTGATTCCTTAAGTTCCTCATCAGGATTGATATAAGGAAGCTGTGCATATTCCGGCATCTTCACTTCAATATCCGGTGTGATCCCCTTTTCATGAATCCAATTGCCTTCAGGAGTCAACCATTTGGCAGTTGTAAATTTCATATTGGAGCCATCCTTGAAGTTTTCTGCTGTTTGCACCGTTCCTTTACCAAAGGACTTTGTGCCTACAAGAGGAATATCATTTGATTCATTCACAGCCGCTGCCAAGATTTCTGCAGCACTTGCGCTACCTCCATCAATCAGAACGGCTGTTGGAATGTCTATCTTCTGCCCGGATTCTGAAATATATTTTTCCACTTTCCCATTGCTGTCTTCCACTTGGAATAATACTTCGCCTTCAGGTACAAACAAGTTGGAAATTTTAACAGCTTGATCAAGTAATCCACCTGGATTTTGTCTTAAATCAAGAACCAGTTTCTTCATGCCTTTATCGTTCATATCATTTAAAGCTTCGGTTAATTCTTTATAGGTATTTTCCGAGAAGCTTGTAATTTGGATTTCAGCAACGCCATTCTCTTTCATTTCTGCATACACGGTTTCAATCGGTATTTCATCCCTTGTGATGGTCACTTGCATGGGCTTTTCCTGACCTGGCCGCTGGATGGTCAGAGTAACCTTTGTCCCTTTTTCACCGCGTATCAGAAGAACTGCATCGGTTACGGACATTCCTTGAATACTCTTGTCATCCACTTTCGTGATCTTATCATTCGGCTGTAAACCGGCTTTCTCAGCAGGAGAGCCTTTAATTGGAGACACGATGGATATATATCCTTCTTTCTCCTGGATTTCAGCTCCTATTCCTTCAAATGAAGAAGAGATGCTTTCCTGGAATTTCTTTGCTTCTTCTACATCCATATAATCAGAATAAGGATCGCCAACACTATCCAGCATTCCATTAATAGCACCGTTCACCAAGGTGTCCTGGTCAAGATCCTTATAGTAATTTTCATTTAACTTGTCATAAGCTTCATACAGTTTCTGAAACTCTGAACGTTCTGGTACCCCTACATTTACTGCTTTTTCATCTCCAAAAGCAAGTGCAAATGTTGTAATTCCAGCAGTTGCAAACACCAGGAAGAAAAGAAGCATAACAAATTTGAATTTTTTAATTTTTATAAAGCTCGTTTGATTTTCTTGTTCCGTGTGATCTTGTTCCAAAGCTTCCACCACTTTCGTTGCTATGTTCCATTTGCGAATTTCCGTTTAGAATATCATGAATCGTCATTATGAGCAATCTTGTGCCCATAGCTTCTTTATTCTATCAGCTTTTCCATATTAACGAAAGGAAAATCCGCTGTCATGATTATGATGTGTCAATAGTGTTGTAAAAAAACCTACTGTACTGACAGCCAATAATGAATACAAAAACGATTCGACTCCTATCACCGGCCAGCCTACCATTAACACAAGGCCATCAATGACAAAGATGATTTTTCCCACGTTCATCTTTACACTCCTGCCGATCAGCTGTGCCAATAAGTCCGTGCCACCCGTCGCAGAATTCCCCCTTAACATCATACCGATGCCTATACCTACAAAGGCACCTCCGCACAATGCGCTGCCCATGGGTGGAAGGATGAAGGCATCTTTCCATTGATAAATAACATCGATCATCAAAGATGATAACCATAGGCCATGAATACTATTATAAAACAGTCTTCTATCCATAAAAAACGCTAACATATAGAGAGGAATGCTTAAAATGATCATTGTCAGGCCTGGCTTGAACCCGAACCAATAATGTGAAATGAGTCCTATCCCTATCATTCCCCCATCCAGAAAATGATGGGGCACAAAAAATATATTGATGCCTATCCCTACCAAAACACTGCCCAACACAATGATACCGAAATCTCTCCCCATACCTTTCCCCCATTTACAGTAGCTTGGACACCCTCTATTACTGTTGTATGAGTGGATGGTGTAAATCATTATTGATTTTCACTGAACGTCTAAACTTCCTTGTTTATATGCCTTCTTTGAATGGAAAAAAAGAAGCAATAGGGGGAATAGGAAACCTATAATCATTTTGTAAATTAACGCGACCTGGATGAATTGTTGAAAAAAAGCAGTATTGGGGTAGATGATGATGGAAAAATACCAAGTGATGCCACCAAGTGGAAAGACACTCAGTTTAACACTTCTAAACTTGAAAAGGTGGGTTAATGACAAACAGGTAACATAGTAGCAGAGAAGCAGCTTGATGAATAAACTGATGATCCAGACAGCAGCAATGATCACTTCTACTCTTTCAAATATGTTCGCCACATTTATCTTCTGGGCTAATAAAAAGGTGGGATAAATATAATGTGATGATAAATCATGTCCGAATACACCAATGATCAATACCGTAATGATAATAAGGATAGCCCCTCCTACAGCCCCTCCTTTCAACAGGGATTTAAGAGCATGATCCCTTTCGTTCACATGGGGAAGAATCATCATGAATATAACCATTTCCAAGTACGGTAATGAAAAAATGGACAATGAACTCTTCAATATGGGTTTCACGCCGGAACGGGCAACGGGCTCCAGATGATGCCAATCCACTTCAGGGATGATAAACATAAAGAAAATCAAACATAAGATGATGAACGTAGGGTATAAGGTTTCTGTCGTTCTTGCTATCACCTCCAACCCCTGCCTGGCACCGTAAAGGATGGGAATAAGAAATAACAGATGAATGTATTCCTTCGGGGTCACCTTCAATACGGATTCTGCTAAAAAATCCCCGAGATTACTCAAGACCTGGGCACTCAATAAGAAAAAATACAAAAAATAGATAGTGTTCACTATTTTACCCGCAACTGGCCCAAGTACATCGTCATGAATTTGAAACATATTTTTGTAGGAGTGTTTCTTCGAAATGATATAGTAAAGAACGAATAAAAACATCCCTGCCGCTGTTCCAATTAATCCCGATATCCACCCATCATTCTGTGCCTTAATCAGTGCAGGCGGGATCAATAAAATCGTACTGCCAATGGCATACATCAGGGTCAATAGATAAAGTTGATAAGGTGTAATTCTGATCATATCTGATTTCAACTCCAGCCCCTCCTATACCAGGCATACATTTCATTAAGCTGATTGTTTAGAATGAAGTTTTTTCTTTATTTTCAAGGAAAATAGGCCCAACAGAGGGATAAACAGACCGAACAACAGGGTGTAAGAGAGGATGACTTCATTTACAAACATGGTAAAAAAAGCAATATCAGGGTAGATCGTCACAGAAAAATATAAGATCGGAACAAGTAACGGAAAGATCAAAACGGTATGGTTTTTCACGTGTAAGATTTCTCCTAATCCGTACACAGTAGAATAAAAACAAATCAGAACCTTAAAAAATAAACTCATGATCCATACAGCCGCTGCCACCACCTCCACTCTCTGCAAAAAGTCTGCGATGTTTATTTTTTTGGCCAACACATAGGTTGGATAAGGCAGATGGGAGGAAAAAGAATATCCCAACACCAATATAATAAGGAATGTCAATGAAATCAGAATGATACCTCCTGCTAGTCCTCCGACTAAAAAGGATTTCCCAATCTTCGTTTGTTCCACTACATAGGTTGAAATCAATATTAGTGCAAACATTTCCATATAAGGAACTGTGATGGTAGACAATGCCCCTTTTACGACAGGCTTCATTCCTTCTCCCAAAATGGGTTCTAAATTAACCAATTGCCCTTCCGGTATTAAAAAAATCACCAGGAATACTAAAAGTATGATGAACGTGGGATATATCACTTCAGCAGAACGGGCAATTACTTCAATCCCCTGCTTCACTCCATATGCCACCGGGATCAAAAAGAGCATATGGATATACATTTTAGGTGTCTCAACCATAATCTGAGTGACCATGAAATCCCCTAAGTTACTTAATACTTCACAGGTCAGAAAAAAGAGAAAAAGAAAATAAAAAATGGAAATCATCCTGCCTACGAGTGTCCCAAATGCCTTTTCCAGGATAGAGAACCAAGAGAGACCAGGATTGAGTTTAATTAAAGAAACATATATATAGATAACCGATAAACCAAGTGCAACACCGATGATTCCTGATATCCAGCCATCCTGCAGACTTGCGTTAATCAAAGCCGGCGGGGTTAACAGGATTGAACTTCCTATCGCGAAAAACAAAACCAGCAGCTGGAATTGTCGAGAGGATATTTTTTCTACTTGGTTATCCATGTTTCATACTCCTTATTTAAACAGTTTATTGATCCAATCTGTTACGGGCTTAAAGACGAATATGATGGCCTCCAGTGGGTTGGGTACCTCTATATGAAAAGCTTCTGCTACAAATAAACTTATCCCAAACAGGATAATTGATACATACACCGCCAATTCTTTCCTGGATTTCTTAAGGTGTGGAAAATCAACGAAGAACATAATGAAGGAAACGGATAGTATGATTAAGACGTTTACCACTGGATTCACCTCCTAGTCCTCAAGGGCCTCACCTAACGTTCCTGTATTATGAATCTTTGCTTTAACGTTTACTTTTGAACGGATGTCAGGGAATAATTCATCCCACTCATCTTGATGCTTCTTCCAATATGATGGCTCTTTGCGGTGGAGAGCGCTCCCAAATCCTATGATATCGGAATGAAACTCTTTTTGAGACACTTTGATACTGTCTTCAACGGACGATTTGATGTTGTCTGCCAGTTGATTTTGTATGTTTTCCAACACTTGTAAATCGGACGGATTTAATTTACATTCCACATCGACAAGATTGCCCTCGACTTCAATCTCACTCAGAATGACCGGGGATTTCTTATCGATCCTTGCTGTGAGTTTACTATCCGTCCGGATGATTTCCACCGTCAGCTTCCCTTCATGACTACCTGGGCAATTCAAGACTTCTGTGCTGCTTATAATATTCCCTTGTGAATAATTGTATCCTTTACTCTGTTTCTCATTAAACCACCCGACCAATTGATCGTCTTTGAATACGGCTAAATTATCCAGGATCACTTTCGTTTCAGGAATGGAAGATTCAATATTCCCTGAAGTTCTCCCCACTTGAGGATCACCTTCCAATATAACTCCTGTAATGGCTAGTTCTTTCCCTTTGGTACTTAAGTCCTCCAGCATTTCATCAAATTTATAGGCGGTCACGCTTCCATAATGCTCATTGGACGAAGTAATCATTGATTTTAACGAAAGAGCCGGGATAGGTTCTATGTATGTTAAAATAGACAATACGTCTTTGGCACTTTGATTCTTGGAAACGACAACATAGAAATCATTTCTTAATTCGTGATCCCTTATCAGAGGATCAAGGAGACTTTTCAAACCTTCCTTTACCAATTCCTCATCAAGGACCAATAATTGAACGTGTGCAAAGTATACTTTTCTAGGGGTTAATTTCGTCAGTTTCCTCCATGCCTCGAATAACGTTTCCCCTTCGGCAGAAGTGGATCTTACTGTGGCTCCAACGGCTCCTTTTTTCGTAGCCTGTGAAGAAGTAGTAGGGTTTATCAACTGAACGGTAAAGGAATAGCCATTGTCTGTTTTATCCACTCCGATTGCCAGTGCTATGACCAACTCGTTAAGTTCCCTTCGATTCCAGCAACCTGTAAGCAGGATGATGGCAAGAAAAACAACGGCAACCTTTTTTACATGCTTCACCTGCTTACTTCCTCCTTTCACCATTAATTTTTTTGAAATTTATTCTTCGATTGCTGCCTTGTCAAATTTGCTTGATTGATTAACCTGGGACGTGTCGTTAACCACTTTAATGGCAAATGGAAAATGGCATCTTTTTGATCCGTTTTATTATATGGAGCAATTGGCGTCATATAGGGGACACCAAATGATCTTAAGCTGCATAAATGGATGACTAACAAAAACAATCCTACCGTCACCCCGTACAACCCAAACGAAGCAGCCAATATCATAAAGGCAAACCTTAATCCCCTAACCGCGATGGCCAGATTATAAGCTGGAAAGACGAAGGTGGATATGGCTGTAATAGACACCACGATGACCATGGCAGGGGTGACAAACCCGGCTTCTACTGCAGCCTGACCGATAACGAGGGCACCGACAATGGAAATGGCCTGCCCTACTGCCTTTGGCATCCGTATCCCGGCTTCCCTTAAGATTTCAAAAGTCAACTCCATAATCAAAGCTTCCACGAACGCAGGAAAGGGCACTCCTTCCCTTTGGGCAGCCAGGGTAATCATTAATGGTGTCGGTATCAATTCCTGGTGAAACGTTTTAATCGCGATGAACATGGATGGACTTAGCAGTGCCAGAAAGAAGGCTACATATCGGAGCATCCTCATGAGACCGAAGTCCGACCGCTGATAGTAGTCCTCTGATGATTGAAGGAATTGCGGAAACACCACTGGTACTAGAAGGACAAAAGGAGTTCCATCCACTAAGATGGCGACCCTCCCTTCGATCATCCCTGCTGCAACCACGTCGGGCCGCTCTGAGTTAAAAATGGTTGGAAATGGTGAGATGGTGCTGTCCTGGATCAATTCTTCAATGTATGCACTCTCAAGAATACTGTCAATATCGATTTCATCTATTCTCCGCCGCACTTCATCCACAATGGTCTGATTTACGATCCCATTGATGTACATAATGTTTATTTCTGTCTTCGTGTATCTTCCTACAGTCTTCGATTCTAGTCTCACATTCTCATTTTTTATTTTTCTTCTGATCAATGTACTATTCGTCCGAATGTCCTCTGTAAACCCTTCCTGGGGTCCTCTTACAACACTTTGTGTCTGTGGCTCCCCGACGTTCCGTTTAGTCGGATCCTTCGTCTTGGCGATGATTGATTGGTTATACCCTTGGATAAAAATAGCCGTTTCTCCTGAGAGAACATTGGAAAACACTTCCTCAAATAAGTCCGTTTGGGTAATATCCCCAATTGTCAAACTTGTATCAGAGATACTTGAAATCAGGGCACCAGGGTCTTCAATCACCTTCGTAGTACCAAACCAGTCCAACAGTGACTTGATCACGCTGTCTTGTACCTGCTGTGATCCTGCTAATCCCTCCATATATACAATGACCATTGAAACATCCGGATGTGGATGAAGCTTCCGGGTTACAAGATCTGCACTCTCTCCAAATACTTCTTTCAGGTAAGAGATATTGATATCCAGGTTTGTCTGAATTTCTTTATATTCGGGGCCGCTCAGATTATCAATGGTTTCAACAGGCTCATCTCTTATATATCGCGGATTCTTTTTTTGTCTCTTCTTTTTAGGAATAATTTTTATTGGTGTCATTAGTCTGTACCACCTTAAAATCCAGCCTTTAATCATAATGTCTGCAAATTCCTGCCAATTATTCACACCCTTTACCAAATGCTTCTACTGTTGCACCATATAAAAACATGTCTACTAATAGAAAATGACCGGAAGGATAATCTTCCGGCCACTTTCATATTTCTTTGACGTTTTTAAAGTATTCTTCCAAAGTCCAGTCATTTTTTTTGATTACGTTTGCAGCTTCCTGCCCTACATATCGGAAATGCCATGGTTCGTACTGATATTGTGTTACTTCCACTTTATCTTCAGGGTATCGGAGGATGAATCCGTACTCATGGGCATTCTCTTCAAGCCATTTCCCTTCTTTTGTATCTCCGAATTCAATGTTCACTTGAAAATCATTGCTTTTGCTTGAAATGTCGATTGCCAAACCAGATTGATGTTCACTTTGTCCTGGTGGGGCAACAGCCATGACTGCTTTTTCTTCCCCGAATTGTGAGATCTCTCTTTCCAGTAACATTTCCTGGTATTCGTAGGAACGATAACCGGAAATCGCTGTTAGATAAACCTCATCGGCTTCTGCATCAGCAAATAGCCGTTCAAGCTGTTGGGCAGCTTCTTTCCTAAGATATGCCTTTTCAATTTCCTGATTTCCGAAAACAAAAGGTACGTTGGGGCGTGTTAAGTCATCGGGCTTATAGTCGCCAAAAGCATATTCCTTATTGACAAGTGCTAATAGGTTATCTGGATTTTGAATGACCTGTTTCCCATCGACCAGTTTTACCTCATTAAAATATTGAGATTCTAATTGAAGTTCAGGAGGAGCAGATTCCTCACTTGTCTCCGCATCTTTCGATTCATCAGAATGTTGATTCGCATCTTCTGTATGTTCGGAAGGTTGCTGATTTGAATCATTATTCTTTCCTGACATTTCTTCTTTCTGTTTTTCACCAAACAAATCTTGTGACCACTCCTGTATAGACCCACAACCAGTTAGAATAAGCAGGGCAGCAGCAGTAACCAAGATGATTTTCTTCATATTCTCACCCAGTTTCTCATTATTGTTCTTTTGACATTTTATCACGTTTAAAGATCCATGTATGCAGGATAAACATCACAATAAAAAAACTGCTTATAACCGTTCAGTTGATAAGCAGTTTTTTTATTGTCATGCTTTCTAATCCATTTATTCGTTGATAGCCGCTTCTAAAGCCACCTCGATCATTTCGTTGAACGTTGATTGACGTTCTTCTGAAGTTGTTTCCTCTCCAGTTAAAATATGATCACTTACTGTAAGGACAGAAAGGGCATTACGTCCGTATTTAGCCGCTAGCGTATAAAGGGCAGATGTTTCCATTTCAATTGCCAGTATACCGTATTGAGCCCATTTTTCATGATCAGCATTGTCATTATAGAACATATCTGCTGTAAATACATTACCTACCTTTAAATTTAGACCTTTTTCCACACCGGCGTCATAGGCACGTTTAAGCAGATCAAAATTAGCCGTTGGTGCATAATCGATTCCATTGAAGGTCAAACGGTTCATTTGTGAATCGGTTGATGAGGTCATGGCAAGAATGACATCCCGAACTTTCACATCTTTTTGGATGGCACCACAAGTACCCACCCTGATCAAGTTCTTTACGTTATAGCTTTGCATTAGTTCGTTAATATAAATCGAAATGGAAGGAACACCCATCCCTGTTCCCTGAACAGAGATTCTTTTTCCTTTGTATGTTCCTGTATACCCAAACATATTTCGGACTTCGTTATAGCATGTTGGATTTTCAAGAAATGTTTCGGCAATATACTTTGCTCTAAGTGGATCCCCTGGTAATAGAACCGTTTCTGCTATTTCGTTTTCTTTTGCATTAATATGTATACTCATTTTTCTTTTCCTCCTAACAAGAGTGTTGAAACACCATTGTAATCCTTTTTCATTTCTTATGCAACGCTTGAAAATGGAAGGATAGGAAGCGCTGTCACAGGTCAAACTAATTTCAGAAGGAGTGATTATGATGTCCAAAGAGAAAATGAGTAAAAAATTGAAACAGGCTGTGCAGCACGCAAATGAAACAAATCCTTCTAGACGGACGGGAACACAACCTAACTCTTCGAGGACTGAAAGACTTAAATCATAACGGGGAGGAAGATTGATATGGGTAAAAAACACAGGAACCGGGTCAATGCTCCAAAGAAGAATAATCATATTCCAAAAGAAGCTCTGGATGCTGAACACAATGCGAACGGCAAGGAACATTCAGCCCTGAAACGGAAAAACGGTCCAGGCAATCACTTATAAGATAAAAAATAAAGGAAAGAATCCCTTTTGGAGATTCTTTCCTTTTCAGCTTGGTTACAGCCTTAGTGAATCACAATCCGATTCACCCTTTTCCACCCGTTTGACTGAAGGCGATAATAATAGTGGCCTCTCCGTCCTTCATCGATAAAGATAATATCACGTGTCGCCATATATCTGCCTTGAAAATCTTTAGGCATTAAATCCGGGACATTAAACATTCTGAATGTCTCATACAAAGCTTCTTGATGATTATTTGCCTCCATGGAGATACGATAAACCTCTTCATAACCTTTATCCTCTCCATAATTAGGCGTTTGGAAAATGGTCACGTCATAAGTCGATCTCAAAAGCTTAGGACGAATGATTTTTTCAAGTAAAGGCATGAGTACCCCTCCGTCATTATGTTGTACTCATACTATTACACATCCACCTTGTCGAATCCTTCAAAGAAAGATAGGATTCTTTGTCGAATCGGCTGATTAAGCGAATCGATTAATCACTTCCTGAAGTTTAGATGAAAGGTGGGGGATATCAGAACGTCGAATCGACAGCTTCACCATGGATTCGTCCATTTCAAGCGCCTCGGCTAAAAAGCCCCCTAATCCTCTTGCCCGTCGATCCACTTCCAGAAGCAGATCCACGTGCTCTTCAGATTGATTCATAAACACCAATTCAAGTTCATCCAACTTCCGCTGATACTGACCATCGACAGGAACAAATTCGAATTCCTGGATGAATGGATAGCGGCCTCTGTACCGGCGTGGTGCTTCTTCACATTCCACTTTACGAATTCTGAAGCCCAGTTCCTGAACAGATGTTAGGACCGCATTTGTCAGTTCATTCGGGACAATTTCAATATAGTCCTTGTCTTTAGGGTCGACTGCATTTTTGATATCCAGCCCGGTGGCTACCCAAACCCTTGTGTTACCGTACGTAATTGGGGTTTCAAATGGTAAGGTAAAGGTAAAGGGAAACTCTTTCTTTTCATTCTCCTTGATGGTAAATGGCTCAGAAATTTGCACTTTTTGAATAGGTGCGTAATCTGTGTACTTCTTGTCATCCGATTCCCTGATATATGTAGTATAGAGAGTTAAATAAATGGAATCAATGTTCTGCTCGGCACTTCCCCCAGTAATTTCAACTATACCTTTTACTGATTCCCCTGCATGATAACTTGATCTTTCTAACTTCGTATCTACCGTTGCCGCTCCGATACCAATCGAAGCAAACACTTTGTTAAAAAATGACATCATTTCTTCCTCCTCGATTAACTTTCTTGGATAGACTGCAGAACTTTGGATAATTCCACCAGAATTTCTCCTGCATCACTGAATGCAGTGTCAATTTGCAGAAGCCTTCTGATCATCGCCCTGGTATCAGGATGAATGTCCAATTCTTCCTCCCAGCTTTTCTCCTTTTTCGCCACTGGTTCATACGATGAATACAGCAGGAATAAAAGGAAATGGCCAAGTGCATAGAAATCACTCTGTGGCGACAGCTCCCTCATATAATCCCTATGCATATTCGACTTTCTTTTAGTTGAGTGACGGATCACACCAGCTAGCCCGAAGTCTATGACATGAAGCGTCCCTTCATGCATCAGAATATTTGGAATCCTCAGGTCTCGATGAACATAACCATTTTCATGGATCCATTCTACCAGGGTGACTAATTGAATACCTAGCTTAACTGATTCTTCCTCCGAATACGTTTTTCCTTCTTTAAAAATCAACTCTTCAAATGTTTGACCTTTCATTCTTTCCATTATGAAATAAGGGGTATTTCTATACTTTCCAGATGTATATACGGTGGGAAACTGATGATGAGATAAAGTTGCCAGTGCATTCATTTCATTTTGAACATATTGGACGTGATTGGAAAATAACTTTTTGTAAGGGCGTATTCTTTTCAAAATAGCTTCTTTGCTGTTAGATGGATCGCTAACAGAGTATGTGGTGCCATAGCTTCCCCTTCCAACTAAACGTACTATGTGATAGCCTTCAATGATTTCACCCGGTTTCCACGTTTGTTCGAAACCATCAATCAGCCTGCGCAAAAGAGCATGCACCATCTCTCAATCCACCTCAGCCCTAACTGCTAAAAAAGCTGGAGAAGAAGCTTTTACTTTTATGCTTCTTATAATGATGATGTCCAAAATGTTTATGCTTTGGGTTTCTATACTTTTTCCAGGCATCACTCGAGCTGTATCGGCCATGATACTTGGAACTTAACAAATGTTTCAATAATTTTCTTAACATAACCAAACCTCCCAATAGATATCATCCTCACTCCTAAGACTATATACGTTTTGGTTAGAAAATAGTTTCATATACAAAAAAATTCATAAAGGAGAGGGACCACTTGACCTTCTCATCCATTGGAAGCATGTTAAAGTTATTCAAAATCGGGAGCAACGAAGAAACGATACCTCTCCTTACACAGGAATCCATAGATGTGCTTTACGATCACTCAATCGGGGATCCTTCTCCCGTCATCTATCTTCCTCATGATCTTACACTCTATGAATCCATAGAGACAAAAGTAAGGAGTGCTAATCTTAATAACATGACTCGAACCACATGTTACCTGGATTTCTTTAAGCGAAACCCTGAAATCCCCTGGTCTTTTCTTGCTCATATGGTCTCAAGAAATGCAGGTTATCTTATGACGGACCTCCGTAGTAACCTGCTTTCACAGATCCTGAGTAAAAACGAACAAAAAGCGTTATTTTCCTTTCTCGACCTTTGTAATGCAGCTATTTTTCAGGATGCTTATCCTCAATTATTACTGTATGAACAGTGGAAAAAAACCGGGAATTCCTCCTTCCACCTCTTAAGAAAATTCAACATTTCCCAATTCATGACCGGTATTTGGAAGGATTATCTTACATCAGGAAATAAACGGGCTTTAACCGTAGGACTGATTATGAACGAACAGCATATGATTCAAAGGAGAATCGTATCAAATCAAAAAAACATGGGAATAGAAAAATGGCTTTTTTTATTCCAGGATCGCTTACAATTCACTTCTATTCTTTTTCCATATGGAAAGCGCTCCCCCTGCTCTCTTGCAGGTCTTTCAGTATCTCACTTTGAACAGGTTAAATCCAGAATCCAGTTGGGAAAGAAACTGTACAGTATTTTATTTCACGAGAAAGTCTTTCCAACTGCATACTCATTTGCCTTAAAACATCCTCATAGCGGATCAAGAGAAGATTATTGGCCACATATTTATTCAAGTGAAAATAAAAACAAACGGCTGTATAGCCCCACACTCAGATCCGTTTGGGATGATGCGCACCCTTATTCAATCTCTCCAGCTGACTGGTTTACAGATCAGTCAATTGATGTAATGGAACCTCTGCTGACACTCTTCATACCCGGCGAATATTCCATGACCAAAAAGTGGAGAATGTTAACCTCCATTCTCATGAACTTAAAAAGGGATTGACTCAAAATGAAGTGCCTCACACGTTTTACACAATCTGTAAAACACGGATGACACTCAAGAGTCAATCCCCTATGCCAAGTTCCTATAATATAGGTCAAAAGATCCTAGACATCCTCTTCCCATTCTTCATCAATGATACATTTGGCAATCAAATACTCGAATGTGATATCCGCTATTTCTTCCAGCTCATCTTCTGATGGTATATACCCTCTTTGAATGAGTTCTTTCATGAAGAACTCTGCAATTTCCTCAGTGTCGATAAAGACTTCTATCTCCCGCATGTGATCGCCCCCTTTGATTCTCAATTTATGACAGCAATCCTACAGTTATGCTTGAAGAAAAAAGTTTTCATAAGAGATGAAGGACAAGCATACACTTTATCATCAAAGATAGAGGAGAGATATCATGTTAAACGCATTCACTCAAAAGACAAGAACCATCATAAAAGAATTAGAAAATGGTGAGGGATGGATCGTTTCTTCGATGCAATGGATACTCCGGATCGTACTGCTTACTTTCTTAATCATAAGTGTCCCTGTTTTCCTGTATATCATGTGGCTTATTCCTTCTCTTTAACGATGGATTGGGAATTAGTGTGCTTTTTTAATTGCTCAAGCACATAATCCATCTTATTCTTATATTTTGTATCCTGAAAAAGCAAATACAGCGCTTTGTAATCATTATAATGATCAAGAAGCTGATCAATCCAGCTTGGTTTAGGGGACGTTGATGAATGAAGCAATTTTGTCTTGCCTTCTTTTTTTTGTGGAAATACAAATCCATATTTTTTGATAAAGGCTTCTGCCTGCTCTTCATCTGCAACTAATGTGATTTCTTCTTCGTCTGCTTCCAGCCACTCGCCATCTGTGATTCTCATTAACTCATAAATGACATCTTCCCAGGCATCATCTTTATAGCGCCAAATTTCCGTCCTGAAGCCTACCACTTTAAAGAGATCCTCATCATATCCCTTGACCATGACAAGATCTCCAAATAGAAATTTATATTCTATATCTATTTGTTCCTGTTCAAAAATGTATCCTTCATAAGAATCAAGCAATTCTAATGCCTTCTCCTTGAATAGTCCTTCACTTTCGTTTACCTCATATAAAAACTCCCCGTCGAGTTTTTTTATATCAGTAATTTTACCGACTGTACCATAAATCGTTACGACTACTGTTTCCCCAACTCTAAATTTAGGCTCTTTTCGTTTCTTCATTCTCCCCTCACCCTTAATCGCCTTTTTTATATGATATGCAATTACAACCATATCGGTATACACGATTGCATCACTCTTTTTCTAAGGAGAAAAAAAGACCGACATAGTGAGAACATATGTCAGTCCGGTAGATAGAGATATTTAGTCTATTCTTTTTCATCTAATAGATACTGCTCCCATGCAAGGTCGAAAATGGACATACTTTCAAGATAATAGCCATTCATTTCAAGATAAGAACTGACCTCATGATAAGCTTGAGATTGTTTAGGAAAGCTATGGTCATCATAAGCTGAATTGGCAAATCGGGTTAATTCATCCCTGGCAGTCGGCTGCCTGTATTTCATTAAATAATGATAAAAGGATTTTTTCATATTTTCCACCTATCCCTGTCTTTTCTTTTCTAAAAGGATAGCGGAAGAAGGTGAATTCGTAAAGTTTTTGCTTCTAATAGAAGATTCTCAATCATGAAACATCCTGGACTAGAATCGAAAGTAATTTTTTTTCAATAATCGAGGATGGTCCATTAATTTTGTATAGGTGATTACTTTGTCGATCGATTTGGTATCAATCAACATGAGTTGATCCTCAATTTCGTTGATGACCGCCTCTTCTTGATATTCCATTCCGCAATGGCTGCAGGAAACGCTTGGGACGCCTGTGATCTGAATCGCTCGTGAGCCATCGGGAAGTTCCCAAAATACGTTGGATTGACTATCATTGGCCGTCTTTTCTTCACACCAGTCGCATCGTTTCAATGAGGATTTACCCATTGGACTTTTCTTCCTTGTCTTCATTCTTATCCTGCTTCATTTTCGACAGCATCGCTTTGTGCTTCTTTTCCTTAAGCTGATCCCTTTTGCCTCTGAAGTCTTTAAGGGAATTATGCTCAGGGTTTTCCTCATATTCTCTTCTTCGCTCCAACCGTTTTAATCCACTAGGTGTAAGAGAAGAATGCGTTTGGTTCATCAAACCTGCGATCCCAATGGCAGGTTCTTTGATTTCCTCATCGTGGTACACTTCTTTAAAGTAGTCATCTGCCCTTCCTGGCACGTATTCTTCTGGTTCCGGATAAGTGGAGATAACTCCTTCGAAATTTCGGACTACGACTTTTGAAGCACTTTGGGAAATGAGATAATTTGGTTGCAAGGAAATTTTCCCTCCACCTCCGGGTGCATCCAGCACGAAAGTCGGGACTGCATAGCCTGATGTATGTCCCCGTAACCCTTCAATAATTTCTAAGCCTTTGGAAACGGGTGCCCGGAAATGTCCGATCCCTTCTGATAAGTCGCATTGATAAATATAGTATGGACGTACACGAATCTTGACAAGATCGTGCATGAGCTTTTTCATGATTCCCACACTGTCATTTATACCGGCAAGAATAACCGCTTGATTCCCTACCGGAACCCCTGCATCTACGAGCATCTCACACGCTTTCTTGGATTCTTCGGTGATTTCGATGGATGTATTAAAGTGAGTATTCAACCAAACCGGATGATATTTCTTTAGTATTTGACACAGATTCTCTGTAATCCGTTGGGGAAACACGACAGGTGCTCTCGTGCCAATCCGGATGATTTCAACATGTGGGATTTCTCTTAAGTTCTTTAAGATGTACTCGAGAATTTGATCATTTATCAAAAGGCCATCTCCCCCAGAGAGAAGGACGTCCCTTACACTTGGTGTCTCCCTGATATATTCAATGGCTGCATCGAGCTGCTTCTTTGGTACACCCATTCCGATTTGTCCTGAAAACCTTCTTCTCGTACAGTAACGGCAATACATCGAGCATTGATTGGTTACAAGAAACAATACCCTGTCCGGATATCTGTGAGTCAGCCCTGGAACAGGAGAATCTTCATCTTCATGTAAAGGATCCTCCAAGTCATATTTCGTTTTATGAATTTCCTGACCTATAGGAACAGATTGCATCCGAATAGGGCAGCGGGGGTCTTCCTCGTTCATTAACCATGCATAATAAGGGGTGATATTAAGCGGGATGGTCTTAGTTGAAATCCTGACACCTTCTTCTTCTTCGGGAGTCAGGTTCACCACTTTCTTTAAGTCATCAAGGGTTCTGATGGTATTTGTGAGCTGCCATAACCAATTATTCCATTGCTTATCTGTTACGTCTTTCCATAGTTCAATTTCTTTCCAATCTCTTTTTGGTTTATAGAGATTCATTTTCATTTTCTCCACCCACTTTACAAAAATATCTTTCAATCAGAATCCATTATTGAAGCTAATAAAACGCTGTAGATCCAGGAAAGGAAAACAAATAAACTTCTTTTGAACTAATGGATTTTAATCAGTATGGATTACTGGGGAACAGGATAATCAATACTTACACTTCACTCAAATCTTTTTGCCAAATGTTCATGTCTTCCATTTTGTCAAAGATGATGCAGTTATTCGCCAATCTTCCCCCGTACCGATACCCAAGCTGCTGAAAAACGGCATTCATCCCAAAAGAAAGTGCCCTGGCTATCGTATAAGCACAGTAGATATTCCGCTCCTGCAATTCAGCTTCTAACTTTCGTATAAGGTGCTTCATATACCCTCCCTTGCGATGGGAAGTACGTGTAGCACAGTCTGTGAGTTCTGCATTTTTCCAGGTTGATGACACTTCGGCTGAAGCTGCGCTGATTATTCGGCCATTCTCTTCGATGTATACAAAGATTGTCCCACTCTCCATTGACTGTTTTACATATTCAGGATTGTGTAATGGAACAGGATAAAGCTTAAACACTTCCCGATACAGATCGGCTAACTGAGAAACATGCTCCTCAGTCGCAACAGAAATTGGTTTGGAACACGGCACCTCGTGACTTTCAAGTGCCTGAACGGTTTGGAGAATGACATCCTCATCCCTCCAATATGAGCTGTTCCTTCTTTCATTTGTTAAAAAATTACTCAAGAAAAGAACTCTATCTCCGTCAAAATACCCTTTTACTCCCCCTTCCAGGATGAAGCCCCTTTCCAAAAAAAAGAGAGATTGATCCCATTTTGACTTAATGATCACCTTTTCATAAAGATTCGATCCTGTTTGTCTCTTAATATACTCCCATAACAACCCTGCATTTCCCCTAAACTCATCCACCCGCAGACGCCTGTTGTATTCATCTTTATAAACAACAGCTTCAAGCTTTGGTTGTTTGATATATTCGTAAGTTTGCATTCAAATAAGCCCCTTTTTAACCAACATATGAAGCGTGAAGCTCAGTTATGAAACATAGAAGGATAAAAAAGGAACAACCCCCTGTCTTTCATTCAATGAGTTGTAATTGAGATAGATAGTATGAAGAGGGTACGTTTCCTTGAAGCCCACCATTTATATCCTTACCCATAAAAAGATAATCATTTCTTTTTATTGCACCAATCCAGAATGAATAAGGAAAGAATTTCAGCAGTTTGGTAGATTCTGTCCAATTCAATATATTCGTCTTTGTCATGAGCTACTTCTGTAGTACCTGGACCAAATACGATTACCGGGATATCTCCACCTTTGGAAAGAATACCGCCATCCGTTCCCCATGGCGAGGCTTCAACTATTGGAGTGGTCCGCAACACTTGTTTCATATAATGGCTGAGGCTTTTAACTAATTCATGATCGCATGGAAGGTCTCCAGGCTGCCATCTTCCACCAAACCATTCGATTTCCACTGGATGATGTTCAAACCATGGATCCACCTTGTTCAGGTTTGAAATGACCGCTTCCACTTCCTTTTCCACTTCAGGCATCGTTTCCCACGGCCCAACCCCTACCCTCCCTTCAATGACAGCCAGGTCAGGGACTGAAGATGGCCATTTTCCGCTTTCAATCCTTCCGATGTTTATTGGTAACGGAATGGGTATACTGCTATACAAAGGGTCCTCCACTTTCCCATTCCTTGAGGATTCTAAATGTTGTAGAGCGTGAATGACAGTGTAAGCTTTATCTATCGCATTTACTCCTTCATACCTTGTTCCTCCATGGGCCGGTTTCCCTTTTACTTTTATGCGGAACCACATGGACCCCTGCTGCTTAGGAAAAAGCTTCATATTGGTTGGTTCGGGGATAATGGCAGCGTCAGCTTTATACCCTCTCAATAAGGCCGCAAGGGTTCCGGTTCCGCCACTTTCCTCTTCAATGACGCTTTCAAAGATGATGTCACCTTTAAGGGGGACATTCAATTCCTTTATCACTTCAAGTGCAAGCAGTAAAGCAACCGATCCCCCCTTCATATCCGTTGATCCTCTTCCATAAAGCTTTCCGTCTTGGATCACTCCACTGTATGGGTCATAGGTCCATCCTTCCCTTTCACCTTCAGGTACCACATCGATATGTCCATTTAATAGGAGACTCCTGCCTCCTCCGCTGCCTTTTAAGACACCCACTACATTTGGGTTACCTTTGAAATGATCACGGTCACAACGATAGAAAGGATGATCTTTCACTTCCTCTTCTTCCACTTCCCAAATATCCAACTCCAGGCCAAGTTTCCGGCACTTCTCGATGACAATCGCCTGGGCTTTGGATTCATTTCCCCTTACACTGTCTTCCTGGACTAATCTTTGCAGGAGCTTGATGGTACTTTTCTTTTTCGCTTCTATTAATTCCTTGATAAGACGGTGATATTCCATAGTGGTTCCCCCTAATCTATATATTTGATAGCAGGGCTCAGGAAATATGAAGCTTCTGTTGTCTCTTCTATGTCCTGAAGAGTATATGGATTAAAGATCTCTCTTAGTATTAATCGACCATCTTCAATGGTAAAAACAGCCCTGTCTGTAATGATCATAGAAACACATGCTCTTGCCGTTAATGGAAGGGTACATTCCCTTACGATTTTACTTCCCCCTTTTTTATCTAAATGAGTCATGAGCACGATGACTTTCTCCGCCTTGGACGCAAGTTCGGTAGCACCCCCCATACCAGGAACTTTTTTTCCTGGTATGATCCAATTGGCAAGATCACCCTTTTCACTGACTTGCAGAGACCCAAGAATCGTTAGATCGACCTTTCCTCGTCGAATCATGGCAAATGCGATGGAGCTGTCTGTATAGCTCCCTCCCTTCACCAATGAAACCGGAAACCCTCCTGCATTGCACAGGTTCTCGTCCTCACACCCTTTACCTGGTGCAGGTCCTATCCCAATAATCCCGTTTTCCGATTGAAAGATAACAGGAAACCCAGGGGAAAGATGATTCGGAACTAGGGAAGGTATTCCAATTCCTAAATTGACAATCATATGTTCTTTCACTTCCATAGCTGCCCGCTTTGCTAATTTATCCTTCACTCCGTTTCCCATGCCCATTTCCAGTCGACTCCTTTAGACAATACAATATGATCTACAAAGACTCCCGACGTTACGATTTCCTCAGGATTCAATTCCCCTGCTTCCACAATTTCTTCGGCTTCTACAATTGTAATATCTGCCGCCATAGCCACAAGTGGATTCGTATTCCTGGCACTTTTGTCATAAATCAGGTTTCCGAATGTGTCAGCCTTTTTGGCATAAACGATCCCTACTTCTGCAACCAGTGCTTCTTCATATAAATAGCGGCAGCCTCCTATCTCCAGTAAGACTTTTCCTTTATTTAGATAGGGATCATCCACACCTATTTCGGTTACAATCCCCTTCAATCCGACTCCACCTGAACGAATCCTCTCAGCCAATATTCCTTGAGGAGAGAATTCAACCTCAAGTTTCCCTTCACTCATTAACCGTCCAGCAATGGGGTTCGAACCTATGTGAGAAGCAATCACTTTCTTTACTCTGTTTGCTGCCACAAGCTGTCCGATGCCGATATGGGGAAAACCAGTATCGTTTCCAATCAAGGTGATATCCTTCGTACCCCAATCCAATAAATGCTTACAGATTGTTGGCGGGGAACCCACTCCTCCAAATCCGCCAAACATCAGGGTCATGTGATCGAAGAAAAAATGTTTTATGCTTTCATAGCTGCTTGTTTTATTGTGAAGACGGGACATATTTAATTCTCCTTCCCATTTTCAAGTACCAGTTGAAAGGTTCTTCTAAGTCTTTTAACCATTTCTTCAAGTTCCCTTTTCGAACTGTTCAATGGGGGGGCAACCATAATAGCAGATCCTTTCCTCCCGTCAATGCCGGCAGCCGCGGGGTATAATAATATCCCGCTTTCAACCCCTGCTTGAACAACGGACGATGTAAATGCTGCTCCAAGGGATGTAAACTCTATTCCTAACAGCAGCCCCCTGCCTCTTACATCCTGAATAAATGAAAATTCCGTTTTTAATTTTTCAATGAGATTTTTCAGGTACGTTCCTTTAGAATGGACACCTTCAATCATCTTCTCAGAATCAATCAGTTTAAGAACAGCAAGTGCCGCTGTTGCCGACATAGGATTTCCACTGAATGTATGGCCGCTCATGATCATTTTAGATCCATTCTCGATTGGCTCCATAATGTTGTCAGCTATAAGGGTGGCAGCAATGGGAGCATATCCTGCGCTAAGACCTTTACCAATCGCTACAATGTCGGCTTTCACCCCCCACTGATCTAACGCTAAAAAGGTCCCTGTCCTTCCACATCCGGTCATGACTTCATCTGAAATAAACAAAATCTCATGTTCTTCACAAATCGATTTTATCCGCTCATAGTATCCTCTTGGAGGGGTAATGGCGCCTCCTGCTGCACCGATGATCGGCTCTGCCATAAAAGCAGCGATATTATCTGCCCCTATTCTCATAATCATCGTTTCTAATTGGGATGCGCAGACAAGATTACATGATGGATACGTTTTTCCAAAAGGACAGTGAGAACAATAAGGAGGTTCTATTGTAGGCCAGTCTCCAAGATAAGAATCAAAGCGTTCCCTGCGGGCTGGATGACCTGAGGCGGATAATGCACCGAAAGTAATACCGTGGTAGCTGAGCCATCTGGATAATATCTTTCTTTTCATCGGTCTTCCTTGTTCCTGCCAGTGTTGAATAGCTATCTTGATGGCCGTCTCAACAGCTTCAGATCCGCTATTTACAAAGAAACTCCATGGATAGCCTGTCTTCTCATGAAGAAACGTTGCTAAATCCTCAGCTGGCTGATTACTGAATTGAGAACGATACACGAAAGCAACCTTATTTCCTTGACTTACAATGGACTGAAGAATTTCTTCCATGCCATGTCCTACATTGGCCGTTACTGCTCCTGAACAAGCATCGATATACTCCCGTCCATCAGTATCGTACAAATAAACACCTTTTCCGTAATCTATGGTCGGATAGTGTTCCCCAATCAATGGTTTTATTAAATGCGAATGAGGCATAATCCCCCTCCTGAAAGAATCAGATTCGTACTCTCTTTCGATTCGATCATCTCGTTGCTCATAAAGAGTTCCCTATCACTATTCATATGTATGAAAAGCACAATCTTTCTTTTCTTTTTTTCTTTATGATAAAGAATCATTCGAAAGTATTCTTAGATGAAGCTTATACCGATATAGAACGACTGTATTTCAGTCGTTAACAAGATATCATTGATTGAAATATAATAAGATTCTCAAAAATTCGACAGAAAATGTACAAAGTGACTAGATATATTAGGTCGATATGTATAAAATAATGGTAAGTTCATCCTTTGATGCTACTTTTTGCTTATCTTCAGGAGGGGGAAATGGTGAAAAAGACAAAAGAAAAACAGACAAAAAGAATAAAGAGTAAGAAAGAGAGTAACAGAAAAGGTATAGGTCTCTTTACTTACTTTCGTACAATCCGGGGTAAAGTCATCCTGTCATTCGGATTATTGACCATCGTCCTATTAATCCTCGCCTCTACTTCTTACTTCAATATGATGAAGCTGGAAAAAGAGATCAACACGTTGATTACATACGATATGCAGGTTGATACGAAGGTAAAGGATTTATCCAAGGTATTGAATGAAATTGAAATTGGTGAACAGGGGTTTGTCATTACTGGGGCTACAGGCTTTTTAGCACCCTATCAAAATGGAAAAAGGTCCGTTGAAAATCATATAGAAGAGTTGAATACCTTATTACAGGGTAATCAGGAGCAACTTGATAAACTAGATAAAATCGAGGCACAATATGGTTTTTGGATTCAATTTGTCGACCGTGTCATCGATACAAGGAAGGATAAAGGGCTTGAAAAGGCTGCCACTCTTGTTGAGTCCGGTACAGGTAAGAAATATCTTGACGGAATCCGTTCATATGTAGATATGATTGTAATCGACCAGGAAAAAGATCTAAATGATCGAATCGATTCATTAAATCAGCAAGTTTATTTATCTAAAATCATAACGATTGGCTTATCAGCATTTGCCGTCATTTTAGCTGTTTTCTTCGGGATCATTTTATCTCATACAATCAAGACAAATACCAAGAAGATCAGCCGATCTATTCTGGAAATTGCGAACGCAGGCGGGGATTTGACAAAACGGATCCATGTAAAATCAAAGGACGAGCTTGCAGATTTGGCAGCTGATACGAATCAACTTATTGCTGGAATTGCAATCCTTGTTAAACAAGTTTCAGAAATGGCCGAGAATGTTTCAGCCAGCAGCCAGGAACTTTTGGCTTCCGCTGAAGAAACGTCCCGGACCATTACATCCATTGCAGAAACATCTACCGAAATTGCAGCGGGCAGCGATCAAACCACCAGCCGGATGTCAGAGTCATTGAGTAAAATGAACAGTCTTGAAGAAGCCGCACGTTTCTTATTTGATCAGGCAGAGCTCGTTAAGGTAACTGCTCATGATATGAGAGTGGTTGCTGAAAAAGGCGGAAAAACCGTTCAAGCCTCTTCGTCAAAAATGCTGAGCATAGAAGAAACCATGTCAAATACAAGTGAAACGGTCGAAGCGTTAGGTCAGCGATCATCTCAAATCACAACGATCATCGGAACCATCACTGACATCGCTGAACAAACCAATCTTCTTGCTTTGAATGCTGCTATTGAAGCAGCACGGGCCGGGGAGCATGGAAGAGGGTTTGCCGTAGTAGCTGATGAGGTCAGGAAACTGGCCGAACAGTCCCGACAAGCAGCAAAAGGTGTAACCGAAATTGTACACAGCATTCAAGAAGAAGTTGATGTCATCATAAAGCAGAACTCTGATGGAGTAAAAGAAGTCATCGCAGGTGTAGAAATCACAAACGAAACAAACACCTCACTTGAAGATATTCTTAACCAAACCACAAAAACAACCGTTGTAGTGGAAGAAATGGTTGGTCATATTCAGGAGACTCTTAATCTCAGCCAGGAAGTCGCCACTTCGTTTGCCCTAGTCAATGAAATTGCCGAAGCTACCGCTTCAAATACAGAAACCACCGCTGCTGCATCCGAAGAAGGCTCCGCTGCCATGGAACAAGTGACAGCCAGTGCTTCAGAGCTTTCACAACAAGCAGAGAAATTAAAGGAACTGATTTCTAGTTTTAAAATTTAATGCAAAAAGAGCCGTCACTGAACTGTAACCTATAATATGGACAGTTTATTAAAAGGGCCTATGCTGTTAGTAAATGACCTCGGTATTGAACCGGGGTCATTTTATTTAATTCCCATTGATACCTTCTATGGTTATAACGTTGGATAAAGGTATCTACTTTCTCTTTCAATTCATTCAAATTCCTACATGCTTTGTGATTTACATGATCTTTAAAATGGCCAAAGAATGACTCCATCGGAGCGTTATCCCAACAGTTCCCCTTTCTCGACATGGATTGTTGAAGTCCAGCTTCCTTTACTTTCTGTTGAAAAAAGGGATGAGTGTAGTGAAAACCCTGATCCGAATGAATGAGGGACCTAGGGTGGAAACCATTTTGAGCGACTTTGAGCTTTTCTAAGGTACGATAAACCAAGTCCATTCCAAGCGACGTGGAAACATGGTGAGCTACAATTTCATTTGTTGTGCTATCTTTTACGCAAGAAAGATAAGCTTTTTGACCCTTACCATAATAAATATAGGTAATGTCTGTTAAGAATACGAGGCCAGGCTTTTCCTGTTTGAATTCACGGTTGAGTAGGTTTGGACACGTCCGGTGCTCCTGGGTTGCTTTCATCATTCGCTTATAGGGATTAGCTCTTCTAATTTTCGTCACAAGGTGAAACTTTCTCATTAACCTTCTGATTTTTTTATGATTCATGATGACATCGTAATCATTCTCTAAAAACATTTTGATTTGAAGGGCTCCTACTTTTTCATCTTCACGTTGAAAGATAGACCGAATCAATGTGACATCTTGTTCATCTTTCGCATTTTTCCATTCTCTTTTAGCCTTACACTTTAACCAGGCATAATAACCACTTCGGCTCACCCCGATATAAGTGCACAAATAGGAGACCGCGTTCTTTAATGCATACTTGTTTATCACGTGCTCGATGAGCACGTAGACCTCTTGTGGAGCTATTTTTTCTTCTTCAACGCCTGCCTTTCGAGTTCTTCTAGCTTTTTTAAGAATTCATTTTCAGCCTCTAAATAGTTGATCCGTGCTTCGGCTTTCTTAAGCTTTTCTTCAGTTGAAAGCTCTCGTTTTGAAGGTCGTCCTTGGCTTCCCTTGCCTCTTCGTTCCCCTTCTAATCCTGCTTTTCCATACATCTCAAAGGTTTTACGCCATCTTCTTAACGAGCGTTTTGGTTGATCTTTGCCAATAACTGCGACATCAAATCCATGTTCTTCAAAAATTTGGCTAGGAAACTTTCCTTTCTGATATTCTTCGATGGCGATCTGTTTAAATGAAGGTTGATAGCTGATAGTACGGGCAGATACACGTAACACATTTGGGTTATTCTCAAGCTGCTTCATTTCCATTTCTGTGAATATACGATTACTCATTCGCTCACTCCGTTCACTGTCTTTGTTTCATTATAAACGGGTTTTATTTCTACAAACAGAAAGA